>JANSXC010000019.1 GCA_024743115.1 bacterium | reverse complement strand
GTGCGTGCGTGCGTGCGTGCGCGTGCGTGCGTGTGTGGGTGAGTGCGCGTGCGTGCGTGCGTGTGTGAGTGTGCGTGTGAGTGTGTGCGCGAGCGAGTGTGCGTGTGTGCGTGGACGATGGCGGGGGCCGCCGGGCTGACCGCGTCGAGCTACTTCGGTGGTTCGTTCTGGGATCAGGGACTCGCGATCGCCGTCGACAGCGGTGACGAGATCGTGATCAGCGGTTGGACCGAAGTGAGCAGCACGATGCCTTCGACTCCCGGCGCGGACCGGCGCCTGCGCGCCGGCAACGACGGTTTCCTGGCGCGCTTCAGCCCGGACCTGAAGCAACTCTACTACGGCGGCTTCGTTGGCGGCACCGACTACGACGGCGTCTGGCACTTGCATGCGACCGGTGCCGGTGACGTGACCGTCGCGGGCATCACGTTCTCGGTCGACCTGCCCGTTACCGCGAACGCGGCCCAGTCGCAGAACGGCGGTGGCGACGAGACGTGGGTGGGGCAGTTCGCGCTGATCCCCGCAAACACGACGCGCTACGGCGGTCCGTCGCCGGGCGTCGCGGGTCACCCGACGATCCATGCGGTCGCGGACGCGACACTCAACAACCCGAACTTCGGCCTCGCGTGCACGCGCGCGCCGGCCAATACGCTCGGCGCGATCGTGTTCGCGTTCGGCTCGGCACCCGGCACCCCGCTCCAGGGCATCGACCTCTGGATCGACCCCAACCAGATCGTCGCGACGAGCTTCCTGTTCTCCGACGCCAACGGCGAGATCGTCTGGCCGTTGCCGACGCCTGGGTTCTCGTTCACGTTGTTCTCGCAGTTCTTCTGGTTGGAGAGTTCCAACCCGCTGCAGCTCAGCGCGAGCGACGCGTTACAGATCAATTGAGCTAGCGATTGCTCGGCAGCTCGATTGCGATGCGGGTCGGCCCGTTGCCCGCGACCGAGAACTTGCCCGTGGCGATCTCGCCGCGCTGCATGTCCTCGACGGCGTACTCGTAGTTGCCTGGGAGTAGCCCACGTCGCCAGGGGAACGCGCCGCGTGAATCGATCGAGATCCAGCGCGACTGCACCGGCTCGCCGGTTGCCGTCGCGATCTTGAGCACGATGCCGGCGGTCCAGTGTTCGTCCGTCGCGGCGCCGATCTGCGTGAACTCGAACGTCACGGTCGGCGCGGCGGTGACGAGGAAGCGCTGTCGCGCTTCGGCGTTGGCGGTGACCGTGAGCTCTTGTCTGCACGGTGCGTAGTCCGCGCCCCAGGCCTTGATGGTGTAGTGCCCGGCGAGCACCTCCGCGGTGAGCCAGCCGTCGGCCTGTTCGAAGTCCCGTGTGAAGTTGCCGGCGCGGTCGCTGGCCGAGAGCTGGGCCGGCAGCACGACGGTGCCATCCGGGCGCGCGAACTGTACGTGGATGCGGCCCTTGCCCGGCATGCGGATGGTTCCGAGGTCGAGTCGCTCGCGCCGGGCTAGTCGGCGATTGCCGAGCTGCTGGTGGCCGGTGCCCTGCACGTGAATGCCGAGTTCGTAGTCGCCGGGCGGCAGCGGTCCGACCTCGAATCTCCCGTTCTGGTCGACCTCGGGATGCGAGCTGCGCCACGCTGCGGGCGCCACGCCCGGCGTTGTAGTGCGCCAACTCACGGCGACGCGTTCCGCGGGGCGACCCGTCGCATCGAGCGCGATGCCGTGCACGAATGCGCCGTCCTCGGGCCGGCAGGCGACGACGAGCTCCAACTCGCCTGGGCCCGGGCGCACTCCGGTGCGTTCGATCCACGGTTCACCCGACGACATGGAAGTGGGCATCGCGGCGACGCGGTAGGTGCCGGGCAGCAGGTCCGGAATCGTGAACTCGCCGTCCCGTCCCATCTGCGCTCTCTGGCCCTTGCCCGTGTCTTCGGAATAGGCCAGTGCCCACCAGCCGTTGATTGGCTGCCCGTCGCCGTCGACGAGCCGGCCGTGGATCGCCCCGGTCGCCGCCGCGCCGAGGTCGACGCGGCTTTCGTCACCAGCACCCAACGTCACCTCCGCGTCGCCGTGCACCGCACTGGCGCGCAGGCGGACGCGGCCTGCGGGCACGTGATCGAGGCGATAGGCGCCGTCGGCCGCGGTCGTGGTGCGGGCCTGGCCGAAGCGCGCTGCGAAGTGGACTTCTGCGATCCAAGTGGGCCAGGCAGTGACGAGTCCGCCGTTCCGTGCCGGCGCGCTCGACAGAACGTGGCCGAACACGGAGCCGCCGCGGTCGAGCTCGATGTCGAGCTGACGGTCTTCGCCCGGCGCGAGTGTGAACTCGAACGGCGTCGGCGCGTGGCCGTCCGCTCGCGCGATCAGCAACAGCCGACCCGTCGGCAGCTCGTCGCAGGAGAATTGGCCGCGAGCGTTCGTGCGGACAGCAATGGGGCCGCCGCGATTCTTCGGGCCGACTTCGAGGAGCGCGACGAGGGTGTCTGCCGCGGGGCGGCGATCGGCGCGGTAGACCGTGCCGTGCAGGGTCGCGTCGTGTTCTCGCAGTTCGATCCGGATCTCCTCGTCGTCGCCGGGCAGGAGGCGTTGTGTGTTGCTGCGCACGAAGCGGCGGTGGCGAGCCCAGAGCTCGCCGCCGTTCCACAGGTGGCCGCGAAAGTTGCCCTCGCGGTCCGTCGTCGCCACGACTTCCGGTAGCTCGGCGTCCGTTCCCAGGTGATCCCAGCAGATCGCAGCGCCCGCGATGCCCGTGCCGTGTTCATCGACGACCCGGCCCCGAAAGCTCACGAACGGCTTCACTACGACACGTTCGGTCTCGGGTTCGCCAGCCGCCACGGCGAAGTTGTGAAGGACATGGTGGCCGTAGACGGTGTAGTCGCCCGGTGTGAGGTCCGTGACCGTGACGCGGCCCTGGCGGTTGGTCCGGATCAGGGTGGCGTCGCGGACGGCATCGCCGTTCGCCGGGTGGACGTGCACCTGGAGTCCGGCTACGGGTGTCTCGTCGCCGCGCCAGACGAACTCGAGCTGCGCCGTGCCACGCACTGTCGTCGGCGAGTTCGCTCCCGGTTCGCGGCGCAGCGGCGCGGAGGCCGTGAGGTCGTCGATCCGATCAACGTTCAAGGCCGGCGAATTGCCATCGGGCGAACTCGCGGTGACGTCCGTTGTCGATGATGGCACGGCGGCTTCCGGTTCCGCCGCACCCCGCCACAACCAGAACGCGGCGAGCAGACCCGACAGGGCGACGCCGCCGATCAGGACCTTCTTCATGATCAATCCTCCGAACAGAACAGTGCCCGTGGTCGCGCTCGCGGTGCCAGCCGCTGCCGTGGCAATCGTGATCTCACCCGCGCGCTGGACGACCACCGCTCGGGCCGCGGCGAGCGAGGTATCCGTGAGCAGCGCGTTCGCAGCGCCGAGCGCGACACCGGCAGGCAGCGCGTTGCGCAGCCACTCGCGGCCACGCTGCAGTCGTGTCTTGACCGTCGCGATCGGGCAGCCGAGGGTGTGCGCGATCGTCGTCGGCGACATCCCGTGTACGAGGCGCATCGTCAACGCCACGCGCATCGGCTGCGGCAGTGACTCCATTGCGGTCGCGAACTGCTCGCGAAACTCGTCCGAAGCCAGCGCCTCGAGCGGCGAGGGTTCGCTGCTTCGCGACAACCGTTCGGGGTCGATCCGCCGCGCCGCGGCGCGCCGACCAGCACGCGCATGGTTGACCAGAATCCCGATCAACCACGGCCGTAGCGGCCGCGATCCGTCCCATCGATCCCGTTGCTCGATGGCGTCGAGAAACGTCGCCTGCACGAGATCCTCCGCACTCCCCGCCGCGACATGCCCGGCGATCAACAGCAACTCCGACCCAACGGCATCGAACACCTCGGCCAGGGCCTCGGAATCGGCCTGCTGCCGAAACCGTTCGAACTGCTGTTCCACCGTCTGCACGCCGCTACTAGACCGGGCGGGTGCGAGGGGACTCAGAAAATCCCGCGCTCGGGGGCGGCGCGATCACTCTGTCGGGTTTTCACGATTCTCCTGCAAGGATTCCTTCCGCCGGATGCTGATAGGGAGTGAACCGCAAACGAACCGTGAGAAGGCTCCCCGCCTTGTTCTTGTTCCCGGCCTTGTTCCTTTTCGGCGCGATCCAGCTCGTTGCGCAAACCGGCAATCCCATTCTCGAAGGCTCCGCCTCGTTCGGAGTCAGCTCGGCGTGCTCGATCTCGGGGATCCCATCCCTCAGTGTGGGGCCCTACCACGGCATCTGGGACTGGCGTGACGTGACCGCCCAGCCGAGTGGCGGCACGGCGACCTGGCATGGCTGGGGGCGAACCCTCTGGAACGTCAGTGCCGGCCAGACGATCCAGATCGTCGCGTCGGGCTGGAGTACGCAGGGCTTCAACGGCTTCTACTGCGGCAACGGCCTCTGGCTGTACGGTCGCGGTCACGCCGACTTCGCCGTCACCGTGTGCCTCGACCAGACCTACACCTACACGAGCACGGCCACCGGCGAGGTCACGGGTGTGCCCATGGGCAGCAGCTCGGGCACGCTGGAGGCGGGCCTGCACTGGTTCACGGGCCACAGCGAAGGCAACAACAGTTTCGCGCTCGACATCACGTTGACCCCGACCGGCACGGGGTTCCCGGCGGTGCCCGGCGAGTCGCTGATTACGTTTCCGGTCACGTGCCCGCCGAACGGCTACGCGCACTTCCTCGGTCCGCTTCGTGAGCAGCCGCCGCTCGACTACGACCTCGACAACGACGGGACCGTCGATTCGTGGAACGCCAGGCCGGTCGGCTACGAGAGCGGGACCTGCAACACGTTTCCGTTGGTCGACGAGCAGGGCGAAGAGCTGGTGCTGGTCTGCGTGCCGGACCCGTCCGGGCCGAGCCGTGGAGCTGATCGCTACGAAGCGCGCTATCGGACACCGGCGGGGCCGCCCGAGGGCGTCGAGGTCGGCAACTGCGGCTACCCGAACGCCGGTAACCGTTGGGTCGTCGAGTTCGACGACGGCAACAGCAACAACGTGCCGGATGCTTTCCTGAAGAGTACGTGGAGCAACTACGAACTCCAGTACGTCAACGGGCAACTGGCGCGGACCGGGTGCGCCCGCGTGTTCGTCGCCGACTTCGGAGTCCAGGAACTCACGCTCGCGGAGATCACGTGCCAGGACAGTGTCTCGACCATCGCGGATGCGGTGATCGTTCCTTTGGGAACGGATCTGACTACCGTGACACTCAACGGCGGGCCGATCACGAAGCCTGTCGATCAGTCGGCTGGCGACCTCCAGAGCGTCGACAACTCGCCCGCCACGTTTGCCGTTCAGGTCGAGCGGCGGACCGGGCGCGCGACGCCGGGTGCCCCGATCGTGGCGCGCGTCGAGGTCGAGAACGCGACCTCGTCACCGGTGTCTTACCAGCTCGAGTTCTTCGCTGTGAACGCCGTGCTCGTGCAGCCGTCCGCGACGTTGGTCGTGCCCGCGGCCACTTCCGTGGCACTCGAGGTCACGGCGACCGTGGTTGCGGCCGGTTCGGCAGCGATCGTCGCGGTCGCGTCCGACCCCGCGTCGGATGCCTACATGGACGCCGCGATCTTCCCCGGAGTCCTGCCAAACGAAGCAAGCACCGCGCCATACGGCGTCGGTTGTTACGGCGTGGGAGCTCCGGGGCTCGACGCCGCACAGCGCCCGCTGCTCGGCACCACGGTCGACCTGACCACGTCCAACCTCGCCGCCACGGCGACGTTCGCCACCACGCTGGTGAGCTTTGAAGCCGACGTCGCCGGCACGGATCTCGCGGCCTTCGGGATGCCCGGATGCGCCGCACACGTCAGCCTCACCGGCACCGTCAGCCTCGGCCTCGTCGCACCGACCGCGGGTAGCGTTGTGATTCCCTACGCGATCTCGACGTCCACGGCCTTCCTCGGAGCCAACCTGTTCTGCCAGTCCATCGCGCTCGACCCGTCCGCGGGCAACGCGGCCGGAATCTCGACGTCGAACGCGGTCTACCTGCACCTCGGCTCGGTGTAGCGCCGACGTTCGAGAGTTGGGAGGGCACGATCGCTGCCCAGCCGCGGGCCGAGATGGCTGGGTCGCGCTGCATCGCGAGGTCGGGATGGCACGCGGGTTGCTTTTGAGCGGACGGCGCTGCTGTCGATTCGTCCGGCTCGACGGGAGTCGGGCGCGTCCTTCCGGTGGCGTGGCTGACGGGTGCCGCGGGTCTCTCAGATTGCGGCAATCCCTCGCAACTTGAGTGAGGCTGATCGATCAACATGCGAGTTCTCATCGTTCACAACGAGTACCGCCAGCCCGGCGGTGAAGACGTCGTCTTCCGCGCCGAAGCCCGCATGCTGCGGGACGCAGGGCATGAAGTTCGCACGTTCGTGGTCCACAACGACGACGTCGACGATGGGACACCGCTGAGGAACGGCGTTCGCGCGATCTGGAACCGGCAGGCTGCAGGACGCATCGCCGCGCTGGTGCGCGAACACGAGGTGGATGTGACGCACTTCCACAACACCATGCCGCAGCTGTCACCGGCGGTGATTCGTGCGGCCAGGCGGGCCGGATCCGCGACCGTTCTGACGCTCCACAACTACCGGCTGGTATGTCCGGCCGGGACGTTCTTTCGCGGCGGCAAGATCTGTGTCGATTGCGCGGGGAGTGCCTTTCCGTGGCCCGGCGTGGCGCGCGGCTGCTATCGCGGAAGTCGGCTCGCGACCGCGACCGTGGGGGCGACCAACCTCGTGCATCGACTCGTCCGGACCTGGCAGACGAAGGTCGATCGGTTCATCGTCCTCTCGAACTTCGCCAAGCAGGGGTTTGCGCGGGCGGGACTCCCGGCCGAAAAGCTGGCGATCAAGCCCAACTTCCTGCCGCGCTTTGCCGCCGAGGTGCCAACGCCGGCGGGGCGGCGTGCGGCGCTGTTTCTCGGGCGCCTGAGTCACGAGAAGGGGGTCCGGCCGATGCTCGCCGCGCTCGAGCAGTGCCGCGAAGCGGAGCTGCGGATCGCGGGGGACGGCCCCTTGGCGGCTGAGGTCGAGGCCCGTGTCCGGTCGCGCGGCGGCGTCGAATGGCTCGGTCGCTGTGATCGCGACCGGGTCGCGCGAGAGCTGGGTCAGGCGCTCTGTCTGGTCCTGCCGTCGCTCTGGTTCGAAGGGTTGCCGATGACGTTGGTCGAGGCGTTCGCGGCGGGGGTGCCGGTGGTCGCCTTCGACACGGGGCCGATCTCGGAGATCGTCGTCGATGGCGAGAACGGGCTACTCGTGCCCATCGGCGATGCCGCGGGTCTGGCTTGGGCGCTTGACCGGGTGGCCTCGCAGCCGGAGTTGCGGGAGCGGCTGGTCCAGGGCGCGCGCGCGAGCTACGAAGCGCGATTCACTCCCGAGCGCAACCTGAGCCTGCTCGAGCGCGTCTACGCCGATGCGCTGGCCACACGGGCGGCCGTGCCCGGGAGGGCCGCGGGATGAAGCGGCTGCTCATGCTGACCATGGCAGCCCCGCGACCGAGCCAGCCTCTGCTCGGAATCTTCCACGCGTTCCAGGCGGCGGCGCTACGCGATCAGGGTGTCGAGATGACGTTGTTCTCCCCCGGACCGACGGCCGTGGGGCTGGCCGGCGTGCTCTCTCGGCGGGCTCGGCGACACGCGGAGCGACCGCTGCGCTACCGGATCCGTGACGTCGACGTTCACGCGCCGCGGGTTCCGTTCGCGTTCCCGCCCAGCGTTCGGTTCGGTTTGGCGCGCCGGTGTCCGGGCCTCGTCGATCGGTGGGCCAGGTTGGCCATGCGGCGTGCGGTGGCACGGGTCGTGGACGAGGCCCGGCCCGAAGGAATCGTCGTCCACGGCGCGCTGCCATGGGCCGGGCTCGCGCAGGCCGTCGCGAACCGCCATGGGATCCCGTGGTGCGTGATCGAGCACTCGGCGGCCGACGTCATGCGCCTGCGGCCGGGAAGCGTCCTGACCGCGCACTACGGACGCATGACGCGAGGGGCTCGCGCGGTGTTCGCAGTTGGCCCGCGGATGGTCGATCACCTGCAGAACGTAGCGCGGATACCCCACGCCGGACTGCTCATCAACGGTACGACCCCGACGGCCGGGGCCGCCCGAGAGACCGCCCGCCCGCCCGAGCTCGAGGGGCGCTGCGTGATCCTCGCTGCGGCGAACTACTACCGACGCAAGGGGCTGGAGGAGCTCGTGCGGGCGTTCTCGATGATCGCTGCCCGCCCCGACCTGTCCCATGCCGAGCTTCACCTGGTGGTCGATCCACCGTTGACCCTGCGTCAGCTGATCGACCGCACCGGGCTGGCGGACCGAATCGTGCTGCACGCCCCGATGGCACCGGCCACTCTGCGTCAGTGGATGGTCTGGGCCGACGTGTTCGCGCTGCCGTCCTGGTCGGAGGCATTCGGCCTGGTCTACGCCGAGGCGCTGGCCTCGGGCACGCCGGTCGTGATGTCCGAGGACTGCGGCTTCGGTGACTGCTTGTCGGCGGTCGGCAGGAGCGTCGACGATATCGGCTGGGCGGTGCCACCGCGAGACGTCCAGGCGCTGGCCGGTGTGCTGGGGGCGGTTGCTGCAGCCGGGCACGAACCACGGGTGCGCGGGCACCGCGGGCGTGAAGTCGTCGAGACCGAGTTCTCCTGGCACCGGAACGCGCGTCAGTTGATCGAGGTGTTCGCGCGATGAGGTGCCTTGGCGATGCCCACGCCGCCGTTCTCGACTCCGGGGTGCGAAGTCTCGGGCGGCTGTTGCTCGGCGTTGTCGCCGCGCGTTGCGCTGGCGCGGATGGCTACGCCGTCTTCGTGATGCTCGTGGCCATCGAGGTCGTGTCGACGTCCTTCGCCAACGCGTTGTTCGCGATGCCGCTGTTGACGATCGCGCCGGGCCTGGAGGAAGGCGAACGGGCTGCCGCGTCGCAGTGGACTCAGCGACGCGTCGTACGCGCCGGCACCCTGGTGGCTTTGGGAGGCGTGGCGATCGCGTTCCCCGTCACGGGTTTCCTCGACATTGGAGCCCTCACGGTCGTGGCTTTCGGTTGCGCGGTCGGGGCATCGATCGTGGCCGATGGCATGCGCGCGGTTCGACAGGCGTACTTCGAGGCACAGCGGACGGTGTTTGCCGATGGCGTGGCCGCCCTGGTGCCGCTGCTGACGGTCCTGTGGCTCGCTCCGGTCGGTGACGCGGCGATCACATGGCTCTTCTTCGGGGTGTCTGCTGGCCAGGCGGCGGCGGCAATGCGAATGCATCGTGCGTCGACGACGAACGTGCCGGCACGCTCGACTCGCGATGCGTTGCGCGAGCTCGCACGACCGTTCGCCGCCGGTTCGGCGATCACCTCGGTGACGTCGCGAACCCAGCCGTTGATCCTGGGGCTGGTGGCCTCGACTGCCGAGATCGCTCTCTTCGGCGCGGCAGTTGCTCTGGTCGGCCCGATGCGGCTGGTCACCGGGGCGCTCTCCGGCGTGCTGCGGCCGCGCCTGTCCCGTGCGGTCGGTCGGGGCGGTTTGGGTGATCCGGCCACGACGCTCGGTCGCGGGATCGCCCTGCAGCTAGGATTCGGATGCTGCGTCCTGGTCGCGGTCACGGTCGCGGGTGAGCAGCTGAGCGAGTTCGTTTTCGGGGCCGGCTTTGCAGGCGTCGGCGGCGCGCTGCCACTGGCCGCGCTCTTCGCGGTGCTCGAGGGGCTGGGTGCGATCGGGACGGTGGCCGTTCAAACGATGGTGCCTGGTGGTGCCAGTCGGGCGACGTTCGCGCGGTTCATGGCAGGATCCTGCGGACTGCTCGGAATGTGGCTGGTGGCCGGGCGAGCCGGCGCAGTCGGCGCCCTCGCGGTGATGGTCGCCGTGGAGCTCTTGTTCCTGAGCCTGGTCACAACGGGTGCACGTCAGCGCGCGAACCGGCCGCGATCGATCCCGTAGGTCTTGATTTTGCGGTAGATCGTCGCCTACGACACCCGCAGTGCCTCGGCGGCGCGCGGCACGGAGCCGCCGAGCCTGGTCAGGGCGTTTTCGATGGCACGGCGCTCGAGCTCGTCGAGCGGAACGATCGGTTCATCCTCGGGCGGCGCCGCGTTGCCGCGACCGTCCCCGGCAGATGTTGCGTGCGGCTGACTGGGAGGTCGAGCCGTGATCGAATGTGGGTTCGGGCCGGGCTCCGGCAGACTGACTTCGGCCGGGGCTGGGGACAGTACCTCGGGCGGCAGCATCGACTCGGTGACCTCCCGCGCGTCGTTGAGGACCGCCACCCGTTCCACGACGTGAAGCAGCTCGCGCACGTTGCCGGGCCAGTCGTACGCTTCGAGCGCGGTCAACGCGCTCGGGGTGAAGCCAGCGAACTCTCGACCGTAGCGCCCGTTGAGCTCGGCCAGCATTCCGTTGGCGAGCAGTGCGACGTCGCCCTGGCGTTCCCGCAGCGGCGGCAGGTCGACCGGAACGACGTTGAGCCGGTAGTAGAGATCCTGGCGGAAACGCCCCTCCCGGACTTCGTGCAAGGGGTCACGATTGGTTGCGCTGACGATGCGGGCATCACTCCGGATGTCCTGGTTGCCGCCGACCCGGCGGAACACGCCCTCCTGAAGGAACCGCAGCAGCTTGGCCTGGAGGTCGATCGGCATCTCGCAAATCTCATCGAGCAACAGGGTGCCGCCGGCGGCCTCTTCGCAGGCGCCGAGTCGCCGCCCCGAAGCGCCGGTGAAGGCACCCTTCTCGTGGCCGAAGAGGGTGGATTCGACGAGGTTCTCGGGCAGTGCCGCCATGTTCAGCGCGACGAACGGACCGTTGTTGCGCCTGCTCCGGGTGTGGACGGCGCGCGCGGCAAGCTCCTTGCCAGTGCCTGATTCGCCGCGGACCATGACGGCGACGTCCGTGGGCGCAACGTTGTCGATCGTGCGAAACACGGTCTGGATCGCCGGCGACCGCCCGACCATGCCCTCGAAGTCCGTGGGTTCGTGGCTCTCCAGGCGCGCCACGCGCTCGACGAGTCCCGCATGCTTCACCGCGTTGGCGATGCTCGCGATCAGTCGCCCCTCGTCGAGCGGCTTCGTCAGGAAGTCGCTGGCGCCTGACTGCAGTGCCGAGACCGCGACCTCGGGCGAGCTGTGGGCGGTCACGAAGATGATCTCCATCTTCTCGGCAGCTTTGCGGAACGGCAGGACGAGTTCGGTGCCGCGGCAACCCTCGAGCTGGTAGTCCAGGAGCAGCACGTCGACCGGCCGCTTCGCCAGTTCCGCGAGGGCTTCCTCAGGCTCGGAGAACGTGCGGCAGCGATTGCCGTTGCGTTGCAGCAGCGCCTCCGCAAGACGCACGAAGTCGGGGTCGTCGTCGAGGATGGCGACGTCGGCCGAAACGAGTCTCAGGTCGGATTCAACGGTCGTCATGCGCGCAATCGTCTCGTCATTGCGGGGCGGATGGTGTGGGCGACGGCGTCGCGGAAGCCCTCGGCCATGTACTCGGGTCGAAGGCGCGACGCGGCAAGTCGTGCTCGCTCTCCGACCTCGTGCAGGTCACTGCGCTGTAGCAACTCGCCGAGTTGCCGGGTCCATTCGTGTTCGTCGGTCGGGTCGAACAGCCAACCGTTCTCACCGTGACCGATCAGGTCATCGGCGCATCCGGCGTGGATCGAGCAGAGACTCGGTGTGCCACATTGCATCGCTTCGTTGACCACCAGACCCCAGACATCGACCAGCGAGGCGAACATGTGTAGGTCGCTGGCAAGCAGCCAGTCCGTCACGACCTCGGGTGGCACCTGGCCCACGTGCTCGATGCCTTCGGCTTCGAGGCCCCGAACGTGCGATGCCAGCGGTCCGTCCCCGACGAACACGAGCCGCCAACCGGCCCTGGTCGTCGCTGGCAACCGGCGCCAGATCTTGACGATCGTTGGTGCTGCCTTCATGGGCACGAGGCGGCCGACGACGAGCAGCACCCGGTCGCCGTCGACGCGCGCTCTGAGGTCGGCAACGCGCGCTGGGCGGTCCGCAGCACGGATCCTGCGTTCGATGGCATGGAAGTCGGCGGCATTCGGGGCGTCGAAGATCCGCTCCCCCGGCACGCCCGATTGTCGAAGCGCCTCCCGCGCCTGGATGCCCATTCCCACCGCAGCCTGGCAGCGGCGCAGGACAAAGCGGCGGGCTGCCCGGCGCAGGAGTCCTCGCATCGACGTGGCGGCTCGAGACTGATACGACCAGACGACGAGGGGAATGCCGTGGCGACGGCACCAGAGTGCTGCGAGCACCGTTCGGGGGCCCAGTTCGAGAC
The DNA here is from genome assembly GCA_024743115.1 of bacterium. GTDB lineage: Bacteria > Planctomycetota > UBA1135 > UBA1135 > UBA2386 > JAGQRA01. The sequence continues at coordinate 120,404 of JANSXC010000019.1, read as the reverse complement.
TGATGACCACGTCGGGGGCAAACTGCGTCAGCTCGCGGCCGAGCGTCAGCGGGATGTGGAGCGCGATGCGCTGGGTGCACGGCACCGGCCGTTCGGTGCGCACCGTACGCCGAATGCTCAGGGTCTTGATCGGAGTGACGGGCGCTGCCGACCGAACGTTGCGCCAGTCGCGATCGAACTCGTTCTCCGCGTTGACGAAGAGGCGGAACTCCCAGCCCGGTGTCCGGGCGAGTTCGTCGAACACCGGGGCCCGGTACGGGGAGACGATGTTCGTCAGGAACGCGACTCTCACCTCGTGCACCCCGCGCTTTGGTAGGACGACGCTGGAGCGTCCGACCGTCGGATCCAGACTTGCTCCAAACCGCCGATGGCACTGGCGACGCGAAGGCAGGCAGTGACGAACAATCTGCGGCTGCGGTAGCCAGCTGACAGCACGCTCACTCCTGCCAGCATCAAGGCGGCAACCATGCGCAGTGCGGCGCGCGCCGTCGCGCGGGGGCGCGACGAGGCCACGATGCGCTCGTAGACGCTCCCGGCGCGGCGATATCGTGACCAGAGCCATCGCAGCCGGCACTGTTCCTCGTGGATGACCTCGTGAACGCGGGCCTCGGGAGCCCATCCCAGCCGGGCTCCGCGGGCGACGAGCCGTGCAAAGAGCTCGGTGTCCTCGCCGCCCGTGCGGCCGTAGTCGCGCCGGAACCGGGCGTGGCGGAGCCAGAGGCCGTCGATCAATGCGTTGGCCGTTCTCGTGCCCTGCCAGCACCTGGGGCCCAGCCGGCTCGAGACTCGCTTGGCGTGCAAGTCGGCCCTTTGGACCCAGTCGGGCGGTGCGGGAGGGTACACCGGCTCCACGTTGCCGATGACCGCGTCACAGTCGCCGCGCTGCAGGCGGCGAGTCAGCTGGACCAGCCAGTCCGGCTCCGGTTGTTCGTCGTCGTCGAGGAAGGCAAACATGTCCGCATCACCCATGTCGAGCGCGCGGTTGCGCGCGAGCGCGATGTTGCGTTCGGGTTCGACGTCGTAGCGCACCCGGCGGATGCCGTTCGCGGGCGCCCAGGACCGCACGAGCACGCGGCACGTTGCGTCGCGGTCGTTCTCGACTACCCGGAGTTCGACGTCGAAGCCGGTTGGCAGCTCGAGTATGGCGAGCCCGTCCAGCAAGCGGCCGAGCAGCGCGCGTCGCCGGAACGTCGCGACGCAGATTGCGATCTTTCGGCGCTGCATCATGGTTGCACCTCGCGGAGTCGATCGGCTCGATCCGAGCGCTGGTAGTTGCGGCCCAGCAGTCGGGCGACTAGCTGGCCCGCGAGCCGAATCAGGTAGGCCGGGTTGGTCGAGAAGTAGCGCCAAAACAGACGCCGGGGTTCCATCGCCAGCCGGAAGAGCCACTCCAGCCCCGTGCGCTGCAACCAGGGCGGGCATTGACGCACCGATCCGGCGTGGAAGTCGAACGCGGCACCGACGCCGATCATCACGCAGCGCAGGCCGCTCTGGCGCGCCATCCACCGTTCTTGGCGCGGGCAGCCGAGGCCGACGAAGAGCACGTCGAGTTGTGCCGCGCGGATTGCCTCCTGGTGGCCCTTCGTCTCGGACTCGGTGAGTTCCCGAAACGGCGGGCTGATCGCCAGGCCGATCTGGAGATGCTCGAATCGCTCCTGCAACCGCGTGGTCAAGGCCTCGAGGACCCTCGGGCTGCTGCCGTAGAAGCCGACCCGCCAGCCTTCGCGTGCCGCGCGCGCAAGGACCCGGAGCGTGAGATCCGGTCCGTAGACGCGCGTCGCATTCCGGTTCCCGAGGAGACGCTGCGCCCATACGACGGGCATGCCGTCGGCCGTGTTGAGGTCGGCGCCCTGGAGTGCCGCCATGTGTTCCGGGCTGCGCTGGGCCTCGACGACGCTGTGAACCGGGCAGACGCAGACGTAGTGGTCCTCGTCGTCGCCGCGCCAATCCGCAATGCGGTCGACGACCTGGCCATAGTCGGCGTTGCTGATGGGAACGCCCAGGACCGCCGTTGCCTGCCCGGGGGCAGCGCGCGGGTTCGGCCACAGGCGACGGGTGAGCTTCCTGGTGAGATAGACCGCGGAGAGCCCGAGAACGAGCAGGTCGTAGGCCCATGTCCTGTTCTGGACGTAGTGGCGTTCCGCGATCGCGCGCTGGTGCCAGTCGTTGGTCAGCTCGTTCCCGACGCCGTTGTCCGCGACCAACAACTGTCCGATGCTGGTCAAACCAGGCCGAACTCTCTCGCGGACCTGGAATCCGGGGAGCCGTCGCCGCAGCTCGTCGTCCAGCGCGATCGGCAATGGGCGCGGTCCGACCAGTGCCATGTCGCCGCGCATGACGTTCCAAAGCTGAGGCAGCTCGTCCAGCTTGAGGTCTCGCAGGAGTCGGCCGAACGGCGGGATGGACGGATGATCCAGGTTGACGCCCAGCTGTCGTACTGGGCCGCCGCCGGGCTGCATCGTCCGGATCTTCAGGATGCAGAACTCCCGACCGTCGAGTCCGCGCCGTTGCTGGCGGAACAGAAAGGGCCCCGGCAGAAGGAGCTTCGCCGCCAGGTAGATCAGTAGCAGGATCGGGCTCGTCGCGACGAGCCCGATTGCCGCGGCGGTGCGTTGCAGGGCAGTCCACAGCATGGCATCAGCTCCGTGGCGCGGCGGCGTCCTTGGGCGTGCGCCGGTTGAGTTGGTAGACCAGGTCGGCGAGTGCGCGGATCGTGCTCGAGATGCCGCGCCGTGGTTCCCCGTCGCGGGGCGGGTTCAGCAGGAGTCGCCCGATGTCCTCGATCGCCTGCCTGAGAGCTTCGGGCTGGCCCTTCTCGAAGACGAGGTCGCAGTCGCACGACACCAGCTCGATCAGGTCGCCGCGGCTGAGCTCAGCGGAGAACACCACGATCAGTGCGTCGGGTTGCTGGCGTCGGATGTCGCGGACCAGCGCCGTGGCCATCGCCATGTCGTCGAAGCGATTGTCGACGACGAAGAGGTCGAACCGGCCGGTCGTATCCGGGTCGGTGCGCAGCGTGACGTCGAGCCGCGGGATGGCTTGTTCGAGTCGCGTCTTGAGCAACTCGCCCATCCAGGGGTCATCGTCGAGGATGAGTGCTGACCAGTTTCGATGTTTCATGTCCGTTCGTCTCGAGCGGTTGGGAATGGACCGCGCCGGACACGGAGCAAACGACATACCAAACGGGTGACAGGAACTGACGCGGCGGTGACAGCGCCGTTCGGCAACCTGTCCAGCTCGGTAGTGGTCGCCCTTGGAGTCGAGTCGACGCAGATTGCGAGATTCGCGGATGGCTCTCGCGCAGTTTGCGAGTCGCAATGACAAACGCTGCGCATCGTCGGAGGCGAGGGCCCGCAACATCGCGAGTTCGTTGGCTGGCATCCCGTTTGCTCTCGATGTGCGATGCTTCGCTCGCGCACTGCCCTGACCGTTACCTTGGCTGCCTTGCTCGGCGCCGGGTGCACCGTGATGTCGACGGAGTCCGACGAGGCCTGGCGCAAGGTGCCCGGTTGGCTCGCCGAGCTGCGTGAGGTGCCGGAGACGATTGCGCAGCTGGACACGGCCAACGAGCCCGCTGGCCCGCTGCCGGTTGCCGAACGCTTCGTCGTTCGGGGGACTCCGCAGGACATGACGGCGGCGCTGCGCGAAGTCGTGCCGCCGCGTCGGCAACAGGAGCCGCAGCCGCGTCCGGTGAATGGTGACAACCGCCCGAGCGTGGTCGTCAACCTGAACGGCCCGGGCGCGAGCGAGTCGGCGGCGGCTCCCGATCCGGGAGCTGCCCTCTCACGCCTGGAGAAGCTGTACGCATCGACTCGCGCCGGCGCCATTGCGCCGGTGCTGCGGCAGTTCGGCTACGACCAACTGCGCCGTGGGGAGAGCGAGGTCGAGTCGGGGCCGGTCCCCGATGACTACATCGTCGGACCCGGCGATGAGCTGACGATCGCCATCTCGGGTTCATTCACCGCGTCTCATCGGGCGGAGATCGATCGCGATGGTCGCATCCGGTTGCCGGATGTCGGGGCCGTGGCGCTCGCGGGCAGACCGTTCCGGGAACTCGAGACGGTCATCCGGGCGGCTTACGCCCAGCAGCGGCGCGGCTTCGACGTCAGCGTCGGAATGGGACGCCTGCGACGCGTCGCCGTGCAGGTCATAGGTAACGTCGAGCGACCTGGTGCCGTCGAGATCTCGGCGCTCGGAACTGCTCTCACTGCACTGCGAGCCGCGGGCGGAGTGACCAAGGACGGCGCACTGCGGCGCATCCAGGTGCGGCGCCCGGGGCAGCCCGAGCTCGAGATCGATGTCTACGACTTCCTGCTGTCGGGTGACGGCTCCGCGATACCGGTTCTCGGCGCGGGTGCCGTGGTGTTCGTGCCGACGGTCGAGACCACGTTCGCGGTCCGCGGTGCCGTGTTGCGTCCCGGCATCTACGAACGGAGGGTCGGCGATACGCTGGCGACCGCGCTGCAGCTTGGTGGCGGAATCAGCGGCTTCGCGTTCGCCGACCGGGTACAGATCGAGGGCACCCACGATGGTCGCCGTCGCACGATGGCGGATGTCGGCCTCGGTCCGGACGGTCTCGCCCGCTCGATCGCCGACACCGAAGTCGTGATCGTTGGCGAGGTCGATGACCGCCAGGGATCGGTTGTCGAGATCGTGGGGGAGGTTGGTCGGCCGGGCACGTTCGAGCACAAGCCCGGGCTGCGCATCAGCGACGTCGTGCGGTTCGCAGACGGGCCGACGATCCTGGCCCACACGCAGCAGGTGTTCGTGTCGCGCGTCGTCGCGGCACCGGGCAGCGTGCAGCTGACGCACTCGGGGCGCCGTGCCGAAACGACGCGGCGAGTTCTGGTGGTGGACCTCGACAAGGCGCTGCAGGGTGATGCAGACCACGACATCGAACTCGCACCGCTCGATCTCGTGACCGTGCGGTCGCGGCAGAACGCGGTGGAGGTTCCCACGGTGAGCGTGATCGGCGCCGTTCGCGCGGCCGGCATCTTCGAGCTGACCGCGGGCCTCAGGGTGTCCGATCTCGTGGCGCTCGCCGGCAACCTCAGGCCGGAGGTCTACTACCCGGAGGCCGAGCTGATTCGCTGGCACTTCGACGCGGCGGGGCGCCAGCTCCAGGCGCGGCGCTATCGCTTTCACCTGGGTCGGGCGCTCGATGCGCCAGGCAGTCACGAGGACCCGATCCTCGAGAACGGCGATCGCCTGGTCGTGCGGGCTCTGCGCAAGGTCAAGGTCGAGGTCGAGATCCGCGGCGAAGTGCGCTTCCCCGGCAAGTACGTCTTCGGCCGGGACGCGAAGATCACGGACCTGATCGCTGCTGCCGGCGGCGCCATGCCGGAAGCAGACTTGCGATTGGCCCGGTTCTCGCGCCGAAGCGTCGCGGAGCTTCAGACCAAACGGTTGCGGCACCTCGCGGAGCGGACCCGCCGGGTTCACGAATCGGCGTTGGAGACGATGGTGCAGACCGGCACGCCCGCGGAGGGGCTGGCAGCAAAGATCGCGCTCGAGAACACCAAGGAAGTGCTCGATCGGATCTCGCGGCAGGAGGCCGACGGTCGGATCGTTCTGCCGTTCCTTCGCCACGACTTTCCGGCGAGCGCCTACAACCTGGCGCTCGAGAACGGCGACGTCTTGACGATTCCGCGGCGGCAGCACACGGTCACCGTGCTCGGCCACGTGTTCAACCCTGGCAGCTTCGTCGCTGCCGACGAACTGACGGTCGCCGACGTCGTGGATTGGTCCGGCGGGCTGACCGAAGCGGGCGACGACCAGCGGCTCTACGTCATTCGTGGGACGGGTCGAGTCCAGAGCCTTGCGCAGGCCAGTGACCCGCTGCGGATGCGCACGCGTCTGCTGCCGGGTGATGTGGTGCTGGTGCCGCGGCGGCCGCTCGAACGCACGCTCGGAGCTCGTATCGCGGACCTGATCCACGTGACGCGCCAGCTAAGCGAGATCGGCGTGCTCGCCAACAACATCGCGACCGGCGGGTCGCTGGATGTCACGGCAGTCATTCAACACACCGTGCGCGATGTGCTGCAGGGCAGCGCCCAGCCACTGTTGCAACCCGGACGCTAGACGGACACCTCGAGAGATAGGTCAGAGAAATGAAGAGAGCACTCATCACGGGCATCACCGGCCAGGACGGCTCGTATCTCACAGAACTACTGCTCGCCAAGGGCTACGAAGTGCACGGCATCGTGCGCCGGTCGAGTTCGTTCAACACCGAACGGATCGACCACCTGTACGTCGATCCCACGGAGGCGCCGACGAGCCTCCACCTGCACTACGGCGACCTGTCGGACGCCGGCTGTCTGGCGGCACTGCTGGCGCGAATCGAGCCGGACGAGGTCTACAACCTCGGCGCGCAATCGCACGTCAAGGTATCCTTCTCGAACCCGCTCTACACGGCCGACGTCGACGCGCTCGGAACCCTGCGGTTACTCGAAGCGATTCGCACGATGAAGCGGCCGGCGCGCTACTACCAGGCGTCGAGCAGCGAGATGTTCGGCGCCGTCGTCGAGACGCCGCAGTGCGAGACGACACCGTTCAACCCGCGGAGCCCGTACGGCTGTGCCAAGGTCTACTCGTACTGGCAGACGCGCAACTACCGCGACGCCTACGGTCTGTTCGCCTGCAACGGCATCCTGTTCAACCACGAGTCGCCGCGAAGGGGCAAGACGTTCGTGACGCGCAAGGTCACGCGTGCTGCGGCCCGCATCAAGACGGGGCTGCAGTCGAAGCTGTGCCTCGGCAACCTCGATGCCCTGCGGGACTGGGGCTTCGCGGGCGACTACGTCGAGGCGATGTGGCTCATGCTCCAGCAGGACGAGCCGCAGGACTTCGTCATCGCGACCGGCGAGCAGCACTCGGTCGGTGAGCTCGTCGACCTCGCGTTCGGACTGGCTGGCCTGCAGCCGGCGCAATACGTCGAGACGGACGAGCGCTACCTCCGACCGACCGAGGTGGACACGCTGCTCGGCGATGCGTCGAAAGCGCGTCGCGAACTCGGTTGGCGGCCGCGCGTCAGTTTCCCGGAGCTCGTGAAGATGATGTACGAGCACGATCTGCTCGAGGCCCGACGGGAGCGAATGCTCGTCGACAACGGACTGGCAGTGCGTCGGGAGGCGGTCTGATGCCGATTGCATTGCACGGCAAGCGGGTCCTGGTGACCGGTGGTGCCGGCTTCCTCGGCCAGTTCGTCTGCCGGGAGTTCGAGCGACGGGGAGTCGGGGAGCTCGTGGTGCCGCGGTCGCGTGACTGCGATCTGACGGACGCGGCCGCCACCGACGCGTTGATGCGCGCAGTGAGCCCGGATGTAGTTGTCCACCTGGCGGCCGAAGTGGGCGGCATCGGCGCCAATCGTGCCAATCCCGGTCGGTACTTCTACGCCAACATGGCGATGGCGTTGAACGTCATCGAGACCGCGCGGTTGGTCGGCGTCGAGAAGTTCGTTCAGCTCGGCAGCATCTGTGCCTACCCGAAGCACACCCCGGTTCCGTTCTGCGAGTCGGCTCTCTGGTCGGGCTACCCCGAGGAGACGAATGCACCCTACGGAATCGCGAAGAAGGCCGCGCTGGTGATGCTCCAGGGTTACCGGGCGCAATACGACTTCCCCGGTATCTACCTGCTACCGGTCAATCTCTATGGGCCAGGTGACAACTTCGACCTGGAGAGCAGTCACGTGATCCCGGCGTTGATCCGGAAGTTCGCCACAGCGGTGGCCGCGAAGCGGGACAGCGTCCGGCTGTGGGGCACGGGTTCGGCCTCGCGTGAGTTCCTCTACGTGGAGGACTGTGCGCGTGCGATCGTCGCAGCGACGGCGGGCTACGATTCGAGCGAACCCGTGAACATCGGCACTGGTCGCGAGATTCGCATCAAGCGATTGGCCGAGCTGATCGCGGCGATGGTTGGATTCCGCGGGCGGATCGACTGGGACGCCGGCATGCCGGACGGGCAGCCGCGGCGCTGCCTCGATACCTCGGCCGCGGGCGCGGCTTTCGGTTTCGCGGCCGAGGTCGATCTCGAGGACGGGCTCGAGCGCACGGTGCGCTGGTGGCTCGACCAACCCGCCGACGTCGCGGCGGATCGCGGCTCGCTGGCCAGCCAATCGAGTGCGAAGTGAACCGGAACGACGAGCAGCCGCGGACGGGTCCGGAGTGCTGGTATGGTTGGCCGGCGCCGCTGATCGACGTCCTCGTGACCCTCAGCCGTCAGCGACGGCTGGTGGCCGGTGTACTGTTCGTCGGACTCGTACTCGCCCTCGGCGCCGCGTTCGGCGGCCGGTCGTACTATCGGGCGACCGCGATCGGTGTGCTGATGCCGCGCGAGAAGCCGGTGTTCGACATGTCGGTCCGGACGCCCTCGCTGCGTACGGCGGATGGCGCGGGCAGCCGCGTTGGGGTCGGAACGCTGATGCTGCCGCCCCAGACCGAGTTGTACTCGGAACTGTTGCGCTCCGAGCGTTGCCTCGTTGCGGTGATCGAAGCGTTCCGTGCGCGACTGGGCCTCGCCAGTCCGGGAGAGGACGATGGGGCGATCGTCGCCTTGCGACGGATGGTCAACATCGTGACGACGGACGCCGGCCTGATCTCGGTCGAGGTTACGGCGGACGCGCCGCGGCTGGCCGCGGACATCGCCAACCACATTCTCGATCAGGGGCGGAAGGCGAGCGTCGAGATCGAACGCCGGATGATCGAAGATGTGCTCGATCGGCTCGAGATCGCGGTTCGCACCTCCGTTCGGAGGCTCGAAGGTGACGAAGTTGCGATGCAGATCTTCCTCGACGAGCATCGGCTGCTCGATCCGTACCAGGAGTCGACGGAGAACCTGCGGCAGATCCGGGAAACGCAGATGATTCGCGACGGGCTCGTGCGCCGGCGCGCTGAGCTCGGTCAGAGCTACACCGCAGAATCGCCGGAGATTCGCGAGGCGACTTCGCAGATCGACGCGGCGAATCAGCGCCTTGGTGAGTTGCGCGGGTTCGTTCGCGGCAGCGGCGAGGCGAGCTACGGTGCGCTCCTGCTCGAGCACTCGCGCCTGCAGCAGCGGATCGATGCCACGACCGATCTCGTGCGGACGCTCGAGGCGCAGCGTGAGGTGCTGCAGGTGCGTGCGCTCCAGACGGCCGGCGCCGTGGTGGCGATCACGCCGGCGACCGAGCCCACGTCGGCGGCGGGGCCGCGTCGCAAGCGCGTCATGCTGATCGGGGCCGCGCTCACGGTGATCTCGGCGTGGATCCTCGCGGCTCTGCGAGAGCGTTGGCGAGCGGCGATGAAGGACCCGGTGCTCGCTGTTCGCCTCAGGGAAGTGCGCAGGCGTGCTCCGCAACGAACGACGGATCGGCAGGGTGATGTCGAGTAGGGCGTGGGCCAGTGTCGGGATCATGGCCGGCCTGCTCTGGCTGTCCTACACGCTCCACGGCATGCGGTCGCCGTTCGAACCGCTACTCGAGAGCGATTCGAACTCCGGAGGGCGGGTGCGCCAGGTCCTGTTCACGGTCTGCGGGCTGGCCGCGTGGTATGCATTGCTCACGGGTGGACACTGGCGCAAGATCCTGCAGTGTCGGATGGCCTGGCTCGGGTTCGGACTGCTGTTGGCGATGTCCGCGGCCTACTCGGACGAGCCCGTTTTGACCGGCAAGCGGTCGGCCGTCTTCGCGATGGGATCGGTCGCGGTCCTCGGGCTGACCTATCTTGCGCGCGCGCCTCACCGACTGTTGAACTGGGGTCTCGCGGGTTCGATGGGGTTGATGGCCTGGGTCTCGCTGGCGATGTGGATCGCCTTGCCGGAGAACTGCTGGCAGACGACGTCGCGTGCCGGGCTCGCCGGCGTCAGCGGTCACCCGAACACCCTCGGTCCCGGTCTGGCCATCGGTTGGATCGCCTCGTTGGGGCTGGCAGGATCCGGGCGCGCCGTCCGATGTGGCGTCAGGGCGCTGCAGGCGGGGATGCTGTCCGCGCTCGTCCTCACGGATTCGGCCGGTTCGATCCTGATGGCTGCGGGCGGCACGGTCGGGTTCTTCTGGCTGGTGACCACGCCGATGTGGCGTGTCCTGGTGGCGATCGTCGTCATGCTGTTCGTACCCTTGGTCTTGTTCGACTGGGGTCCGATCGTCGATGGCTCGCTCGGCATGCTGGGGCGCGATGCGACCCTCTCCGGCCGTGGCGACCTGTGGTCGGTCTCGTGGCGAGAGGTGCAGGAGCAGCCCTGGTTGGGCAGTGGCTATGGAGCGTTCTGGTACGAGGGTCGCGGTCGCGACATGGTCGGTACCTGGAATCCGCGGCAGAGCCATCATGCCTACATCGACCTCGCGCTCGACGTTGGCCTGATCGGTGCCTTCCTGTTCGCGGCTGTCGTTGGTCGGGCCCTCGCTCGTGGTTGGCGGAGTTTTCGAACGGCGAGAGGCCGCGAGGCCCGCGCCATGCGAGCGGCCCCGCTGGCCGTGGTGGGGGCGCTGCTCGGCATCGGGGCGTTCAGCGAGAGCTTCCTGCTCAAGATGGACAAGCTGCAGTTCTTCGTCTTCGCATGGTGCGTGTTGGTCATGGCTTCGCAAAGCGACCGCGGCTGTCGCGGTCTGCATCGCACAATGCGAGTCGACAGGGACGCGGCGAGTGTTGCCGTGGTGCCAACGGGGGGATAACGGCTGGCACGACGTTTGCTCCTTCGAGGGCATCATGAGACTTCCTGTCGTGCTGTTGTGTGCTGCAGCTGCTGCTTGTCAGCCCGCGTCCTCGGAGGAGCCGGAGCGTTCCGTCTTTGCCTTCGCCACCTTGACCGAGCAGGTCGTAGATATCCGCGTCGCGCGGGACGGGGCGGCCGTTCGCGGCGCCTCGGTCATGGTTTGTGAACCTCGCCTGGCAGCGACGCCTGCCCCTGGTGGTCTCGACGACGTCGGCGGAGTTCCGCTGTGGCAGTCGGGGACGAGCCCGGATGGTCACTGCCGAGGCCTGCTCGAGCTGCCCGCCGACCTGCGAGAAGTCGACGTCGTCGTGCAGGTTCCCGGTCTCCGAGGTGGCTACACGGACGAGCGCCTGCGGGAGCGTTGGGGGCCGTTTGCGCCATCCGCATATCAGAGGGTCGCCGTTGCGCAACTCGCGAGTGTCGTGGTCGAGTTGGAGGTGGAGTGATGCGTACCGTTGCCCTGGCGTGGTCCGTGCTCGCGTTGCCGTTGGGTCTGATGGCTCAGATCAACGTGCCGTCGAGCGTTCTGAACGAGATCGGCGATGTGTTGCCCGAGCGGTCGAACGCGCAGGCTGCGTTCCTGTCGGCGATCTACTCACCCAACCTCCTGGTCAGCGAGGTGTGCACGGCCGAGGTGATCTTCCTGTGGGAAGGCGCCGGCTACCGCAACTCGCTCGGCTACTTCACCTACACCGAGAATCCCGATGGCTCGATCACGGTCAACAGCAGCGATCTGCTTGCGGCCAACCTGTCGTTGCCGCCGCAAGGCAGCATGACGACGGGAACCGTGCTGCCACTCCGTGGGGTCGACGGTCTGCCGCGGATCTTCCAGCCTGGTGAGCGAATTGGCTTCTTCCTGATCGCCAACGGCTTCGGGTCTGCGACGAGCCTCGTGGCGAACTGGCAGTTCAGTCCGGGTGTGCCGACCAACTCCGCTGCGGCCAACGGTGGGATCGGCCTGGGTTGCTACACCACCGTTCCGAAGGTGAATCGTGAGGCCGTCATCGGCGACGGCAGCAAGAGTCAGCACGTCGCGATGCTGCGGATGCCCGGCAAGCCCGGATTCCTCGACGGCAACGACTACACGGTCGTCGGCTTCGAGGATCTCAATCGGACCCGGAACTCCGATGACGACTTCAACGACGCGGTGTTCCTGGTGCGGACGTCGCCCGAGGCCGCGGTCGCCGGGAGCAACGTCTTTCATTACAATCCGGACGACGTGGACAACGACGGCGTCGCCGGCGTGGCGGATCACTTTCCCGAAGACCCGGAGCGGGCCTACCAGAACCGCTATCCGTCGGCTGGTGAGATGGTCGTTGCGTTCGAGGACAACTACCCGGCAATCGGCGACGCGGACTACAACGATGCGGTCATCGCGTTCCACTACGTGGTCGTTTCCGACGCTGCGGGCGACATCAAGGACATCCTCGGTGACTTCCACCTGGTCGCCAGAGGGGCGGCCTACGACCACTCCTTCGGCGTGCGCCTGCCGGGATTGCCGCTGGACGCGACCGGGACCTTGCAACTCGAGCGCTGGGTGGCCGGCAGTGCTGAGCCCACCGCCATCGTAACGCGATCCGTCGCCGATCTCGTAGCGTCGGACGGGCGGGTCGCTGACGTGTTCGCTTCGACGACGAGTGCCTTGCCGCCTCCGGCCGGCTATGCGTTCTCCAATACGATGTTCGGGGCGCCAACCGTGGGCACCGCATCGGCGCGGTTTCGGATCGAGTTCGATGTTGCGATTGCGGCCGGTGCGATAGGGAACCCGCCGTACGATCCGTACTTGTCCGTGATGCGCTGGGACACGGTCGGTTGGGACATCCACCTGGCCGGCAAACCAGGGTTCGCCGATCGGCCGTCCCACCTGCCGACTGAGGCGGGTAACGGCGCGTTCGTGGATGCCAACGGGTATCCGTGGGCGTTGCTCGTGCCGACGTCCTGGCGGCATCCGCTGGAGTTTCGGCACGTCGAGAACGCCTACGCACAGTTCGCTGGTTGGCGTGACTCGGGCGGCAGCTTCAATCAGAGCTGGTTCCGGAACGCGACGACGGCCGGTGCGATGGTCGCACCGCCGTTGGTGGGGCGAATCCCGCAGCGTTCCTGGGCGGTATCGGGGCCGGCCCGATGAAGGTTGCGCCCAGTGCTCCACGCCTGTCGGCGTACGGTCTCGCGCCCTGCCTGCTGTCACCGCGATTCGTCCCCAAGGTCTGGGGTGGCCGTCGCCTCGCGAGTCGGTTCGGGTATCGACTGCCGCCGAGTCGCATGATCGGCGAGGCCTTGTTGCTCTACGATAGCGCCGACGGTTGCAGTGTTCCGGTCGGCGGTGGTTGGTCCTTGGGTGAGATGATGCGTCGGGCGCCGTCGCTTGTGCTAGGTGAGGGGGTGCGACCGACAAGCGACGGTCGATTCCCGCTGCTCCTGAAGCTTCTCGATGTGCGACGCCCGCTATCGGTCCAGGTGCATCCCGGCGGTGCGCCGAGCAAACACGAGTGCCAGGTCGTCCTGGATGCGGGGCCCGCAGCGCGCATGGTGTGCGGTTTGCGGCCGGGCGTCGCCGTGGAGGATCTCGCTCGCGTGACCGATCCGGGGTGCGCCGTCGGACTCACCTCGGGCTTCCGGCCCCGCGCCGGCCAGTGCATCGACGTGCCTCCGGGTGCGATCCACGGTTCCGGGCCCGACGTCCTGCTGTTCGAGTGCCAGCAGAACAGCGACGCCACCTATCGAATCTACGACTGGAACCGCGGTCGTGAGTTGCAGGTTGCGGCCGCCAAGGCAGTTGCGGAGCGTGACCGAGCGCGAGCTTCGATCGTCGCGGCACGACTACTTGCGGACGGTGGCCTGTTGCTTCAGGAATGTGAGTGGTTCCGGGTCAGGAGATACCTTCGCGCGATGGCCGTGCCGCTGCCGACGGGCGGTCGGTTCTTGACCCTGACCTGCCTGGACGGTGCCGCGACGGTTCATTGGCGCGGGCGATCCGCGGGCAAGGCTGCGGTGGCGTGTGGCGACACGTTGTTCGTGCCGGCCTGCGTCGACGGGGTCGAGGTGAAGTCCGCCCTCGGCGTGGATCTGGTGGTCTGTGACCCCGGCCTGACGTGAGCTATCCGGGGTGCGAGTCGTCCTTGCCCGGCGGTTGCTGGCCGGTGATGACTCGAATGCACATCGCCAGCTCGGTGACGCCCGCCATCGGTTCGGCGCTCGCGAGGCCCGTTTCGCAGCGAGCTGCGTTCTCGCTCAGTTCCGGATAGCCGTAGCTCGTCCCGGTGCCCTTGAGCCGGTGGGCGATTCGCTGCAGGACCGTGGTGTCGTTCTGGCTACGAGCCGTTTCGATCTCTGCGAGGACTTCGCGGAGCGACGCGATGTAGCCTTGGCGGAGCTGGGCGAACACGGGGTCGTCCGACCAGTCCACCGGCGCGGTCTCGGCTACCCTGGCCCGTTCCGACACCAGCTTGTACAGCTCGTGGGGGTCCACGGGTTTGGAGAGGTAGTCGTCGCAGCCCGCTGCAAGGCACTTGTCACGGTCACCGGCGGTCGCGTATGCGGTCACTGCGATCACGCGTTCCGTCCGCGCCGCGGCCCGCATCTCCCGGACCACTTCGTAGCCCGTCATCTCCGGCATCTGCATGTCCAGGAGGATCATGTCGAAGGCCCGTTCCCGATCGGCATTCGTGACCAGGTCGAGCGCGAGTGGTCCGCTCGCGGCGGTCACGATCTCGGCTCCGGTAGGTTCGAGCAGGTAGCGCAGGATCTGTCGGTTGTCGGGGTTGTCGTCGACGATGAGGATCCTCGCACCATCCAGGTCGGGCGCGCCCGCTTCGATCGCCCTGGCGGTACCGGTGTGAGTGCTCGGGTCGACGTAGTCGCTTGCCTGTGGGAGCGGAATGTCGACCTGGAACGTGGAGCCTTCACCCGGGTTCGAGCGATAGCTGACCGAGCCCCCGAGGAGCTTGGCGAAGTTCTTGCAGATCGCCAGGCCCAGGCCGGTGCCGCCAAGCGGCGATGTGGCCCCGTTCTGGAGCTGGACGAAGGGTTTGAACAGGAGGTCGCGGTGTTCTTCCGGGATGCCGATGCCGGTGTCCGAGACCGAAATCTCGCAGGTTGCCGTGTTGTCGGAGTCGGGCGCCGACACGACCACGCGCAGAGCGATGTGGCCTTGGCTCGTGGCCTTGATGGCGTTCGATAGCAGGTTGACGACGATCTGCTTGAGTCGCGTGGCGTCGAACAGGGCTGAGCGGGGGAGTGCTGTCGGGAGCTCCATTCGGAAGTCGAGCAGCTTCTCGTTCGCGCGGGCGCGGAACATCGACTCCACCTCGCGAACGGTCGCGAGCAGGTCCGAACGCACCGGTCGGGCCTTGAACTCGCCCGCCTCGATCTTGGACAGATCGAGAATGTCGTTGACCAGTGACAGCAGGTAGCGGGTGTTGTCCTGGATTCTCGCGCCCCATTCCGCAATCGAAGTCTCGTTCCGGCGCGGTTGGGTCAGCAGGTCCGCGTAGCCCACGATGGCGGTCAGCGGGGTCCTGATCTCGTGGCTCATGCCGGCGAGGAAGCGGGACTTGTACTGGCTGGCACGTTCTGCCGCCGCGCGAGCATCGTTGAGCTCCTGTTCCGCTGCGCGCCGCTCGGTGATGTCGCGGAGGTAGGCAGTGAATAGGGCCTGACCGTCGACCTCGATGGGCGAGATCGCTAGTTCGACTGGAAACTCCGTGCCATCAGACCGCAGGGCGGTGAGCTCGAGCCGGGTGTTGAGCACCGGACCCTCGCCGGTGTCGAGGTAGCGTCTGAGCCCGGCTTCGTGCGCAGCGCGGTAGTTCTCGGGAATGATCAGGTCCGCGAGGCGCTGGCCGACCACCAGGTCTTTCTCGTAGCCGAACGTCTGTTCCGCGGCTGGGTTGAACTCGACGATGGCCCCGGTCTGATCGATCGTGATGACGCAGTCGAGTGCGCAATCGATCGTCGCCGTCTTCAGCGCAGCGTTGCGTTCGGACTCGATCTGCTGGGCGCGGATCGCGGACAGATCTCGGACTCTCGCGCAGTTGTAGTAGTCATCGCCGACCTGCAGGTAGTTGACGCTGACTTCGACCGGGAGTCTCGAGCCGTCGGCCCGGCGATGGAACGAGTTGATGGTGAACGTGCGTCGGGCCTCGAGCTCTTCCCAGTGTGCGAGCCAGTGCGCGGGTGTCATCATCGCGTCGATGTCGAACACGGACATCTCGAGCAGTTGGTTCCGCGAGTATCCGAGCATGTCGCAGGCCGCCTGGTTGACGAGCACGAACCTGGCGTCGGAGCGCATCCAGAAGAACGCGTCGCCGGACAGCTCGAAGGCTGCCCGGGCCAGCTCCACGGAACTCGGTTGCTGCTTGGGATCGGGCTCGGTCATCGCCAGTCGTCGGTGGTCGGCGTTCGCCGCGCCATCAACCTCCGTTACCCGTGGATCGGCGTGCCCAGCCGATTCTCTTGAGGGGCCAGGGCCAGAGGCGGGGTAGCAAGCCGGTCCCCCGAAGGAGGGCGGAGCGTTGGCGCGAGGGCCACAGGCCAGCGCCGCGCCGCATTCGAAGGTAGGGTCGCCGGGTGTTGGCGAGCCTTGGAGGCGCCATGGTCCCGGCGATAGCGCCTCCGGCGCGAGTGGCACGCCCGTCAGGAGTCGAACCTGAAACCTCCTGATCCGTAGTCAGGTGCTCTATCCAATTGAGCTACGGGCGCACGAATTGGGGCGCGGACGCTAGCAGTCGCGGGGACCCCGTGCAAGTGCTTTTGCCGTCCAGCGTGGCACGTTCCATGGCGGGTCTGGAACCCGTCTGGCGGGCTCGCTAACCTGTTCGCCCCTCTTCTCGGGGTTCGCCCCGGAAACCCCTCCACGCACCCAGAACATGGCTACGTTCGATCTGTCCAAGTACGGCATCACCGTCACCAACATCGTGCGCAATGCGGCGCCGCCCGTGCTCTACGAGCAGGCGGTGCTGCGCGGCGAAGGCAAGCTCGCGAGCAGCGGCGCGCTCATGGCGCGTTCCGGTGAGAAGACCGGCCGCTCGCCCAAGGACAAGCGCATCGTGCGTGACCCCGCGTCGGAGAACGACATCTGGTGGGGCGACGTCAACATCGAGCTGACCGAGAAGACGTTCGACATCAACCGCAACCGCGCGATCGACTACATCAACACGCGCGATCAGATCTACGTCGTCGACGGCTTCGCCGGCTGGGATCCGAAGTACCAGAAGAAGATCCGCATCATCTGCCTGAACGCCTACCACGCGCTGTTCATGCACAACATGCTGATCCGTCCGACGGCGGAGCAGCTCGCGGACTTCGGTGAGCCCGACTATGTGATCTACAACGGCGGCGCGTTCCCGGCCAATCCGCTCACGAGCGGTATGGGCAGCACGACGTCGGTTTGCCTGAGCTTCGAGCGCGGCGAGTTCGTGATCCTCGGCACGGGCTACGCCGGCGAGATGAAGAAGGGTGTGTTCACGATCATGAACTACCTGATGCCGAAGGCCGGCGTCATGTCGATGCACTGCTCGGCCAACGAGGGTGAGGGCGGCGACGTGTCGCTGTTCTTCGGGCTCTCGGGCACGGGCAAGACGACCCTGTCGGCCGATCCGCGGCGCGCGCTCATCGGCGACGACGAGCACTGCTGGACCGACGATGGCGTGTTCAACGTCGAGGGCGGCTGCTACGCGAAGTGCATCGACCTGTCGGCCGAGAGCGAGCCGGAGATCTACAACGCGATCCGCTACGGCTCGGTGGTGGAGAACGTCGTCTACGACGAGGCCACGCGGGCCGTCGACTACACCGATTCGTCGATCACCGAGAACACGCGTTGCAGCTACCCGGTCGAGTACATCCCCAACGCCAAGATCCCCTGCGTTGGCAGCCACCCGAAGAACGTCATCCTGCTCACGTGTGATGCGTTCGGCGTGCTGCCGCCCGTCAGCAAGCTGACGCCCGAGCAGGCGATGTTCCACTTCATCTCGGGCTACACCGCCAAGGTCGCGGGCACCGAGATGGGCGTCACCGAGCCGCAGGCGACGTTCTCGGCGTGCTTCGGCGCGGCGTTCATGGTCTGGCACCCGGCCAAGTACGCGGAGCTGCTCGCGGCGCAGATCGCCAAGAACGGTTCGCAGGCCTGGCTCGTCAACACCGGCTGGAGCGGCGGTGCCTACGGCACCGGCAAGCGCATGAGCCTCAAGATCACGCGTGCCATCCTCGACGCGATTCACGACGGTTCGCTCAAGGACGCGCCGACGGTCGAGGACGAGACGTTCGGACTCATCGTGCCGACGACGTGCAACAACGTGCCGGACGAGGTCCTGATCGCGAAGAACACGTGGGCGGACAAAGCCGCCTACGACGAGAAGGCGAAGCACCTAGCTTCGCTGTTCGTGAAGAACTTCGAGAAGTACGCCGACAAGGCCAGTGACGCGATCCGCGCCGCGGCGCCGCGCGTCTGAGCGCTCGGGGGCTTTGAGCCCATCGGTGTCCACGGTGCGCAGGCGTTCGTGCCGGCGGGTTGCCGGCCTGGTCGCGGCGTTGGGTGGCCTGGCTGCATGTGCTGCCAACCCGGCGCCGCCTCGCGACCCCGGCGCGTCGTCCCCCAATTTCGTCATTATCCTCGCGGATGACATGGGCGATGCGGGGCTCGGTTGCACCGGTAACGAGCACGTTGCGACGCCGCACCTCGATCGGCTCGCGGCAGAGGGGGCGCGTTTCAGCGACTTCCATTCGTCGGGCACGGTTTGCAGTCCGACTCGCGCGGGGTTGCTGACCGGCCGCTACCAGCAACGCACCGGCGTGGTGGGGGTCATCAACGCCGACCCGAAGCATCCGTCGCATGGTCACGCGTTGCCACACGACGAGCTGACGTTCGCCGAACTACTGCGGGCGCGCGGCTACCGCACCGCGTGCTTCGGCAAGTGGCATCTCGGCTACGAGGCGGCCGACAACCCGGTCCATCACGGATTCGACGAGTTCGTTGGTTTCGTCAGCGGCAACGTCGACTACCACTCGCACTACGATCGCATGGGCACTGCGGACTGGTGGCGCCGCGACGAACTGCAACCCGAAGCCGGCTACACGACCGAGCTCGTCACGCAGCATGCGCTCGACTTCCTGGACTCGCACGTAGCTCGGCACGGTGACCGGCCGTTCTGTCTCTATCTGCCGCACGCCGCGATCCATGATCCCAACCAGGGGCCGACCGATCCGCCGATCCGTGGGCCCGACCGGCGGCCGAGGTCCGAACTCGCGCCGACCCGCGAGGCCGTCGCGGCGATGACACGATCGCTTGACGCTGGGGTGGGCCGGCTGCTCGCGCGCCTGGCTGCGCTTGGAATCGATGATCGCACGCTCGTGGTGTTCCTGTCCGACAACGGCGGCACGCGCGCGAACCGGACGACGGGCGAGGGCGTGCGCGGCTTCAAGGCGTCGGTGTTCGAGGGTGGTCACCTCGTGCCCGCGATCTTTCGCTGGCCGGGCCGGATCGCGACCGGTCAGGTGCTCGACATACCCGCGATCAGCCTCGATCTGCTGCCGACCATGCTCGGTCTGGCTGGCGTGGCCGCACCGCGCGGCCGGGTCCTTGATGGCGTGGACCTCGCGCCCTTGCTGGTGGGCGAGGCGGACGAGTTGCGGGAGCGCGATCTCTACTGGCAGTTCAAAGGGAACGCGGCGATCCGGCGGGGGCCCTGGAAGCTCGTCGCGACGCCGCGTGGGCGAAGCCTGTTTCACCTCGGGCGCGATCCCGGGGAGCGACGGAATCTCGCGGCGGCCGAGCCGGCGAAGGTCGAGGAGTTGTCGGACGCGCTCGAGCGCTGGCGGGCCGAGGTCGCTCGGCCGTCCCGGCCGAAGTAGGCGTTCCGGCTTCGCTGATTCGGTTCAGCGGATTATAGCTGGTTCGGTTCTGTCGGACTTCGAGGCACGATGCCACGGTGGATTGCGTCCTGGAGCCGTTGCGGGGCTCAAAGCCGGGAAAAACTGCGGGGCTGGGAACTGCCCGCGCCGGGCCTCGTAGATGTGGTTGATCACGGGCGCAGATCCCCATGAGCAGCGGAGTTGCATTCCTTGGACATTCCAGGGGTTGGCATCTTACCGGCCTGTGGCCGATACTCCGGTGCAAGTGGGGCGACCTGCCCCCCACATCCATGGAGAACAAGGCAATGAAGAAGCACGCATTCGCAGCGCTCGCCGCCTTGGCCTTCGCGATTCCCTCGTTTGCGCAAACGAAGGGCGTGGAAGTCAAGCCGAAGGGCAACACGGAGACACTCTGGAAACTCGAGTGCTCCGGCATCGGTGGTTGAGGCGCGGCCTCCCAGGCCGCGAGGGTCGGTTCGATCCTCAAAAAGCACAAGACCATCAAGAACCTCATCCTCGACACCACGGGTGTCGGCTACTTCGAGAAGAAGGGCAAGGCGGCGCCTGAACTGGCCGCCCTCAACGCCGCTCTTCAGAAGGGCAACTCCGGACGCGTCCGCATCAAGTCGCTGAAGGAAGTCGAGGTCGAGAAGCCGGCGATCGTCTACGAAGTCGCCGTCTCGGGCCTTGGTTGAATGGGCACCGCGATCGAGACGCGTGACGTCTTGGCCAAGATCCCCGGTGTCATTCGCGTTCACCCGAACGGCCTCAACGGCAAGGCTCTGGTGTTCGTCAAGGACAAGAAGAAGGTCAACAAGGACGTGGTCAAGGAGGCGCTGGCGAAGACCAAGAAGCTGCGCTTCCGCAAGATGAAGAAGACCAAGGCCTAGGCCTGAGACTCCTTCGCAGCGCGAAGGAACTCACCTGCAAACGGGTCGGCGACCGCAAGGTCGGCGGCCCGTTTTGCATTGAGGCGCGCTTCGTTGGGGGCTGGGCGCCGGGATCTCGGCGCGTATCCGGAATCCGCCGCTGCCATCGTCTGCTCGGGATCGCCCCCTTGACCCGGGCGTCGCGGACGCTAAGGTTTCGCGCCCGATCGGGCCGAAAGACCCGTTCGCAAGCGATCCTCGATAGCTCAGTCGGTAGAGCAAGTGACTGTTAATCACTGGGTCGTAGGTTCAAGTCCTACTCGAGGAGCCACAATAAGAACCGGCCGCCCTTAGGGGCGGCCGGTTTCTTTTTGTGGCTGCTCGAGTAGGGCTCGGTGGCGCCGACCGCGCCCTCCGGGGCTCGCTCGGCACCGGCAAGTCTGGCGCGCCGGGGGCGTGAGGATACAGCTGTGATTCCGGGGCGGCCGGCTGCTCTTTGTGGCTGCTCGAGTAGGGCTCGGTGGCGCCGATCGCGCCCCTTCGGAGGCACGTTCGGCAACGGCAACCCCCCGACGGGCTGGTCGCGAGGTATTCGCCGAGACGGTCTCGGCATGGATCTTACGAATCGCGCCCCATCGCGGTCTCATGGTGCGGGCCCGCCATTGACCAACCGCTCCACATCCAGATGGTTCGCAGCAGGGTGCCTCGCGTTCGTCTTGATCGCGAGTGGCGCTTTGCTGCTTGGTCCTGATTGGTTCGGTGTCGATGAGCCGCCCGCTCTTCCCGATCCGGGGGCGGTCGCCGCAGCTCGGGCGAGCGATTCGCCAGCCGAGGCCGTGGAGCGCGTCGCGGCCGGTCTGGTTGCGTCGACGAGCGAGGCCGACACCGGTGGGCTCAGCGGATTGCAGGTCCTTGTCCGGTTCGACGATGGGGCCGCGGCGGGAGGGGTGGGCGTTCTGATCGAAGAGCCGCGAGCCGGCAGGGCTGCTCGACGGCAGCTCTTGCGGACCGATGCGGCGGGCCTCGTCGGGCTCGGCGGTCTGCCGCCAACGCAGCACGTCGTTCGGGTGCACGGGGCGGCGGCGCAGCGCGCTGTTTTCTCCGCCGGCGATACGACCGCCATGGCGTTCACGATTCCACGCGGGTTCGGTATCGAGGGTCGTGTCTTCGACGTGTTTGGCGCGCCCGTGGTCGGCGCGTCGCTGTGGCTCACGAGTGGCCACGAAATCAACGTTCGGTCTGCTTTGCCGGTGGCGGAGTCCGGCACTGGCGGTCATTTTCGCATCGCTGGTGTCGCGTTGCCGGCGAGGTGCTGGCTCGCGGCGCGAGCTCCCGACCACACCGCGTCGAATTGGCGCTTCCTGTTGGCTCGCGACGCGCAGGA
Source organism: bacterium (assembly GCA_024743115.1). Classification (GTDB taxonomy): domain Bacteria; phylum Planctomycetota; class UBA1135; order UBA1135; family UBA2386; genus JAGQRA01. The sequence continues at coordinate 98,618 of JANSXC010000019.1, read as the reverse complement.
GGCCTCCGCGACGCTGCGCAATGTGGAGCTTCGGCTCGGCGCGAATCCCGCGTCCATCCGCGGAACCTGCTTCGGACCGAATGGCGATCCGCTTGCTGGAGTGCATGTCGGGATCGCGATGCTCGGCGCGGCGCTGAAGCAATCGCACGGGGGGCGCTTCTGGCCGGGGCAGGAGTTCGAGGCGATGACGGCTGCCGATGGACGGTTTCGATTCGATGGCGTCGCGGCAGCGACCTGGAACGTGACGGCTCGCGTCGATGGCATGTGGTTCGATCCTCGCGAGGTGGTCGTCGCGACCGGCACGGCCGTCGCGACCGTGCTGACGGGCGAACGTGCCGCGACGATCCACGGGCTGGTCGTGGACGACCGGGCCGAACCGGCTACGGAAGCGTTCGTGCGGATTCCCGGCTACCGTTGGGCTCGGGCGAACGCCGATGCTCGCGGCGAGTTCGAGATTTACGATCTGCCGCCGCGGCGAGTCGAGTTGCGGGCGTTCGCCGATGGGTTCGATGATCTGCAGTCCGTGCAAGAGCTCCACGCGGGCTCGAACCCGATCCGACTCGCGATGCGACGCCAGCCGAGGTTCGTCGGCACGGCACGTGACGCTCGCGGCCAGCCGATCGCGGGTTGGCAGCTCGGCGCGCGCCCCGTCGATTCGGAGTCGATCGGCAGCGCCAACACGGTCGCAGCCGACGGTCGTTTCGAAGTGCCCGTGGCGAGCAATGCGCGCCACACGTTCTACGTGAGGCTGCCGAGCTCGCCATTTCGGATCGATCTCGACCGTCTCGGCGCCCGCCACCCGAGCCCGGAGCCTTTCGAAGTCGTCGTGCCCGACTCGGTTCTGCCAACGGCTCAGATCGTCGGCCGCCTTCCGGGCCTCGGTGCCGATCAGCGTTACGTCCTGAGCATTCGCAACGCGACTCAGCAGTCCATCGCCACGTTCGGCAATTCCGGGATCGATGACACGACTGGCCGGTTTCGGATCGGGCCGCTGCCGACGGGTCCACATTTCCTGCATGTCCAGGTCCGGCGAAAGGTGGCTGGTTCCTGGGGGGTGCCAGTGGCCGGCACCGCGGAGTTCGGGCCGTTCCAGCTCGCGGCCGGCGAGACGCTCGACGTCGGGCAGCTCCTGTTGCCGGAGCCCGGACAGCTCGACTGCGTGTTGACGCCAGCGGCCGGCTGCAACCCGACGATGGTGCGGTTGGAGTGGCGGGCCGTCGACGGCAAGGCGTGGGGGCTGTTGAACATCACCTCCGAACTCGACGCCACGTGGCCGGTCTATCCCGGGGAGTACGAGGTCACGATCTGGGGCGAAGGATTCCTGTCGCTCGAGCGTCGGGTCACCGTGCTGGCGCCACCGGCTCCGCCGACTCGGCTCGCGGCTGCACTAGCACCTGGTCAGCGGCTGCCGCTCGAACTCACGCTGCCCGAGAACGAAGAGCGAGCCACGTTCGCCGTGCGTGATGCCGCGGGTCGCCTGGTCTACGAAGACGAGTTCGGCACCGACGAGTCTGCCGTGGTTCAGCGCTACCCGGTCCTGGGCCGAGGCCGCCACACCGTCGAGGTCACCGGCGCGACCGGCCGCCGTTTCGAGGGCGAGTTCTTGGTCGAATCGCTGAACCCGACCAAGAAGGCGCTGCGGTTCGAGCTGCGCGAGGTGCGCTAGGCACCGACGGTCGCGTCGACTCATTTCCAATGGACGAGAGCCGGCCTGGAGTGCTTCCTCGGCGGCCATGATCCGTTCGGCGCCTGCGATCGTCAGCTGCGATCGGCCGCGTGGCCATTCGGCGCCGAGCTTCTCGTGCGAGAACCTGCAGTGGCGAGCGGCTTCCCTCGCCGTGGCTCGCAGGGCCCCGGGGCAGGTACGTGTTTGACGTCGCCCTGATCACCTGATACTTTGCAATGCAAAGTAAGCCTCAGGAGAGCACATGCCACGTAGCAAGATCGCCCTGTTCGCCATGACCCTCGGTGCTGCACCGCTCGCGGCGCAGGGCCTCGAAGACGCACTCGTTCAGAAGATCGAAGCGGGAATCGAACGGCAGATGGAACGCCAATCGCTCGTTGGGCTGACCGTCGCGATCGGCGTCGACGGTGGGCTCGCTTGGACGAAGGGCTTCGGTATGGCAGACCTCGAGCACGAGGTGCCAGCGACCGAGCAGACGGTCTACCGACTCGCGTCGATCTCCAAGCCGATCACGGCAGCGGCTGTGATGCTGCTCGTCGAACGCGGCAAGATAGAACTCGATGCGACGGTCGATACCTACGTTGCGGCGTGGCCCCAGAAGCGCTGGCCCGTGACCGTTCGGCAACTGTTGGCGCACCAGGGCGGTGTCCGGCACTACCTCGAGACCGACGATCGCTGCAACACGAAGGTCTATCCGACCGCAGCGGCTGCACTCGAGCGCTTCGCAGCCGATCCGCTCGTGTTCGAGCCCGGCACGAAGTACGGCTACAGCACCTATGGCTACAACCTGCTCGGCGCGGTCGTCGAGGGGGCGTCGGGTGTGCCGTTCGTCGAGTTCGTCGAGGCCAACGTGCTGGCCGCAAGCGGTGTGGCGGCCCTGCAGGACGACTCGCAATCGCGCATCATCCGGCATCGGGCGCGCGGCTATCGTCGGGTCGGTTCCGAGATCCGTAACTCCCTGCTGGTCGACACGAGTTACAAGGCGCCGGGTGGTGGTTACTGCGGCACTGCTGCGGATCTCGTGCAGTTCGCCAACTCGTTGCACGCGGGCAAGATCGTCTCGCGGGCGACTCTCGACCTCATGTGGACGGCACAGCCGACCGCCTCGGGAACGCCGACCCGCTACGGGTACGGGTGGTTCGTCGGGGGCGGTGGCGGTGACAAGATCGTGCGCCACACGGGGTCTCAGGCGGGGGCGCGCTCGAGTCTCGTCTGCTTCGTTGATCGGCGGCTCGTCATTGCGGCCATGTGCAACTCCGAGTGGTGCGACTTGCGGCGGATCGCGATTCCGATTGCGCGTCTGGTCGTCGATTCTGCGCGCTGATTCTCGCGGGCCGGCAGCGGCCGGCTACTGCCCGCGTTTCGACCGGGCAGCTACCGCGCTGCGGATCTCGCTGCTCGTCGCCCGCTTAGCGAGCAACTCGAGTCCTGCCGGGGAATCGATCGACCGAACCAGGCCGGGCCAGAAGGCGTAGTCGACGCGGCGTTGTTCGACCATTCGACGCCGGTTCTCGACGCAGGCCGCGTCGTACGACAATGGGCTGCCGGTGTTGTTCTCTGGGTCCACGAGGATCGGGGTGGCCGCCGCCACGATTCGCCGCGAGCTCGACTCGATCGATAGACTGGCCAAGTACGGTTCTATTGGCTCGTGCTGCTCACCTGGCTGATCCACTTCCTGGACGAATGGTGGTTCGGGTTTCCGCTCTGGGCCACGCGCCACTTCGCTCCGCTGCCCGGCGCAATGTGGTTGCCCGGCATGTTCGTGTTGACCGTTTTGGTCGCAGCGATCGCCGGAGCGGCGGCCACTCCGCGCGCGCCGTGTGGCGCAGCGATCGCCGCCTGTGTGATCCAGTCGATCTTCGCGTGGAACGGTCTCTTTCACGCCGCTACGACCCTGTGGTTCGGCGAGTACTCGCCGGGAATGGCGAGCGGACTCTTCGTCGGCCTACCCTTGACGGTCGTGGTGTATCGCGGCGCCGCGAACGATCCTCGGCTCGATGGGCGGCCGCGTCGAGTTGCGTTCTGGCTCGGCTGCGTGCTACACGCGGTCGTCGTTGCGACGCTGTTCGTCGACAAGTCTGCGCTGGGTTAGAACGTCTTGGCCTCTTCGACGAGTCGGTGCAGCAGCTCGTCGTTCGGACGATGGCCGCGGAAGCGGATGATGCCCTTGTGGTCGATCAGCACGACGGTCGGCCAGCCGCGAACGTTCCACTGTGTGGCGATCGGTCCGCGGCTGCCATCGGGGCCGTTCCAGAAGCTGCGCCAGTTGAGGTTCTTCTCACGGACGATCTTCCGGATTTTCGTGCGGTCCTTGTCACTGTTGACGCCGATCAACGCGAACGGCGAGTCTGCAAGTTCTTTCACGAGCGACCGCTCGTGCGGGTACATGCCCCGGCAAGGGCCTCACCAATCGCCCCAGAAGCTCAGCATGACGGCCTTACCGCGATAGTCGGAGAGCCTGAACGGCACGCCGTCGAGATCCTCGGCCGCGATCTCCGGTGCGGGTTGGCCCACGGCGAGGATCGTCAGCCCGTTGCGTTCACCGCGCACGGCGCCGGCGAAACTCGCCTCAGGTGCGAGCTCGAGCGCGCGATCGAAGTCGGCGAGAGCCTTTGCCTTGTCGGTGCCCTTCATTGCACGGGCACGAGCAACGAGTGCGGCCGCCGTCACCTCATCGCTCCTCGACAGTTCGAGCACGCGGGCGATCGTGGCGTCGAACTCCTTGCCGAGGATCTTCTGCAGTCGTGCGAATCTCGCGACCGCCGCGGCACACTTGGGGCCCGCGAGCGGTTCGGTGAAGAACGCCGCGAGCGCCTTGGTCGCCGTCGGGTTGTCTGGGGTCGGGTCGGTCAGCAGGCACCATTCGAGGAACGGCATCGCGTCGTCCTTGCCCTCGTACTTCTTCGCGGCCGCCAGGAAGCGCGGTGCCATCTGCGCGATGACCGTTGGCGCCGGTCCGATCGAGAAGGTCTTGGGTTGCTGGCCCTGCTTGCGCATCGCCGCCAGGCGGTCACGGTGATGCTGCACGAGCGCCTGCATGTAGCTGCGTTTCAGGTTCTGTAGTTCGCCGTCGACGCCGGCTTCGGGTTTGCCCGCCGCACTGCCGCTCAGCAGCGCGCGCAGGTTGCCGCCGCCGGTTGCGCGGCTCGCGCCCGCTTTGGCGCTGCCCGCGGTGGTGGCTTTCGGTTGCGCTGGTGTGGGCGGGCTCGACTCACCCGCCTGCTGCTGGGCTGTGAGGATCGTCGCGCAGAGCAGCGTCGCGACGGTCGGTAGCATCTGCATGGTTCTGAACCTCGATGGGAACGATAGCCGTGACCTCGGGTCGTGGTCGGCGCGCGCACGAAAAGTTTCTGCCGTTGCGTGAATCCTCGGTGCCGGGCTCGGCAATGGTAGGGGTGAACGCCATGAACTCCCCCGATCACGAAGCCGTCCTCGAGCACCTGTCCTGGGTGCAGCGTCTCGCGCATCGGATCTGCGTCGACGCGGCACTGGCGGAAGACGTGAGTCAGGAGGCGATGCTCGCGGCGTTTCGGCAGCCAGCACCGGCGGACGCACGCGGTGACAATGGCGGTGGTTTGCGGCGTTGGCTTGGCGGCATCGTTCGCAATCAGGTGCGCATGGCGCGGCGAGCCGAGCGCCGGCGCGGCAAGCGCGAGAACCGGTTGCAGAGTCCTGCGAATGCGATGGCATCCGACGAGATCGTCGAACGCGCGAGCACGCAGCGCGCGGTGGTCGAGGCCGTGCTCGCGCTCGACGAGCCCTACCGCACGACGCTGCTGCGGCGCTACTTCGATGATCTCGGTCCGCAGGCGATCGCCGATCTCGAAGGGTTGCCGCTGGCGACCGTCAAGACACGGTTGCGTCGCGGCCTCGAACGTCTGCGCGAGCGGTTGCCGGCCGCGCTCGGGGAATCGGACGACGGTCGCAGCTACCTGCGCGCGCTCGTGCCGCTCGCGATGATGGAACTCCGCCGCCGCGGTGCGGCGCCGACGGCGCCGGTCGGCGGCGCGGCGTCGACCCTGCTCTGGCCGGGACTCGCCGCGGCCGGCGTGGTCCTCGCCGTGGGCCTGGCGGTGTGGGGATCGCGGTGGGGTGGCACGACCACGGTGCCGCGCGAAGAGGCGCGTGCGGCAGCCGCGCCCGCGGTTTCGGCGACACGCGACGGGCGCGGTGACGTCGCGCTGCGCGAAGCCATCGTTCCTGCGGCCGAGCCGGGCGCGAACCAGAGCGCGCCGGCGCCGACGATTCGCGTCGAGGTAACGGCGCTCGACACGATGGGCGGACCGGTTGCCGCGATTCCGGTCGCGGTCACCGCGCCGCGTTCCTGGCCGCCGTCCGCGTCGAGCGTCACTGCGGTCGATACGGGCACGATCGTCGGTCGGACGGATGTTCACGGTCGCGTCACGTACGAACAGCCGGCCGCAACCCGGCGCGTCGTCAGCGCCGCCGACGAGTGGCTGACCGTCCTCGCGGGGACGGCGTTTCCGTATCGCAGCGCGACGACGGTTCGACTGGTCGTCGGGCAACGTCGGCGCGTCGAGGGCACGGTCGTCGGGCCCGGTGGTACGCCCGTCGCCGCAGCGCAGATCGAGTATCGCTCCAGTCGTGATCTTCGTACGCTCGTCGACGTGCCCGTCGATCAGGTCTCGACGACTTCGTGGACGACGACCAGTGACGATCGTGGCGCGTTCGTGTTCCCGGCCGTCCCTGCGCTGCCGGATGCCGTCCTGCGCGTCACGGCCTGGGACTTCGAGACCGGGAGCTTCGGCGTGCAGTCGCATGGCCCGGCCGTCGTCGAATGTTCGATGCAGGCCCGGCGAAACGACTCGACGTGGCTGCAGGGGACGGTGCGAGACGCCGCGGGTCTGCCACTGGCCGATGCCGCCGTGTCGATGGATCACGTAGCCGCGTGGACCGAGCGCTCCGGCCGGTTCCGACTCGACATCGCGGCGGCCGAGCACCGTGGCACGCTCTGGGTCGCTGTCCCGGGAGTCGCGGCGCAACAGTTCGCGAGGCCTCGTGGCGGTTGGCCGCGTACGCTGAATCTCACGCTCGCGGCGCGTTCTCACGAACTCTCGGGTCGCGTGCTCGACCGCCGGGGCCGACCGGTTGCGAATGCGCGCGTCCTGCTCGCGGATCCGACCGCGATGGGTTTCCTGCCGACGGACGGTTCCGCCATGCTCACGGTCGCGAGCCTCGAAGAGTTCTGCGGCGGCCATGACGGCCCGGTCGAGACGGCTGGCGACGGCCGCTTCCGCTGGCGTGGCCTGCTGGCGCGACCGTACCGCCTCGTGGTCGTCGTCCCCGACCAACTGCGCGCTGTCGTGGCAGGGCCGTTCGAGGCTGGCTCGACGGGTCTCACGATCAGGTTGCCGGACCCGTTCGGTACGGTTCAGGTTGCCGGTCAGGTCAGGAGTTCTGACGGCGAGCCCGTGAGGTCGGCGAGCGTGCGGCTGCTGCGGCAGGTCGAAGGCCATCGCGTCGCCGGTCCGCGGACGCTCACGGATGCCGAAGGTCGGTTCGCGTTCTCGCAGTCCGTGCCCGGCGACTGTGAGTTGCAGGTGTTCGCGGGTGGCGACTACGGCGTCTGGGGCGCGCCGTTGAGTCAGGTTGCAGATTCCAGCGAACTTGCCGTCGAACTGACCGTCGAACTCCCTGTGCTGGGGAGCTTCTACGTGCGCCGGAGCTCGCGGTCGGCCGCGGTCGACCGATTCGCACTGGAGCGGCGGGATGGTGCACCCGTGATGCTTCAGCAGATCGACGGCGGCGGGGCCTTTCAGATCGCGACCGGTTCGTTCGAGGGCGAGCGTTCTCCGGTCTTCCGCGTTCCCCTTGGGCACTACGTGCTCGTTGTGCGCAAGGGCGAGCGCGATGTCGAACGTGTGCCCCTGGTCGTCACCGGTGGTGCGACGAAGGGGATCACGTTGTGACGCTTTCTGCGTCCTCACCCAATCGCCTGAACTCCTGAATCGAAGGATCGACTGATGAACCACGCCACCGTTCTGTCTCCACATCTGCTGCTCGCCGGGGCCCTGTTGCTGTCGGCTGCTGCCAAGGCCCAGGGCTCGTCGCCAGGGGCGGTGTCGGCCGCCGCTGCGAATCGCGCCGCGGATGCGCCGGCCGTGCGCCAGCCCAGCCTCATCGAACGTGCCGAACTGGCGGCCGGCTTGCGCGAGATGATGCGACTGGATCAGTTGCATCGCACACCGGTGTCCTGGGGCACGACGGATCCGAAAGAGCTGGCACGGCTCGAGGCGCTCGACGATGCAGCGCATCTCGCGGAGGCGAAGCGACGCTGGCGCGAGGGTATCGAGTTGCCGAAGGCCCAGCGCGGTGCGCTGATGGCGAAACAGGGCGTGCTCGACCGGGAGAACTTCGATCACCTGATGCGTTGGGTGCGAGCGTTCGGTTATCCCGATCCCGATCGGCTCGAGCTCGACGCGCCCTCGCCGTTACCGGTCTTGATTCACGCGCGGCTCGAGCAGTTCGATGCGGTGCGAAGCGTGCTCGAAGTCGAGGCGAAGGCCGGGCGGATGCCGGCGAAGGAGTTCGCTGCACTGAGCGATCGCAAGGCGCAGCATGCCGGTCGACGCCAGCTCTACGGTACGTGTCACCGCTTCGACCCCAAGAGCGGCAAGGTGCTGCCGCCGGAGATCGAGGATCTCGCGAAGACGAACGCAGCGCGCACCGCACTGGGGCTGCCGCCGCTCGAGAAGTACCTGATCGTGCCTGGGCGTGACTGACCTCGAACGCCTCGACTCCTGCGTGCGCGGTGGGCCGATGTGCGGTGTTCTGGCAGTAACACTGCGCACTCTGGCTGGGGCTTGCAGCGGTCGCTGATTCCTTCGCGATCAACCGGGCCGATTTACGCTGCGCGTGAGCGTTTCGAGGTGTCGATTACATCGGCAAGGAGGTTGCGCGGCGGTAGTGCGCGTGGTCGCTTGAGGGGAACGCGATGACGAAGAAATCCACAGGCAAAAAGAAGAAGAAGAAGTCGACCGAAGCCCCGAACGGCGAGGTCGGCTCGAAGATCGCGGAAGAGCTCCGCGACATCATCGAACCCATCAACGGCAGTCCGGTGACCACCGAAGCAGCGCATGGCGAACGCGCCGTGCTCAACGCGACGGCGAGCGCCGTCCGCTCGCAGACCGTCGCTCTGCAGGACGTGGCGCGACAGAACCGCAAGGCGGGTCCCGAGCGTGTGCGACGCAAGCTGGACAGTCTGCTCAATGACGCTTCGACGGAGGACGTCGAGTTGATCGAGCAGGCTCTGCGGGCGCGACGGCCGAAGGGCGATGGCAAGGTTCATCCCGACGACGAGCTCGCCGAGGGCTGGCGGGATGGCGGGTACCCGTACGCGAACAAGCTGTCGCGCCGTCGCTACGAGGCGGAGAAGTACCAGCTCCAGGTCGAACTTCTCAAGCTGCAGGCCTGGGTCAAGGAGTCCGGCGAGCGGCTCGTGATCCTCTTCGAAGGGCGTGACGCAGCCGGCAAGGGTGGGACGATCAAGCGCTTCATGGAGCACCTGAATCCGCGTGGCGCGCGGGTCGTTGCGCTCGAGAAGCCGACGGACGCCGAGCTTGGTCAGTGGTACTTCCAGCGCTACGTGCGTCACTTGCCGACGGCCGGCGAGATCGCGCTGTTCGACCGCTCCTGGTACAACCGGGCCGGGGTCGAGCGGGTCATGAGCTTCTGCGACAACGATCAGTACGGCGAGTTCATGCGGCAGTGCCCGGAGTTCGAGCGGCACCTCGTGCGCAGTGGCACGCGTCTCATCAAGTTCTGGTTCTCGGTGAGCCGCGATGAACAGCGGCGGCGGTTCAAGGCGCGCGAGGCGCATCCGTTGAAGCAGTGGAAGCTCTCACCGGTCGACAAGGCATCGCTCGACAAGTGGGATGACTACACGGAGGCCAAGGAGGCGATGTTCTTCCACACCGATACGGCGGACTCGCCCTGGATCGTCGTCAAGTCCGACTGCAAGAAGCGCGCGCGCCTCAACGCGATGCGCTACCTGCTTCGCCGGATGCCCTACGCCGGCCGGGATGTCGCGCGGATCGGGCAGACCGATCCGTTGATCGTCGGTCGCGCGAGCATGATCGTCGAACCGGGCGCGCGCACGGACCTGGCCGACTGACCGTCGTCCGCGGATCGGCGCGGGAGGCTGAGTTCTGATCGGCGGCGGACTACTTGCCGCCGACCTTCGCGGTGCGCTCTTCCGGCGTCATCGCGTCCCACTTCGTCGCGCATTCTGCGGAGCAGAAGCCGACGCTGGCACCGTCGTGGTCCCGCCGGATGGCGTCTTCACCGAGGGCCTTGCCAGTCATGACACATTTGTCCGCCGCGACCGCGGCGTTCTTGGTGCCTCATCAGCCACCGGACGATGAGCCGCCGCAGCCCGCGAACAGGCTGAGCACGAGGAAACTGCCGAGAACGGTTCTCTTCATGCCCGAAGTGTAACGCACTGGCAGCCGTGACGTCACGAGCTCTTGCGGCGGGCGTCCAGGATGCGGCCGTAGTCCTCGATGTCCTTCACGATGAAATGGGCGCAGGCCACCGTCGGGTCGTCGAACACGTGTTCGTGCGAGTCTTCGCCGGCCGCCAGGCCGACGACGAACATGTTCTCGCCGTAGTCCGAGAAGTACCACGACGGCGACCACTTCTTGTCGTCGGACCACTGCAGCCAGCCGTCGACGCAGCCCTCGGTGGCGCCGACGGCGGCTACGAGATCGTCGATCGATGGTGCGTCCGGACTGCGGAAGAGTTCGACCGCCGCGATGAGTTTGCGGCCGTCCCGTTTCCCGGTCTTCAGGTAGGCGGAACCGATTCGGCAGATCTCGGCAAGTTCGATCATGGCAACGCGAGCAGCGTTGCGGGTCCGGTCGTTCAGCGCAAGAGCCGCGACGAGGTGGACGGTCAGTCGCGCCAGCTGTCGAACATGCCGATGCCGACGCCCCAGAAGTAGAAGATCACCACGAGCACGGGGGCCATGAGCAGGAAGCCGATTGCGCTTTGACGGGTGAAGTGACGGCGGTGCCGCCGCCGCATGGGGCCGCTGACGGGGGTGTTGTAGCCCTGCGGGCGCAGCGGCCGGCTGCTCGGCTGGCGGCTGAGCGGCTGCGGCTGCGGATCGATCCTCGGATCGGTCATGGTTGCCACGATAGCACACGTGAGTCGGGTAGACTCGGCAGGGTGTCGACCTCACCGACCAGAGTTTGCGCGATGCGAGCGATCGCGCGGTGCATCGCGGCGATTCTCCTGGCGCTGATCCCGCTCGCCGCAGCGGCGGCGCAGTCTGTCGCGGCGCGCGACACGGTCGTGCTCACGAGCGGTAAGCAGCTGCGTGGCCGCGTGCTGCGCGCCGACGAGAACACCGTGATCCTGCGCGTCGGTTCTCGTGATCGTTCGTTCAGCCGCGAGAAGGTGCGGTCGGTCACGAGTGTCGCCGCCAAGCACAGGAGTCTGATGACGGCCTGGCAGGACACGCCGGCTGATGACGTCGGCCGGCTGCTCGAACTCGCGACCGCGGCGGAGAACTCGGGCCTGGTGCACGAAGCGCGGTTGCTGCGCTGGTACGCGTTGCTACAGCGCCCGGGCGATGCCGCGATCCATGAACTGCTCGGGAACAAGAAGCGCGGCAAGAAGTTCCACGTCGAGATCGATGGCAAGTGGGTGCCGTTCGCCAAGGCGGACGCGCTGGGCGAGGACTTCGATGACGCGTGGCGGCTGCGGTCCGAACACTTCGAGATCCAGTGTGCGGCAGGCCTGCGAATGGCGCTCGACACCTTGATGGAACTCGAGCAGCTCTACTGGATCTTCCACGAGGTCTTCGGCGAGGAACTCGGTTTGCTCGAGATCGTGGAGCCGATGTCGGTGCGGCTCTATCGCGAGCGCCGGCAGATGCCCGGACAGGGTTCCAACGTCGGGGCCTACTTCTCCGTGTCCGATCTCGCGCTGTTCACCGTCGTCGAGCGCGGCCGGCCCTTCGCGCTGGTGCACGAAGGTACGCATCTCTTGCTGCACTTCTTCTTCGTGCGGGCGACGAAGAGTCGTGGCACGTTGCCGGCGTGGCTCGACGAAGGTTGGGCCGAGTACATGGAGGGGCGCGTGCGCACTCCCGGCAAGGGCAAGGCCTCACTCGGGCCGGCGAGCAACATTGCGGTGCATCGCCGCACGTTGTTGCAGGCGACGAGGGACAAGAAGCTCTATGGCGTGCACCGACTGCTGAATCTCAAGGCCGGCGACTTCATGGCGTCGTCCAAGCAGCAGGTCAAATACGCGCAGGCCTGGGCGCTCTTCCGGTTCCTCTACGAGCATCGCGACGCGGCGCTGAGGGCGCAGTTTCTCGACTACCTGCGTGCGGCGACGACCGGGAAGGGCCAGGCGTCGACGTTCCGGCGCATCTTCAAGAAGCAGCAGAAGCGCCTCGAGACCGAGCCTTGGCAGTAGCGTCGGCGGTGGCTGGCGGCTCGGCTGACGAAAACCTCCAAATCGCTGCACCTTGAACCACCCCTCCCGGCACTGGCACTGCGATGCCTTTTGCGCAAGAAGCCAGCCTCGTCCGCCGCGCTGCGAGGAGCGCCATGTCGCGGCCCGATGACTCGGACGGCCGCGGGCCGGTCGATCGCGCGCCGGTCGATTTGGCGGCTCTGGTCCGGCGCCATCAGGCACCGATCTGGCGCTATCTGCGGCTGCTCGGTGCGGACGCGCACGAGGCCGATGACCTCATGCAGGAGACGTTCGTGCTCGCGGCCCGCCGGCTGGGTGGGGGCGAAGGGGGTGGGACTTCTGGAGCGCGAGAACTCGTGCGGCGCCCCGCTGCGTTCCTGCGTGGTGTCGCCCGCAACTTGTTGCTCGGGGCTCGCCGGCGACGGCGAAGTCGACCGCTCGAAGTGTCCTGGTGCGATGCGGTCGACGAGTTCGTGAGCGAGTCGCCGGGCGCGATCGAGGACGAGCGCATCGATTCGCTCCGGGCCTGCATGAAGCAGTTGCGCGGACGGTCGCGGGACGCGCTCGAATGGCATCATGTCGAGGGGTTCGAGTCCGCCGAGATCGCACGTCGGCTCGAGCTCGGAACCAACGGCTTGAAGTCGTTGCTGAGCCGGGCGCGGCAGGCGCTGCGCGAGTGCGTTCGGCAGCGGGAAGAACAGGAGCAGGTGCATGACTGACCAAACGCAACAGGACGTCGCTGAGCGGCAGTTCGATCAGGCCATCGCCGAGGCGGGTGGCGGCGAGTCACCACCCGACCGGTTGGCGAGCATTCTCGAGCGTGCGGCCGTGGATTCGCGTGAGTCGGGTCGGGTCGGGGTGCGGCTCGGCCCCGCGGGCGGGCGGTTGCTCGCGGCGGCCGTGCTGCTGCTCGGGCTGGCCGCGACGATCACGGTTTCCGTGCTCGAGAACGGCGGGGAGCCGCGCGTCGAAGAGGCTGGCATGGCGGCGGCGAAGGCGCTGCAGGATCCGCAGGGTGAGGCCCAGAGGGGCGCGATCCAGAAGGGCCCCGCAGTGACGGCGAAGCCGGGCACCGAACCGGAGACATCGCCAGAAAATGCCGGGAAGGAGCTGCCCAAGGGCACCGACCCTGCGGACCTCGCGGCGATGCGCAGCGCGCAGGCGATGCTCGAAGCCGAGAAGAGACTTCGCAAGCTGATCGAGACCGGCAAGATCGCCGGCATCGATCAGGTGCTGCCGTTCCAGAAGATCAGCAACTGGAAGTATCAGGACAAGCTGAAAGGAATGCCGCAGAGGGTTCGCGATCTCGACGGCAAGCGGGTCCTGATGCTCGGCTTCATGCTGCCGATCGAAGAAGTCGAGAACATGCGCGAGTTCCTGCTCGTCGAATCGCTGTGGGCGTGCTGCTACGGCCAGCCGCCGGACATCAACGGCCTCGTGCGCTGCGTCATGCCGAAGGGCAAGGCGATCGACTACAACTTCGAACCGATGAAGGTCGTCGGCCGATTCGAGATCGAGGCCTTCGAGCTGGACGGCTACTGCGTCGATATCTACCAGCTCCACGTCGACTACGCCGAGCCGATCGAGTAGCGCACGGCCCTTCAGTGCCCGGCGGCCGTGCGGTTCGGGCTGCCGAGCCGAAGCGTGGCCAGTGGGTTGACGGTGTCGTATTCGACGACTTGCCACCACTGCGGGGCGCTGGCCGGGCGGAACACGAGACCGTGGAGCGCGTTGGCGACCGGCGTCGTGTTGGGCTGGAACCGGGCGCTGTTGAGCGCGCCGAGGTAGAGGGGGTTCGCGAGCCACTGATCGCCGAACGTCCAGTTGATCGGCGTCGTCAACGTTTGCCGCGAGGTGTAGAGCAGATAGACCGGGTTGGTGAGCGGTTGCCGGTTGAGGATGTTGAAGCTGGCGTAGACCGCGACCCCGGGATCGGCGAAGCAGAGATCCGGAACCAGCTGCGGACCGTCGACGGCTCGCAGTTCCGCTGGCCACACGCGGCCGAGGTTGCCGAGGCCGAACGAAGTCGTCGACAGCCGCATGGTCGTCGGTCCCGACGGCAGCCGAACGATCCATTGGGCGACATTGCGGCTGCCGGTGCCGCCGAACTGCTTCCAGGTCCCGGCGCCGACGCCGGCAATCGACCAGTCCCACGGGTCGCTCGAGCCGGGCACGCTGGCCCACACCGCGTCGAGCCACAGCAGATAGGTGCCGGCGTGCGGCACGGTGAACGGCACGTCGATCGTGATCGGAGATGCGACGTGATTGCCGTTCGCCTGCAGCGTGATCTCGCCGTTCGTCACCGTGGTCACCACGTGAGCCGGGTTGACCTGTACGGACCAGTTGCCGAGCGGCGGGAGCAGGTTGGGCGCCTGCTGCGAGGTGGCGGCAACGGTCAGGGTCGCGGTGAACAGGATGGCGGTAAGAGTCGCGCTCGACATGTGGGCGAGCATAGGCGGTCGACCGGGAGTCTGGTCAGACCGGCGGGCCTTCCCGCGCGCACGGCCGTGCCGGGGCGCAGGCCGCTCTGGAAGGGTCCGTGGCAGCGCGGCGATGGCGTCGTCGTGCGTGGGCTCTGCAGTCCGTGCCCGGGACTGCCGATAGGGAAATCCATGAATGCCCCGACGTTCCCGGCTGCAGCGGCGAACTCGCTCGTCTCCGGCTACTGCGACGACTTCGTGTCGTTTGCGAACGGCCTCGCACAGACGCTCGAGCAGGTGTCGATGCGGCAGCTCGACATCGGTGATGCCGTCGATCGGCTGGCCCAGCTGGAACGCGGCATGCGGGATCTCGCGGATGCCGTCGCCGACATGCTGGGTGGGGTCGCCGCGCCGGTCGCGCCCGCGCCCGCGACGGGGCCGCTCAGCATCGACGAGCCACCAGCTCCGCAGCCCCAGCGGATGGCGCGGCCCGCGGTGAACGTTGCGCCGACTGCTGCGCGGCCGCCCGCTCCGGCGCGCCCCGCGACTGCGGCGCCACGCGTCGCCCGGCCCGGCGAGTCCGAAGACCAGGCCGACGGTTCGACGTTGCGTGGCACGAACTCGAGCATGCCACTCGTCTCGGTAGCGCAGTTCCTTGGCCGTATGCGCAAGAGCGGCGTGCTGCACGTCGACGTCGACGGCGAAGAACTGCGTTTCGAGTTCGTGAACGGCATCTTGCAGCGCACGGCGAGCTCGCGCTGCCCGCGCGAAGAAAGACTCGGGGAGTTGCTCGTAGAACTCGGATTCTGCTCCCACGAGCAGGTCGATGCGCTGCCGCAGCCACCCGGTGGCGGCGGGCGCCCGATCGGGGACCTCGTGCTCGAGGCTGGCATCGTGACCCACGGCCAGCTACTCGAGGCGCTCGAGCAGCAGGTCCAGCGGCGCTTCGGTCGCGCGTCGCGGAATCCGTCGGCGAGTTACCGGTTCGTCGACAAGCAGTGCGCACCTACGGATGGCCGCGTGCGGCTGACCTCGGGCGAGCTCGCCTTTCGCGCGCGCCGCGGACCGGCCTGAGGCGCGCGTTCGTTTCAGGAAGATCGCAGGCTCGCGCGTAGGGCGACGAACGACACTTCGCAGTCGAGCTCCGCGAGCCAGTTCGCGACCACGTCGGCGCACGTGTTGCCGAACCAGTAGGAGGCGGGGCTCGGCACGAAGCTCATGCGGTGGTTCCAGCTCTTCACGAGTTCAGGCTCGCCCGCTGCGAACTCGGCGGTGAGCCGATCGCGGAGTCGGGTGACGGCTGCTGCCTCGACGAGGACCTCATCGAGCTCGACGTAGTGCGGCGCGCGGGCGCGGAGCTCGGCCGGGGTCGTTGCGCGGAAGCGTCGTCTCGCCAACGCTCCCGCCGTCGGCCAGAGCACGGCCGGCGGCAGGCGATACCACTCGGTGTTCGCCAGTGCGAAGTATTGCCAGTCGCCGAAGCCGTACTCGATGTAGGAGCTCGGCGCTGCGGCGGCATCGGGAATCACGAGCCCGACGTGGAGGGCTTCGCGCAGGATGAAGATCGACGTCGGCGCCCGCGGTTCCGTCGGCCCGCGCACCGTGGAGGTGGTGCCGAAGATCGCGATCGTCAGCAGATAGGCGACGACGGGTCCGCCGACGGCCAGCAGGCAACGCCGCAGCCGGCGGCGGCGGCGAGGGGGCGGTTCGGAGTCGGGCAGCGCGGGCATTCGGGGCATCGTGCAGGCTCGCGGGTTCCTGGCGGCATTCGCTAACATCGTCGCTCGCGTGAGCGTCCGAAGTGTGCCATGAAACCGATTCCTCTGCTGATTCTCGCGTTCGCCTCGGCTCTCACAGCCCAGTCCGACAACTCTCGTGCGGTGGCCGAGCCCTCGCCGTCGATGCCGGGTGGCGAGATCGCGTGCAACGACGGCGGGCGCATTCTGCTCGTCGACGTGAACACCGGGAACGAACGCGTGCTCGTGCCCGACAACGACTTCGCCCGGCCGCTGCATTGGCTGGGGGACGGTTCGCGGCTGCTCTACTGGAATCACGACGGCGGCGCGTGGGACATCTGGTGCGTCGACCCCGTGACGGGCGAAACCAACAACCTGACGCGGACCGCACGCGACAATCGTTCCGCGGCGGATCGGCCTAGCAGTCGGGGCGGTAGCGGACACGTGGCCTTTCATCGCGGCGGCGATGGCGTGTGGTTGATGAATCGGGACGGCACGGGCCAGTCGCGCATCCACGAGCTCGGCCACCGTGACCTCGCGCCAGCGTGGTCACCGTGCGGCACGCGGTTGGCGTTCTCGGCGTTCGTGTCGGCTGGCGCCTCGGCGGAGCGCCGCGTTCGGATCGAGTCCCACCTCGTCGAGTTCGAGGCTGCGACCTCGATGGCCGTCGCCCGCACGCGGCCGATCGGAGCTGGCGAGGTCATGTTCCTGCTCTCCGCGAACGAGGTGGTGTTGGCGGCGGGTTTCGATGGCCGCTCCGAGCTCGTCGTGCACGATCTCGTGTCCGGCTCCCGTCGGGCGCTGACTCACAGCGTGGCGACGGATTCGCGCGCGGTGCTGTCGCCCGATGGTCGGCGCATCGTGTGGATCGAGGGCGGTGAGCCGCGCGATCGATTGCGCTGCATGGCGCGGGACGGTTCGGATGTGCGCATGCTCGCCGAGGTCGATGGCTGGTTTGCGCCGCCGACCTGGTCGCCCGATGCCCGCTTCGTTGCGTTCGAGCACGGGGCGTCGCGCGCGGACCGGGCCGTCTGGATCGTGGGCGTTACGGGTGACGCTGCGCCACGTCGGCTCACGGCATCGGGGCGAACGTTCCCGGTCTGGCGGCCTCGGGCTGCAACTGCCGGCCAGTCGCCGACCGGGCGGTAGCTGACCGCCAGTGGTCGCTTGTCGTATGGCGACCGGCCGGTCGCGCGCTAGCCTTTCGTCCATGGGCAGTGTCGCATCCGCGCTCTCTCCGGCGCAGCAGGACTGGATCTCACAGCAGAAGATGTTCTTCGTCGCGACGGCGCCGCTCGCCGCCGCGGGTCACGTGAACTGTTCGCCGAAGGGGTTCGATACGTTCCGCATTCTCGACGAGCAGACGGTCGCCTACCTCGACTTCGTCGGCAGCGGGATCGAGACCGTCGCGCACCTGCGCGAGAACGGGCGGATGTGCATCATGTTCTGTGCGTTCGAGGGGCAGGCCAGGATCCTGCGACTGCACGGTCGCGGAGAGGTCATCGAGCCCGAGCATGCGGAGTTCGCGGCCTTGCGCGCACGCTTCGCGCCGGACTCGCGCGCGGCCGAGCGGACCGTGATCCGGCTGCGGGTCGAGCGCGTCAGCAACTCGTGCGGCTACGGCGTGCCGCTGTACTCGTTCGAGGGCGAGCGTGACGACATGACTGCCTGGCGCGATCGCAAGGGGCAGGTCGGCAGCGCGGACTACCAGCGCAAGAAGAACGCGGCGAGCATCGACGGGCTCGCCGGACTGCAATGGGTGCAGGAGTCGTCGGAGCCGCACCGGTAGCGGACGTTCCGGCTGCTACGGCCGTTTTGGTGGCCAGCGCACTGCGTCCCACTCGGTGAGTCGATCGAGCCCGCCGTCGTTCGGTCGTCGGCGCGCGCTCCGCACGCGCTGCTGGATCGATGCCGCGAGTTGCGCGAGCCTCTCGTCGTCGGCGCGCTCGGCCGTGGCGCGCGCGATCTCCACCGCGCCGATGGCCCAGTCGTTGAACGCTGTGCCGTAGGACCACAGCGCGGCGGCGGGGTCGCGGCGTTCCGTCGCCGACAGCGGCCGGCCGTCCTGCCAGCGCAGCGCCGTAGCGACGATGCACTCCTTGTCCGTCACGAGCCAGCCGTGGCGGACGAGGTTGCACGCCAGGCCCTCGGCGAGTTCACGGGCCCTGGGGTTCTGGGTGACCTGCGCGGCGGCGCCGAAGCCGACGGCCGCGAGCGCCTCCTGCCACGGGGTCCAGTAGTGCGTCTTGCCGGCGAGCATGCGCGCATCGGGGTGGTTGATCGCGAACGCCCGCACGCGCGTGGTCGGGTTGTCACGGCCGGCCCACTGGCGGTGATAGACCCGGTCGATGCGCGCGTTCATCCGCTCGAGTAACCGCTCGTCACCCGTCGCGAGCCAGATCCACGTCGCCGCGAGCTCCGTGCGACCGGCGCCGCGCGGTGCGCCGGAGTTGGACGTCGCGAGTGCCGGATCGAGTGTCTGGCCGGCGAGGTACAGGATGAGCTCGTGCTCGAGTTCGCGGCGGGCCCAGTGCGCGCCGGTCAGGAGCGCGTAGGCGCCGAGGCAGTTCGAACTCCAGTGCTGCCGGTCCTTGCCGGTCCAGCCGTGCGTCTCGAACTTCGGTTCTGGGTGCGGCTTGCCGAGCCGGTCCTTCGACTGACCCTTGTGCCAGTGCGTGCGGCCGGACCAGACGACCCACTCCGGACGATCGGCGGGATCGATCGGCGCGCCCGAGGCGGCGTAGAAGTGCACCGGCCGGCACGCGGTCTGGAGCATCGAGGCTTCGGCTTCGAACAGCTGGCTCGGGATGCCCGACGCCGCCACGAGTGACAGCTTGACGACGCCGAAGTCTTCCTGGTCGCCGGTCTGGCCCGCGTACTTGGCCTGCTGCATGGGGCCGTGTGCGAATGGCCCGAACGTGACCTGGCTCGCCTTCACGAAGCGGGCGTGGCGATCGGCGAGGTGACGCCGGAGTGCGGGGCCCTGCAGCCAGGTCGGCAATGGCGGCACGTGCCCGAACGCGCCGAACGCTCCGCTGCTGCGCCAGCTCGTGGCGCCGAGCACGGGGGCGACGGTCGCGGCCTGACTGCTGGCGTCGATCGTCGGGTCGTCCGTGAGTCCGGGAACGAGCACGCCCGTGCGACGGATGCCCTGGCCATCACCGATCGCAACCGTGTTGAACAACACGGTACGGCTGCCGGTCTTCGTCATCCGCTGTCGCACGTCGAACAGCGGCGCGTGGCGGAACACCGCGGCGAGGCCGTCGCTCTCGAGCGCGACCTCGTCGACGCGCACGGACATCTGCGGGGTCGTCGGGTCCGAGAAGAACAGCGCGACGTCGAGCCACGCGTGGGCCTGGTCGCGGCAGGTCGTGACCAGGACCTCGGCGACGAGGCCCGTGTCGCCGATTCGACAACGCCGCAGCTCGACGCGACGCATGGCGTTGTGCTCGAGGTCCCGCACCCGCTCGGGCGCGGCGCGGACGATCTTCTCGCCGCGGTAGACCAGGAACTCGAAGTCCACGGGCGCGAGGGGCAAGTCACCGCTCGGCAGTTCGGGCCCCTTGCCGGCCACGAGTCTGACGGTGCTCTCGGCGAGTGCGTCCAGCTGCGTCTCGAACAGGCACAACGCCTGGCGCAGCGAACCATCCGGCCATCGGGCGCCGAACGGCTGCCACGCGGTTGCGCGGTTCTCGACGTGCAGATCCGGCAGCTTCGGCACCGTTCCCCGAGCGAACGGCACGACGACCGCGGCGATCTCACGGCGCGGCAGAGGCGCGAGATTCTGCAGGGTCAGGTGACGTTCCTGGGCCGGAACGAGAGGCGCCAACAGGGACGATGCGAGCAGCGCGGCCGCGAGGCGGTATCGTCTCGCGCGCGATGAAGACTGCGAACGCGTTGCTGGCATGGCTCACGATCTTCGCCGCGGCACCGGCCCAGGGGAAGGCGTCCCCTGGCGAGGGGGCGCCGTCAGCGCCGCTCGCCGTCGAGATCCCGGTTCACGACCTCGGCCGCAAGGAGCTCAACGCGTTCGCCGTGCTCTGTGAGAAGAACGGGTTCTCGCGCAGGGCCCGGGAGATCTGGTTCGAGGTGATCGGTGAGTACTCCGCCGATGACGAGCAGGCGCGCAAGGCCCTCGGGTTCTTTCGCGTCGGTCAGGTCTGGAACGTCGATCCTGACTTCGACTACTCACCGGTCGACCGCCTGGATGCCGGGGCCGCGAAGACGCTGGCGCGCCGATTCGAGGTCGTGCGGAAGAAGATCGGCCGCTCGCATGTCGAGGTCGCGAAGGAACTCGTCGCGGCCGGCAACGACGACCGGGCCGAACACCACTTCCGCCGCGCGCTGCGGTTCCTGCCCAACGATCCCGAGGTCATCGCCGTTGCGGGGCTACAGCAGTACGAGGGCATCATCGGCAGCCCGACCGAGCTCGGGATCCTGCGGCGCTCGCGGTTGATGGATCGCGAGATCACGGAGCTCGTGGCCAAGGAGTATTCCGCCGAGGCGATCGCCGCCGACCTGCCGATCTTCGCCAAGCTCGGGATCGAGCTGCACGGCTGCAAGACCGAGAACTTCAGGGTCTACGGTGACTGGGATCCGGCGATCCTCGCCCAGGCCGCGGCGTGGGCCGAACGCTCGCTGGCATTCTGTGACGTGGCGTTCGAAGGCCATCTGAGTATGGCGCCGGGCTCGCGGCTGCGGCGCACGTTCGTGTTCCTGAAGGATCGCGACACCTGGATCAAACTCATCGAGAAGAACGTCGCGATCGTGGGGCATTCGCATGCGGTGTTCCTGGCGGAGAACGCGTCGGCGGGGTTGATCGGCAGCGTCCACACGGCTGGTTTCCCACACATCGAGACGGTGTTCGATCTCGCGGTGCGCTGGGTCGTGCACGACTACACGGCGTTCGAGGCCGACGCGCTGCGCGCCGGCATCGGCCACGCGGTCGTGGGGATGTTCTTCGGGCGCAACCTGGTCTTCGCGGTCGGTCAGATCGAGGAGAAGCGCACGGTGGCCTCGCGAACCAAGGCCAAGCTGCTCTTGCCCGACATCGACACGTGGATGCAGCTCGCGACCGAGATCGCCTGGTCGCGCACGAGTACGCCGGCCGCGCGCCTGCCGCAGCTCGACGCCGCGAGTTTTCCGACCGATGGTCGGATCAAGGCCTGGTCGTTCTGTGACTACTTGCTGCGGCGCGATCCGAAGCTGCTCGTGACTTTGGATCATGCCGGTCGGGAAGCGACCACGGACGGTGACGTGCTCGCGGCGTTCGCCGAGCGCGCGCATCGACCGCTCGGGGCACTCGAGGACGGCTGGCGACGGTTCTGGACCGAGGACTCGCCGGTCAAGCGCGCGATCGTGGACCGTTCGACGCCGCTCGAGGCGACCAGTCGCGACGCGGCGAAGTGGCTCGAGGCGTTCAATCGGGCCCGGGCCGAGCTCGGTCGGCGACCCGTCGGGTGGTCGGCGGATCTGTCGCGAGCGTGCAAGCAGCACGCGGACTACCTGGTGAAGAACCGCGATCAACGCGGCCCGGCGCGGGAGCACACGCAGCTGGCGAGCAAGCCGGGTTACTCGAATGCGGGTCGGTCGTTTGCCCAGACGGCCGTGATCTGGACCGGGCGGGATCCGAAGAAGGCGATGGCGAGGTGGCTGCTGATTCCCGGCTACCGGGATGCGCTGCTCAACCGCAACATCGACGTCGTCGGGATCTACGCTGCGCGCGGCGTCATGGTCCTCGACGCGCGCCGCGGGCGGGTGCCGTCCGAGACCGCGTGGAACATCACGTTCCCCGTGCCCGAGTCCGATGGTCGCAGCAAGGCGATGATGCCGCGCGCCGTCGATGTGGCGCTGCTCGGTCCGGAGGTCGAGCGACTGCTCGCGAAGAATGGGCGGAAGGGGCAGAAGCAGGTCGGTCTGCCGATCAGCGCGCATCTCTACTTCGGTGCGCTCGGTAACGTGAAGTGTCGCGTTACGGCGAAGGGCGACCTGGTCGCAGGCTACCTCGTGCCCGGTTCGGGTCGCATCGGTCGCACATCGGCCGAGGGACTCTGGGTGTTCTATCCGGCCGAGCCGCTGCCGAAGGGGGGCGACATCGCCGTCGAATGGACCTGGGATGGCGGCGGCGCGAAGGTTCGCTTCGCGGTGAAGTGACGGTGGCGGATCCCTGGTTCCATCTCGTCGAGCGCCGCATCGCCGAGGCCGAGCGCCGCGGCGAGTTCGAGGAGCTGCCGGGGCGGGGGCGACCGCTCGCGCTACCCGACCTGCGCGAGCTCGCGCCCGAACTGCGGTCGAGCTACATCCTGCTGAAGACCCACGGCTTCCTGCCGCCCGAGCTCGAGGGGCGCAAGGCGTGGCTGCGGCTCGAGGATCTGCTGGCTGCGTGCGCGGACCCCGCCGAGCGACGGCAGCTGGAGCGGCAGGCGCGCCGGGCCCAGGTGC
Source organism: bacterium (assembly GCA_024743115.1). Taxonomy (GTDB): domain Bacteria; phylum Planctomycetota; class UBA1135; order UBA1135; family UBA2386; genus JAGQRA01. The sequence goes on along the minus strand of JANSXC010000019.1, from coordinate 75,891 downwards.
GCTATCGACTGCTGATCGAACAGCGCGGTGGTTCGGTCGCGGCGGCGGAGTATCGCGACCGGGTGATCGAGCGGCTCACGCGCGAGTGAGCGGGGCGCTGCCGCCCGCTACTTCGCGGTGAACTCGATCGGCCGGAAGACCTCGTCACCCGCGAGGAACTTCTCGGGCAGGCGCCAGGTCACTTCGACGTCGGCACCCTCGGGAGCCGGCTCGAGTCCGACGAACGTCACGCAGCCATCGGCGTGCGCGCCGTTCGCCGCCGAGTCCTCCGGGCCCTGCAGCACGACGAAAACGCCGCGCTGCTTCTGACCGCGGACGTAGACCGTCGCGGTGATCGCATCGAGGTCGGCGGGTTCGACGCGGCGGCCGAAGTGCAGCGACCAGGGCATCGCGACGAAGTCGTCGACACCCTTGCCCTTGGCCGCGAGCGCTGCGATCACTTCAGGCCCGAGATCACCGACGCGCGCCTTGCCCGTCGCGGTTGGCTGGCCGAATCGCGGCCAGGTCCACGGCTTGCCGCGGGTCGTCGCCTGGATCGTCTCGGAGAGGTCGAGGACGAGTGCGTTGCGGTTCTTGTTCGCGCCGAGCAGTCCGCGGCCCGCGTGCAGCATCGCGTCTCGCGCGACGGGGTTCTGCCACCACTCGGCGACGGCAGCGACCGCGGTGCCCTGACGCGAGAAGAGCACGTGCTTGCCGATCGCCGCCGGCGGCGTCGGCAGTGGGATCTTCTCTTTAGGCTTCTTCTTCTGGTCGCGCTCGGCCTTTACGAGCTTGTCTGCGTATTGCAGGGTCGCGGCGATATCGGAATCCTCGGCGAAGTAGAACCCGACCGGGCCGCGGTTGGCCGCGACGCGCTGCACGTTGACGGCGTCGACGAGTTCCCGTGCGGCGGTGCGCAGTTTGCGATCGCGCCCCTTCGGTTCGCCGAGCGGGTCGGCCTGCATCGCCTTGCGCAGCTCCGCGCCACGCGCCCAGTACTCGCGCCATTCGAAGTCGATCTTCGGCAGCGGGATCTGCGTGCGCCGTTGGAACTGTAGTTCGACCTCGGGTGGGGTCTTCGCGACGTCGCTCTGGCTCTGGTCGAGTTCCCAGATCAGCTCGGGGCGCCAGTGGAAGAAGTAGTCGCAGATCGCCCAGGCCTTGACGCGTTGCTCCGTCGAAAAGCGTGCGGCAGAGATCAGCACGAGTTCGCTCGTGCGCGTGTCGCTCTTGGCCCAGGCCGACTGCTCGGCGATCTTCATCCAGGCTTCCATCTCGGGCACCAGCAGTTGGCGCGCCCACGAGGCCACGGTCCGGGCATCCTGCTGTTCGAGCAGGAAGGTGATCGTGCGACCGAACAGCATGCCGCACCCGGCATGGCCGACACCTTCCCATAGACCGTCGGTCTTGATGCCGACCGCGTCCTGCACGGCGCCGCGCACGCTCTGGTCGAACGCCTCCGCCGTCGTGCCGTTGGTCTTGATGAACCGGATCGGCTCGCCGTCGCTGTTCAGGAACGACAGATCGACCTGCGTCTTCAGGAAGTGCAGTCGCCCGGGGTCGAACTGGTCGGCGCACTGATCGAGCACCTTCGCGTAGTCCTTGTCGCTGCGCACGAGCACCATGCTGCGATAGCCGCGGGGCTCGAACGGCTGGCCCTGGCTGACGCCGAAGACCGTGCGGCAGAGGAACAGCGCGCGCTCGCAGTGCGCTGCGATCTGCGGCAGCTGGTCGCCGAGCGTGCCCCAGATCTCGAAGTTCTCCGAGCGGAAGCCTTCGTGTTCGATCTCGGCCTTCTCGAGCAGCGGTTGCTTTCGGCCCTCGATCTTCTCGACCGGGAACTCGTGGCGGTGCATCCATTCGACGGCGCCGCGGATCGCCCAGGCACGCCGCAGTCGCGCGAGTTCGACCGCGCTGCCGCGGAAGCCCTGGAATTGTGCCAGTGCGAGTGCCTTGGCCGCGGTTTTGTCACCGGGCGAGAGTGCGAGCACGCGGCGCCAGTGCGCGGCGGCCTTCTCGTTGTCGCCAGCCTTGGTCCAGAGCTTCGCGACGTTGCGATGGCCGCGCAGCTGCGTCTTGCGGAAACGATCGCGTTCCTTGTTCAGCTTGCGCTGGATCTTCTTCGTGCCCGTGAGATCCTTGTCGATCACGAGTCGATTGGGATCGGGTTGCCAGCGGTTGCCCACGCGGGAGAACCCGCACTTTTGGCGCGCCTTCTCGTCTTCTTCGTCGTAGTGCAGCAGGATCTCGCGCCGCATCGCGAGTGCCGTCGCGTGCTGCTTGTCCTTGGCGTAGGCGTCGGCGAGCTCGTGGAGCTTCGCAATGGACTCCGCGTTCAGTTCGGCCTCGCCCTTGCTGGCGGCGGTCGGATCTTGCGCGGTCAGCGGCGTTGCCAGCAGCAGGGCGATCAGCAGGCCTGGCAACAAGTGCGGCAGGGCAGCGAGAACGGTCAGGGGTCGGACCATTGTCGGAGTCTAAGGCCGCGCACGCCTCCGTGCCGCAGGCCGCGGGTCAAAACGCCGCGCCCTTGACCGCCGCCCAGATGTCGGTATGGCCCTTGCCCTCGGCCTCGACCATCTGGGCCCGCTCGCCGATGCGGTCGCGCAGCGCGCGAGCCGTCGCGATCGGCAGCGCGGTGTCGGCCGTGCCATGCACGATCACGACCGGGCAGTCGATCGCGGGAGCCGCGGTGGTTGCGTCGTAGACGTCGCTTGGCAGGAACCGGCCGAACGTGCCGTGCGGCATGATCGGGATGCGTTCGCCCGCCGCGGCGAGGACCACGCGGGCGGGCTTTGGCGGCTTGGCCTGAGCCTGGTGGTTTGCTGCCGCCAGGTCGCCGGCGAGCTGGACGGCGAGCACGCTGCCGAGCGAGTAGCCGAACAGCGTTGGGGGCTCCGTAGCGCCGTTGCGTGCGCACACGAGTTGCCATTGCCGATGGAGGTCGGCGAGCAGGTTGGTCGGGTTCGGCGAACCGCCCGAGGCCTCGAATCCGCGGTAGGCGAAGAACACGATGCCGACATCCTCGGGCAACGTGCGATCGAGCTCGGCCTGGAAACCTTGGAGCAGGGCCGTCGAGTTGCCGGGTACGAACAGGATCCACTTGCTCGTGGCAGCCGTCGGGCTGCGCACCAGGCCGACCAGCTCGACGCCCTCGGCGACCTGCAGGCGTTCGACCTGCCAGCGGCCGCGGGCGAGCGCATCGACCTCGGCGGCCGTCTTGCGGTCGATCCAGTAGGCGTAGCGATGCAGTTTCGGTGCCAGGAACCACGCGGCGGCGAGCGTAGCGAGCACGCAGGCGGTGACGATCATGCGGGGTTTCACGGAATCCGGTGGTTCGGAGGAGGTCGGCGGCAGCCGAGTGCGCGCCCGCGTCGGCGATGACATCGGGGAGTTGGCGCGGCGCGATTGGGCCGATGTGGCTATGGTTCGGGTGGGCCGGTGACCGTATCAAGGAGGGGTCCCGGTTGCTCCGATCGCTTCACTGATGTCCGCCAAGCTCGCCGCCGTTTTCATCGGGTCCGACACCCTGCTGCTCCAGTGCCTCGACGCGTGGCGTGAGCGTGGCCATCGCGTCGTTGCCGTGGCGACCGACACGGACAAGGTGCGGCGCTACTGTGCCGAGCACGCGTTGCGATGCCTCGATGGCACCGCCGATCTGGCGACCGCGCTCGCAGGTGAGGCGATCGACGTGCTGTTCGCGATCACGTGGCTGCAGATCCTGCCGCCCGAAGTGCTCGCGCTGCCGCGGCACTTCGCCGTGAATTTCCACGACGGTCCACTGCCGCGCTACGCCGGGCTCAACGCGCCGTGCTGGGCGATCGCGGGTGGCGAACGGGAGCACGCGGTCACCTGGCACGTCATCGAGCCCGCGGCGGACACGGGTGCGATCCTGGTGCAGCAGCGCTTCCCGATCACGCCTGAGGACACGGCGTTCACGTTGAATGCGCGCTGCTTCGAGGTCGGCCTGTCGAGTTTCGCGCAGCTCGCGACCGAACTCGAGACCAATGCCGTGACGCCGACGGCCCAGGATCTCGGCAAGCGGACGTACTTCGGGCGCCACGCGCGGCCGGACGAACTGGCGGTGATCGACTTCGATCGGTCGGCGGCGGAAGTGTCCCGGCTCGTCCGGGCGTTCGATCATGGCGGCTACGCCAACCCGATCGCGGTCGCCAAGGTGCGCGGCGGGACCGGGGCCTTCGTGCCCACGGGCATCGAGGTCGTGTCCCGGGCTGCCGATGCGGGTGCAAGCCCGGCGCCTCGTACGGTCGTCGCGGTCGAGTCCGGGCATGTCGAGGTCACCTGCAGCGACGCGTCAGTCCGCCTGTTGCGACCGCGCGGCCTCGACAACTCGGAACTGGACGCGGCCGGCCTGGCGAACCTCGGCATCACGCCGGGTGCCGTCCTGCCGGCGCGTGACGCGGCCACCGCGGCGGCGTGGACTACGCTCGGAACCCACGCTGCACGCGGCGAGGACGGCTGGCTCGCAGACGCGCGTGGGGCGGCGCTGCCGGTGCCGGAAGGTGCCCCGACGACGGCGCCCGTGCAGAAGGCGGAGCTCGCACTCGATCTCGGCGGCGTCGCCGAGGTGACGGCGGTCGCCGCGCTCGTCGCGACGTTCCTCGCGCGCAACAGCGCGCTGTCGACGTTCACGCTGGGTGTGCGCACGGCGGCGCATGCCGCACTCGTCGATTGCGCGCGCGAGTTCGCAGTGGCCTATCCAGCGCTCGCGTTCGAGTTCGACGAGACGGGTTCGGTCGACGCGGCGCGGGCTGCCGCAGCCGCCGCGCTCGAGCGCGCGAACTCGCGCGGGCCGCTGCTCGCCGAGGTCGCGCACCGCCGCGCCGACCGGTTGCCGGCCGGCACGGACCTCGAGCCCGACGTCCGCCTTTGTCTCGGCGCCGCCCCCGTCGCACTCACGCCGGGCGCGGTCGTGTTCGCGATCTCGGAGCAGGGTGATGCCCGTCTGCACTACGACCAGAACGCGTTACCCACGGCTCGCGCAGAGGCACTCGGGCATCGGCTCAGCGTTTTTGCTCGCGCCGCGGCGAGCGACGGGGCCCAGCCGCTCCGCGCGACACCCGTGCTCGACGAGGTCGAACTCGAACGCGTGCTGCGGGAATGGAACGCGACGGCCGCGCCGGTGCCCGCCGAGCCGTTCGTGCATCGTCAGATCGCGGCGCAGGTGCAGGCGACGCCCGATCATCCGGCGCTGAAGTTCCGCGGCGAGGAGTTGACGTTCGCCGAGCTCTGGCGCCAGAGCGGCCGGCTCGCGGGCTGGCTGCGCGGCCGCGGCGTCGCGGTCGGAGATCGCGTCGGGTTGTGCGTGTCGCGCGGGCTGGACCTGGTCGTCGCCGTCGTCGCGTCGTTGCGTTGTGGCGCGGCCTACGTGCCGCTCGATCCGAGTTATCCGGCCGACCGCTTGCAGTTCATGGCCGGCGATGCGGAACTCGCGGCGCTCGTCGTCGACACTTCGACGACCCGCATTGCGCCGCCTGCCGCGTGCCCGCGCATCGATCTCGACGCCGATCGCGCCGAGATCGAACTCGCCGATCCGCCTGTCGACGGCGACTGCGATCCTGGCAAGGCGCCCGGTGACGATCTCGCCTACGTGATCTACACCTCGGGTTCGACGGGACGGCCCAAGGGCGTGATGGTGCGGCATCGCAACGTCGCCAACTTCTTCGTCGGCATGGATCAGGTGCTGGGTAACACGCCCGAGTCTCCTGCCGGCACCTGGCTCGCCGTCACGAGCCTGTCGTTCGATATCTCCGTTCTCGAACTGCTGTGGACGCTGTGTCGCGGCTTCACGACCGTGATGCACCCCGGCGAGGACGCGGCGAGCAAGCAACGGCAGAGCAAGCAGCCGGCGCGCTCGACGCGGCCCGTCACCTTCAGCATGTTCTATTTCGCGAGCGACGAAGGCGAACACGCGGAGGACAAGTATCGGCTGCTCATCGAGGGCGCGCGGTTCGCGGACGAGCACGGCTTCGAGGCCGTCTGGACGCCCGAGCGGCACTTCCACGCGTTCGGTGGGCTGTACCCCAACCCGGCGGTCGCCAGTGCGGCGATCGCGACGATGACGAAGAACGTGCACATCCGCGCGGGCTCGTGCGTCGCGCCGCTGCATCACCCGATTCGCATCGCGGAGGACTGGGCGCTCGTCGACAACCTGTCGCGTGGTCGCGTCGGGATCGCGTTCGCCGCAGGGTGGCACGGTCGTGACTTCGTACTGCGGCCGGAGAACTTCGCCGACCGCAAGCAGGCGATGATCGACACGATGGATCAGGTGCATCGCCTCTGGCGCGGTGAGACCCTGACGGTCGAAGGGCCCGACGGCAAGTCACACGAGATTCGCACGCTTCCGCGACCGATTCAGTCGGAGCTGCCGACCTGGGTCACCGTCGCCGGCAATCCCGAGACCTACCGGCTGGCCGGCGAGAGCGGATCCTACGTGCTGACGCACCTGCTCGGTCAGAGCGTCGAAGAGCTCGCGCAGAAGCTCACGATCTATCGACAGGCGTGGAAGGCAGCGGGTCACCCCGGTGAGGGCAAGGTCACGCTGATGCTGCACTCCTTCGTTGGTGACGATGACGACCGCGTGCGGGAGATCGTGCGCGGCCCGTTGAAGGAATACCTGCGTAGCAGCATCGATCTCGTCAAACAGGCCGCGTGGTCGTTCCCCGCGTTCAAGAACAAGGTCGACAAGCCCGGGGAGATGGACGCGCTGCTCAACGGTGGTCTGACGCCCGCCGACTTCGAGGCGCTGCTCGAGTTCTCGTTCGAGCGCTACTATCGCACGAGCGGCCTGTTCGGCACGCCCGAGACATGCACGCGATTCGTCGATCGACTGCGCGATCTCATGGTCGACGAGATCGCCTGCCTCGTCGACTTCGGGGTGCCGACCGATCAGGTCATGGCCAGCCTGCCACACCTGCTCGACCTCAAGCGCCGTTGTGACGCGGTGTCGGCGGCTGCCGGTCCGGAGTCGATGGCCGCTGCGGGGGGCGATGCCCCGGTCGAGGCGACCATCCCGGAGTTGATCGAACGGCATGGGGTGACCCACTTCCAGTGCACACCATCCATGGCCGGGATGCTGCTGCTCGATCCTGCTGCTCGCACCGCGCTGCCGAAGCTGCAGCACATGCTCGTCGGCGGCGAAGCGCTGCCTGGTCCGCTCGCGCGCGATCTCGCGAGCCTCGTGCCGGTCCTGCACGACGTCTACGGCCCGACCGAGACGACGGTTTGGTCGTCGACGTGGCAGGTGACGGACGAGGATCCGGTCCCGATCGGTCGGCCGCTGGCCAACCAGACCGTGTACGTGCTCGATGCGCATCGGCAGCCGGTGGCGGCCGGCACGCCGGGCGAGCTTTGGATCGGTGGCGCGGGCGTAACGGCCGGCTATTTCCGCCGCCCCGAGCTCACGGCCGAACGGTTCGTGCCCGATCCCTTCGCCGGTGCGGACGATGGCGCGGCAGTGATGTATCGGACGGGCGACCTCGCGCGCTGGCGTGACGATGGCGTGCTCGAGTACCTCGGCCGCACGGACCATCAGGTCAAGGTGCGTGGCTACCGGATCGAACTCGGTGAGATCGAAGCGGCCCTGAGTCAGCACGGTTCGATTCGCGAGTGCGCGGTCGTGGCTCGCGGCGCCGCGGGCGAGACGCGGCTCGTTGCCTACTATGTGACGCGCAACAAGGTCGCGGCCGACGATTTGCGATCGCATCTGCGAGAGGCGCTGCCCGAGTTCATGGTGCCTGGACACTTTGTCGAGCTCGCCGATCTGCCGCGCACGCCGAACCTGAAGATCGACCGCAACGCGCTGCCGTCGCCCGAAGCGGCCGAGGCGAGCAGCTCACGCGCGGTCGTGGCAGCGAAGAACTCGACCGAGGACGCGATCCTCGCCGTCTGGCGGCAGTCGCTCGAGACCGACGCCGTCGGCGTCGAGGACAACTTCTTCGATTCGGGCGGGCACAGCATCCTCGCGGTCAAAGTGCACCGTGAGATCTGTCAGCGCCTCGGGGTCGAGCTGCAGATCACCGATCTCTTCCGTTTCCCGACCGTGCGCGGCCTCGCCAAGCACCTCGACGTTGGCAAGGAGGCGCCGAGCGCGGCGCAGCAGGCCGCCGAGCGCGCCAAGAAGCGCCGGTTGATGCGCCGGCGGTAGACGGCACTCCAGGCGCCGCAACGCGGCGCCGGTCTACAGCACGAGCTTGTTGACCGTGCCGGGCTGCAGCAGGAGGGCCTCGCGGCGGACCTCGTCCTCGCCCTTCTGCAACACCAGCGTGACGGCCGTATCGGGCACGACGAACACGGGCGAGCGCCCGCCGTCGAGCGGCAGGCGGAGGGTCGTGCTGCGGCCGCGCCCGCGGAACACGTTGATCGGCAGCGGTGCCCCGTGGGCGTCCAGCACGGATACGCCGTCGGCGAGGTCGGGGCGCTGCAGTTCGAGCTGCATGTGCATGCGTCGCACGACTTCGATACGCAGGTTCTCGGGTTCGCCGTTGCTGAGCTCGAGCAGTCCGCCTTCGGCGCCGCGACCGAACTCGATCGGCAGGATGGGTTCGCCGTCGACACGCAGGTAGACGCGGCGCTTGGGCACGTTCTCGAGCCGGAAGCGTCCCGCTTCGTCGGTCGTCGTCTCGTCGGTCGTGGTGCCGTGCAGGTTGGTCGAGGCAATGCTCACCGTGTCGCACTGCAGCCGGACGCGAACGCCGGCGACCGGTTGGCCGTCGCGCCCGACGACCGTGCCTGCGACGGCGTCGAACATCATGTCCTGCGGCATGGTGATGCGGGCGTTCGACGATCCGGCGGCGACGCCGCGGCTGTCGACCATGAGCAGTGTGTTCGGGTTCATCGCGCGCAGGTCGTAGGCGCGGTCCTCGAGCCCCGGCATTTCGAACTCACCGCTCTCGTCCGTGAACACGAACGGCCAGGTCGACGTTGGGGTGCGCTGGAACACCTGCCGAGGGTTGTCGATCTCGCCGCTGCGAACGCGATCGATTAGAGCCTGCACGTCCATGTTGCCGGCCGTGATGCCCTCGACGACCTGAGGGCGGCCGGAGCGGCTGTGCAACGTCGCATCGAGCAGCCAGATCTGAATGTCGGGCAGGCCACGACCGGTCGCATCGACCACCCGGCCGCGGATGGACAGCGGTTCGCCGCCGAGCGGCAGCAGGACGTAGGCGGGCCAGCCGGCCTCCGGCCGTTCGAGCACACCGCGGCGATAGCCCTGACTCGCGGCACTCAACGTCCGGTCGTTGGCTGCGTCGTCGATCACGAAGCCACCGTCGGCGACCGTCTCGACCATCTTGTCTCCGAGCACGACACGGGCGCCGGCAACGGGGTTGCCGTTCGGGTCGATGACCTGCCCTTGCACTGAACCGGGCTTTGCGACCGGCGCCGCCAGCACGATCTCGAGCCCGCGCTCGTCGAACTGAGGCAGCGGGCGCCGGTCGGGCACGAAGCCCGGCGCGTGCGTGCGGAGTTCGGCACCGCGAACCCGGGCGCCGGGCAGCACGAACCGGCCGTCGGCGTCGGTTCGGACCTGCAGTTGTTCGATCTCGGTCGCGTCGCTGTTGTCCGACAGCCGCGAGAGCAGGTCGGTCGGCCAGTTCACAGCGACCGTCGCGTCAGCAATTGCGTGACCGTCGTGGCTACGCACGACGCCGGCGAACTGGGTCGCCGGTGCGGCGACGACGAGCGCGAGTTTCGGCACGTGGGAACGCCGCACGAGGGTGTGCATGACGGTCCGGAACCGCGCGTCACTCGCGACGATCCGGCCGCTCGCCGAGTGCTCGAGTGCGAGTTCGAAAGCGCCGGTCGAGTCGCTGCGCGTGTGTGGTGCCCCGGCCGGCACCGAGTTCGTCCCAGTCGTGTCCGAGGCGAGTGCGACTTCCAGATCGGCCAGCGGGCGGCCCTCGGGATCGACTGTGCGACCGGTCGCGCGGCGCGGTGTCGGTGTCGCCGGGGGCGGTTCGGATGGCGTGGTGACCGGATCGGCGGCGACGCGCTCTTCGACGGCCGCCGTTCCTGTGGCCTCCACGCTTGCGCTCTGGTGCTCCACCGGCGAGGCGTTGGCAGGCACGGGTGTGGTCGGCGCCGCGTTCCATTCGATCGAGGCGGCGGTAATCGCGAGCGCCGAGATGGCGACGGTGGCGGCAATGAGGGTCTTGGACTTCATCAGAACGGTCGTGGCCAGGGCGGCCGAGAGGGCTGGTTGGGTCAGTGGCAGGACAGCCGCGATCCACGCGGCGCGGCTGCCGGTTTGCCGGTCGAGCCGCTGCCGGAGGCGTTCGAGGCCGCGCGTCAGGTGGGTTCTCACGGTCGCGACGGGCAACCGTTGGCGGGCCGCGATCTCGCGCGGCGGCAGGTCTTCGAAGAAGCGCAGCAGGATCGCCGTGCGGTAGGGCTCGGCGAGACCGAGCACAGCGTCGACGACTGCGCGTTGCGTCGTCGCGCGCTCGATGAGGTCGACCGTCGCCGGGGCCGTCGGCACAGCGGGGCCGTGGCGATCCTCTTCACGCCGTTTCTGCCGGGTCGATTGGCGGCGCTTCTGACGGACGAGGTTCCGCAGGATCTGCGACAGCCAGCCGCGCAGGTTGTCGCGATGCTGCGGCGGATGCTGCATCGCGGCAAGGCACGCGTCCTGCACGAGGTCGTCGGCATCGTGCCCCGGCTCGACGAGGCGGCGCGCGAGCTGGCGGATCCATGCGGATTCGCGCAACAGTTCTTCGAGTGGATCGAGAGTGACGTCTGACACGGCAAGAAGGGGAATGCCGCCAATGCGGAAACCGCTTCAGGAGATTCGCCTGTCGGCGAAAAACCGCCCGGCGACACCGCGGCGTCGGAACCCGCCCGCGCCGGCCTCGGGGCGTCAGGGTTGTGGCGGGACGAGATCCCGCTCGAGCTGCCTTCCGGGGGCGAGCGAGAACGGGGCCGACCGCAGTGCTTCCTTGGGCCGCTGATCGGCGATCAGGTCGATGTGGTATTCGCCGGAGGGCACACCGTTGAACCGGTAGCGGCCGGCACGGTCCGTGACCGTCTCGTGCGACCAGCTGTCCGTTCTCAGCTCGACGCGGATCCCCGGTTGCAGGGTGTTCTCGGCGTCGCGCACCGTACCTGCGACGACGGCTGCGGGTGCGAGCCGGTGCTCGCCGAGGCGGACTACCTGGCCCGGCTCGTTGAGATCGAAGGCGGTACTTTCGAGCAGCCCGGCGTCGGTGTGCGATGCGACGCGGGCGGGTGCCGGCGTCGTGTGGCTCACGAGTGTTGCGAGCATTCGACGACGGCAGGCTCGCGCCGATTCTGGCGAGGTTCTGCAAGTCCCGCGGCAGAACGCCGACTACCCCTCTTGACAGCCAGGGCCGATCGTCGATAGAAAGCGCGCAACTCATCCAGACCAGCCGAGGGACGGGCCCGACGACGCTGGGGCAACCACGATTCGCGCGAGCGATACGCAGGTGCCAACTCCCACGACCAGTCCTTTTCCGAAGGGTCGAGAGATGAGCCAGCAGCAGAACCCCTGTGTCGGGCGTTCGGCGCGGCTCGTCCACTGTTCGTGACGAGCCTGGTGCGGGCCCGAAAGGAACTGCTGATCATGGTTCGTTCACCGAACCCCTCTCCTGCCGCTACGGGCGCCCTTTCGCTCGACACCACATCCAAGCTCGGTCCGGACACCGTTGGGTTCCGTTCGTCGGGCCAGTCGCCGGGTCGCCGGACCCTGCACCTCGTCGGGCCCGGGGCCGTTGGCCGCCGGTTCCTCACAGGGCTCGCGGGCTCGCCGTTTCGCGTTCTCGCGGTGACCGATTCGACCGCGACCGTGTTCGATCGCGAAGGGCTCGATCTCGCGGCGATCGGCGCGCACAAAGTCGCGGGTGAGCCGCTCGCGACGTTCGCGGGCGCCGAGTCGGTCTCAACGGAGCTCGCGATCGAACTCGCGGCCGCGGACTTCGTGGTCGATGCCACGCCGTCGCGTCCGAGCGATGCGCTCGCGGCACTCGGTCGCGTGCGCGCCGCGCGGCGGGGTGGTGCCTTCGTCGCGCTCGCGGGCAAGAACGCACTCGCACTCGCCGCGCCCGAGCTGCTGCTCGGCAGCAACCGTGGCACTGTCGGCATCCAGGCGACACTCGGTGGTGCCGGTGCGCAGCTCGTGCGCGAACTGCCGGAGCTACGGGTGCACTGCCGCGGGCTCGCACTCGTCGGCAATGTGACGACGACCGTGATCATCGAGGCGATCGAGAACGGCGCGAGCATCGACGAAGGCATCGCGGCGGCCGACGCCCGCGGTCTGCTCGAGCCCGACCGCAGTCTCGATCTCGAAGGCATCGATGCCGCGACGAAGTTGGTTGCCGTGCAAGGAGCGGTATTCGGTGAGCGGTGGCTTGCGGCGCCAGATCCGGTCCGCGTTCCGCGGCAGAGCGTCTACGATCTCGACCCGCACGAGGTTCGGGCGCGGAGTGTGCGTGGTGCCACGACACGGCTCGTCGCGCGGCGACTCGCGAGTGGGCAACTGCGGGTGGCGTTCGAAGAAGTGCCGGTCGGTTCGCCCCTGGCCGCGCCCGCCGATCGTGTGGTCTACACCTACGATTTGCCGGCCGGGTTGCGTGTCCACACGGGTCTCGCGGTCGGCTACGAACGCACGGCCGCCGCGCTGCGCGAAGACTGCGACGCCGCGTTGCGGCACTGCTCCGAGGAGGTGCGCTGATGAGCGCTGCTCTGACGTTGCCGCCCGGAGTCGGGATCTGTCATCTGCCCGCGGACTTCAGCCTCGCGAGCGGCGAAGAGTTGCCTGGTGCGGTGGTGGCGTACGAACTGGACGGCCCGCGTGATGCGCCGGTGGTGGCGGTGCTCGGCGGAATCTCGGCCGACCGTCGGCCCGTGTCGTGGTGGCGCGGTGTCGTCGGGCGCGACCTCGCCGTCGACACGTCCCGCTTCGCCGTGTTGTCGATCGACTGGCTGGGCGGGCATGGCTGTTCGACCGGTCCGGGGCCGGGTGAGTCGTTCCCGTTCGTGTCGACGGGCGACCAGGCGCGCGCCCTGCGAGCCGTGCTCGATCACCTCGGAGTCGAACGCCTGCATGCGCTGATCGGCGCGAGTTACGGCGGCATGATCGCGCTGCAGCTCGCCGCGATCGCGCCGGAGCGCGTGCGCGAGCTCGCGGTAGTCGCGGCGGCCGAACGGTCGCATCCGCAGGCCAGTGCTTGGCGTTGGCTGCAGCGCGAGGTCGTTCTGCTCGCTCAACGCGGCGGCGAAGGCCAGCGCGGGGTCGAGCTTGCGCGCGCACTTGCGATGGCGACCTATCGTTCGCCCGCGGAGCTCGCGGAACGGTTCTCCGAGAGCTCCGCCCTGTTCGACTGGCTGCGGGCGCGCGGGCGTGCATTCGCCGATCAGGTCTCGGCCGAACAGTTCCGCGTGCTCAACGCATCGATCGATGCGCACCGTGTCGATCCCCGTGCGGTTCGCGTGCGGTCGACGCTGGTCGGATTCGACAGCGACCAGCTCGTCCCGGCGGCGGATGTCGAACGGGTTGCCCGGGCGTTGCCGGAGCTCGCGGCACACGTCGTGATTCCGACGCGCTACGGTCACGACGGCTTCCTCAAGGAAACCGCCGCGGTATCTGGCGTGCTCGCGGAGGTGCTGCGATGACTGGCCGCCATGAGACGCGTCCGGAGACGCTCGCGGTGCGGGCAGGCATTGCGGCGGATCCGGCGCATCGCGCCGTGAGTCCGCCGCTCTACCTGTCGGCGAACTTCGCGTTCGACGGGTTCGACCAGAAGCGACCCTACGACTACACGCGCAGCGGCAATCCGACGCGTGACGAGTTCGCGCGGGCACTCGCGGGACTCGAGGGCGGTGCCGGCGCCGTCGTCACCAGCAGCGGCATGGCGGCCGTCACGCTCGTGCTGCAACTGCTGCGACCGGGTGACCTGCTCGTCGTGCCGCACGACGGCTACGGCGGGACGTGGCGACTCGTCAACGCGTTGGCGAAGAAGGAGCACTTCGAGGTCGTGTTCGTCGATCAGCGCGATCGGGCGGCGTTGGCCGCGGCTCTGGCGCGGCGGCCCCGGCTCGTCTGGGCCGAATCCCCGAGTAACCCGCTGCTGCGGCTCGTCGACCTCGCGGATCTCGCCGAACGGTGCCACGCCAGCGGGGCGCTGTTCGCCGTGGACAACACGTTCTTGTCCCCCGCGCTGCAGAACCCGATCGCCCTCGGCGCCGACCTCGTGGTGCACAGCACGACGAAGTACCTCAACGGCCACAGCGACGTCGTCGGTGGGGCGGTGGTCGCGCGTGACGCGGAGCTCTTCGAAGACCTCGGCTGGTGGGCGAACGCTCTCGGCATCACGGGCGCGCCGTTCGACAGCTGGCTGGCCTTGCGTGGGCTGCGGACGCTCGCGGCGCGGCTTCGGGTCCACGAGGAGAACGCTGCGGCCGTCGCGGCGCTGCTCGAGTCGCACCCGGCAGTCGACGTCGTGCACTATCCCGGCCTCTCGGGGCATCCCGATCACGATCTCGCGCGGGCTCAGCAGCGCGGGTTCGGCGGCATGGTGAGCTTCGAACTCCGCAATCCCGCGGCCGTGCCCGACCTGCTCGCCGCACTGCGTCACTTCACGCTCGCCGAATCGCTCGGTGGCGTCGAGAGCCTCGTCGCGCATCCCGCGACGATGACGCATGCGGCGATGACGCGGCAAGTGCGGGCCGCGGCGGGAATCGGCGACGGGCTCGTGCGCCTCAGCGTCGGCATCGAGCACGGCGAAGATCTCGTCGCCGATCTCGCGCGGGCGCTGGCCGCGGTGGCGCCGGCGGCCGCGGCGTCGGTAGCGAACTGAGCCGCTTGACGGCCACGGTATCTGCCCGTGGCCGGCGCGGCCCCGCCCACGGTATTTGCCCGTGGGCGGGGCTGCCCGGTCAGCTGCCGATCGTCGTGCGCAGGTTGTCCGACGACGCGAGCGTGGTGGGCGTGGCCAGCGCGGGGTCGAAGATCACGCCCTGCCAGAACAGCGACAGCCCGACGAACGAACCGGCGTTCGGCACGGTCGTCGGCAGGGCGCCGCCGAACGGCAACAGGCCGAGCGAGATGTCGGCCTCGATCGAGATGTTGCAGCCCGGGATGCCCGTGCCAGGGATCGGGGCCGGCAGGTTCTGCCCCTGCCAGTTCGAGTCGCCGAAACCAGCATTCAGGAACGACGGCAACATGACGCCGCTCTCCACCGCGATCTCGAACGTCGAGCCGAGGTGGGTCGAACCGGTCTGCTGAACGCGCAGCGTCGCATTCGTGCTGTCGGGGCAACCGCTGCCGCCGCGTGCTACTTCGCCGTCACAGTCGACGGTGAAGATCTCGAAGTCGTCGATGGCGGCCTCGACGATCGAACCCGGGGCATCGTCCTTGGCGACGAAACGGATCCGCACCTGCGCGCTCGGCGTGACGAAGTCACTGACCTTGAACGCGTGCTGGTACCAGCCGCCCGTGGCCTCGTTGCTGTTGGCGGCGACGGTCTCGGCGTTGACCCAGGTCGCACCGTTGTTGCCCGAGATGTCGACGCGGAAGTCGTCGTCGCGCTGACCGTTCTGGTTGTTGGAGAACCAGCGCCAGTAGCTGACGTAGGCATCGGGAGAGCTGCTGAAGTCGAGCGCCGGCGAGATCAGTGTCGTGAATCCACCGTCGATATCGTTGGCGCCGATCGAGGTGCCGGCGAAGCCGTTCGTCACCCAGCACTGCGTGCCGGCCGGCGTGTGGTCGTCGCCGGGCTGCGCGGCCGTCGGCTGGGGATCCATGCGGTTCCATTGGCCGCGGATCGCGGTGTCGCCCGGCTGGCCGCCGGTCCAGCCCGACGCGACCTCGAACGGGTTGCTCGACGTGACGCTGACCATCGTCGCGGTCGGCACCACGATCGGGATCGTCTGCCACGTCGCCGCGTTGGTGTCGTCGGCCTCGAACGTGATCGTCACGTCATCGTCGCAGGTGAAGCCGGGCAGCTCCGCCTCGTAGCTGTTGGGCGCGAGTTCGGTCATCGCGAGCATCTGCGTGCCGTTCTGCGACTGCACGATGACGCGACCCGAGTTCGTGACCGGGGTCTGGTTCGCCGCGGCGACGTCGACGCGGATCTTCGTGCCGCCGGCTGGGTCGACCGACGTCGGCAGGCCGGTGGGGTACGAGAACGACAGGCCGGGCGGCGTCATCTGCACGTCGAACTGCTGACTCGTGTTCGCCGTGACGTTGACGTTGATCTGCACGGGCTGGTAGCCAGGCAGCTCGAACCGGATCGAGTGCGGGCCGGCGGGTAGGAACGCGTGGTAGCGGCCGTTGCTCGGGTCGCTACGGTTCTGCTCGCCCTTGGTGAACGGCGCGCTCGGGTAGGTGATCTGCGCTTCGAGGGGCAGGCCCGTGACCGAATCCGTCACGCGGCCCCAGACCGGAATGGCGCGCTCGAGCATCCAGAGCGTGCCCGGCCAGACCTGCGCAGCCTCGGCGTCGGCGCTTGCGCGTGACGGCGACTGCGTGTTGCTGATCTCGGTCAGGAACGCGTAGTTGCTGTAGTGGCCGATCTGGTGTTCGTAGTGCTCGCCGTCCGAACTCGGGCCGCGCGTCTGGCCGCCGTAGCCGGAGGCCGTGGATAGTGCGGTCGCTTCGGCGAGCATCCAGCTCGCGAATACGTGATTGCCACAGGCCTGATCGTAGCCGTACAGCACTTCCCGACCGGAGCTGTGGTAGTCGAGCACCTTCGTGAACCGCTCGGCCTCCGAGAACGCGAGCATCGACTGCGTCTCGATCTCCGAAGCCGCACTCGGACCGCGCAACCCCGAGTTGCAGGGGCTCGCCCACGAGTACGGATAGTTGCGGTTGAGGTCGACGCCGCTGTTGTTGTTGCGACTCGTCGGGTAGCCGTCCGGGTTCCAGCAGGGTGCGATCCAGATCTCGTACTCGTTCACGAGCGCCGTGATCCGCGGGTCGCTACCGTAGTTGTTTAGGAACTGATCGATCGCGTGGAGCGCGACGATCGGCGTGCCGTACTCGTTGGAGTGGTGCGACGAGACGATCAGGAACCTCGGCTCGTCCTCGCTGGTGGCGACGTTGTCGGAGATCTTGACGGCGTAGATGTCGTTGTTGCCCTGCGTAGAACCAGGGCCATAGACCTGCGAGATGTTGACGAGCTGGCAGATCGACGGGTTGTTGTTCGCCGCGTTGGTCATCTGCGTGACCATGTCGGCGTAGGTCGGGAAGCCCGGGATCTGCGCGGCCAAGGAACCGGCGAGGACGGTGGCCGCGAGCGCGGCGAGAGAGGTGCGTGGCATGGGGGACTCGGGGCGGAGCAGCGCGGGGAGCAGACTGGAGAAGTCTACGCGCGGGCGCGGCTGGCGGGAGCCATGGGGCCCGAAGTCGATCGGATTTCGTGTTACGGCGACATGGGCCCGGCGCCACCCTTTGGGCGCTGGTAGCGGACTCTCGGTGTCACGGCCTGCTCCCCTGGACTCGTGGAGATGCCATGTGCAACCGATTCCGTTTTCGTTCGACAGTGCTGTTGGCTTTCGCCGTCGCGCTTGCCACTGCCCTGTTCGCCCCTTGTCAGTGCGCGAATCCCGGTGCGGCGATGGCGACCGGGCTGGCCCGGGGGGGCTCGGCCGGCGGGTGTGCTGCGTGCCTCGTGCGGCTGCGGGATAACGACGTCGTCGTGGGCGGGGAGTTCACGAGTGCCGGCGGGGTGGCCGCGAACCGGGTCGCGCGCTGGGACGGAACAGCCTGGCACGCGCTCGGCGCCGGTCTCGATGGGCAGGTGCTCGATCTGGTGGTCGGGCCGGGCGGTGATGTGTTTGCGAGCGGGCGCTTCACCATGGCCGGTGGGATCGCCGCGCAACACCTGGCGCGCTGGGACGGTGTCGGGTGGCATGCGATCGGCGCTGGCACGCCGCCGGTCCTTGGTCACGCGGCCGAGTTCACCGCGGTGGCAGTGCTGCCGAACGGCGACCTGATCAGTGATGGCAACATCGATCTCGTGGGCGGTGGGCACGCCAGCAGCGTGATGCGATGGGACGGCTCGAGTTGGACGGTACTCGGCGGTGCGACTGCCGTGTTCGACGACCGGGTGCGCACGCTCACCGTTCTGGCCAACGGTGACGTGGTCGCGGGTGGCTACTTCGCGCGGGTTGGCGCGGTTGCCGCCGCGGGTGTCGCGCGCTGGGATGGCATGGCCTGGTCGGGGCTCGGTGCCGGTGTCGCGGCGACCGTCGGGCCGCGCTACGTCGACGAGATTCTCGAACGCCCGAGCGGTGACCTGATCGTGGCTGGCAGTTTCACTGCGGCCGGTGGCTTGCTGGCCAACTGCATTGCGCGGTGGGACGGTGCGGGTTGGCACGCGATGCAGGCGGGGGTCAACCGCGCGGTGCTCGGGCTCGCATTGGCGCCGAACGGCGACGTCGTGGCTGCCGGCGAGTTCACCAAGGCCGGCCCCGCGCGAGTCGACCGGATTGCGCGCTTCGACGGGGCGACCTGGCGTCCGGTCGGAGCCGGCGCCGATGGCACGGTGACCGATCTGCTGTGGCTGCCGACCGGGGAACTCATCGCGGGCGGCGAGTTCGGGACACTGGGGGCCGTGACGTCGCCGGGCGTCGCGGCGCTCACCAGTTCCTGTGCAGCATTCGCCGCGCCGCTGCCGACGGGCTGCGTCGGCCCGGCCGGAGCGCTGCGACTCCGCGCCGAAGAGTTGCCGTGGATCGGCAGTACGTTCGATGTCGCGTGCACTGGGTTCGCGCCGAACGCGCTCGCGCTGGCGGTGTTCGGGGCGAAGCAGCGCACGGTGCCGCTGCGCCACGTGCACCCGATCGGGCGGCCCAACTGTGACCTGCTCGTTCACGCGGAGATCTCCTCGTTCATGGCCGTCCAGGGCGGGGCGGCGAGGCTCGGTGTGCGGGTGCCGTTCGCGGTGCCCTTGCTCGGCCTGCAGTTCTGGCACCAGGTCCTGCAAGGCGAACTCTCGCAGGGCGCGGTCGTGTCGTTGAGCAGCTCGAATGCACTGCATCTCACGGTCGGTGCCTTCTGAGGTTCGGCCATCTCGCGTCCGGGCACTGCAGCCGGTTTTTCGAGATCTGGTGTTACGGGGTGCGCGTGCCGGACCCCTCGATTCACGATGAAACGAGCGTCACGACCCTCTCCTGCCACCCTTCTTGTCGCGGGTGCGCTTGCTGCTGCCACGGCGCTGCCCGGGCAGTGCACCAACCCCGGAGCGCCGATGGCCAACGGTCTGGCGGGCGGCGGGTTCTTCGGCGGGCGCGGCTACTGCGCGGCTGCCGCGCCCGACGGTGGCGCCGTGGTCGGGGGCATCTTCACGACCGCCGGCGGCGTGACCTGTAACCGAATCGCTCGCTGGGACGATGCGGGCTGGCAGTCGTTGGGCACCGGCATGGACGACTGGGTCGCCGACCTCGCGTTCGCGAGCAACGGGGACCTCTATGCGAGCGGGAACTTCAGCACGGCCGGCGGGGTCGCCGCCGAGCATCTGGCGCGCTGGGACGGTACGGCCTGGCATGCGATCGGCAACGGCACGGCACCGGTTACGAGTCACTACACCAACTTCACGGCCATCGCCGTCATGCCGAACGGCGATCTCGTGAGTGACGGCAACATCAACCTCGGCGGCGGCAGTTACACGAGTCAGGTCATGCGTTGGGACGGTTCGACTTGGAGCGCGCTCGGCGGTCCGACGGCGACGTTCGATCACGTCATCCGCCGGCTCGTCGTGCTACCGAACGGTGATCTGGTCGCGGGCGGATTCTTCTCGAGTGTTGGCAACGTCTCGGCAAACGGGATCGCGCGATGGAACGGCAGCAGCTGGTCCGGCTTCGGGACCGGGATCACTTCGACCTTGCCGCAACGCTTCGTCGATGCGATCGCGCTGCATCCGAACGGCGACCTGATCGTAGGTGGCTACTTCAGTGATGCTGGCGGGGCGCCGGCCACGTGCATCGCACGCTGGGACGGTGCCAGTTGGAGCTCGGTCGGCGGCGGCGTCAACAATGCGGTGATGGGGCTCGTGGTCACGCCAGCTGGTGACATCCTCGCCGCCGGTGACTTCACGCAAGCCGGCAGCGCGAGCGTCAGTCTGATGGCGCGGTTCGACGGCGCGTGGTCCGCGTTGGGATCGGGGGCGAGCGCGAGCATCCGCGACATGGCGTGGTTGTCGTCGGGCCAGCTGGTGTGCGCCGGTTTCTTCTTCGGCCTGGGGGGCGCCACTTCACGCGGTGCGGCGCTACTTACGACCACGTGTGGCGCCGGATCCGCGACGACGTCGACGGCGTGCGTCGGCCCGGCGGGTGCGCTCACGCTCGCTACGGACGAACTGCCGTGGCTCGGTGGCGAGTTCCGCGCGACGTGTTCCGGCTTCGCTGCGAACGCCCTGGCGGTGGCGGTGTTCGGTCTGCAGCAGCAGAACGTCGCGCTCGCGAGCCTGCACCCGACCGGGATCGCGGGCTGCGACCTGCTCGTCAGCGACGACACCACCGAGTTCTCGTTCGCGAACGGGGGCGTTGCGAGCAGCCGCGTCCTGGTGCCGAATGCCGCGGCGTTGATCGGTGTGCAGTTCGAGCATCAGTTCCTGCAAGGTGAGCTGTCACGTGGTGCCGTCGTGTCGCTCAGCAGTTCGAACGCGCTGACGCTGACCGTCGGCGCGTTCTGAATGTAGGTGAGTTCCGCTCCCCGCCCGGTCACCGAACGTGCGGGGGCTGTCTACCATGTGGACCAAGTCGGACGTCGGAGATTCATGACGAGACATCGCTGCTGCATCGCTCTGTTCGCTGTTCTGATCTGGTTCGGGAGCGCGGCTGCGGCGCAGTGCGGGCTGGCTGTCGCCCCGATGGGGGGCGGCCTGTCAGGACCCGGTTCGACCTTTGGCTCCTCGGCAGTCGTGATGTCGGATGGTCGCCTTGCGGTCGGTGGCTACTTCGGCAGGGCCGGCGGCCAGATCGTCAACCATGTTGCGGCGTGGGACGGCACGACGTGGCAGGGGCTCGGTGCCGGCTTCAATGGGACCGTGACCGACTTGCAGATTGGGCGGAACGGCGACCTGTACGCGGTTGGCCACTTCACGATCGTGAACGGGCAGACTGCACTCGGACTCGCGCGCTGGGATGGCGCGGCCTGGCAGCCGATCGGCTCGGGCGCGGCGCCGGTGCCGGGGACGCGGCCCCAGCGGCTCGCGATCCAGCCCGATGGCCAGTTGGTGAGCGATTCCTATCGGCCGGGGACCGGCCTTGCGAACCTGCTGCGCTGGGACGGCGCCAGTTGGGTCGGTCTGCCAGGTCTGTTCAACGGACCGATTGTTTGCCTCACGTTCCTGTCGGATGGGCGCTTGATCGCCGCCGGTGGATTCACCTGGGAGTCGCTGATCCCGAGATTCGGGATTGCGGTGTTCGATGGCGTCAGTTGGCAACCGCTAGGGGCGGGGATCAGCGGGTTGCCGTTGGCGGTGAAGGAGTGTGCCAACGGCGATCTCATCGTTGGGGGCATCCTCACGATGGCCGGTGGCAATCCGGTGTCGAACATCGCGCGGTGGGACGGGACTTCGTGGTCGGCGCTCGGGACGGGAGTCAGCGCTGCGGTGGATGGCATCGAGGAGGCGCCGAACGGTGATCTCATCGTGGTGGGAAGCTTCACGTGGGCAGGTAGTGGACCGGCCAACGGTATCGCCCGCTGGGACGGTGCCGCGTGGTCTGCCGTGACGTCGGTTGCCGCCGCGCCGGCTTACGATCTGGTGTGGCGTGGCGACGACTTCGCGGTCGTCGGCGCGGTCACTGGCACCGGGCCGACCCACTCGCAGGGAGCGTTCCGGCTCGTCACCAACTGTCCGGCGGCCGCGGCTCCGGTACCGACGACGTGCGTCGGTACCGCAGGTCCCGTCGACCTCGTCGCGAGTGACTTGCCGTGGACCGGGGCGACGTTCCGATCACACGCGACCGGTTTCGCGTCAGGGGCGCTCGCGGCCATCGTCGTAGGGCTCGCGCAACAGAGCCTGCCTCTGGCACAAGTGCACCCGGCGGGGTTGCCGAACTGCAGCCTCCTCGCGACGACTGACGCGGTGGTGCTCGCGGTGCCGGCCGCAGGTGAGCTGGACTTCGCGCTGAACGTGCCTGCCGATCCAGCCTTCGTCGGAATCCGGCTCGAGCATCAGGTGGTCCAGGGCGAGTTCTTGCAGGGAGCACTCACCGCGCTCAGTGCTTCCAACGCGCTGCGTCTGACGATCGGCGCGTACTGATTGGTGCGTGCCGGGTCGGGCGCGGACCGAGTCGCTCACCGGCGGCGCGGTTCGACGAGCGCGACGAGGCCGCCGACGACGAGCACCGCGACACAGCCGATGACGTTGTACCAGAGAAACTCGACCTTGACCGTGAAGTGCACCGCGAGCACGGCGGCCATTCCGGCGACGAGTCCCGCGGGTCCGGCGAGCCGACCGGCGCGGGGCACGAACAGCGCGAGCGCGAAGATGCCGAGCAGCGAGCCGTAGAAGAACGAGCCGACGCGGTTGATGAGTTCGATCACGCTGCCGCCCTTGCCGAAGAACGTCGCCATGAGCGTCGCGACGAGTCCCCAGAACAGGGTCACGAAGCGGCCCGCACGCAGCGCGTGGGCCTCGCTGCACTGTGGTCGTATCCAGCGACGATAGTGGTCGACGATCGTTGCTGCGCTGAGTGCGTTGAGCACCGAGTCGATGCTGGACATCGCCGCCGCGAAGATCGCCGCGATCACGAGCCCGAGAACGATCGGCGGCAGCTGGTCGAGGATGAAGCGACAGAAGATGTCGTTGCGGTCGGTCTCGTCCTTCTTCTTGCCTTCGGAGTCCGGCAGGATCACGGCGAGCCGCGCGTCGCGGCGGAGCGCGTCGACCTCCGCGACGGCATCCTGGTAGTCCCGCAGTAGCTCCGGGTTGCTCGTCGGCCCGTCAGGCAGTGCTGCGAGCCGCAGCATCAGGTCGCGCCGTTCGACGATCGCGAGGTCGAAGCTCTGCTTGACCTCCGCCACGGCGGTCGCGAACTCGGGGCTCGTGGCGCGTTCCTGGTGCACCGACTTGAAGTGCAGCGGTTGGCCGTTGACCGAGTACGACAGCCACATTAGCACGCCGAGGAAGAGCACGAACACCTGCATCGGCACCTTGGCGAATGCGGAAAGCAGCAGGCTGAGCCGGCTGCTGCGCGCATCCTTGCTGGTGAGGAGCCGCTGAGCCTGACTGTGGTCGCAGCCGAAGTAGCTGAGGTGCAGGAACAACCCGCCCAGGACACCGGACCAGAGGTTGTACTTGTTCTCCCAGAAGCTCGGCTGGGTTGCGGCGCCCGATTCGGCGGCTGCTTCGACGGCGGCGTGGGTTCGCGGCACGAGCTCGGTGGCGGCCGGCACGACATCGACGGCGTTGAGCTTCCCGGCCGCGCCGGCGAGATCAAGGATCTGCCCGAATGAGAAATGCGTGAACAGGTCGCTGAGCAGGAGCCAGCAGACGAACAGCAGGCCCAGAATGATGACCGTCATCTGCTTGACGTCGGTCCACACCACGGCCGCGACGCCGCCGACCATCGTGTATATCGTCGTCAGAGTGCCGATCACGAACGTCGCCGTCGTCGTCTCGATCCCGATCATCGCGCTGAGTGCGACCGATGGCGCGTAGATCACGACGCCGAGCGCGAGGCAACGCGAGGCGAGAAAGACGAGGTTGGCGAGCGCGCGGGTCAGCGGACTGAAACGCTCCTCGAGATACTCGTACGGCGTGAGGATCGCGCGGCTGCGGTAGAGCGGCACCAGGAAGATGCACAGCAGGATCATCGCGAACGGCAGGCCGAAGTAGACCTGCACGAACCCGACTCCGCCGTCGTGACCCTGGCCGGTCGTGCCGATCACCGTGATCGCGCTGGCTTGCGTCGCCATGATCGACAGGCCGGCAGCCCACCATGGAATCTGGCGCCCGCCCGCGTAGTAGCCTTCGAGATCCTTGCTCGTCGACGCGCGCCGCATGCCGTCCCAGACGACGTAGGCGATGAACAGCAGGAAGACGACCCAGTCGACGGTTCTCATGGCGGCCCCAGTCCGGGATCCTCAGTCCGGCATCCGGATGTTGTAGGTCGCGGCGATGAGCCAGAGCGCGAACATCACGCCGATCGCGAGCACCGCGACGAGCAGATACATGCGCGCCCAGCTGCCCAGCGGCGGCGGCTGGTCCGTGCGGTCGTCGTCTGGCGTCGGGGCGTCTGCGCTCGCCATGAGTTCGGCAAGCGGAGCAGAGGCCGCGGTTGCGGTCCAGAACCATCACTTCGGATTCATTCCCCGTGAAATCAACTGCCGCGGTTTCACCGGGCGTCGTTCAACCGGGTTTAACTCGGATCGACCGTCTCTATGCTGCGACGCCCGATGTCCGATCCGATCCTCGCAGACCTCAACGAGCAGCAGGCCGCCGCGGTCGCGCACGGCAGTGGACCTCTGATGGTGCTCGCGGGTGCCGGCTCCGGCAAGACGCGCGTCGTGACGCGCCGCATCGCACGGCTGCTCCGCGAGGGCACGCCGAGTGGTTCGATCCTCGCGATGACGTTCACCAACAAGGCCGCGGGCGAGATGGCGCATCGCGTGCACGAACTCGGTGGGGACTACGTGCGGGTCGCGACGTTCCATTCGGCATGCGCCCGTTTCCTGCGCCGCGATGGCGGCAAGCTCGGCTATCCGTCCGACTACTCGATCTACGACACGCAGGATCGCGATTCGCTCATCAAGGAGTTGATGCAGGACAGTGGCATCAGCACGACGTCGATCCGCCCGGCGGCCATCGGCAACATGATCAGCCGGCTGAAGAACGCCGCGCTGACCCCGCACGAGACCGTGCTCGGGGACGACGACATCGGCCAGGCGACGCAGCGGTTGTGGACGCCGTACCACGACCGCATGAAGGAGCAGGGCGCGATGGATTTCGACGACCTGCTGCTGTTGTTCCTGCAGATCCTGCGCGAGTTCCCGGACGTCGCGGAGCAGTACCAGCGCCGCTTCCGCTGGGTGCTCGTCGACGAGTTCCAGGACACCAACCGCGTGCAGTACGACCTGCTCAAGCTGCTCTGCCCGCCCGCGAGTTCGGTGTCGACGGGCAACCTCTGCGTCGTCGGCGATCCGGACCAGTCGATCTATTCGTTCCGCGGCGCGGAGGTCCGCAACATCCTCGACTTCGAGAACGATTACGACCCGTGCACGGTCGTGCGGCTCGAGCAGAACTACCGCAGTACGGCGACGATCCTGCGCGCGGCCGAGAACGTGATTGCCAACAATCGGCAACGACTCGACAAGCGTTTGCGCACGGACAATCCGGACGGCGATCAGCTCAGGCGCTTCCGCGCCGCGACGGCGACCGAGGAGGCTGCGGCCATCATCGACCGCATCTCGGAGCTGCGTGACGACGCGGTCGAGCTCGATCAGATCGCGGTGTTCTATCGCGCCCACTGGCTGTCGCGCGCGCTCGAGCAAGCGCTCAAGACGGCGGGTGTGCCATACACGATCGTGGGTGGGCAGACGTTCTTCGAGCGGCGCGAGATCAAGGATCTGTTGGCCTACCTGCGAGTGCTCGTCAATCCGCTCGATGACGTCAGCATGGCGCGCATCATCAACGTGCCGCCGCGCGGGATCGGCAAGACTTCGCTCGAGAAGCTGCGGCAGGCGGCGTTCCGCGAGGGTATGTCGCTGCGTGAGGTCGTCGGTGAGAAGGATCTGCACGCGCCGCTCGCCGCCAAGGGCCGGAAAGGGCTCGGTGAGCTCGCCGACGTGCTGGAGCGCGCGAAGGCGGCTGCGGCGCACGGTGTGCACGCCGCACTCGAGGTGATCCTCAAGGGCTCCGGCTACGTGCAGCACGCGACTGGCTACGGCGATGCCGAGGACAGCACACGCGAGGACAACATCAAGGAGCTCGTCAGCGACGCGATCGAGTTCGACGACGATGCTGACGGCGCGGTCGACGATCCGTTCGCGGACCCCGACGAGGTGCCGCCGACCGGGGTCGCCGGCTACCTGCAGAAGGTCGCGCTGCTGACGTCGCAGGACGAGGAGGGCGACGGGCCCATGGTGCAGCTCATGACCGTGCACGCGGCCAAGGGCCTCGAGTTCGACCACGTCTGCATCGCCGGTCTCGAAGAAGGCGTGTTCCCGAGCTTCCGCAGCATGGAGGAGCCGGATGCGCTCGAAGAAGAGCGCCGGCTGTGCTACGTCGCGATCACCCGCGCGCGCCAGACCGCAATGCTGTCGCATGCCCGCGAGCGCATGGTCGCCGGCAGTATGGAATCGATGCGCCCGTCGCGCTTCTTCAAGGAGCTGCCCAAGGACACGATCGCGGACTACGCCCCAACGTGGCGGCGGTACGACGTCGACGACGACGTCGATCACGACACCGGCTGGACCGTGACGATGGACCCGGAGTTGATGGCGAACGTCCGCGTCGGCGTGCGGGTGCGTCACCAGGAGTACGGCAACGGCGAGGTGCGGCGCATCGCCGGCCGGGGAATCTCGGCGCGCGCGGTCGTGCGTTTCGACGACGGCCGCGAGCGCGAGTTCGTGCTCGAATACGCGGGCCTCGACCTGCTCGAGGACAACGGCTGGTGAGCCGGCGCGACGACTACTTCGCGGAGCTGGGTCGCATCGTCGCGCGGGTCGCCGACGAAGCGCCCGAGCTGTTGCCCGAGCTCGCCGGTGAGATCGAGCGGCTGGTCGGCGAACGTGCGGCGGCGTCGAATGGGGACCCGGCCGCGGCCGGGGTCGATTCCGAGGTGGCGGCCGATCCGGCCGTCGAAGATTGGCACGGGCTGACCGGCAGTTCGCAGCCGATGCTCGCGTTGCGCAGGTTGCTCGAGAAGTTCGGTCCGGCCAATGCGCCGGTGTTGATCACCGGGGAGAGCGGCACGGGCAAGGAGCGGGTCGCGCAGGCGCTGCACGCGCTCAGCAAGCGCCACGACCGTGAGCTCGTGGCGGAGAACTGCGCTGCAATCCCCGCGACGCTGCTCGAGTCCGTGTTGTTCGGCCACAAGAAGGGCGCGTTCACGGGCGCGATCGCCGATCACCCCGGGCACTTCGTCGCGGCCCACAAGGGCACGTTGTTCCTCGACGAGATCGGGGAGATGGCGCTGTCGCTCCAGGCCAAGCTGCTTCGTGTTCTGCAGGAGGGGGAGGTGCGGCCCGTCGGCGGCAGCAAGACGAGAAAGATCGACGTCCGGGTGATCGCCGCGACCAACCAGGATCTCGAGGCGCGGGTCCGGGCCGGCAAGTTTCGCGAAGACTTGTTCTTCCGGCTCAACGTGCTGCGGGTCGAGACGCCGGCGCTGCGGCAGCGGGGCAGTGACATCGTGATGCTGGCGCGGCTCTTTCTGGCTGAGGCCGCGAAGGTCACGGGTCGGGAAATTCGCCTCGGTCCGGATGCGGCCGCGGCTCTCGCGGCGGCGCCCTGGCCCGGCAATGTCCGGCAGCTTCAGAACGAGATGCAGCGCGCTGCGGCGCTCCTGGAGGGCTCAGAAGTGGGATTGGCGGACTTGTCCCCCGATCTGCGGTGAGCGGCCGGAAGCCGCACTGCCAGGGATCTTTTGGCCAATCTTGGCGTTGTTGGGGCAGTTCCTGGGGTCCGGGCCGTCGAATCGTTCGGCCCGACTCAGGCAGACCGTGTTGCCTGGCCGATCGGGTTCGGTAGCATTCTCATATCGGTTTCCCGGCCACCTGCCCGGTCGCGCGGCGAAACCCAGACGTTCGGAGGACTTTGCAAGTGCTGCACAAACTCGTTGTTCCGTTGATTTGTCTCGCCATGGGGCTGTCGCTCGCGCGCCCCGCGGCGCCGCAATGATGAAGCGGTGGTGGTGGCGCCAGTTGGGCGCCGCGTAGTCAGCCTGGAGCCGGTGGCGCAGCCGCTGGCGGTGGAGCCGGAGGTCCTGGTGGCGGCGGCCGCGGTGGCGGCATCGCGCTGGACTTCACTCGCAAGAAGACCGCGAAGGAGCGCCTCAAGATCGACTGGACCCACCCGGTCTGGAAGCCCGAGGAAGAGGAGAACTCCGACGGCCGCACGGTCGGCACGATGGCGCGGTTCGCGCTGCCGGTCGAGAAGGCCTACGAGGTCGTCACCTCGAACGACAAGCGTCCGCTGCTGATCATGCGCGAGTGTGAGAAGTGCAAGGGCACGGATCACGCGCTGCTGAGTCGCACGATGAGCAACGAACAGACCGTTCTGCTCACCGGTTGGTTCCGCTGCGTCAAGCTCGGCCCGAACATCCTCGAGAAGGATCACCCGCTCACGAACCTGTTCAAGGTCGAGAAGGGTGAGAAGGTCCCGCACCTGTTCTTCGTCGATCCGGACGGCACGCACAAGACGCCGCTGTCGGGCACCCAGTCGCAGCGCGACCTGTGGAAGACGATGTTCGCGTATCTCGATCGTTGCTACGACGGCAACGCGAAGAAGTCCCTCAAGGAGCTTCGCAAGATCCTCGACCAGTACGATCGCGTGGACGGCCTCGAGCAAGAGGTCATGGTCCGCATGGATCGCGAGATCGAGAAGAAGGGCCTGAAGTCGAAGAAGCTGAAGAAGTACCAGAAGCAGATCGACAAGCTGGCCAAGGAGCGTCAGAAGCTGGTCAAGAAGGAGAAGGATCTCCGGGCGCTCGCGCTCAAGGAACTTGCCCAGCCGAAGGCGGCGGCGGCTGAGAAGCCGGCCGAGGTGGGCGCGCAGAACTGAGTTCTGGGCTCCCTGTCACGGTCGCGGCCCCAACCGAGACCGTGGAGAAAACGAACCCGTGTGACGTAGGCGTCTCACGGGTTCGTTTTTTTGGTATCACTGGTGTTGGCCAGCCGGTGCCTGACCCCTCCGCCGACCGATCGCCGATGAAAAAGACTCTCGCTCTCTTGTTCGCGACCCTGGGCCTCGTCGCGTTCGCGCCCGCTCAGAAGACCACGAAGGACGACGAGGACGTCCTCAAGGCGAAGAAGATCGATCCCTATACCAAGGCCGATCCCGCGCTGATGAAGCAGGCGGGCATCGTCGGTTACGGGCCGTTTCCGTGGGCCGACTATCGCACGACGGATGATCTCGAAGCGGTGCTCGGTAAGGGGCGCTTCCTGTGGATCGAGACCGAGCACTTCAAGATTGGCTACAACCTGAAGACCCGGCCTTGGCCGGAAGAGAACGAGAAGCGGCGCTACCTCAAGAAGGAGATCAAGGAGGTTCGGAAGAAGCTGCCGAAGTTCCCCTCCAAGCCGAAGAAGTTCGGGCCGTGGGTGCAGATCCACCTCTACGCGTGGCGCCTCGAGAACCTCTATCGCGACTTCCAGAAGTTCATGGGCGTCACGGATGCCGACTTCAACGGCGCCCCGCCGACGAACGGCAAGTACCTCGGCATGGGAGACAAGTACCTCGTGCTGATGTTCGAGAAGCGTTCGGACCTCGCGCGCTACTTCGACCGCTTCTGCAACACCAAGGCCGATGTCGCGATGCGGTGGTACCACCTCAAGACCCACCAGCTCGTCGCGGCGTGCGCGGCGGAAGGGCTCGAGGGCTTCGACCTCACGGCGATCCACTCGCACATCATCTACTCGGCCGCGCACAACCTGATCAGCGGGTTCCGCGGCTTCCATCTCGCCCTGCCGCTGTGGCTCGACGAAGGGCTCGCGCATCACTTCGCGGTCGACATTCCGAGTAGTGTCGCGAACGTGAGCCTGCTGAACACCGAGGCCATCCCCGAGCTGAAGATCAATGCCTGGCCGGTGCGGGTCCGCAAGCGCGCGCAGCACGAGGGCGTGTTCTTCACGTTCGATCAGATGTGCGAGTGGAAGGACTTCACGAAGATGGGCTACCACCACCACGCGCAGGCCTGGTCGCGCGTCGACTACCTCGCGAAGCACGACGCGGAGAAGCTCGCGTTCATGGTGAGGAAGATCAAAGAGATCCCGCCCGTGGCCAACTCGATGGTGCCTCACAAGACGATCGAGACCGCGGCGCGCCGCCTGCTCATCGAGTTGTTCGAGCTCGATGCCGAGTCCTATGACAAGGCGTGGCGGGCCTGGGTGCTCAAGACCTACCCGAAGAAGTAGCGGGCGTGCCCCTGCGGCAAGGCGCGGTCGGGTGCGGCCCAGGTATCCTGCCCGACCCAGTCGACGGCTCGCCGCTCGGCGACTAGGATCGGTGACCCACTCCTGCCCAATCCCGCTCGCGGAGGTTTGTCTGATGCAC
This sequence comes from bacterium, assembly GCA_024743115.1. Classification (GTDB taxonomy): domain Bacteria; phylum Planctomycetota; class UBA1135; order UBA1135; family UBA2386; genus JAGQRA01. The sequence goes on along the minus strand of JANSXC010000019.1, from coordinate 45,715 downwards.
AAGCTCGTTCTGCCCATTCTGGTCGCGGCCCTCGGGGCCGTGCTCGCGCGCCCTGCCGCACCCCAATGATGAGCTGGCCCCTCGGCGTCCAGTTGGTCGCCGCAAGATGGTATGGGTAGTGGTGGTGGTCCGTCGGCCGGAGGCGGCGGCGGTGGAGCCCGCGGGCCGTCCGGGCCTGGCGGTGGAGCGGCTGCTGGCCCCAGGGGCGGCGGTGGCGGCATCGCGCTGGACTTCACCCGCAAGAAGACCGCGAAGAAGCGCCTCAAGATCGACTGGACCCACCCGGTCTGGAAGCCCGAAGAGGAGGAGAACACGGACGGCCGCACGGCCGGCACGATGTCACGCTTCGCGCTGCCGATCGAGAAGGCCTACGAGGTCGTCACCGACAGCGACAAGCGCCCGCTGCTGATCATGCGCGAGTGTGAGAAGTGCAAGGGCACGGACCACGCGCTGCTGAGCCGGACGATGAGCAACGAACAGACCGTTCTGCTCACGCACTGGTTCCGTTGCGTCAAGCTGCCGCCGAACATCCTCGAGAAGGACCACCCGCTCACCAACCTCTTCAAGAGGGAGAAGGGCGAGAAGATCCCGCACCTGTTCTTCGTGGATCCGGACGGCACGCACAAGACGCCGCTCTCCGGGACGCAGTCGCAACGCGTGCTGTGGGAGACGATGTTCTCCTACCTCGATCGTTGCTACGACGGCAACGCGAAGAAGTCGCTCAAGGAGCTGCGCAAGATCCTCGACCAGTACGATCGCGTCGATGGCCTCGAGCAGGAGGTCATGGTGCGTCGCGATCGCGAGATCGAGAAGAAGGGGCTGAAGTCGCCCAAGCTCAAGAAGTACCTGAAGCAGCTCGACAAGCTCAGCAAGGAACGCGAGAAGCTCGTCAAGAAGGAGAAGGCGCTGCGCGCACTCGCGCTCAGGGACTTGTCCGAAGGCGATCGCTCCAAGAGCAAGAGCACCGGCAGGAAGGTCGCGGCCAACAAGTAGGCCGGGTCCGAGTAGGGCGGACCTGTGAGCTCCGCCCCTTTGGCCGGGGTGCTCACACCCCGGCCTGCTAATCTCCCGCCCATGAACGCCGCCGCACTCACTGCGGTCGCCTGCGCGGGCGCCGTTGGAGCTGTCTGCCGCTACGTGCTCACGGAGTGCCTGCGGGGGCTCGTTGGCGGCTTCCCGCTGCACACGCTCGTCGTCAACCTCGTCGGCTGTCTGGCGTTCGGAGTCTGCTTCGGGCTCGGGCACGAGCGCTGGAGCACGGTGGTTCAGGCTGGCGTGTTCGCCGGGTTCCTCGGCTCGTTCACGACGTTCTCGACGTTTGCGTTCGATGGCCGAGTGCTGCTCGCCGACGGCCGGTGGCTGTTGTTCGCCGGCAACGTGATCGTGCAGAACGGACTCGGCGTGCTGGCGATTGTGGGCGGAATCGCAATGGCATCGGCGTTTCGCAGCGGCGGCTGAGTGGGTGATCGGTTCGCGACGATAGTCCGAACCGATCATGCGCGACATCGGCGAGCCTCGGCCGACCGCGGCCGTCGCTGCCGCGGATGTAGCCCCCGCCGGACAAGCGGGGGGCGCGCCCGGACTGCGCGATCCGGCTGGCGACCGGGGGCGCCGGTCCGGTGGAGCCCGCGACGAGGGTCGGGGGGGAGGCGTTGGTCATCGCGACCTGGGCCGCGTGCTCGTCGTCCGAACCCAGGCCGAACTCGAGCCGTATCGTGCGTTCTGGCGCGCGCGGCAATGGCATCACGAGTCGGACGAAGGCCAGCTGCTCGCGGCGCTCTCGGCGCGGACCGACGGCGCGCAGCTCCTGGCGTTCGTACTGCTCGTCGACGAGGAGCCGGTCGCGATGCTCCTCGGTCAGCTCGTTTCGGCGGTGATGCCCTGGCGGCTCGGCTACCGCGTGGTGCGCGAGTCGTCGCTGACGTTGCTCGAGGCCCTGCACGGTGGCTTGCTCGGGGATCTGTCGTGGGATCGAGCCACGGCCCTGTTCGATGCGGTCACTGAGTTTTTGCGCGCCGGTGGCGCGGATGCCGTTCTGCTGCGCAACGTCGAGGTCGACTCGGACGTCTATCGCGTGTTCGCGAATCGCCCGGGTTGGAGCTGGCGCGACGGCGCGCCCGAGATCGCGCGTAACTGGCGCATGACGCTGCCGGATTCGTTCGACGAGTGGCGTTCGGGGCTCAAGAAGAAGGCCCGCGATGATCTCCGGCGCTACGAGAACAAGATTCGACGGCTGTACGGCGAGGGCGTGGAGGTGTGCGAGTACCGCGATCCGGTTGCCGTTGATGCTGCGCTGGCGGCAGTCGAGTCGGTGGCGCAGAACACCTATCAGCGCGGGCTCGGCGCCGGCTTTCAGCCGACCGCGGAGGCGCGGGCGCGTTGGTCCGCGGGGGCGGCGGCGGGCTCACTACGGGTTTGGGTGCTCCGGCTCGATGGCCGATTTGCGGCGTTCTGCTCGGGCTTTCTGCTCCGTGACACCGTGTGGCTCGAGCATGTCGGGTTCGATTCCGAGTTCGGCGCCGCGCGGCCCGGCGGCTATCTGCTGCAGCGCGTCATCGAGCAGCTCTGTGGCGACTCTACCGCGCGCTATCTCGACTTCGGGATCGGCGAGGCCGACTACAAGCAGCGACTATGTGACCTGCAGTGCGAACAGGCGCAGGTCTATGTCTTTGCGCCGGCCTGGCGCGGGCGGATGCTGGCGGCGGCGCGCCGGCTCATGGATCGCGCAGGGGCGTGCCTGCGATACTGCGTCGCGCGCTGCGGCGCCACGGACTGGCTCAAGCGGCGTTGGCGCCAGCGCATCGCGCGGCGGCAGCGGCGGGGCTGACGCGGCGCGGGCGCGCTCGCGATGAGCTGCTGGTTCGCGCGGTAGGAGGAACCCATCGGACTCCGGGACTGATCCCGGCGCGCAGAACCCGTAACATGCGACGGCCATGCGTTCCCTGCCGCTCATGCTCGTTGCGTTGGTGCTGTTGATCGCGGTGCCCATCGGCGTGGCCGTGATGCTCGGACAGGCGACCGACGACGGCTCCGCGGCGGTTGCGGCGATCGGCGCCGCTGACGACGGCGGGGCGCCCGGTGGTGCTGGTGGCGACCCCACCAAGACCGGTCGCTCCGGGCTGCAGTCCGGCGCACGGCCGCAGGGTCATGTGTATGCCGGCGTCACGACCGAGCCAGCCGACGTCAATCCGTTCACGAGTCACGAGCAGGTAGCTCAGCGGTTGGTGCTCGGGTTCACGCACGAGGGGCTGCTCGATATCGATCCGACGACGGGTGAGCTACGGGGCGCGGTGGCAGAGTCGTGGAAGGCCGCGCCCGACGGCATGTCCTGCACGTTTCGGCTGCGCGATGGCATTCGCTTCAGCGACGGCTCGCCGGTGACGATGGCGGACGTCTTGTTCGGCTACGAACTGGCTGCGGCGCGGCAGCTGAGCTTCGGCTTCCTCGGTGATGCCTTCCAGCGTGTGGCCAGTGCCGAAGCCGTTTCCGATCGCGAACTGCGGGTCGAGTTCGGCGATCGGCACTACGCGTCGGTGCGCATCGTGGGTGAGCGTTGGCTGGTCTGCAAACGCGAGTTCTTCGTCGGCAGGGTACGTGAGCTCGCCAAGGCCGTTGGCTCGCCGGCGCCCGCACCCGACTCCGCCGAGTTCGCGCTGCTGTTGTCGCAAATCGACCGCGAGTGCGGCCCCGGGACCGGGCCGATGCAGCTGCCCAGCGATGCGGATGGCCCGACGACGTGGCGACCGCGCCAGGACCTGACGCTGGTCAACAACCCGCACCATTGGCGGCGGCTAGCGGAGCCCGGCACCTGGAACCTGGCTGGCTCGCGGCTGCTGTTTCGAAGTTCGGCCGCCGTGCCGAGCACTTTGAAGGCCGGCGAGATCGACTGGCTCGGCAACTGGAGTGCAGATGCAATCCTGGCGTCGAACGCGGAGTTCGCGGCGCGCTATCGGCGGTTGGTCTACGACTACGAGTCGCTCGGGGTTCTCGGTGTGCTCTGGAACTGTGCGTTGCCCGAGTTGCGGGATCCGCGCGTGCGGCGGGCGCTCGCGATGCTCGTCGATCGCGAGGCGATCATCCGACGCTTCGGCGATGGGGTCGTGTCGGCCGTTGCATTCGCGAAGCCCGACTCGGCTGGCTATCCGTCGGATCTCGAGGCGCTGCCGTTCGATCCGCGGGCGGCGCGGGCACTGCTGCGTGAGGCCGGGTTCGATGCCGCCACCGGCAAGCCGCTGCGCCTGTCGCTGCTGTCGACGGTCGATGGGGGGCCGATGGATCTCACGATCGATCTGCTGCGCGATACGACCAAGCAGGCCGGGATCGAACTCACCGTCGAGACCCTGACGTTCGGGTCCTACGTCGCGAAGTACAACGAGCGCAAGTGGAGCGGGGTGGTGATGAATCGCGCCTTCCGCCCTTGGGGTGATCCCACCGACTTCGTGCACAGCACCGGCGCCGACAACGACGGTGGCTGGCAGAACGCCGAAGCCGACCGGCTCGCAACAGCGGCCCAGGGAGAGCTCGACGCCGACAAGCGGGCCGCAATCTGGCGCGAGCTGCACGAACTCGTCTATCGCGAGCAGCCGTTCCTGTTCCTCGTCCATCCGCGATCGTGCATCCTGTTCAACAAGCACATCCAGGACGCGGAGCCCGGGCCGCGCGGGTTGTGGCCCGAGCGGTGGTGGGTGCCCGCCGAGCATCAGCGCAAGTAGGCCGAGTTCGGGTTCATCTCGCGGGCTTGCGGGCAGCGAGCCAAAGCCCTGGTCAACCGGCGCGGAGGGCCGCGAGCGCCGGGCGGTCGTCACCTTGCCAACTCAGCCAGGCCTCGAGCGCTGCGCGGGCCGCCGGCCACTCGGAGTCGAGCATCGCAAACCACGCGGTGTCGCGATTCCGCTCCTTGACGACCATGTGTTGCCGAAAGATGCCTTCGAAGGCGAAGCCGAGTCGCAGAGCCGCCTGGCACGAGCGCGCATTCTCGGCGTCACACTTCCATTCGACGCGTCGGTAGCCGCGTTCGAACGCTTCCCGCAACATCGCATAGGTCACGGCGGTGTTGATCGTCGTGCGATGGGTCGCGGCGCCGTACCAGATATGGCCCAGCTCGACCCGGCGGTGATCGCGATCGATGGCCAGGAACACGGCCATGCCGACGGGCCTGGCCGTCGCTCCGGCGGTGCGTGCGCGCACGACGAAGAACTTCGGGTCGGTTGACTCGGCACAATTCGCGAGCCAGGATCGCATCGCGTTCTCGTTGCGGAACGGGCCGTAGCCCATGTACTGCCAGATGGCCTCGTGACCGCCGCTGCCGTGCGAGCACGCGAACAGCTCGGGCGCGTCGCGGTCGGCGTCGATCGTGGCCAGGCGAACGTGGTCGTTCGACAGCCTGGACGCGCGGAGCGGCCTTGCGGCCACGTCGTCGATGCGCCTGGCCGGTGGGTGGGGCAGCTCGATTCCGGGGTTTTCGGCCAGCGTCTTGAGGCGTTGCAACGAGGTCGCGAGCCCGGCTACGTGGCGGCTGACCCAGCGGTCGCAGACCTGCTGGATCGGTACCGGGTTGAGGAAGTTCCACCGCGTGCGACCCTCGCGGCGCACGACGACGAGGCCAGCCTCGTGCAGGATGCCGAGGTGCTTCATCGTGCCCGTGCGGCCGAGGCCACCGCGCTCCGGGGCGGCGAACCAGGTGCAGAGGTCGCCGGTTGTCTGCGCTGCCTTCGCGAGCTGGTCGAGAATCGCGCGGCGCGTCGGATCGGCGAGCGCCTTCCAGATCCGATCGATCGATCCGTCAGTGGGGGGCGTGCTCGGCGTCATGGCTTCAGGCCTCGTGGGGTCCGATGCGGCGATCGCGGACTCACGCCGCGTCGGTTTCGGCCCTGGCTTTCAGGCCGCGTTCGAGCAGCATCTGCCAGCCGCCCTGCATCTCCTGGAGGGCGGATTCGGTGATGTGGCCGTGCAGCGAGTTGGTCAGCCGGACGACCGTGCCATCACCCTGATCCGCCAGCTCGAGGTACAGGAACGCCTGGCATGGCCCTCCGAACGGCGGCGCGATCGCCCCGGCGAGGTTGAGGCTGCGTTGCGGTTCGAGCGCGAGGATCGTGAACCAGAGCAGGCTCGAGCCATTGGCGTTGTGTTCGACGAGGGCGGCGCCGGCGCGCGGGCCGGGCTCGAAGGCCACCGTGGAGTCGGGGCCGACGCAGCGCAGTTCGGAGATCCACCAGTCGTTCGGTCGGTCGATGACGAGTTGCCAGACCCGGTCACGGGGAGCGGCGATCGAGACTTCGAGTTCGAGACGGGCGGCGGCAGCCGGCAGGGGTAGAGCAGAAGTGGTCATGGGTTTCGGTTCCTCTTGGATATATGTCACCATACGGTGACATAAGGACTCGCGCAAGGGGGAACTCGCGGTTCGAATGGCGTCCCTGGGCTCGGCGACGGACCGTGCTACGCTCGCGGTATGGTCGCCGAACGCACGCAAACCCTGGTCACCGCTGCGACGCAGGGGGACGAGGGGGCGCTCGACGAGCTCGTAGTGGAGTATCTACCGCGGCTGCAGGCGTATGTGCGGTTGCAGATGGGGGCGGCGCTCCGTGCTCGCGAGGCGACGGTCGACGTCGTGCAGTCGGTCTGCCGCGAGGTGCTCGGCGACATCCGTGAAGGCTTCGAATACCGCGGCCGGGGCCCGTTTCTGCGTTGGCTGTTTACGAGCGCGCTCAACAAGGTGCGAGACCGCCATCGTTACCAGCAGGCGGCGCGGCGGTCGCCGGACCGTGAACGGCCGTCCGATGGGGCCGACCTACCGCAGCCGAGCTGGTTGTCGCCGAGCCACGAGGCGATCGGCAAGGAGCAGGCCGAGGCGCTCGAGCGGGCCTTCGATCGACTGCCCGAGCACTACCGGGAAGTCATCACCATGTCGCGGATCATGGGGCTGTCGTTCGCGGAGATCGGCGCGGCGCTCGATCGCTCGGAGCATGCGGCGCGGCTCCTGCTCGGTCGCGCGCTCGCGCGGCTCGCAGAGCTGCACGAGACCACATGAGTGAGCTGCGCGCGGACCTCGAGGAGCGGATCGTCGAGATCTGCCTCGACCTCGACGCCGAGCAGCGGACGCTCGCGCTGGCCCAACTCGCGGCTGCCGAGCCAGCGGCGGCCGACGCGATCCACGCGTTCGCGGCCCGGCTCTTGCGCGGTGCGGAATTGATGGCGCCCCTCGCGCTTCCGCCGAGCGGGTCCGAGATCCGCGCTGCCGACGACGTGCCCGAGTGGATCGATGACTACCGAGTCATCGAGCCCCTGGGGCGCGGCGGCTTCGGGTTGGTCGTGCTCGCACAGCAGACCCGGCCGGTCGAGCGTCAGGTCGCGATCAAGCTGTTGTTGTCTGGAGCCGCGACCCGGCGGGCGATCGTGCGGTTCGAGGCCGAGCGGCAGGCGTTGGCCCGGATGACCCACCCCGGCATTGCCCAGGTGTTCGACGCCGGAGTCACGTCCGATCAGCGGCCGTACTTCGTCATGGAGTTCGTGCCTGGCTCGGCGATCACGTCCTACTGCCGCGATCAGGGGCTCGACATCGAGGCGCGGCTGCGGTTGTTCCTGCAGGTGTGTGACGCCGTGCAGCACGCGCATCATCGCGGGATCATCCATCGCGATCTCAAGCCCTCGAACGTGCTCGTGGCCGAGGTCGACGGCCGGGCGCTGCCGAAGGTCATCGATTTCGGGATCGCCAAGGCGCTCGATCGGCGCGTTGGTGCGGTGGGCGTGGATCCGTCCGGCCCCGATGCTGCCGCCTTCGACACGCTCGAAGGCAACGTGATCGGTTCGCCGATCTACATGAGTCCGGAGCAGGCTGCGGGAGATGCCGCGGCCGCGGATACGCGGTCCGACGTCTACTCGCTCGGGGTCTTGCTCTACGAGTTGCTCGCGGCTCGTTTGCCGATCGATCTCGAGACGCGCTCGCCGACACCGGCCACGATGCTCGCGTTGTACGCAGAGGATCCGCCACCTCCGAGTGCGCGGGCGACGACGATTTCGACGCGGCAACGATTGCGCGGGGATCTCGACGCGATCGTTCTCACGGCGATGCTTCGGGATCGGGAGCGCCGCTACCAGAACCCGGCAGAGCTCGCGGCTGACGTCGAATGCCATCTCCGAGGCGAGGCCGTCACGGCCCGCACCGCGACCGTCGGCTATCGGCTGCGCAAGTTCTTGCGGCGATACCGGCTGCAGGTCAGCGCTGCGGCGGTGGTCATGGTCGCGCTCGTGGCGGGGACGATCACGAGTCTGCACTTCGAGCGTGTCGCGCGCGACGAAGCGACGAGTGCGTCGGAGAGCCTCGAGAAGTTCCACTTGCTCGCCATCGGCAGTCGCCTCGACGACGCCGAGGCGGCGCTCGAGGAGTTGCGGCCGGCGTGGCCGCGGATGCTGCCACGGCTCTACGAGTGGCGGCGGCAGCACGGCGAGCCGCTCGCGCGCGACCTGCCGCGGCTCGAGGCCGCGCTGGCGAAGCTGCGCGAGCGTTCGCTCGACTACACCGCGGCCGATGCGCTCGCGGATCGGGAGAACCATCCGCAGTATCCGGTGCTCCAGGGCATCGTCGAGGCCATCGAGTTCATGGGCGAACAGCTGCGGGAGCCGCCGCCCGTTCCCAACTGGCCGCAGATCGAGCGGCAGCTGCGGGCTCGCCGGCAGCAGTACGTCGAGCGCCGCAAGGACTATGAGCAACACGTGTCCCGGCGGCAGACCTGGGCCTTCGAGAAGCGCGAGGATCGGTTCCTGCACGATACTCTGATGGCGCTGCAGCGGCGGCTCCGCACGTTCACGGCCGGCTACGGTAGTGCTACCGAGCGCTTGCAGCGCCGCATCGATCGTGCGCGTGAACTCGCCGACCGAATCGGCCGCGACGACGCGCTCCTGTGGCAAACCGCGGCGCGTGGAGTTGCCGCCGACCCGCGGTTCGCGGGCCTGGAGCTGCGGCCGCAGCCGGGCCTCGTGCCGCTCGGTGCCGACCCGGAATCCGGGTTGCAGGAGTTCTACCACTGGGAGTCGAGCGGGACCCGGCGCGTGCCCGTGCGCAACGCGGACGGGCAGCTCCAGTTCGAGGACAAGAGCGGCCTCGTCTTCGTGTTGCTGCCCGGCGGCAGCTTCTGGCTCGGCAACCAGGATTCCGATCCGCAGGCGACGAACTATGACGTGCGTGCGGAGCCGACGGCGGGACCGTGTCGCGAGGTCGAGTTGGCGCCGTTCCTGCTGTCCAAGTTCGAAGCCACCAAGGCGCAATGGCAGGCGCTCGGCGGGGGCACGCCCAGTGAACGACGTGTGCAGAGCGTGCTGGTCAATCACCTCGTGACCGGCCGCTACCCGGTGGAGAGCGTGGATTGGAACGCGGCGACCGAGCTGCTCGCGAACTACGGACTCGTGCTGCCGACCGAGGCGCAGTGGGAATACGCGATGCGGGCGGGCACCACGACGATCTGGCCAACGGGCGATGAGCCCGAGTCGCTGCAGGGCCACGGCAATCTCGCCGATGCCACGGCAGCACGGCTCAAGTCGCCGTGGCCGTCCGACTCGTTCCTCGAGGACGGCTACGGCCACCAATGTGCGGTCGGGCGCTTCGAGCCGAACGCGTTCGGGCTGCATGACATGATCGGCAACGTCGGCGAATGGTGCCGTGACAACTTCGCGTCGTTCGTCTATCGCCGGCCGGTGACCAAGGACGATGCGCTGCGTTCGGTGCCCGAACTCGGCGCGCGGGCGTTGCGTCGCAGTGACTTCAAGACGCGCGCCGTGCACACCAAGAGCGCGTCACGCAATGGCGCGGCGATGCAGGCGCGGCGCGAAACGATCGGTGTGCGACCCGCCCGTCGGCTCGAGCGCTAGACTGCCGCGGTGAGGCCTGGCTACCGCGGCAGCGGGCTGTCGCGGAGAGGCCTGACTACCGCGGCAGCAGGCTGTCGCGGTGAGGCTTGACTACCGCGGCAGCAGGCTCCGGACCCGCTGTGCCCGTTCCGCCACCGCGTCGGAATCGCCCATGACGGTGAGGTGGCCCATCTTGCGCCCGGGGCGGGCCTCGGCCTTGCCGTAGAGGTGGAGCCGGACGCCCGGCTCGCGCAGCGCGGCGGCCCAGTCCGGCTCGCCGTTCTGCCACAGGTCGCCGAGCAGGTTCACCATCGCTGCGGCTGGGGCGACTGCGTCGACGGCGCCGAGCGGCAGTCCGGCAACGGCGCGGGCCTGCTGTTCGAACTGACTCGCGACGTGAGCGTCGATCGTGAGATGGCCCGAATTGTGCGGGCGCGGCGCGATCTCGTTGACGATGAGTTCACCGCTCGGGAGCACGAACATCTCGATGCAGAGCACGCCGACGACTGCCATGCCATCCAGGAGCGTGCGGGTGATCTCGTGGGCCGCCGCACGTGTCGCCGCCGAGACTCGCGCAGGCCACAGCGTCGTGTCGAGGATCTGGTTCTCGTGCAGGTTCTCGAACGGTTCGTAGAGCGCGATCTCGCCGTCGACGCCGCGCGCGCCGACGACGGAGATCTCGCGCTCGAACGGGACGATCGCCTCGAGGACGGTGGGTTGCTCGCCGAGTTCGCGCCAGGCCGGCTCGATTTCGTCGGCGTTCGCGAGGCGTCGCTGACCCTTGCCGTCGTAGCCCCATGCCGCGGTCTTCATGATGCCCTTGCCCGGGATCGCTGCAGCGGCGCCCTCGAAGTCGGAGGGACTCGAGATCTCGGCGAAGTCGGCGACCGGCAGCCCGAGTCGACGCAGGCCACGCTTCTCACGAAGCCGGTGCTGCGTCATGTGCAGCAGATCACCGGATGGTCGCACCGGCGCGTGGCGAGTAGCGGCTTGCGCCGTTGCGGTTGGAACGTTCTCGAACTCGAACGTCACGGCGTCGACGCTGGCCGCGAACTTCGCTACCTGGTCGAGGTCGTCGTACGGCGCCCGCACGTGGCGGTCGACCACGAGGCTCGCGGGCGGCGCTGCATCGTCGGAGTAGACCGCGACCCGGAATCCGAGTCGGTGTGCGGCCAGGGCAAACATCCGGCCGAGCTGACCGCCGCCCAGGACCCCGAGGGTGCTGCCGGGGAGGAGTGCCCCAGGTTGCGGTGTCTGGTGACTCGGGTTCATGTCAGCTCAGCCGTGCCGGCGGCCGCGTCGCGGCCCATCTGGTCGCGGTAGTCCTGCAGGCGCTGGCGGAGGTGCGGGTCGTGGTTGGCCAACATCTGCGCCGCGAACAGGCCCGCGTTCTTGGCGCCGGCGTCGCCGATCGCGAACGTCGCCACGGGGACGCCGCCGGGCATCTGGACGATCGAGAGCAGCGAGTCGACGCCATGCAGGGCCCGGCTCTTGACCGGCACGCCGAGCACCGGAACCACCGTCCACGCTGCGAGCATGCCGGGCAGATGCGCGGCGCCACCGGCGCCGGCGATGATGACCTGCAGGCCGCGTGAGACGGCAGAACTCGCATACTCCCGCAGGCGTTCGGGCGTGCGATGGGCCGACACGACTTCGCGTTCGACGGCGATCCCGAACTGTTCGAGCGCCTCGACGGCATGACGCATCGTTGGCCAGTCGGACTTGCTGCCCATCACGACGCCGACGCGGGGGCCGTCGGCGGAAGGTTGGTTGGGGTCGGTCATGGAGCGGTCGAGCCGGTCGGCCCGGATGGGCGAAAGTATCGCCCGCCGCCGGGAAATCCATGATCGCCGTTGCCGTCAGAGCGGCGTCGGGCTCGCGGCACGCTGCGTGCGGCTGGGGTCAGCGGAGCCAGAATCCGCCTGCGACTGCCGGGTCGAGCCAGCTCGCGACATCGACCAGCGGTGTTGCCGCGAGGTCGCAGCGCCAGCGGACCTGCCGATCCTCGAGCTCCGCTTGCACGCTGCGGATACATTGCCGCCAGGTGATGGTTCGGCGGTGGATCGGGGCGAGGCCGGGCGCGGCTTCGAGCACGTCGCGCCACGTGTTCTTTGGGTGATTCGGTGGTTGCGAGTCGAGATCGATTACCGCGTCGGCTTGCCACTTCTTCCAACTCGCCAACAGGGTGGCGGCGTCGACTTCCGTCTGCGTCGTTCCCGCGGCGTAGATCGACATGTGGCGTGGGTCGAACCCGAGCTCCAGCGTCGTGTTGGCGAGCACCGGTAGCTCCGCGTTTTCGCCGGCGGGCAGGATGATGGCCCACACCGGTGGTTGGCCCTCGCCGGCGCGGTCGTGAAGCGTTGCTACGGACTGGCCGCGACCAACGTCCTCGATCTCACCTTGCCAGGCTTCGAGCGATTGGCTGGTCAGGCGGAACTGCCACTCGCCAACCCGGCCTGACAAGACCTCCGCGTCGAGTGTGATCTCGCCGAGTTCGGCCTCCTGAAGACCGTCATGGACGCGCTGCGGTTGGAACTCGCCGCCAAGCTGAAACCACCATTGCTGGCGAAACGCGCCACGCTGCGCGAACAGCGCGTAGTCGACGCGCCAGTTGCCGAGGCGCGCCGCGATTTCGTAGGGCAGCTGGCCGGCCTGGTTGATGCGGCGGTGCATGACGGCGTACTGGGCCGGGCTGACGTGACCGCCTTGGTCCAGCACGGTTTGGGTCCCCAGCGAGAGGACGTAGCGGCGCCAGGCGGTCATGGCCGGTGCGGTCGACGGCAGGTTTGCGCTGTTGATGCCGAGTACCGCGCGCCAGTCGTCCGGCATGCGCTCGAGGGCGCCACGTAGCGCGACCGCGGCAGGTCGCTCGACCTCCGACAACTCGAAGCTGTGCCGTTTCGCTATGGGCCGGCGGTTGTAGGCCTCGGCTGCGGCCGCTCGGACGAACCGGTCCCGGCTCGGTTCGTCGTCGACGAACGAACGCAGTGCGAAGTCCGCGGTCACCAGGCTGTGTGTGGCCAGGAAGCGCACGTAGAGCAGGTCACGCAGTGGGTCGGGTTTGTGGGCAGTGCTGAACCAACCGTCGGCAACGACCATGCGAACCCCGAGCTTGTCGAGGCGGTGTCGAGCCGCGTCGATCGCGGCCGCGCCACCGGATCCGTGCACGAGCAGCGGGATGAGCGGCGCCACCCCGAGGTGCCCGACGTCGCCCGCGAGATCGTCGACGGACAGCAGATCGGGGAACATCGGCACCCACTCCGCGCCCGGCTGCCCGTCGGGCGGCAATCCTGTGTGGAACTCGAGCCGACCGTCAGCGGTCTCGCGCCAACGCAGATCGACCAGTTCTTGCGCGACGAGTGCCGACTCGGCCAACAGGAGCAGTGCGACCAGCCGTTGCCACATGAACGGGAGCATATCGCGTCGGGTCCTGGGGCATCGTGCTCGGGCATCCTACCCGTGGTCGTCCAGGAATCGCGCGAGGGTGGGTGGGTCGAGGTCGCCGATCCCAGTGGCGAGATCGGCGTGGCCCTTGGCTGCCGCGATCGCGGCAGCCGCAACGCGCGTGAACGTCTCGTCCCAATCGAACCTCGCCTGTTGCGCAACGAGCGTCGGCAGAGTCTGGATCGCGTTACGGTAGGCTTCGGCAAGTTCCGCTGGTGGAGCTTCCCCTGCACGTAGCCGCTGGGTCTCGATGGCCTCGGGTAGCGCCAACACGTCGAACGCGCACAGCTGTTCGGCCGCGAGCCCCGCCCGAACGATGTGCGGCACCGCCGCGAACGACGCGGGGTAGATGTCGCCCTGGTGACACAGCGAGGACCAGAGCGAGAACCATGGTTCGGCGTTCGTGTCCGCTTTCGGGAGCGGATCTTCGAGCACCTGCCGCAGTCGGTCGGGTGTGTCGGCGGCGCCGCCATACGCGTGGCGGAGCTCGGACCAGCGTGGGCTGCGAAGATCGAGGGCGTGACTCATGTGTCTGTGGCGCGCTGGATCAACGGCGCACGAACGGCCGGGTCGAGATACTGGTTCGTCGTGCGAATCGGTGATGCGCGCAGCACCTGACGAAACCGGTTGCCCTCGAACTGGATCGATCCCGTCGGCGGATCGTGGATCCGGATGGTGTAGAGGTAGTCGCGGTAGCCGGCCGCGTTGACCCGCTCCTCACGTTCGATGCCTTCGATCGCGAACGCTCCGCCTGCGGAGCCCTCGTAATCGAGGGTCATGGTCAACCCGAAGACCTCGAAGAACACCAGGGTGGCGGGGGCGACATGGAATGTATAGCGGCCGTCGACGGGCTGCTCCCACTGCGTGATGTAGTCGAGGTCGAGCGTCAGCGTGGCCTGACCGTGTTGCGCTTCGGCGATGCTCCAGCCGTGAACGCGGCAGTCGTGCCAGCCCAGCTCGCCGAAATCCGACTCCGTCCAGTTCGGCAAGGTGGAACGCGGCGGCGTCCGGCTCGCGCGGAGGCCCTCGGCGATTCCGCGCCGGAACGCCGCGCGCAGCGGTTCGAAGTCGCGCTGCACGAGTGTCAGCTCCGTCGCGAAACGCTGCCGGACGATTGCGACCTGCGACTGCTCGACGAACGCATCGTTCTCGTTGTCCTCGAGTTCGTTGAGCAGGTCGTAGAAATACTCGCACGGTTCGGAGGCATCGTTCCCGTCCGTGTGGAGACCTGCGCTGGACAGCGTGGTCGCCCACGACAGCTCCCGGCGGTCATAGCGGTAAAGCAGGCATGCCACGTGGTAGTCCGTCAGCTGTTCCTGGTCGAAGTCCTCGAGTGGCGGGGTGAGCACATGATCCCGCAGGCATTGCTTCACGTCGCCGAGGTAAGTCACCGTCGCCAGTTCGCGGAGCCAGCTCGGTGGGGTATCGAGCTGTTCGACCAACCCGACGGCCCATGGTTGCAGGTGCTTGGACGACACCAGTCCGGTAGCGAGCATCTCGAGGATGCGGCGGCAGGACTGCCGGTCCGGTTCGTGTTGCATGGGCGGGCTTCCTCAGCCGCACGGTCGTCGGTCGGAGGATGGAGGGCTACGAATCCGTCGAGTGTACTCGCACCGCACGTTCTGGCCTCGCGAGGACCGGTAGCGCGCGGTTCCTTCCTCAGCGAGTCACCGCGGCTGCAGGATCGGGAAGGGCACCTCCCGCGGCAGCAGGATGCGGCCCTGTTTCACTCGCAGGGTGATGGCACCGGTGTTGGACCATTTGGCGAGCGGGTCCCCTTCGAGCACCAGGAAGCTGGCTTCGGCGCCGGGCGTGAAGCGGGCGATGTCACGATCCGGGAACGCGTCGCGCGGTGTGTCGATGCACCAGGCGCGCAGGAGCTGCAGGTTCGAGAACAGGCCGAGTCGATGCAGCCACATCGCTTCGACGTCGGTGGTTCGACGCATCATGTCCGAGCCGATGAGCAGTTTGACGCCGGCGTGCCGCAGGACTTCCACGTTGGGTTTCAGTACCTTGGCGACGTAGTCGTCGCGCTCGGGCTCCGAGTCGTCCTCGATGGCGGCGCCGATCGTCGTGATGACCGAGACGCCAGCCGCCGCGGCAGCCGCTGCATCCTCAGCCGTGAGCACGAAGTGTTCGATGCCGAGTTCGGCGTCGAAGCCGACGCCTGGCATGTGCGCGATCTGGTTGACGCCGGCCGCGACCGCGCCGCGAAAGTCGGCCGCGCTGTACACGTGGGCCGAGACCTGCAGGCCGTGAGATCGCGCTCGCTTCACGAGATGGGGCACGAGCTCCGGGTCGAGTCCGCATCGGAAGCGGTAGGCCGCTCGCCCCGAGCGCTCGGCGTGCACCTCGGAGTAGAGCAGGAAGACCTTCACGAAGTCGGGTTTGCCCGTGAGCAGGCGCTGCCAGCGCGCCTGGAGTTCTTCGAGGTTGCGCACGATCATCACGACTTCGCCGTCGATGTGCTCCATGCCCCATTCGGCTGGCAGGCAGCCGACGGCCTGCATCTGGCGCACGATCTGCAGCGGGTGCGCCCCCGGACCGGTGAATCCCTGGTTCGCGGCGAGGTAGTCGACGGTGTCGGGGCGATTCAGCCTGGCTGTGATCGGCTGCCGGACGACGGGTGCGGTGCCCTGGTCCTTGACGTAGAAGACGCCGCGCGTGAGGTAGTGCTGCACGTATGCGTCGACGGCGACGGGGTCACTTTCGAGCCAGTGATTGTGGGCTTCGCCGTAGGGCGGCACGACCCAGCGACCGCGCAGGTCGATCTCCGTGACGGGCCCCGTCGGGCGGCGGGCGACGAAACGTCCGGCCTCGACGAACTTCGTGGTTGCGACGAATCGTTCGCCATCGAACCAGCGACCGCCGACCAGTGCCATGGCCGGCTCCTGGGCGGCGACGGTCGACAGCCAGCCAAGCAGAGCGATCATCAGCCCGAGCGGCTTGCCGTGTCGAAGCTTCATGTATACACCGTATACCACGACGCGCGAGGCGCCAAGCCCGGACCTTTCCCGGTCGGCCCATGGGAGCGCGGCGCTAGACTGCGGGCGCGACCGTGACCTCGACCTCGGAGAAGATTCTCGACTCTGCGCAGCAACTGCTCGGCGAGAACGGGGTGGAAGGGGTCACGATGCGCGCGATCGGGCGGCTCGTCGGCATCACGCCGATGGCCATCTACCGCCACTATCCGGATCGCAATGCGCTGCTGGATGCGCTCTACGACCGTGGGTTCACCCAGCTGGAGATCGAGCTGCGCAAAGGACTGCGCGCGCGCAGTCCGGCGGGCCGCGTGGCAGCGATGATGAACCGCTACGTCGAGTTCGCGATCGCGGCGCCGCACGAGTTTTCGGTGATGTTCGTGCACCGCGTTCGCGCCACGCGGCGGTTCCCCGAAGACTTCGACGCCGGTCGTTCGGCGACGTTCGCGATGGTCGCCGAGCAGGTTGCGATGATCCTGGGAGTGAAACCCGGTGCGGCGGCGGCGCGCGACATGACGCTGACGATCTGGGCGACGTTCCATGGGCTCGTGATGCTGCATCGCGCAGGTCGGTTCGACGCCGAGGGGCTGCGACGGCTCGGGCGCTCGAGCTGGCGGGCCTTGCTGGCAGGTATGAGCGCGTAGTCGCGATTGGCTGCTGCCGAGGTCGTTGGCCACGAGCACTCGGGCTTGCGATAGAGTGCGGCGATGCACTACGTCACGCGGGCCGGTCTGTTCGCCGTGCTTTCCGTCGGGCTATCGGTCGCGCTGGCGCCGGCACAGCAGATCGCGCCGCTCGTCGGAGTCGTGACCGGGCCGGACGGTGAACTGGTCGCGGGCGCGCGCGTCACCGCGACGCGTTTTGCCGGGCAGGGCTACGAACTGCTCGACCTCGACTTCCGCTACCGGCGCACGCCCGCGGGCGCGATGCCGACCACGCGGCGCGGGCGGTTTGCGCTACAGCTGCCGCTCGGCGTGCCGGTCCAACTCGTCGTCGACGCGCCGGGTTTCGCGCGCTGGCTGCGCGACGACGTCATGCCCGGCAGCGAACTCGCGATCCGGCTGGCGGCACCCGCGACATTGCGCGGCAGCGTGCGATTGCCGGGTGGCGCCGGGGCGCCGGCAACGATGCGCGTGTGGGATCGCAATCGCTGCAAGTATGTCGAGGCGGGACGCACCCGGGCGGACGGCACATTCGAGTTCGCTCGGCTGCCCGCGGGGCCGGTGACGGTATCCGTCCACCCCGACGCGGCGGCGTCGCCGCGCTGGCAGAAGGTAGAACTGCGCGCCGGTGAGGTGACCGAGCTGTCCGTTGACGTGAAGCCCGGTCGCGTGCTGAAGGGGCGCGTGCTCGACGAGGCGGGTAAGGCCGTGCCGGGCGCCGTGATCGGGGAAGGCTGGACCATGCGGCGCCGGGTCGTGGCCGGCGACGACGGCGTGTTTGCGTTCCCGGGGTTCGCGGTCAACACCTACGGCGAGCTGCTGTGTCGGGCGCAGGGCTTCGTCGGCGAAGTCGTCCAGCAGGCCGAACTGAAGAACGCGAAGTCGCACGAGTTTGTGTTGGCGCGTGGCGGCGTCGTGCGCGGTCGGCTCCTGAACGCGGCGGGTGAGCCACTGCGGGATACCTACGTCGCCGCCGTGTCGATGGACGGCGAGCCGCACACGTGGGTGCCCGGCCGAACCGACGCCGAAGGACGGTTCTCACTCGGCGGCATTCCGACCCGCGTGCGCCCCGTGTTGTTCGTCAAGCGTCTCGGCCTCGCGACCTCGGTATGGTTCGTGCCGAAGTTCGAGGCCGACCGGGTCGATCTCGGCGAGGTGACCGTCGCGCAGTCGCGCGTCGTGCAGGGCACGCTGCTGGACGCGGGAGAACCGGTGGCGGACTCGGAGCTGACGCTGCGGGGCTGCAACGCCGACTGTGACCGCTTCGCGGGCCAGCCCGCGGTCTGGTCGCTCACGCGGCGCTACGTGGCGCGCCGCACGGTGCGGACCAACCGGCATGGACAGTTCGCGTTCGGGGATCTGCCGCCCGGGAGCTACTCGTTGAGGCAGGCAGGCGAGGAGTTGGCGGTGGTCGAGGTGGGGCCTGAGGATCCGGTGGCGCTGCGGGTCGATCTGGCGAGGTGAGGGGCCGCCGCGAGCGCGATGCGCGCCGCGGGTGCGCTCCGGGCCGGGTCCCGTCTCATGGCCCTCGCAGAGCTCCAATCTCCGGTCTGAACCGGGCAGCGGCCGCCGCGGGCACCGATCCGGTTGGTAGACTCTCGTCCTGCCGCCGGTCGGGCCGGCGTTGCCCGTCATGGCTGCGCGTGGTTTGCCGAATTTTGGCCGATCGACCGTGACGATCCGGTCTTCCTGGCACCGCTACGACAATGAACAGTCCATCGAGCCGATCGGTCGCCGTCTCACTCATCGCGGCCGTTGCAGTCGCCGGCGCGGCCGATGTCGCACTGGCGCAGAACTACGTGCGCGGCTTCGGGCGCTACACGTTCAACACGGCGTTGCACGACGTTCGTGACTTCGTCGCCGTCGATGCGGGCGCCCGCAGCACCTTGGCACTGCGGAGCGGCGGGGACGTCGTTGGCTGGGGCCTCGACATGACCGTGCCGACGGCTCTGCTGTCGCGTCCCGCTGTGGCGGTGGCGACCCTGTCGCGCGGTGGTATCGCGTTGCTGAGCAACGGTTTGATCGTGGGCTGGGGCTCGAGCGTTGGCGTGCCCGCGCTGCCGACCGGGCTGACCTACGCCGACTGCGACATGAACTGGGACTCGAACGTCGCGCTGCGCTCCGACGGCCAGATCGTGACCTGGGGTTCGATCTACTGGGGTCAGAACAACCCGCCGCCCGGTGCCGGGTTCGTCGACGTCGACTCCGGCGAACAGTTCCACATCGCCCTGCGAGCCAACGGGACCATCACGGCATGGGGTCGAAACAACCTCGGCCAGTTGAACGTTCCGTCACCGCCGGTCGGGGTTTCCTACGTCGCGATCGACGGCGGCGGCGGCTGGGGCCTCGCCGTGCGCTCGGACGGTGAGATCGACACCTGGGGTTACAACGGTAGCGGCCAGCTCAGCGTGCCGCCGTTGCCCTCAGGGACGCGCTACCTGCAGGCCAGCGCCGGTCGCAGCCACGGGATCGCGGTCCGCTCGGACGGGGTCGTCGTGGCGTGGGGGCGCAACGCCCAAGGCCAGCTCAACGTTCCGACGCTGCCGCCAGGCGTCGGGCCGGTCGCGGTGGCGGCTGGCTTCTCCCACAGTGCGCTGTTGCGTAGTGACGGCGCGATCGTGTGCTTCGGCGACGACGGGTTCCTCGGCGACAACTTCGCGCCGGCGCCGCCCGGCACCGTTCCCGTTGCGATCGACGCGAGCGAGGACCACATCCTCGTGCTGCTCGACGACGGGACCGTTCAGGGCGATGGCTTCGATCATCAGTTCAGCCCACTGCCCGCACTGCCCGCAGGCCTGCGCTACGAGCAGGTCGCGGCGGAGTTCGGTCTGCTCGCTGCGGTGCGGTCCGACGGCCAGGTCGTGACCAATTCGACTTTCGTCAGCCTGCCGGCGCTGCCGGCCGGGGTGACGTATACCGCGGTCGACACTGCCTACCCGGGCCTGCTGGGGCTGCGCTCCGATGGCCTCGTCGAGACCAGTGGCAGCCAGCCCAACCAATTGCCGACGCCGCCCGCAGGCCTCGAATACGTCGCGATCGAGGCGGGCAACTTCCATGCTGCGTTGCGATCGGACGGCGAGGTTCTTTTCGATGTAGCGCCGCCGATCGGCGTCCCGTCGCTGCCGCCAGGACTCGAGTACGTCGAACTCGCCACGGGGTCGACCCACGGCCTCTGCCGCCGCTCGGACGGTGAGGTCGTGAGCTGGGGTCGCGTTGCAGCCCTGCCGACCACGGTTCTTCCCGAGCCGGCACCGCCGCTGCCCCCGGGTGTGACCTACGTCGAGATCGCAGCGGATCACTACCAAAGCGCGGCACGCCGGTCCGACGGCACGATCGTCGCGTGGGAACACAGCCCGACCACCGCGCCGACCTACAACGGTGGCACGATCGTCGACGAGGACGCGGACGTGCCGGGCGCGACCTACAACTCGATCGGCGTTGGCATGAACACGACGGTCGCGGTCCTTGGTCCGCGCAGCACCTACGTCACCTTCGGTCAGGGCTGCTCTGGCACGTTGTCGGTAAGTCGCCTCGTGCCACAGGATACGCCGAAGCTCGGGGAGGAGCTCGTGGTTCGCGTGTTCGACCTGCCACTGGGCTCGGCGTTCTTCACCGCCGGATTCAGCGACACGAACGCCGTCTTCGGGCCGCTACCGCAGAGCGCAGCACCGTTCGGCATGCCGGGCTGCACCGCGTTCGCGAGCGCGGAGTTCGTCCGCTTCGTGAGCGCTTCCGGCGGCGGTCCTGCCATGGTCCGAACGCCGATCCCGAACGACCTCGGCCTGCTCGGGGTCACGTTCTACCATCAGGCGATCGTGCCCGATCCCACGGCCAATGCGGCTGGGCTCGTGTTGTCGGACGCGGCGGCCGCGGTCATCGGGCGCTGACGAGAGAGGGGGGGGGTCGGCTCTGCTAGAGCGCGACGCGGACTCCGTTCGTCCCGATCCACCTACCGTTGCTGACGGCGATGGCCTGGGCGTAGAACGTCAGCCCGGGGATCGGCGGGAACGTGCCATCGAAGTCGGCAAACTGGCGGTCGTTCGCGCCGGCGGTCAGCGGCACGGCCACCACGAACTGTGGTTCCACGAGCAGCGGGCATGGGATGCCCGAGAACTGCACGTTCAGCGCGCGGTCGCCGCCCATGAGCCACGCGAACGTCGTGTTGTCCGGCAGCGAGGCGACGAAAGTGCGGTCGAACGTTCCCGCGCCGCGCTGGCAGCCGAGTTCGCCGGCGCAGGACGGACCATACGAGGGCTCCGGTATCGGCTCGGGGAACTGCAGCGAGAACTGATTGGTCACCGAGAGGGTGGCGCCGAAACCACCATTGGTGCCCGCGCTCGTCAGGTGATGCCACCGCACTGCGGTGCCCCTCGAGTCACAATGCACCGGAATCGTGGCGTAGATCGGCAGCGTTGAGGACGTGTCGATGACCGAGAACTCGTCCGTGCCATCGGCCAGTACATCGACGCCCAGATCCACTCTCGGTACCGCAGTCGTAAGGCTCTGCGAGAAATTGAGCGTGTTGAGGATCTGCAGTTCGATGCGCGCCGGAGTCGGTGACGTGACCGTGGTCACGAGGTCGCTCGTGACCGAAACGTAGGCTCGCCAGTGCTGGCCGGCGATGCCGGAGGCGCGTGCAGACAGGGTGTTGGCCTGTTGGTCGATTACGAGGCGTGGTCCGAGGAAGCCCAAGCTGACCGGTGGAGTCACTGGCCCGCGCGGGAGCGCGGTGAAGTACCACCCGCTCCACGCTGCGTTGGCGTAGCTGCTCGGGTTCACGTTGGCCGTCGTCAGCTGCAGCGACTGCGCGGTGGTGGCGCATGCGAGAACCACGGCGGCTAGGATCGAATAGGTCATGATCACCTTCTCCCGGGATCCTAACCGCTGCGGCGAGCCGTCACCTGATCGTGAGCGAGCCGATGGCCGCGGCTGGCTGGAAGTTGCGATGCGGTGGGGTGGGGCAGCCTGGCGCAGGCGGCGAAGAGCAGGTGTGCTGCCAGGCCACGAGCTTCCGCCGCTCTCTGGCCATCGTTCTCGCTGCAGCCGGAAAGGAAGCCTCGCAGGTCTTGCGATACGAAGGCGAACACGTCGAACACGCAGGTCGCCGAGGCGTTGTAGCCACGGATTTGCAGCGATCGTGGTTCGCCCAAGTTCTCGCCCGAGTGGTGCTGTTCCAGCGACCGCACCATCGCGTGCAACAAGCCTGGAAGCATGGCCGCGTCACGAGGCTGTAGTTCCGCCAGGACCTCACGGCCCGTCATCCGGCCAGCGCTCAGCTTGTTCCTGACGGCTTCTACCCGTGGTGACGGCGTTGCTACCGGTGCCGCCAGCTTTCGCGGAGGGGTTCGCATCAGGCAGGACACTGCCGCAAGTTCTCGCTGGGTTTGAGCGATCGGGTGAAGGCCGTCGATCCCGCCGGTAAGACCCCAGTCTGCTCGCCAGCCGAACCATACGCGTTGGCCGTTCAGCTGACGTAGCTGATCGAGCCGTCGCCCCTTCTCGTGTGACCAGACCTTCGGGCGGATCGATTCGGGTACCTCGCCGTTCCCCAACAAGCGCTTCCCGTTCTTGACCTGTATTCGAGGCAGCCAGCCTCGATCGTGCGGGCCACCGAAGCCCGAGTGGTCCGGTGCGCCACCGGCCTCGATTCGCTCGAGCTCGGCCGGCTCGATGGACTGTGTGCCTTCGGTCAACGCCGTAGAGTGCATCACCATCGACCAGTGGGGCGCGTCTTTGGCCAGCAGCCTGCAGGCGTCAGCGATCGTGCTCCGCGGTGTGGCAGAGGCTTCGGTCGAGGCGCATCCTGCGCCAAGCAGGGTCAGGAGACCAACACCGGAACGAAGTGCCCACACGTCACGCCAGCTTAGCGGAGTCGTGCTCCAGCTTCGCTGCTAGGGGTGCCTCGGGGGCTGGTCGTCCCGCACCCAGGTCTCCCCGTTATGCCTCAGTGAGGGCTTGCCGTCCTGCCAGACCACGTCGAACACGAGCGTCTCGTCATCAGGCGTCCGCTTGACCACTTCCCAAGGTTCGGCTTCGCTGGTGTCGATTGGTCCACGCGGCTCGTCTCTGCCGATCGGCCAGACCCGAATGCGTCGGGGCATCCCGGTGTCGGGTTCGGTTCGCCATTCGCCCAATGGCATCCTGGTGTGCACGAAGCCCTTGAATTCGGGCTTCGGCGGTAGGGACTCCAAGACGACGCACTTGGCGTCCTCGTCGAGCCACAAGGAGGTCCAGGCCTCGTATTCCCCGTGATTGAGTTTCTTGGTTCGATACGGCGAACGCCACACCCCGCACAGGGCGGCGATTTCGGTCGTCGGTGCGGTCGCGCAAGCCGTCAGTGACAGGCCGGCGATCACGGCGCGGGCGAGTGGCGTGACCATGCCGCGATGCTACCCGCCGTGCGTGTTCCACAGCGGCGCAGTCGCGCCGGGGCGGGTGGTGGAGAGTAGGGGAGTCGAACCCCTGACCTCTACAATGCCATTGTAGCGCTCTACCAACTGAGCTAACTCCCCGCAGAGATCATGTCTCCCGCGGTGCCAGGCACCCTGGGAGGCGCGCAGACGCTACCGATTCGCGTGGTGAGTTCAAGCACATTCATGCCGCACTCGGTCATGCGATCTGCCGTGGTGCATCGGCTTTACGAACGGCTCACAGGACGGGCACTGGTGGTCGGCGCTCGGCGTTGCTACGCTCGTCCGCACTCGCCGCTGACCATCTAGGCGCGGCCTGTCTTTCCCTGTCGGGGTGGTTCCCGACGAAGCAGGCCGGGGGGTCGTCGGCTACCGCTTGCCGCGCGCTGCGTCTGGTGTCGCACGCGCGCACACAGGTCACCAATGGTCAAACAGGGTTCGTTCTTCCAGCGCCTCAAGGAGCGCTGGGGATCTTCTTCCGGAGTTCGTGTCGATCGCTCGAGCAGCGCTCCCGAACGGGTCTCGCCCAAGCCTTCCGCGCCCAAGGCCGCTCCGCGCTCCAGCGGCGGCAGCAATGGCAATCGCAACGGCGGCGGCAATGGCGGCACCTCGCGGCCGGCCGCGAAGCCGGCGCCCAAGCCGGCGCCCGCGGAGCCGCGCGTCGAGCGTGTGCAGCCCGGCCGTGAGCTCGCCGATGGCCCGCCAGTCGAGCGCCGTTCGTCGCGCAAGATGTCGGAGCGCGAAGAGGCGATGCTGGCGCTCAACTCGCAGTTCCAGGAACTGTCGACGTTGCTGCAGGGCTCGCACCAGAGCGTCGACGAGAAGCTCGGCAAGCTCGTGACGGCGACCGACGCGCTGTCGTCGCTGCCGGCCGTGAGCGAGCAGCAGCTCGAGGCGCTCAAGGCGATCTCGGCGCACATGGAACGGCAGAACGTGCTCGGTGAGCAGATGGCCCAGACGGTCACCAAGCTGCCGACGATGCTGGACAACGTCGAGAAGGCCCTCGAGCGCGCGGCGAAGACCGACGAGCGCACGGCCGCGACGGTGCGCGAGTTCCACACGACGATGGATCGCATCCACGAGTCGATGGGCAAGCAGGTCGCCGCGACGCAGCAGCTCGCGGAGCGCAAGGACGACGCGATGCTCGACATCGCGAAGGGCATCGAGAGTTCGCAGGAAGCGGCATTCGGCCGCCTGCGCGAGACCACCGACGAGAACCTCAAGTCGTTGCGTCGCACGCACGAGGACCAGAGCAACCGCCTGCAGAAGGTCGTGCAGGAGAACGCCGGCTGGAACCGCGCGGTGCTCGTCGGTATCGGCCTCGTCGTGCTCGGCATCGGCGCGCTGATCGTTCTGCAACTCGTGCAGTAGCGTGACCCGGCGGCTCTGGCTGGTCCGGCACGGAGAAACCACGGGCCAGTCGTCGATCCGCTATCACGGCCGCAACGACGTGCCGTTGTCCGACGTGGGCCGAGCGCAGATTCGTGCGCTGCAGCCGCTCCTCGCCCACGTCGAGTTCTGTCGCATCGTGCACAGTCCTCAGGTGCGTGCCGCGGAAGCCGCCGCCATCCTCGCCGACTGTTGCGGGCTCGCCGGGGCATCTCGCGTCGTCGACGAACGGCTGCGCGAGATCTGGTTCGGCGACTGCGAAGGTCTCACGAGAGCCGAGATCGATGCGCGATTCCCCGACTTCTGGGCGGCGTACGAAGCGGGGGAGACGGACGCGTTTCCCGGCGGTGAGCCGCGCGCGGACTACGCGGCGCGGGTCGGGGCCGTTGCCAACGAGCTCGCGGCCGACGCCTGGACCGGCGATCTGCTCGTCGTCGGGCATCGCGGCACGGTCGGGCAGTTCTTGAGGGCGTTCGTCGGCGAGCCGCCCGATGACGGCAAGAGCTACCAGGTCGAGCTGGCCAGCCTGACCGTTCTGCGCGCCGAGGACGCAGCGCCAGGGCGCTTCCAGCTCGAACTGCTCGGCGCCCTGCCGTAGCGTGCTCGCCCCGATGACCGCTCCCCGCCTGCGTTTTGCCCCCTCTCCGACCGGTCCGCTGCACCTCGGCGGCGCCCGCACCGCGATGTACAACTGGGCGCTCGCGCGGGCGCTCGGCGGCAAGTTCATCCTGCGCATCGAGGACACCGACCAGCAGCGCTCGACCGACGAGTCGCTGCAGATCATCCTCGAAGGCTTGCAGTGGCTCGGTATCGATTGGGACGAGGGGCCGGCGGTGGGCGGCGAGCCGCGTGGCGAGCACGGGCCCTACTTCCAGATGCAGCGGCTCGACCTCTATCGGGAGGTGATCGATCAGCTGGTCGCTTCGGGCCACGCCTACCTGTGTTACTGCACGCCCGAGCGTCTCGCCGAGCTGCGCGAAGAGCAGAAGGCGAGGAAGAGTTCGTTCATCGGCTACGACGGCCACTGTCGGGACCTGACGCCGGAGGAGCGTGCCGCGCGCGAGGCCGAGGGTCTCGTGCCCAACATCCGCTTTCGGATGCCCGAGGATCGTGTCGTCAAGGTGCATGACCTGATCCGCGGCGAGGTCGAGGTCAATACCAAGCAGCTCGACGACTGGGTGATGATGCGTCCCGGTGGCGTGCCGCTCTACAACTTCGCGTGCGTCGTCGATGACATCGGCATGGGGATCACGCATGTCGTGCGCGGCGAAGAACACTTTTTGAATGGCGTGAAGCAACAGTTGCTGTTCGAGGCGCTCGGCAAGGAGCCGCCGCAGTACGCGCACATCCCGCTGATCCTCAATCAGAAGGGTGGCAAGCTCAGCAAGCGCGACCCGGGCGTGAAGAGCGTGCTCGAGTATCGCGATCTCGGCTATCCCCCCGAAGCCGTGTTCAATTACATCGCGCTGCTCGGCTGGGGCTTCTCGGCCGACCGCGACGTGTTCACCCGCGACGAAATGGTCGACGCGTTCAAGATCGCGAGCGTCGGCAAGGCCGGCGCCAAGTTCGATCTCGAGAAGCTGCACTGGATGTGCGGTGAATACGTGCGCCAGTGGTCGGTCGAGCAGTGCGTCGAGCGTGCGCGCGCGTGGCTCGAGCCCGCGATGCCCGCTGGCACGATGGCGCAGCACGGCGCGTGGCTGCGCAACATCGTCGCGTGCTACCAGGAGCGCGTGCAGCTGCTCTCCGAGTTCCCCGACAAGGTTGGCTGGCTATTCGCCAAGGACGTGCGGCTCGAGTTCGACGCCGGGGCCGAGAAGAAGTTCAACAAGCACAAGGAACACGCGGCTGAGTGGTTGCGCGGCTACGCCGATGTGCTCGAGGCGAGCGACCTGCCGCCGAGCTGGCCGGAGGATCGCAGCGCGGCCGATGGGGCCGTGCTGCTGCCGAGCCAGAAGGATGCGCCCGCGACGGCGGCGCCGTGCGACGATCCGGCCGCGATCGAGGCGAAGACGCGCGCGTTCACCGAGGAGCGTGGGATCAAGTTCGGACACTTCGTGCACCCGGTACGCGCGGCGCTGACGGGGACCGATCGTGGACCGGGGTTGTTCGATGTCGTCTTCCTGCTCGGCAAGGCGACGGCCGTGGCGCGGTTGCGGGCGGTGGCGGACTCGGTAGCCGCGGACTGAGCGTCAGCGGAAGACTTCGCTCGTCGCGAACTCACGAACGTCCTGTTCGTCCGCGCTCGGAATCCCGCGATAGTGCATCGTGGCGGCCCGGCGACGGGCCTTACCGTAGGGGCTTTCGTCGGCGATGCTGCGATTCCATAGCTGGTCCCAACGTGCGGCGGGTGACAGGCTCACGAAGCACAGGGAGCAGAACAGCGCAGTGAGCGCGATGCGGTACCGGCGCACGTTGCGTGTCGGTTCGCGCCCGGGGGCGAGCCAGCAGAAGGTCAGGGCGAACCCCGCCAGGAGGCCGCCGATGTGCCCGGTGTTGCTGACCGGCAGCCAGATGCCGGCGATCAGGTAGGCGACCGTGAACCAGATCATCCGGCGGTTGCCCTCGTCTTGCAGGAACGCGAACAGGTGGCGACCGTGCCGCATGTTGAGCGCGAAGACGGCGCCGAGGATCCCGAACAGTGCGCCCGAACCCCCGAGGACACCCTGGTACGGGGCGTAGACCAGGCAGACCGCGATGTGGCCGCCGATCGCAGAGACCAGGTAGAGCAGCGCGAACCGCAAGCTGCCCAATTCGGTTTCGATACCTGGCCCGAGCGCGAGCAGTGCCCAGGTATTGAGTCCGATGTGGAGCATGTTCGCATGCAGGAACGCCGCCGCGATGAGGCGCCATGCGTCGCCTTCCGCGACGTTCAACGGGGTCAGCACGCCGAACTCATCGAGCCGGGCGGGCAGCTGTTCTGGTGCGACGCTGAGGTTGGCCAGCACGAACAACGTCACGTACGCAATCGCGACCACGAGCGTCACCGGAATGCGATCCGCCTGCCGCAAGAAGTCGTTCATCGCCTACCTCCGCGCCACAGCCACACGCGCGCAAGCGCGCGGAACCAGTTCTCCTCGGGCGTGAGCCGCTGCTTCGTCGGCTCGGCAGCGTATTTCATCGCGGCGATCGCCGAGTCATGCTCGCCGATTGCGGCTCGCGCCTTGCCCAGCCAGTAGTGGCTCTGCTTGCTGCCGCCGTGCTCCTTGCGGTGGCGCTCGAGGATCTCGGCCGCGGCGCGTTCGTCTCCCGCGAGCAGCGCACAGCGCCCGAGCTCCAGCAGCGCCGCTCCGAAGGCGTGGCCGGGATCCAGGTGTTCGGCGTTCTGGAACGCGACCGCTGCCTGCTGCAGGTGTCCGAGGCGGCGCAGCAGGATGCCGAACTGGTGGTGCGCGCCGGCGATGCTCGGGTCGAGCTCGACCGCGCGATGCAGGTGTTCCGCCGCGAGTGGCAGTTCCGAACGCGTGAGCGCAAGTCGGCCGACCTCGAGATGGCGCGCGGCGGACGCGAAGTGTTCGAGTTCGGCGAGCGCCTTGAGCAGTGGTCCGCGGTCGCTTGCGAAACTCAGACGCAGGCGTTCGAACATGAGCCGCACCCAGGCCGGGACCGGCGGAAACAGCAGTGCGCCGACACTCGCGACCAGCGCGAGTCCGAGTCCGCCGCGGATCGCCGCGGTCGTGGTCACCTGCTTGATGCGCACGGCGAGTTCGGGATCCTGCCGCGCCAGCAGCCAGAGCAGCAGCGGCGCGATGGTCGCGATCCAGATCGCTGCGAGCGGCAGTGTCTGCAGCGCCGCGCGCCAAGTTGGTAGCTTGACCGCCGGCTCCGTGGGCGGGGCGGGGATCGGGGGGGCGCTGCTGTCGGAGCCGTCGGCCGGCATCACTTCACCCGTTGTTCTGCTGCACGTCGTTCAGGTGCACGAACGTGCCGCGCTTACGATCCTTCACGACGCCGGGGAACTGCAGCACCCGGTTGTGCATCGCGACATAGACGCCGGGGGCGACGAGCTGCACCGCGAGCAGCGCCTCGGTGAGGTTCTGCACCGCGTCGGTCTTGCGCAGGGCATACGGTCGCATGGCACCCGTCAGCACGATCGGGATCCGCGGTGTGCCGAGCCGTTCGTGGATGCGTTCGCCCGTGATCGCGAGCGTGTCCGTGCCGTGCACGATGATGACGCCGTCATGGGTCTCGGCCATCGATTGGGCGGTGTTGGCGATCAGGTCGTGATCACTGGCGGTCATCTCGAGGCTGTCCTTGCTCATCAGCGGCACGCGGACGAGCTCGACACCGTGCAGCTGCATGCTGCCGAGCAGCACGTCGAGCACGCTGGCGCGGTTGTCGAGCACGCCTTGGAGCTCGTCATAGGTCTTCTCGATCGTGCCGCCGGTCGAGATCAGGGCGATGCGCAACGGGTCTGCCACGCGCGCACTTCTAGCCGGGCGGCCGACCTGCTACAAACTCCGCGTGCAGTATCGGAAACTCGGCGCCTCCGGGCTCAAGGTCAGTGTGGTCGGCCTCGGATCGTGGCTCACGATGGGGACCAACATCGACGGTTCCGCGACCCGGTCGCTCGTCAAGGCCGCCCGGGACGGTGGCGTCAACCTGCTCGATACGGCGGACGTCTACAACGCGGGGGCCGCGGAGCGGGCGCTCGCGGAAGTGCTGAAGGATCTACCGCGCCACGAGTGCGTGGTGGCGACGAAGTGCTTCTTTCCGATGAGCGACGACGTCAACGATCGCGGCCTGTCGCGCAAGCACATCCACGAGTCGATCAAGGGTTCGCTGCGGCGGCTCGGCACGGATTACGTCGACCTCTACCAGTGCCATCGGTTCGATCCCGAGGTGCCGATCCACGAGACGGCGCGCGCGATGGACGATCTGATCCGGCGTGGTGAGGTGCTCTACTGGGGCGTCAGCCAATGGCCCGCGGACCGCATCGCGGAAGTCGTCGAGCTGTGCCGCAAAGAAGGGTTCGCCGCGCCGATCAGCAATCAGCCGCTCTACAACCTGTTCGATCGCTACATCGAGGCCGAGGTGCTGCCAACGAGCCAACGCTACGGGCTCGGTCAGTTGGTCTATTCGCCGCTCGCGCAGGGTGTGCTCACCGGCAAGTATCCGCCCGGCAGCGCCCCGGGCGACAACACGCGGGCGACGGCCAAGGCCGGCAGTCAGTTCATCTCGCGCTACATGACCGAGGAGCGCCGGGCGGCGGCGGCCCGGCTCATCGAGCTTGCGGAGCAGCACGGCAAGACCGCGACGCAGCTCGCGCTGGCGTTCTGCATGCGCGACCAACGGATCTCGTCCGTGCTCGTCGGCGCGCGCAGTGCCGAGCAGCTCGCGCACAACCTGTCCGCGGTCGACGTCGAACTGACGGACGATGTTCGAGCTCAGCTCGACGAACTGTTCCCGGCGGTCATGCCGGAGACGATCCCCGACTCCGCAACGAGCTGATTTTTCCGACCGTGAACAGCGATCCCGTCACGACCGGTGGAGCCGTGCTCGTGCGTCTGCCCGACCGGGCCGCGCTGCAGCAGATGTTCCACATCCGCTACGGCAAGGAGAACCTCGGGTGGGGGCCGCAGCTGCGGCAGCGCTACGACTACTACACGCCCGACGACTACTACGAGGCGTTCGTGGCCGGGCTCGTGGTGCCGGGCTCGAGCTGGCTCGACGTCGGCTGTGGCCGCGAACTGTTCCCGAGCAATCATGCGCTGGCGCGGTCCTTGTCCGAGCGCTGTGGGCGGCTCGTCGGACTCGACCCCGACCCGACGCTCGAGGAGAACGTCTGGGTGCACGAGAAGGTCGCGGGCGGCATCGACACCTTCGATGGCAACGCCGAGTTCGACGTGATCACGCTGCGGATGGTTGCGGAGCACATCAGCAATCCGGGAGCGTGCGTCGACCGCATCGCGGCGGCGCTGCGGCCCGGTGGCGTCGCCGTGATCTACACCGTGTTCGGGTTCTCGCCGATGCCGTTGCTCACGCGGCTGGCGCCGATGGGGCTGCGTCACGTCGTCAAGTCGTGGCTCTGGGGCACGCAGCCCAAGGACACGTTTCCGACCTGTTTCCGGATGAATACGCGTTCGACACTGCGGCGGCTGTTTGCCGGCGCGCAGATGACCGAGGCTGCGTTCGCCCGGCTCGACGACTGCCGCACGTTCCAGCGTTTCCGCACGATGAACGAGCTCGAGCTCGGCACCCGCACGCTGTGCCGGTCGCTGGGCATGCCGTATCCCGAGCACTGCGTCCTCGGCGTGTATCGCAAGCTCGGTTGATCGGCGCCCTCTCGCCTCCCGTTGCCATGTCCCGCACCTTCTCCTCCGCTTCGTCCACGGCCTTGCGCCCGCTCATACGCCCACTCGCGCTTGCTCTCGCGTTGTTGCTCGCTGGCGGCGGTGTCCTCGCCCAGGAGCCTGCCGGTCGCGAGCCGACGGTGGCCGAGCTGTTGCGCCGGATCGAGGCACTCGAGGGCCGCGGCGAGGCGACGCCGGTCACGGAAGTGGCGGTTGAGCAGGAGCGCACCGACGCCCCGACGTTTCCGACCGTTCGCATTACCGGCTTCTTCCATGCGGACGCGGCGTTCTACTCGCAGGACACCGCGAGCAAGGCGATCCTCGGTGACATCGACGACCCGACCGGTTTTCGGCGCGCGCGGCTCGCGGCAACGGGGCGCGTGGCCGAGAACGTGAGCTACATCGTCGAGTTCGATGCCGCGTTGCAGCAGGCGACGTTCGTCGACGTCTGGGCGCAGATCGACGACACGCCGGTCGGCAAGGTGCGGGTCGGGCGCTACCGCCAGCCGTTCGGCATGGACGAGCTCACGAGCGTGCGCGTGCTGCCGTTCCTCGAGCGTAACCAGGCATTTGTCATGACGCCGTTCCGGCAGACCGGCGTGCAGGTCTTCGATACCGCGTACGACGAACGCATGACCTGGGCGATTTCCGGCTATCGCTTCGGGACCGATCCGTTCGGCAACGTGCTGTCCGATAGCGGTGGCTACGGCGTTGCGACGCGCATCACCGGGGTCGTGCAGGAGTCCGAGGATGGTCCGCTCGTGCACCTCGGGTTCGACTACTCGCGGAACGATCCTGCCAACGGGACCGTGCGATTCGCCGGTCCGAGCGAGCTGTTCGGCGGCGCGGCCAACGCGACGCCGCCCTCGGTGCCGCTGTTTCTCGACACCGGCGCGATCCCCGCGGATGGCGTCGACCTGTTCAACGTCGAGGCCGCGATCGGGCTCGGTCGTGCCGTCGTGCAGGCCGAGGCGCGCGCCGCGGTCGTCGATCAGCCGTCGGGCTCGCAGGAGTTCCGCAGCGGCTATGTGCAGGCACGGTGGATGCTCACGGGGGAAGAGATCCCGTACGATCGCGGTAGCGCGACGTTCGGCCGCGTCGTCCCCGCCGAACCTCTCCAGGACGGTGGCTGGGGCGCGTTCGAGATTGCGGCGCGCATCTCGCGCAGCGACTTCGATGACACCGCGTCGGGCCGCGCGCTCACGGCGACGACGCTCGGGCTCAACTGGTATCTCAACGCGCGCACCAAGGTGCAGTTCCAGTGGACGCACGACGAACTCGGCGATCGGTTGCTCGGCGACGGCACGTCGGATGCGTTTGCCGTGCGGTTCCACCTCGACTTTTAGCTGGGCCGGTCCGCGGTTTGCTTCAGCGGGAGGGGTTGCGAACTACGGTTGCGTTCTCAGAGAGGAAGTCATGCAGCGATCCATGCTCGGTTGTGTTCTCGTCGGTTGTGGCCTCGGTCTGCTCGGGGCGTGTCACGTCCCGGAAGCCTCGGCGGTTGCCGAGCCCCCCGCGGCTCCCGCGAAGCCCGCGGTTGTCTGGCGTTGGGCGCGGGGCAGCTCCGATCTGTCGATTGAGCAGGTCGTGGCCGCGGCCGAGTCGGCAATGCCGCAGTTCGGCGTCGAGCTCCAATCACGGGATGTGGCGGAGAAGCGGGCGCGGCTCGAGGCCGTGTCGTGGACCGGGAAGGCGGTTGCCGTCGAGGTCGAGGGTGTCGCCCCGAACATGACGGCGTTCAAGGTAGGAGTCGCGGACGCGGTACATGGCAAGTGGCTCGCGGCGCGATTGGAGAGGAAGACCCGCGAGGCCATGATCAAGGCCGCGACGCGGTCGCGAGACAAGTAGTGTCCTTGCCACGGGACAGCTCGTCCCGTGTCAGGCGCGTTTGCTGGCGATTGCGTCGCCGAAGACAAAACGCGTGACATCGCGAGACGGCCGTCGTCTTGCGATCGACCCGGCGATCGTCGGCCGGGATCGAACGCATCGTTGTCGTGATGCGTCACGGCCGACGTCGGGGTCGTTCTCCCAACCGCTCTTCAGCGAAGGATGAAACCCATGAAGTCACGTTTCCTAGCTACCGCTCTGTTCGCACTCGGCCTCTCGGCCACTGCGACCGCTCAAAACATCACGATCGCCGCGCCGTGGATCGGTGGTCCGACCATCTTCTCGGTGCCACAGAACAACACGGCGAACAACGCCCTGATCGACAATGGCGTGATCTATGCGTCGATTCGGGTCGGCGCGTCTTGCGACGCCAATCAGGCGCTCGCGTCGGGCCTGCTGGACTACAACCAGGGCCCGGTGCAGACGTTCGAAGCCAGTACCTCGGCGACGGGTGGCTCGTCGGGTCAGTGGACCTACGTCGGCAGCCAGTACGGCATCATCTACGACAACGTCTACGCCGGTTCGCTGCTGACCGTCCCGCAGATCATCGATCCGATCGATCTGTTCGCGAGCGCTTCGGCGACGGCGAGCACGAGCTGCAGCGGCGGCAAGTCCGCGAACGCCGTCTACGCACACCGCGCCAACATGGGTGGTTTCGGCAACGGCACCGGCGCGAGCCAGTCGTTCGGGCTGTGCTGCGAGAACTCGTTCAGCTTCTACACGGCGACGAACTCCGTCATCCTGCTCCGCGGCTACGCGCCGGATGGCTTCTGCTTCCAGGCCGTGCGTGCCAACGCCTACGCGGCAGCGACCCTCGTCGAAGGCGACTGCTAGTGCCCCCAGAATGCCGTTTCGCGGCCGGGTTCACCCGGGCGTGGAACGGCATGCCCGGACGCCCGGTTCCGCCCTTCGTCCGTCCATCCCGCCATTCTGCTGCCGCGAGGAGCAATCCGTGACGCTTCCTGCCGCCCTTGCGAGGGCTTTCCTCTCGATTCTTGTTCTCATCGGCCTGGTCTTGCTGGGCTGGTTCGTGTCGGTTGCGATCGGTGTCGAACCGCAGGAGTTGCGACCCGCGAACGAGGCGCCCGACGTCATGCGCGTCGAACGGGTCGATGCCGCGACGTCGCGATCGAGTTCCGTGGGCGATCAGCGTGAGCTGGTCGACCCCGCTGCCTGGACGGGCCAGATGCTCGTCGTCGACAGCGTCCACGGCGACCCGGTGGCGGATGCGGAGGTTGCGTGGGGCGATTGCCGTTCGCGAACGGGATCCGATGGTGTGATTGCCGTGCCGCCCGCCGATGCGATCTTCTCGGTGGCCGCTGCGGGACACGTCGGGTTTCGCGCGCGACTGCCGAAGATGCCCGCCAGCGACGCGGGTAGTGCCCGTAGCCCGCGGATCGTCCTGGCGCTCGAGCCGGCCGGTGCGCTCGAGCTGCGCTTTCACGGCGAGCGCGTGAACGAAGACTACGCCGCGAGCGTCGTCGTGCTGCCCGAATGTCCGCGCGTCGGGGACTGGAGTCACGACTGGCCGGCGATGGTGCGGCTCTACGACGCTTACGACGCGGATCCGCAGCTCGAACTCACGCAGCGGCGGGATGGTTCGTGGTGGGCCGGCGAGCGGGAAGCGATGCCTGCGCGGTGCGAGGTTCACGGCGGCGTCGCGCGAGTCGTCGGACTGCGCGCGGGCGAGCGATACCGGTGGGGGCTCGAGCGTGGCGGTCCGGTGCGAATGCAGCCCGGACACGAGTCAGGCTCAGCGCGCGAAGACGGGCTCGGCCGAGCGGTCGTTGGGCAGCGAGCGCCGCAACTGCTGTCGGGAAGGTTCGCGATCACGGCGGGCGAAGTGCGGCGTTTCGACGTCGAAGTGCCGGCGACGGCTGCGATCCGTGGGATCTTCCCGTCGATCGGTGCCGAGCTACCTCCGCAGGTCAAACTCTATCGGATCGAGACCATCACGCCTTCGAACGGACCTGCGGTCGCGAACTGCGAACAGCTCGGGTTCCTCGTCGCTTCCGACATGGGGGCGTTCGAGTTCCGCGACCTCACGCCGGGGACCTATGTCGTGCGTTCGTGGTGGCGCTCCGGGCACGTGGTGCAGTTCGCTTCGGCGGCGTGCGAACTCGCGGACCGCGACGTCGATCTCGGCCGGATCGAGCCGCCGGCTGGCAGCAGCGTGTTCGTCAAGCTCGACCTTCGCGACCGGGCGAGCAAAGCGCTGGTGCCTGCGGCCGAAGCCCTGCCGGACGTGGAGCACGCGCTCGGTGCGCTGATGATCCATGCGATTCCGGCCAGTCGACAGGCGCACGAGTTCGTATTCGAGGGCCTGCCGCTCACGTTCGAAACGATCTACGAGCTGCGCGGCTTCCACCCCGGCCTGCTCAGCATCGAGCCACAGGCACCGGGTTGGCTGCGCCAGCCGGGCGCGACGCTCGCGATCGAGAACGGCCCCGGAATCCGTGAGCCGTTCGAAGCCGGCAAGACCCACGAGTTCTATCTCGCCGTCGAGCCACGCAATGCCTGGCTGCTCGAGTTGCCACCCGAACTTCGCGGTCGGCCGCTCGAGGTGTTCAGTCGTTCGGTGTCGACCGGCGAGGTGCGCCGTCTCGACGTGCGCGGGCCGTCGCATGTCGACGATGTACCGATGCCTCGCGTGCTCGCGCCGCGGTCGACCCAAGAACTGTTCTTCCGCGAACTCGATGCGCCGCATCGAATCGCGTTCGCGAAGATCCACTACCCGCCTCGGACCTCCACGATCCAGCCCGAGTTCGTGGCCGGTCACACGGTCGATGTGGCATGCGAAGGGCTGGATCCCGGTGCCACGGTCGCGTGGGTGATGGCAGGCTGGGAGAGTCGGCAGCCGCTGTGGTCGGGGCGGGTGGACGCCGACGGCCGCTGTGTGATCGACGGGGTGCCGGCAGGTATCCGGCTGATCGGCCGGCGGCGGACGCCGGACGTCGAACCGGAAGCCGTGGGCCGAAGCATGCGATAGGCGGTGATCGTGACAGGGTCTTGGCAGGGCGTTTGCTGCGCGCTTCGCTGGTCGCAGCATGGTGGAACCGGAGTTCGAGGAGCAGCTGCTCGGCCTGTCGGCCAAGGGCAAGATCGTGGTGGGTTCGGCGGTCGGGCTCTTCGGGATCGTGGCAACCGCGATGCTTTGGGATGCCGGGTTCGTCGGTGGCTCGATGGCGTTCACGGCCATTCTGGGGCCGGTGGTGGCTGTCGGTGGAGTTCGGGATCTGCGGCGCCAGCGTTTGTTCGAGGCGGAGATCGAACGGGCGAAGTCCGAGTGGGAGCAGCTGCGGATCGACCTGTTCACGGCGCGGCGCGACGGCCAGAACGTCGCGCGCCATCTGCAAGCGCGCGGCTACCGCGACTTCCACGTGCGCCGGTGGATCGCGGCGGAGCTCGACCCTGGCCCGATCGTGCCGATCGACCTGCAGTTCGAGTTCTTCGCGAAGCTCGGCATCGTCTGCAATCCCGGCGTGACGACCGAGGACCTCGAGGATCACTCACCGTTCGACGAGTGCGAGCGGCGGCCGTTTGGTTGCCTTGCGGAAGTGCTGGCCGCGGAGATCCAACGCGAACCCTTCACGCCGATTGCAGATCGCCTGTGGCTATGTGATGTGGAGTGCATCGAAGGTCCGGGTTCCTATGTTCGCGTTCTGCAGCGGCTGGCGCGGATGGTCGGCGGCGAGCTGCCGATCTCGTCGATCGAAGATCACGTCGACCAGCCAGAAAGCGGGCACGGGGGCGTGGCCTGGGTGCGGTTTCGGTGCCGCGGCGAGCTCTGCCATTGGGGCCTCGGCGTCGATGAGGATTGGCTCGACACGGATGTGCTCATCCAGTTCGCCGAGTTGCTCGAGCGCTCGGGCAGTGACCTGCGGTTGTTCGCCAACACGAGCGACTACAGTCAGGAGGTCTTTCTCGCGGTCTTGACGCCCGAGCACCGCCGCGAGTTCGTCACGCGCACGCGCATCGAGCTCGAAGCGATGGCCTGAACGCCGCGCCGCGCGGCGAGCCGCGGCCTATCGCGTTGCGGCGCCCGCCATCCGGCGTTGCGTCGCGGTCGCGAGCTCCTTGGCGCGCGCCTCGGCGACCTTGATGGCGTTCTCGTCGCCAGCGATCACGGCTGCCAACATCTCGCGCTGGATGAGCTTGGCGGCGGCGGTCCAGTCTTCCTGGATCTCTGGAGTGATCCGTGGCGCGGTCATCGAATCGCTCGGCGTCGCGGCGGTCCGAACCGGGCCGTAGTCGGCCGCCTCGGAGGTGCTCGCGAGCTCGTCTGCGCCCGCGCTTCGGCCGGCTGCTGGCGGCGTCATGGAATCGACGCCACGCTGCGTGGGCGAGGCTGTGGCGTTCGGCGCCGGCTCCTCGTCGTTGTCGAGCGTGCCGAACGCGAGAACGACACCGGCCGCCAGTAGCACCGCGGCCGGGCCGAGGAATCGAAGGTTGATTCGAGTCATGAGCTTGCCCTCAGTGGGTCGGCGTGGCCCGGTGAGGGGCCACGCGCATTCTGGTTCGCTGCAGCGATCAGTTGAAGCGGACGACCTGGCCGCGGATCTCGCCGTTCGGGTGGGCGGTCGAGTGCAGGTTCAGGTAGATCATCCCGCCCTCGATGCGCCGGATCAGTTCGTCGAGCGGGAAGCTCGCGAGCGGGCCCGTGAGGTCCGCGGTGCGGATCTCGGCGACGAAGAACTGGTTGTTCGGCATGTTCGCGACCGTCGTGTTGGCGAGCAGGTCGGCGACGACCGGGCCGTTCGTGCCCAGGCCACCGAGATGCAGGTGCGCAGCGGTCAGATCGGCGAGGCCGAGCGCCTGCACGACGATCATGATGCGCGTGCCGTCGTCCAGGAGCGCGGCCCCGCTGAGCGCGATGGCGCTCGTCGCCACGGGCGGCACCTGGAAGCCGCCGAGGGCGAACGTGCTGTAGGTCCGAACATCCGTGACGGCCGGGGCCGCCTTGAACCCGACACGCAGGAACGGGTAGCCGCCGAGCGTGTAGTCACCGTTGCGGAAGCGCGGCGCATCGAGGATGCCGCCCGTGCCCGGAGCGTTGAAGCCCGGCGCGGTCGTGATCACGGCGTTCTCGGTGACGCCCGTGTTGGGTGCCATCTGGCCGAAGAACGCGGTGTTCATCGGCAGTTCGTCGTTGACCTCCGTGCCCGCGTCGTTGGCCGCGTTCTGGCCGGCGACGAAGAAGTCCGACGCCACGAAGTTGCCGTTACTGTCGAAGATCGGGTGGGCCATCGGGTTGCCGTTCGCGACGAAGGTGTCGTTGCTCGGGATGACCATCGACGCGTAGGAGAAGTAGCGGTCGCGCACGTCGCTGGGATCGAGCAGGAACGCCATCGTGGCGGCTTCACCCGGCGCGACGGGACCGTTCGGGCCCGGGATCGTCGCGTCGACGCGGCCGAGCGCCAGTGCGGCGAAGTCCGACATCAGCGGGCCCGTGTTACCGTCTTCGGCGATGCTCTCGATCGCGATGCTGTTCGGCATCGGCAGCGAACTCGCGAGCGTACCGCCGTCGTAGGTGTCGAACGTACCGTCGTGGAAGCCGACCCAGAACGGTGTGGCAAACGTGCCGTTGGCCGGCGCGAGGTTCTCGATCGTGACGTTGACGCGCATGCCCTGCGCGGCAAGTGGCGACGCGATGGCCGCGAGGAGGGGGAGGGTGGTAGCGAGGTTCTTCATCGGTTCGTTACTTCGTGGTGAGCCGCGCCGGGGAGTGCGACGCGATGTTTCGGCGGGGCTTCTAAGAGCCGCGCGAACTCTCGTTCCGAAGTTTTGTCGAACGTAGGAACCTTGCTGACAGACCGTTGCAGCAGGTGCACCAGGCTGTTGCAGGTGGGCGTACGATCAACGGCTCGCGGATCGCATGGGCGCAATCCACGAACCGTTCGTGACGCCGGGTTCGGTGCCGCGTCTACAGGATGGGGGCGCAGACGACCCGGAAGCCGACGGTGCTGCCGGCGGCGGTCGGAGCGAGCAGGTCACGGGCCGCCGAGCGGCAGGCGTTGGCGCTCGAGAGCCAGGAGCCGCCGCGAATGACGCGGTTCGCGCCCGTCGTCGAGACCGGATCGGCAACGGTGCCGGTGTAGGGGTAGGGGTTGCCGTTGGTGCTATCGAAGCACCACTCGCGCACGTTGCCGTGGACGTCTTCGAGGCCGAACGCGTTGGGCAGGTAGTTGCCGACCGTCGAGGTTGCGTTGACGCAGCCGTTGAACGGGCTCGGGCTGTAGTTGGCCAGGCCGCACCCGATGGTGTTGCCGAACGTGTAGCTCGTGGTCGTGCCGGCGCGGCAGGCGTACTCCCATTCCGCTTCGGTCGGCAGGCGATACTCGTAGCCCGTCGGCAGGCGGTTGTTGAGGGCTTCGGTCACGTTCACCGCGTTGCAGAACGCCACGGCGTCGTTCCACGAGATGGTTTCGACCGGTCGGTTCGAGCCGGTGAAGAACGACGGGCTGCTGCCCATGACCGACTGGAACGTGGCCTGGTCGACCTCGAACTTGCCCATCCAGAACGGCCGCGTGATCGTGACGTCGTGGATCGGGCCCGTGCCGCCGCCGCCGCGCGTGAACGTGCCGGGCGGGATGAGTTCCAGTGCGAAGCCAGGGGCCGGGACGTTCGTGATCGTCACCTCGACGTCATCGTCGCTGAGGGTCAGCACGTTGGCGGCGTCGATGTCGATCCCTTGCACGTCGAACGTCGCACCGACGAGCGTTGGGTTCGGCGGGATCGGGAAGTCGAGCGACGGCGTCAGCCCGCTCGCGTCCAGCACGCCGGCGACTGGCGTTTGCCAGGTCGTGGGGTCGACTCGCAGCAATCCGTTGACGGTGAAGCCGGGGATCGTGATCGGCACGGCGCCGGGGAAGTTCGGCGCCGCGATGGCGAGCAGGAAGAGGTTGCCCGCGATGCTCGGTGGATACTCCATCGCGTAGGAGCCCGTGGCGCCGAGTACGGCGGGCGCCTGGAGCAGCATGGTTCGAGGTTGTGCGGACAGCATCGCGGTCGAGAGCGTGACCGACAGGCAGGTGAGAAACAGAGTACGTTGCATCGCAGACTCCAATGGGTTCGTTGTCGTTGCCGCCCGGGAATCGGGGCGAGACCGGCGGCATGCATTGGTGTCGCCATCCGGAGGAGAGTTCTCGGGAGGCGGTGATTTTGTCTGCGACTCCCGCGCTGCCCCGTTCTCGACACGGTGCCGCTCACCCGAGCAAGGAAAGGGGCGCGGTCCCGGGCGACGCGACGGGGTGAGACCCGGCCGTGGGGGCTGCGCGATGCGCGACGGCCGAGGCGACGCTTGCGATCGGCTCGCATCGCGCGTAGAGCAATGCTCCCAACCACCAGGTCCAAGCGTGCAGTTCCAGGATTACTACGACACCCTCGGCGTCGCGCGCGGCGCGAGCGCCGACGAGATCAAGAAGGCCTATCGCAAGCTCGCCAAGGAATGGCATCCCGACAAGCATCCGGCCGAGAAGCGGGACGAGGTCGAGAAGAAGTTCGCGGCGATCTCGGAGGCACACGAGGTGCTCAGCGATCCCGAGAAGCGCAAGCGCTACGACGCGCTCGGCGCGAATTGGCGGCAGGGGCAGGAGTTCGGCGGCGGCGGCGGCGGCGGCGGCTTCGGCGGTGGAATGGATCCCGAGGAGTTCGCGCGCATGTTCGGCGGGCGCGGCGGTGCGGCGGGCGGCGGCTTCTCGGACTTCTTCGCGTCGATGTTCGGGGACATGTTCGCGGGCGGCGGCGGTGGCAGGCAACGGGCGCCGCAGAAGGGCCGCGACGTCGAGGCCGAGATGGAGATCGAGATCGGGCTCGCGTTGCTCGGCGGCAAGCGGGCGTTTTCGTTGAACGCGGCGGGCTCGACGCGGTCGGTGGATCTGACCATTCCCAAGGGTTCGCGCGATGGCCAGTTGATGCGGTTGCGCGGGCTCGGTCATCCGGGGCCGGCTGGCAACGGCGATCTGCTGCTGCGGCTGCGGCTGGTACCGGACGAGACCTACCGCATGCGCGGCAACGACGTCGAGGCCGACATCCTCGTGGCGCCGTGGGATCTGCTCGATGGCACGACGGTTGAGGTCGCGGTTCCGGGCGGGACGGCCAACGTCAAGCTGCAGCCCGGAACGAAACCCGGCGAGCGCTTGCGTCTGCGCGGGCAGGGGCTCGCGGCGGGTGAGGGGCAGCCCGGTGGCGATCTCTATCTCGTGGTCCGGCTCGGACTGCCGCCCGAGCTGACCGAGCGCCAGCAGGAACTGCTTCGCGAGCTCGGCAAGGACGCGCCGCCGGTCCGCGGTGGTGCGGCGCGCTGAGTTCGACCGGTTGGACACGGCCGGTTGAGCCCGGTCCGCTGAACGCGGTTGCGTCGCTCGGCGCTGCCGGCATGCTCACGCTCGCATGGCTCTTCTGACGCTCGAGGACATCCAGGTCACGGTCGGCGATCGCCGGTTGCTGGACAAGGTGGCGCTCGTCGTCAACGAGGGCGACCGCATCGGTCTGCTGGGGCCGAACGGCTGCGGCAAGTCGACGCTGTTGCGCGTGCTCGCCGCCGAACTCGAACCCGATGAAGGCCACCGCACGACGCGGCGGGGCCTGCGGCTCGGCTATCTCGCACAGGAGCCGCAGCTGTCTGCGGACGTGACGGCGCACGCGGCGGTGATCTCCGGCATCGAGCCGCTCG
Source organism: bacterium (assembly GCA_024743115.1). GTDB lineage: Bacteria > Planctomycetota > UBA1135 > UBA1135 > UBA2386 > JAGQRA01. The sequence goes on along the minus strand of JANSXC010000019.1, from coordinate 4,135 downwards.
AGCAGTGCACACCGAACTCGCATCGCCCGACACGACAACTGACCGGCTCGAAAAGCTGCTCGCCGAGCAGCAGCGCCTCGACGAACGTTTGGAGACGCTCGGTGGTCACGACGTCGACCACCGCGCCGATGCGGTATTGGACGGGCTCGGTGTGCGGGATCCGCAGGCGCTCTGCGGTCCGATGTCCGGCGGCGAGAAGCGTCGCGTGGCGTTGGCGCGGCTGCTGGTCGGTCGCCCGGACCTGCTCCTGCTGGATGAGCCGACGAACCATCTCGACGCCAACGTGACCGAGTGGCTCGAGAATCACCTGCTGGAGATCGACACTCCGTTCGTGATGGTCACGCACGATCGCTACTTCCTCGATCGTCTGGTGACCCGCACACTGGACTTCGACGACGCGCAGCTCTTCGAATACGAGGGCGGTTATCGCGCGTTCCTCGTCCAGCGCGCGGCGCGTCTGGAGCGCGAGGCCAAGACCGAGAGTTCGCGCCTCAACGCGTTGCGCCGCGAGACGGACTGGATCAAGCGCGGCCCGCCGGCGCGCACGACCAAGGCGAAGGCGCGCATCGGTCGCTGGCAGGCGCTGGTCGATTCGGCGCCGCCGCCGGCAGCTGCGGAGCTCGCTTTCCGCATTCCCGAGGGGCCGCGGCTCGGTGACTTCGTGTTGCGCGTGAAGCAACTGGGAGTCACCTATCCTGGCCGCGGCGAGGTGCTGCGGCCGTTCGATCTCGAAGTCGGCCCGGGCGAGCGGGTCGGCATCGTCGGCCCGAATGGTGCGGGCAAGACGACGTTCCTGCGCGCCTGCCTCGGTCAGCTCGAACCGACGACCGGCCGTGTGGATGTCGGGCCGACCGTGCGGTTCGCCGGGATCGACCAGGCGCGTTCGGATCTCGATCCGGACAAGACCGTGCTCGAAGAGGTCAGCAACGGCAACGACTACGTCTTTGTCGGTGGGCGGGACATGCGCGTCGAGTCGTTCCTCGAGCAGTTCTTGTTCCCGGGGGCGATGAAGCTCGCAAAGGTGGCAACGTTGTCGGGTGGCGAGCGCAATCGCGTGCTGCTGGCCCGCATGTTGTGCGCTGGCGGCAACGTGCTCGTGCTCGACGAACCGACCAATGACCTCGATCTCTCGTCGCTGCGAGCGCTCGAGGATGCGCTGCTCGCGTTCCCCGGCGGTGCGCTCGTCGTCAGCCACGACCGCTGGTTCCTCGACCGGGTCGCGACCCGGATCGTCCATCTCGATGGCAGCGGTCACGTGCGACTGCACGCCGGCGACCTTTCGATGCTGCTCGAGAAGCAGGCCACGGAGGCGGCCGCAGCTGCGGCCGCTGCGGTGGCGGCTTCGAAGGCGCGAGCCAGGGCCGAGTCGCCGCCTGCTGCAAAGCCGAAGGTCCGCAAGCTCAGCGCTCGCGAGCGTGACGAGCTCGAGAAACTGCCCGGACGCATCGGGGAGCTCGAGGCCGAACTCGCGAGCGTCGACGAACAACTCGGGGATCCGACGCTCTACGACGGCGGGGATACCGCACGCTTCGAGGCGCTGACGAAGCGACGCGAAGAACTGCCGTCCGAGATCGAACAGGCCTACGCGCGTTGGGAAGAACTCGAGGCGATCGCCGAGGGCTGATGCCCGTCGCCCGCCGGGCTGACCCAATGCAGTAGATCGACCGACTCGGCCGCCGTCAGCTCTCGCGTTCGAGCTGGGCGCGCAGGCGAGCGTTCTCTGCGCGCAGGCGGGTGAGTTCCTCCGACGGTGCCTCCGGATCGATCGCTCCGGGGGCGGTCCCGCTGGCGATCGAGCGTTCTTCGGAGGCGACACGTTCGGCGGGAGCGACGACTTCCTGTTCGGTCAGGTACACGCCGGAGAATGCGCTCGTCCTGGCGATCGCGCGGCATCGCTGGCCAATCGCGTCGCGATACTCGATTGCGTAGAGCCGGGCGTGACCGGAACCAAACCAGCCGGGGGCGAACGGCCGCCATTCGCGGGCCAGCAACTCGCAGTCGCGGTTCGCGAGGTAGTCGCGCAGGCGGTCACCGTCGAGTGCGCCTGCCAACAGGCGGATCAGGAGCAGTCCCGTCAGTACGAGAACGATGATCCCGGGCGTTTCCACGCTCTCTACGTGGCCGGGCGGCACGTGAACCTGTCGCGCCGCCCGCGGCTACGGGCCTGGCGATGTCAGTGCAGGCGCCGCATGCGGCGCAAGGCCTTCAGGTACTTGCGATCCTTCGTCAGCGTCCAGGCGAGTTCGAGCTCGGCGAGCAGCTGCTGGTGCGATAGGTAGTCACCGACCGCGTTGCCGAGGATCGGATCGAACCCGCCGGTCGTGGCGCGTGTGGTGGTCGGCTGCTTCGCCGGCGCCGGCTTGCTGCGACGGAGGCTGGCCTCCGCGACGCGGACGTCGCGGCGCAGGCGCTCGGCACTGCGTTCGAGGGCCCGTCGTTCGCTCACCTTGGCGAGTCGTTCGCGTTCCTTCTTTTCCGCCTTGGTGATCGCGTCGAGCGAGAGGTCGGTTTTCTCGACCTTGAACACGCGGCGCTTGCTGAGGATCAGCTCACCGCCGACGACGCGGATGTGGTAGCTCGAATCGTTCTGATCGAGCAGCACGCCCTCGATGACAGCGGGCGTGCCGGCCGTCTGCTTGTCCGGGTCCTCGAGCCAGAACTTGTCGGCCTTGGCGGGGGCGGCGAACAGCGCGGCGGCGGTACACAACAAAAGCGAGATGCGCATGGTGGAAGGGTACCACATGGCATCTCGCTTGCTTTCCGAGAGCCTCTTCGCACCGTTGCCGGAGCAAAGAGGCGTTGGCAAGGTCGTCTCAGCCGGCGATGAGGCCCTTGAGCTTCTCGAGGACGGGGCCGATCACCTTCTTGATCTCGTCGTTGCCCATCAGGCGCGTGATCTGCTCGGTGATGCCGCCGAACGACTTGGTGAGTTCCGGCGAGAACGCCGCCACCGCGGCCTTCGCCTTCTCGGCGAGTGCGCCCATCGCGTCCTTGGCTTCGCCGCCCGTCTTCTCACCGGCGGACTTGAGCGCGGTGATGCCGGTCGACAGCTGCTCGGTGAGGGTGCTGAGCTCGCTCTTGGCAGACTCGGCGGTCTTGCCGTCGGTGATGCCTTCGAGCAGCTTGACGATCGAGCCGGCGGTCGATTCGGGCTTGGCCGAGGCACCGGCTTCACCACCGCAGGCGGCGAAAAGGAACATGGGGACGAGGAGGCCGAGAGTTCGGGCGAGGGTTCGTACGTTGGTCATTGGTAGTTCTCCAGGGAGTCGCGGATGATAACCGCCGTATGTTCCGACGGCTTTGCGGGGTATTCCTGATTTTTCCGTCTATCGCGCTCCCGGCCCAGGGAGACGGTTCGGTTGCGGGTGATTCGAGTGCGGTCGAGCGCTTGTTCGACGGCGAATCGCTGCAGGGCTGGCACGGGGCGCCCGGGCTCTGGCGGGTCGAGGACGGCTGCATCGTCGGGTCGACGGTCGGCGTCGAGCGGCGCCGCACGACCTACCTGTTCTGGGAAGGCGCGGATGCGGCCGATTTCGAGCTGACGTTCGACGTTCGGGTCGACGGCAACAACAACAGCGGCGTGCACTACCGCAGTCGCGAGTTGGCCAACTTCGACGTCGCTGGCTACCAGTGCGACGTGCACGGCGCGCCGAACTACTTCGGCATGTTCTACGAAGAGAAGGGCGCGGCGGTGCTCTGCCAGCATGGGCAGTTCGTGGCGCGGGGGCCCGATGGCAGAAACCGTGTCGTCGGTCGCATTGCGCAACCGGGCAAGTCGCCGGCTGATCTCGCAAAGTGGCACACGTTCAAGGTCGTGGCGCGCGGCAACGTCATCCAGCACTACGTCGACGGCCGCCTCGCGGCGATGGTCATGGACGATCGTCGCGAAGCGCCGCGGTCGGGCAAGATCGCGCTGCAGGTGCACGGTGGTCCGCCGATGACCGTGTGGTTTCGGAACCTCGTGTTGAAACGGCTGCCCGCCGTCGAAGTTGCGAAGCTGCCGCCGCTCGCCGACGCCTTGCTCGCTCGCGAGCGGGGTACGAAGAGCACCGGCCCACGGCCGCAGTGGATCTGGGACGCCAGCACCCAGGGCGAAGAGGACGTGTTCTTTCGCCGCGAGTTCGACGTCGAGGGC
>JANSXC010000041.1 GCA_024743115.1 bacterium | reverse complement strand
GGCGCTCAAAATGACGGAGCACGCGGGGCCGACAGGCTGGCAACTGAATCCGAAGGACGTGTGGCTCGTGGCCGATATCGGCGCCGGCAGCGTTTGTCGCTTCGACGGCCGGAAACTGCACCGGCTCGAGCTCCCCGCCAGCGCGGCCGGTGGGCCGAAGCGGCAGGACTCGGATCCGGATTGGTACGACCCGGCCGGAGTGTATCAGGTGACGCGAGATCGTCGCGGTCATGTCTGGATCGGAACAGCGGGCGCTGGCCTTTGTCGCTACGACGGGAAGTCGATCGACTGGCTGTACCAGAAACGCCTGACGACGACGCCCAGTGGCGGCGAGTTCGGCATCCGCTCGATCTATCAGGACCAGGGCGGAACCTACTGGGTGTGCAACACGCGCCAGCGCTTCGACGTCGCGCCCGAGGGTCGCGATGGGTTGCTCTCCTACACGACGAAGCCAGGCCTGCCGGACGCGACCGATGACGACTCGGTGAACTTCGCCTACTTCCCCGCGATCGTTCAGGACCAGGACGGAGCACTGTGGATGGCCTGTGGCTCCGACGGGGTCCTGCGCTACGACGGCAAAGCCGTGACCCGGTATCCACTCGGCGAAGAAGCCTACGCGGTCGCGATCCTCATCGATCGCGCCGACACGGTCTGGGTCGGGACCGTGGAGCACGGTGCCTACTACCTGGATCGCGGCGAACTCCGACGATTCGGCAGTTCCTCGCTGGCAGAACCGAAAGGCGGAAGATGAGGCGCGGAACTGGCCTCAGCGCCTGGGAGAGCCCGGGTCCGCTTCGGCGCGGGCCGTCGCGAGCTGCTTGCGGGCCACTGCGTTGTTCGGATCGAGCACGATCACCCGTTCCCAGTCGACGATCGCGGAGGTGAGCTGGCCGAGGCCGTAGCGCTGCAAGGCGCGCTGGTGCAGCACGCGCGCGAGCCGCAACCGGACTCGGGCATCGGTCGGGAAACGCTGCGACAACTCGATCAAGTCCGCGACCGCCGCTTCGAGATCACCACGCCCGAGCCGCGTCTCGACCGCAACGAGCCCCATCGCGACGGGGTCGCTACCGCCCGGTGCGGTCGCGGTGGCCCGCTTACCTGCCGGCTGGGACGCCACCCGCTTCGTAGCGGTCGACGAATCGGGGACCGACCCGCCGTCGCCATTGCGCTCGGCCTCGTCCTCGCCGACCCTACGGGTAACCGTCGACGGACCCGCCACGGCCGTTCCGGAACGACCGGCATCGGCACCGGCACGCCGCACGGGACCAGGAGGGCCAGGGCGGGCGGCTCCAGCTCCGTCCGAACCACCCGACCGCGCGACCGGCGTGGTATCCGCCGCGGCGCCGGGTTTCGCTGCAGCCCCACCATCGCCAACGGGAACCTGAGCCGTTCGAGCCGGTTTCTTCGCGACGGCCTGCGGACCGGCTGGGGCTGGATCTTCGGGATGCGGACCCGGCCCGGGCCCCGGCAGGAGCGGGATCGGCGAACTCGGTACGAGGCTCGGCAGATCGAAGCCGGTGCGCGGCGCCGTTGCGATCTCCACGGAAGGAGCGGGCGGCGGCGTGGCGCCCGCGAGCAATTCGGGTACGAGGATCGGTGACTCGGTGGCCGTCGCCGCCGTGGTGCGCTCCCGCATCAAGCGGGCGCGGTTGCGGGTCGCGTGGATCAGGACCTGCACACCGGGCATGCGCGGCCAGATCGCACGGGCGCGCTCGAGCACCTCGAGGGCCTCCTGGTCGCGCCATTCGCCACGCAGGAGCAGCCCTTCGAGCATGAGTTCGTGCCCGCGTCGCATGCGCCGCTCGACGGACAGGGCCGACGCCCGAGCTTCGGGGTAGCGCGCATGCGAGATCGGCACCGCATCGAATGCGAGCAACGCGCCGGGCAGGTCCTGCCGACCGAGCGAACGCTCGGCGCGCTCGAACGCGTCACGCGGCGCAGCGCAGCCTCCGAGTCCGAGGAGAACCGTCAACCCAGCCACGAGCGAAGAGCTGAGCCGCAGCATCAGCGCTCCTCTTCGTCGTCGGAGTCCGCAAGGACCTCGAGTTCACCGACCTCGATCTCGTCGTCGGTGTCCGACTCCTCGCCGCCCGCCTCGGGCACGTCGTCCCATGGTACGACCGAGCCCGGAACGATCATGACGGGGCGATCGCTCCCGGCCGCCGGCGGGTCCTTGCGGATCTCTTCGATGAACAGGTCGAGCAGCCACGGATCGAAGACTTCGCCGCGCGCGCGTTCGAGTTCGGTGATCGCGTCCTGCCACGACATCGGCCGCTCACCGGTGCACGTCGTCAACAGGTCGAACGCTGCTGCGATCGCGAGGATTCGAGCCGGCAGCGGAATGCGGTCGCCGCGCAGACCATCCGGCAGACCCGCACCGTCGTAGCGCTCCGCCTGGTGGCGTACGATCGTCGCCACCCGCCGCAACGGCGGGAAAGCGGAGAGCGCCTCGGCACCGCGCTGCGGGTGCTGACGCAGGGAGTTGATCTCCTCGATGGACAGCTCGCCGACCTTCTGCAGGACGGCAGGACGAACCCAGCCCTTGCCGAGATCGACGAGCCGACAGGCACGAGCGAGGTCATCGCGGTCCGCTTCGAGCATCTGCACGCGGTCGGCCAATCGCATCGCGAGCTGTTCGGTGCGCGCGCCATGACCCGGCGGAATGAGCCGCGTGCGTTCGAGAGTGTGCACCAGCTGCTGGGCCAGTCCGACGTAGCCGTCGGTCACGAGATGCAGTCCGTCGTGAATCCCACGCTCCATCTCGCGCAGGGCATAGCCGAGATCCTGCAGTTCGAGATCTCCCGCGTTGGTGGCCACGTCACCCGACTCACCCGCCGACAGGCGGATCAGCGAATCGGTCGCGCTGCGAACGCGCGAGGACCAGTGGTTGCCCATGAGCGCGGCCACGATCACGAGCGACAGGCAACTCAGCAGCACGAGGCCGAACCAGGTGAAGTCGAACGCGGCAGCCGTCTTGTGCACGGTGCGCTGCAAGCGCATCTCGCCGATGACCTCGCCGCCGAACCGCACGGGCACGAGCGTCTCGCGCTGCCGCGTCGCCTTCTCGCCCGCCACACTCTCGCGCTCGCTCACACGCTGAAAGGCACCGGAACCCGCGAGCAGACCGAGCAGGCGATCGCCGAGCACCAGCGCGGTATCGATCACGACCCGCCCGGCGCGATCGAGCACCAGCACCCGCCCCTGCACCTGATCGCGCGCTACGGTCGCCAGCACGGAAAGCCGCATCGAGTCGCCGCGTTCGAGCAGCGGCGCCGCGCGTTCGGCGAGCGACTCGGTGAGTTCGAGTTCGTGTTCGGCAGCCGCCGTGACCTGCTGCTCCGCAGTTCGTGAGGCACTCAGAAACCCGAGCACCATGGCGACGAAGAACGCCCCGGCCAGCAGCGAGAACGCGAGCCGCTGCGTCAGTGTCAGACCGCGGCGGAGTGGTGGCGTCGGGACATCCATCGTGTCCCGGTTATCGGCACCCTGGGCCGTGCTACTTGCTCTTTTGGAAAGCCGGCACCAAAGCCCCTTGGTACGGGGCGAACCGGGCCGCCCCACCAAGGGCCGGAGAAGCTCAGCGAATCGGCTCGAGGCTCTCGACGTGGAGCTGGAAGATGTCCACGCAGTAGCCGTCCATCACCGTCGACTCGACCTTGAACGTGCCGATGATCTTCAGCGGATCGAAGAAGTAGTCGGTCGTCTTGCCCTTGGGCATCACGCAGCGAACGATCCCGTTGATGTCCGGCGGCTGGCCGTAGCAGCAGGCCCAGAGCGACTGCACGAGCAGGAACTCCTTGATGTTCTGGACCTCGTCGATCGGCAGCATGAAGCCGGTCATCAGCACCTTCTTGCCCGACAGCTCCTTGACGCGCTTGGGCATGCCCTTGAGGCCGTCCTCGTAGGGCCACGACGTCAGTTCGTCGAACGGCAGGATCCGGTCGAGGCCCTTGATCTTGCCTTCCTTGATCATCTTGGCCAGCTTGCGCTCGGCCTCGAGCATCTGCTCCGCGCTCTTGATCGCGGCGAGGTCGGCCGGATCCGTGCCCTGCGGAACCGGCTGCTCCTTCTTCGGCGTGGTCGTCTTGGCGGTCTTGCTCTTGTCGCCGGCCTTCTTGTCCACGCCGGCCTTGGCATCCTTGCCCTTGCCCGCAACGGCCTTCGAGTCCTTCGTCTTGTCGGACTTGCTCGTCGCCTTCGCCGGATCCTGCTTCGTAGCAGACTTCTTCGTCGAGCCCTTTTGATCCGCGCCCTTCTGGTTCTCGCCCTTTCGGGCCGGATCCTGCTTCTTGGCCTCGACCTTCTCGGCCGGCGCGGGCTTTGGCGGGGTCTGAGCCGGCAGCGCGAGGCCGAGCGTCAACGACACGATCAGGATCAACGTGGTCTTCATGGCAGTCATGGTGCGGCGAAGCCGCGTTCCGGGTGCAGGATTCTATACGACCTGAGCAGGAATCGGTGCGAGCGACCTCCCGCGCGCGGCCAATTCGGGCCAAAACCCGTAGCCAAGGCCACTTGCGAGCACGCTGAGCCCAGGGTCAATAGCTCTGGGCGAGGCTGTCGCCGACCTGCGTCAGAGACCCCTTGACCGCCGGCAACAAGCCCGCGATCGCCCCGATTCCGGTCACCCCGAGTACGAGCCAGAGCTCCCAGAGGCCGAACTGCAGCCACTCGAGGTAGACGCCCGTGCGATCCTCGACGAGTTCGCCGAGTCCGAGCGCGGCGAAGTGGCAGACGATCACTCCGAGCAGCGAACCGAGGAACGACAGCAGGCCGGCCTCGAGCACGATGATCGCGAAGATCTGCGTCCGGCGCGCGCCGAGCGAGCGCATGATCGCAATCTCGCGGCGACGCTCGTTCATCGTGTTGTAGATCACCGCGGAGATCGACAGTCCGGCGCCGAACAGCACCAGCCACGCGACGATCATCAGCGCTTCGGCGACGTTGCCGATGTCGCGCAAGAACGCCGGGACGATCGTCGCGGGCCAACTGACCTGCGCATCGGGTCGACGTTGGAACGACGTGCGCAGGAACTGCGCACCGAAGTGATCCTTGGGATCGACCAGGACCGCGGTCAGCCCGATCTGCCAGACGTTGACGGGGTCGTTCTTCACCGAGTCGGGGTTTTTCCCCGCCGGCACGTCGACCAGGAACACGCCGCCCTCGTGGCCGTCGATCAGCAAATGCGTGCCGAGCGGCAGGAAGATCGTCGAGTCGAGCGGCGAGTTCGTCGGCGCGAGGATGCCGACGATCTTGCAGGCGGCCTCCGGGTGATCATGAGCGCCGGGCTCTCCCGCCTTGCCGTGCACGGGCGTGACGACGTCGCCGAGCCCGAGCCCGAGCTTCTGCTTGACGCGGTGGCCGATCACGCACTCGCGGATCTTGTCGTTGAGCAGCGGCCGCTCGGCGCCCGTATCCTCACCGGTGCGACGATCGGTCTCCCAGGCCGCGAGCCCCTTGCCGAGCTCGATCAGATCGTCCCACGAAAACTCGAACGCCCGCCCCTCCGCGAACGGCAGTGTGCTGCCGCCGCGTTTGAACTTGCTGAACATCTCGTCGATCGTCGCGACGACCGGGAAGTTGTAGCTGCTGACGCTGTCACCGCGCGCCTGCGGGATCGCGTAGTGCACCGGGGTGCGCCGCCCGCCGACGCGATTGGCGCGGATATCGCGACACGCGCTCAGCTTGATGAGCCCCGGCGCGTCCCCGATGTTGAAGATCGTGTTGAGCACGATCTCGAGCTGACTCGCGTCCTTGGGACCGACGACGGCCCCGAAGCCGCCGACGCTGCCCTTGTAACGCTCCTCTGTCTGCTCGGCCATCATGAGGATCGCCGCGTAGAGCCCGGTCGCGACGACGATCGCGAGCGCGGTGAGCCCGGAGGCCACCGCGCGAATGCGCAGGTTGCGCAGGCTGATCGAGGCGAGCCTCACGCTTCACCTCCGGCGCCGGTCGGTTCGAGATCCGCGCGCAACGTCGCGAGATCGACCGTGCGCTGCATACGCGCCGCAGACTCGGGGTCGTGCGTGACCATGACGACGGTCTTGTTGTCATCGCTCGCAATCTGCAGCAGCAGGTCCAGCACCTGGTTGCCCGTCGTCTTGTCCTGATTGCCGAGCGGTTCGTCCATGAGCACGAGTTCGGGATCGTTGATCAACGCGCGACAGATCGCGACGCGCTGCACCTGGCCGACCGACAACTCGCTCGGCCGATGATGCATGCGATCCGCGAGACCGACGCGTTCGAGCAGATCGACGGCCCGTAACTTCGCGCCGCCGCCAGCGCCCTTGCCGAACAGCGCACCGAGCAACACGTTCTCGACCGCGGTGAACGGCTGCAGCAGGTTGAACGTCTGATACACCATGCCGATGTGGCGCCCACGGTGGCAATCGCGCGCGCCCTCGGACAGCTCGTCCACGCGCTGCCCCACCACCTCGACCTCACCCCGGTCGGGCTTGAGGATGCCGGCGAGGATGTGCAGCAGCGTGGTCTTGCCAGTGCCAGAACGACCGATCAACGCGACCTGCTCGCCGGCGCCTATCTCGAGCGCATCGACGGCACAGGCCACGACCTCACGGTCACCCTGGCGGTAACTTTTCACAACGTCGCGGAGGCGAATCATCGGGGGCGCAGCACCATACGGCCTGCCCGGCATTCGGTTCCAACATCCGGGAACATCCGGCAAGATCCGACCGACCCGACCCCGCGATCACCCGCCGGCGAGGCACCCTGCCGCAAACGTGAGCTCGCGTTCCAGTCGATTCGCGAGCGGCTCGCCTTCGTCGAACCCGTCCAGTACCGACCAGGTATAGGTCTCGACCTCGAGCAGCGGCAGTTGGCGATCGCGATCGCCACCACCGAGCCAGCGCAACACGCGCTCGACCTCGGCCCGCGTCGACCCAAAGGCGCCATCTTCGTCCCAGTAGAGCGGCACGTGATAGTGGGTCCGGATTCGCCCACCGGTCGCGAACTCTTCGCGACGCGCGCGCACGTCCCCGAGATCGAGTGCGCGCAACCCGCTCGCGCTCGCAGTCTGGTGCAGGTATCGCGCCTCGTCGAACGCCAGCAGGCGATCGAGCCCGCTCGGGTCCCGCAGCTCGAGACAGGAACTGACCTGGATCTTCGGAACGGCGATCCGCCGCGCGCGCAGATCCTCGAGCGCGGCGACCGGATCCTCACCGACGACAGCGAGGTGACAGAGATCGACGCAGACGCCGAGATGCCGTCGCAGCGCCGCCTCGTCGATCGTGCTCCACGCGCCTTCGTCGAACAACCAGTCCTCGAGGAACGCAGCCGTTCCGGCCGCCGTTTCGAGCAGGCAATCGGGCTCGGGTTCGAGCGCGAGCACACAGCGCACGCCGGTCTCGTCCTCGAGCGCCGCGAACGCGCTCGCACAGCGTGCGAGGTTGCGGGCCATGAGACGGCGGTCGGGTTCGGGATCGCCGGGTCCACGATAGCCGAGCGGCAACGACGACAACGCCACGGTCGCTCCGCGCGGCGCGAGCGCCGCGGCAACCGCCGCGCAATCGCGGGTGTACTGCAACCGATCCTCGTGCCCCCAGTCCGGGGAATACACCCCGGTCTTGACCACCTCGTCATGGAAGCCGTCGAACGGAAACACGTTGACGGTCCACAGCGGCAGTCCGAGCTCCCCCAGGGTCGCCGCGTAGTCGGCGCGCAGCGTCGCATCGTGGGCAAGCGTGCGCGCGAGGTCGACGGGCCACCAGGCGCCGAGGCCGAAATCCCGGCCCGCGGCCCGCGCGCGGCTCGCCACGGGCGCGGCGTGTTCGTGCAACGCCGCGACATGCGAGTCGTAGTCGGGCGCGGGATGAACGTTGCTGCAATAGGTCAGTCGGACGGCCACGGTGGACACTACGATACGAACTCGCGATCCCCGGAACGCCGCGATCCTCCGGAAACCATCGACCCGCTGGCATCGGCGGCACGGCGCCGGCCTTCGGAGCTGTCCCGCCCAGAACCCCGGACTACTCCGGTCGCGAACCTTTTCCTGCCGATGGTCGAAACTGGCCGCTCCCTCGGCCTACTACATCATCATGACGCAGAACGGCCCCACTACCGGCCCGTCGACACCCGCCGATTCCGGCGCGTCCCCCGACCAGCTAGCCAACGACCATTTGGCCAACGACCATTTGGCCGACCACAAAGCCCGGATCGCGGCCATCCGCAGTTCGAGCTCGTATCGCCAGGCCCACACCGATTCCGACTTCATGGGTCGGGTCGAGTTGCGCCCGGTCCGCCTGCAGCTCGAGCTCCTCAAGCCCGAACTCGTGATGCAGGACGAGCTCGTCGAGTCGACCGTCGTCGTGTTCGGCGGCACCCGCGTGATCGAGGCCGACGAGGCCGACGAACGACTCGCGGCCGCCAGGGCCGCACTAGCCGAGGCACCGGACGATGCCGATCGTCAACGCGCCGTCCGCATCGCCGAGAACGTCAAGAAGAAGGCCGGCTACTACGACGAGGCCCGCAAGTTCGCCAACCTCGTGTCGAGTCATTGCCAGACCAACGGCCACTGCGACTACGTCGTCTGCACCGGCGGCGGTCCCGGCATCATGGAAGCGGCCAACCGCGGCGCGTGGGACGTCGGTGCGAAGTCGATCGGCCTCAACATCACGTTGCCGTTCGAGCAGGAGCCCAACAGCTACATCACGCCCGATCTCTGCTTCGAGTTCAAATACTTCGCCATCCGCAAGATGCACTTCCTGATGCGGGCGAAGGCGATGGTCGCGTTCCCGGGCGGCTTCGGCACGATGGACGAGCTGTTCGAAACGCTCACGCTGATCCAGACCAGGCGGATGGAGCCGATTCCGGTCGTGCTGTTCGGTCGTGACTACTGGGATCGCCTGATCAACTGGGACGTGTTCGTCGAAGAGGGCACGATCTCGCCCAAGGATCTCGAACTGATCTCCTACGCCGAGACCGCGGAAGAGTGCTGGCGGCACATCGACGAGTTCTACCGCGAGAAGCCGAAGCCGCGCCTGCCGCGCGGGCAGTAGCAACGGCGGCAGCCGCCGCGCAGCGCGAAAAAGAGCGACCGGCGGCGGGATTTTGCACCCCCACACGGCGATCCCCGGGAAGCTCCCGGTGTGGTCGTCACGATGCCCATCGACACGCTGACTCCCGCGGCGAAGACGCAGCGGATGCGGCGCTACCTGCGCTTCCTGGGCGCGGACCACGATGCCGCGCAGGATCTCGCCCAGGAAGCCCTGCTCGCCGGGCTGCACCAGTGGTCCGACGGCAACGCACCACTGGCATGGCTCCTCGGAACAGCTCGCAACCTGTTCCGAAAGCAGCTGCGGACGGTCGGCCGCCGTCGTGAACTCGTCGATGCCGACCGGCTGCACGAATTGTGGCAGCAGCACGTCGTCGACGACGGGGAGAGCGAACGGGCCGCACTGCGCGAATGCCTCGCGAACCTGCCCGAACGTTCGCGTCAGGTGATTGCCTGGCGCTACGGCGAAGGGCTTCCGCGCGATGACATCGCGAACCGACTCGGCCTCGGCAGCGAAGGCGTCAAAAGCCTGCTGCAGCGCGTCCGCACCGCGCTTGGCGACTGTGTGCGAAGGAGAATGTCATGACCGATCGCGAGACGACGACCGCCGCCACCGCAGCCCACGACCGCCTGCTCGACATCCTGCTCGAGGAACAGGCGCGCGAACTGCAACCGGTAGCCGCACCACACGACTCCGGCTCACGCGAGGCGCTCGACGACATTCCGATCGACGCCCCGAGCCGACAGCGCACCGGCTGGCTGGTTGCCGCGGCCGTGCTGCTGGGTGTCGCGACCGTGGCGACCACCGCCTGGCTACAGCGCGAGGCTCCACCCGCAGCCCCGGCATCACGCACGGAGCTCGCGGGCTTGCGGCAGGATCCGAAGGGCCGCGAGAACGTCAAGGTCACGGACGCCGATCACCTGCGACGCCTGATCGCCGAAGCGACGGGCCTGCGCGTGACGCGCAGCGAAGTACGCGGCGCCGCGCGCAACGGTAAGGATCCGACTTCGGGCGACGGCATGGTCACCAGGGTCTGGGCGGAGGACTTCCGATGCCGGCGCTCGGACGACGACGGCACGTTCGCGAAGTGGGCCGCCGCGCTCACCGCGTCCCTGCCGACCCAGGAGAGCCAGAACAGCATCGTCGACGTTCTCTCGCTCGAACTCGAACTGCCGGAGAACCGCAGCGTGAGCATGCTCGTCTGCGCCAACGGCAACCCGTCGTGGTTCGCCGCCGGCGGTCTCGATCCGTTCGTCGCGACCGAGGCTCTGGCGAAGCTCGTCAGCGTCGTCAGCCACGACATCATGCTGCGCCACGAGATCGCCCGCGGCCGGGTACCGTCGCTGGCTGATGTGGACCGCCTGCCGCAAACGGCAACACGCCTCGAGACCAAGGTGGACGCCACGACGACCGCCAAAGACCTGCGTGCACTGGCGCGGTTCGCGCAGCTGCGGAGCGTGGTGCTGCGTGGGAACATTGCCGCGAGCGCACTCGCTGGCCTCCGCGAGCTCGAGCTCGAGAGCCTGGCCCTCGACGGTGTCGACCTCGAGGCGAAGCACTTCGCCGCGATCGTGCGATTGTCCAGCCTCGAACAACTGTCGTTCCGACGCTGCGGGGCGTTCGCGATCCCGGGCGGATCCAGCGACGCGCCACAACTGCGGACGTTGGGCCAGTTGAAGAATCTGCGCGCTCTCGAGTGCATCAACACCTCGACCGGCGAGCAGGGCGAAGCGCTCGCCGACCTAATCGTGTTTCCCAACCTCGAGGCCTTTGCACTGCGGCAGAAAGGCCTCGAACTGACGGCCGAGAAGATGGCGCCGCTGACGCACACCAAGCTGCGACGGCTGCTGCTCGTCGACGTCGAAACCAGCGGTGAGGACCTTGCAACCCTCGGCGGGCTGCCGTCGTTCGAGGAACTCATCGTCGTCGGCATGCTGACGGATGCCGACCTCGAGTCGTTGGCCGAACTGCAGAAGCTCACGACCTTACGGCTGCGCAACAACCGGATCACGTATCCCGCGGCCGAAGAGTACCGCGCTGCGCGCCCCGAGGTCGAACTGGACTGGCAGCTCGACGCGCGCTTCTTCGACACCGAGCTGGCGTTCACCGAATGGCAGTGACACCGCCGCAGTGACACCCCGCCGCGGCCTCGCGGCTCACTCCAGCTCGAGCACCTTCCACCAGAGCTCGCGATCCCGTCGGGCACCGAACTCGACGCGCTTGCCGTCCGCACTCCACCACGGCCGATCGATCGAGTCGCAAGCTTCCGAGCGCCGGCCGTCGACGATCAGGAACCACTTCCCGCGCAGCTTCTGCGCATAGGCGAGCTCACCGTTCGGACCGAACGTGATGTGTGCGATCCCGTCGCACTGGTCGACCAGGGGCTCGGGCTGCCCGTTCTTCGTCCGCTTGTACAGCGACCACCGACCTTCGCGCATCAGATCGGGCCCATCGCGTCGCAACCACGCCCATCGCGGAACGCGACCACCCTCCACCGCGGCATACGCGATCGTTTCGCCACTGGAATCGAACACCGGATTGCCAACGAATCCATACTTCGTTGCTACGACCGCTTCGCCTACGAACGCCAGCCCCATTGAGCCCTCGAACAGGTACTTGAACACGAGGTTCTTGCCGTGCGGCCCGAAGGTCGGCACCCCTGCTTCCTCCGCAGCAAGCCCGAGCTTTTCCTTACCGAGCAGCACGTAGCGCTTGCCCTCGACGACGCCCGGCGGTTCGGGCACCCCACCATTCATGGCCAGATCGGCTTCGAGAACCGTGCAAGCGAACTTTGAACCATCCGGCGCAAGCGCTACGTCCTCGACACTTCGTAGTCCCGGCTTCTGCGCCTTGACGATGCCCTTGCCGACCAGGGCGAACCACTCCTTCTTGCGCTTACCAGCCGTCGCGACGAACTTGCCATCCGGCGTGAAACACGGCGACAGCGCCACCTGCGCACCCGAGTACTTGCGACCCCGGCGCCGGCCGACATGGAATCGCAAATCCGAACCGACAATGGTACCGCGAATGAGTTCTGCATCAGGCTGCTCCCAAAACGCAACTTCGCCCTTTTGGTTGATCGCGAGCCGCCCCACCCAGGCAAAGTCGTCGCGTACGCCATCACCGGTGATGATGTAGGACTGCACGCGCTTGCCGGACATCGGCTGCCACGCGCGCATCGCAAAGTGCCGGCCGGTCGGATCGACCACGGCCGGATCCACCACCGAGTAGATCCCCACCACCTTGTCGTTGACCACCGCAGCGACCGAATGCGGCTCGAAGGCGTTGTAGGCCACGAACTGCCCATCGACCCCGAACCGAAACTGCGACTCGACCAGCAACCCTTCGCCGCCCGGTCCTTTGACGGTCCCTTCCAGCTTCAGGTAGTCCGGAATCTTCGCTACCAGACGATCCCCATCGCCCTGAGCCATGAGCAAGCCGGCGAACAGAACGGTAATCCCCAGGCGCAACTCTCTCATATCGCCTGATCCTACGGCCACTGCCGACGAACGAAAGTCACCCACACCGAGGCGCGCGCAACCTCACTCCAACTCGAACACCTTCCACCAAAACTCTCGGCCACGCAGCGCACCAAACTCGACACGCTTGCCATCCGCACTCCACCACGGTCGGCCAACAGCTTTGCAGGCCTCCGAACGCCGGCCATCGACTACGAGGAACCACTTCCCACGCAGCATCTGCGCGTAGGCGAGTTCGCCGTTCGGACCGAACGTGACATGCGCGATCCAGTCGCACGCGTCGACGATCGTCTCGGGCTTGCCGTTCTTCGTCCGCTTGTGCAGCGACCACACCCCGGAGTTCAGCGGCATCGGCCACCGCCGACGGAACCAGGCCCAGCGCGGCAGATCGCAATCACGCATCTTCGCGTAGGCAATCGTCGCCCCACTGCGATCGAACGCCGGCTCGCCCACGAACCCACCTTCGACCGCCGGAAGTTCCTCGCCGCGGAAAGCAATCGCCGTGCCTCGCCCGCGCGAGTATCTGAACACCAGGTGCTCCCCCTTGGGGCCGAACCGCGGTGCGGCAGCCTCGACGGCATCGAGGCCGAGCTTCTCTTCCCCGTAGAGCACGTAGCGCTTCGCGCCGAGGCGACCATCCAACGTAGCGCCCATCTTGACCTGATCCTCCACGAGCATCGTGTACGCGACCTGCAGACCATCGGGTGAGAACTCGATCTCTTCGACGGTGTGCTCGAGAGGCTTCTGCGCCTTCGGCATGCCCCTCCCGCGCAACAAGAGCCACCGCTTCTTTCGCATCGCGAGCGTCGCGAGTTGCTCGCCATCGGGGGCAAACACCGGCGGGTCCTCGTACGGGGCGGCTTCGAACCGCCGGCTGCGCTTCTTGCCGACCCGCAGCTTCGCGGCACCGCGGCGGAGAACTCCGACCCCAGCCGTCGCTTGCGGCCACTCCCAGAAGGCCAACACACCCTCCTGATTCACGGCCACCGGTCCGATCCAACGGAAACCGTCGTGCACCCGATCCCGAGTAACCACGAACGCCTCCAGACCGGTCTTGCCCTTGCGGTTCCAGCATCGAAACGCGAAGTGCTGGCCGGTCGGATCAACAACCGGCGACTCGACCCGAGAGAACGTCCCGAGCTCCTCGTCATTGCACATCGCGGTGCACGAATCGGTACCGACTGCGTTGTATGCGACGTAGCTGCCACCCGGACCGAACACGAACCTCGGCCATACGAGCTCGGCGTCGAAACCAGCGACGCCTCGGAATCCGAAGTCTCCGAACTTCTCCGGGATGGTCGCGAGCTTTCGGTCCCTGGCATCCTGGGCCACAGCGGCCCCGACCAGGAGCAGCGCGATCACGACGATTACGACTCTCATTGCGGTAATCCTAAGCGAACGAAAGTCGCCAGCGCTGGCGTGACCAGCACCGGTTCCCGCACTACTCTCACGAGCTACGATCGGTAGCGATTGGCAATGGGTCTCAGGTTCCTCTGCAAACGAATCTGCGGGATGGCGCCGTACCCGATGTTCTGGTGTGGCCTGGCCGTCCTGCTGATCTACTGGCCCGCGCTCGCGGGCCAGCTCGTCTACGACGATTCGGAACTCATTCTCCAGAACCCGCCGCTGCGTAACGGCGACCTTTCGCAGCTGCTGGGCGAGCCGTTCTACGTCGGGCAGATCGGCTACTGGCGACCGCTGGCCGCGCTGCTCATGTCCGCGGCCTGGCAACTCGCCGGCCCCGTGGGGATCCACGCGCTCGCGCTCCTGGCCCACGCACTCGCCGGCGCCTGCGCGTTTCGGCTCAGCCTGCGCGCATTCGGCGACGGCCGATACGCGGCGCTCGCCACGCTGCTGTTCCTCTGGCACCCGGTTCAGGTCGAGAGCGTCGCCTGGTGCTCCGCGGTCAGTGGGCCAATCGCGGGGTTCCTGGTCCTGCTCGCGATCGAACTCGCACTGCGCTGGCGCGATCTCGCAGCGACCGGTGAACACCGGCACGCCTGGCTGGCGGCCACGGCCTGCCTCGCGGCGCTGCTTGCGAAGGAAAGCGCAGTCGCCGGCCTGCCGCTGGTGCTCGCTGCGATCGCGTGGCTGCCCGACCGCCCGCAGAAGCTGCCGTGGCGCCGGATTCTGATCCCGATGGCGATCGCGGCGATTCTATGGACAGCGCTGCGACTGTCGTTGCTCTCCGAACCGTTCGGAACGACGGACCCCAACGGCACGGCCCTGCCAGTCCTCCATGCGCTGTCGGCATCGGGCGAGTTGTTCGTGCGACACCTCGGCCTGCTGGCCGTACCGTGGCCGCTGACCGCGTTCCATCCGTTCGACCAATCGCCCGCCACCGCGACCGCACTCGCGTTCTCGGTCACGGCGATCCTGGTGCTGGGCATCGGCGTATTCGCCGCGCGCCGCGCGACCGGAGCGACCCGCTTCGCACTCGCCGCGATCACGGTGCCGCTACTGCCCCACGTCGCGGCGTTTCAGGTGGTCGGCACGTTTCCACTGACCGAGCGCTACCTGTATCTGTCGGCGTTCGGGTTCGGCCTGCTCGTGATCGCGTGGCTCGCGAACCGACCGCAGCTCCTGCCGCTGCCCACGATCGCCGTCGTCGTGCTGGCGGCCATCGCGTTCGTGCACACCGGCAGCTGGCAAGATCAGCGCGCGCTGATCGAGAACGGCCTTCATCACGCGCCGGACGACCCACTATTGCACGTGATGCGCGGTAACCTCGAGCTGCGCGCCGCGGAGGGTGGTGACGACCGCGCGCTGCTCGCCGCCCGCCACGCGTTCTCCGATGCCCTCGCAACGATCCGCATCGACCCCAGGAGTCGGGAAGTGGTCGATGCCGGCTCGAAGAAAGCCCGGAACGACGCCCGCGTCGGACTCGCATGGTGTGAGCTGTTCACGCAGCAGCAGCAAGAACGGTTCGATCCACCGCGACTCGTGCGCGCCTTCGAGAAAGCGATCGCGGGCGAAGCCACGGCGGCCGCGTGGGTCGGGCTCGGGATCGGTTACGAGCTCGACGGCAACGACGACCGGGCGCGCCACGCCTGGCGCCAGGCGCTCGCACTCGACGAGCGCTGCGCCGAAGCCTGGTACTATCTCGCCCGCCTCAACCACCTGCGCGGCCAGTCCGGGCGCGCGCGGGAGCAGGCCCAGCGCGCAGTGCACTGCAACCCGGACTTCCGCGCCGCCCACGAACTGCTGACCGCGATCCAATGACTCGGTGCTGCGGTCGAAGCACCCGCCGACCACCGCACCTGCTAGGAAACCGAACTGTCAGGCGGCTCGATCTGCAGCTCGAAACGGCCACCATCCGGAACGTCGCGCAGTTGCTGCGCGAGGTCGGCATGGAACCGGATCGCGTCGAGCGCCGAGACGGCCTGCAGCGCCGCCTGCCCCTCGGCCGACTCGGCCGCGATGAACGGCGGGAACGCGACCAGTAACTGACCCGGCTGCATCCGACCGCCTTCGTCGTCATAGCGCACGAGCGGGTGCATCACGAGGTAATCGAGCGGGTCCGCATTGACGTTCGCGAGGAACTGCTCGAGCCCGACACCGAGCGGCTCGAGATCACCGTCCTCCGCGAGCATGCGCCACACCTCACCATCGCGCAGCAGGAACTGGTCGCCGACCGAGTCTTGCCCGAACGGGACGTCAGTCTCCGCGATCTCCGGGTAGAGCCGATGGAACGCATGTTCACTCTCCCAGGCGTAGCGCAACGAGTGCCACTCCGGCGCCAGTACGGCGCCGCGCAGGTGCAGTCCACCGCGGAACAGACACGCACCGTTCAACCGCGTCAGCACAGCCTGCAGTTCGGGCGGTGACGCCGCGAGAATCTCGGGGTCGTCGATCGGCGGCCCCTGGTAGGTGGTTTCGTTCCAATAGATCGCGTCTTCCATGATCAGACCTCAGCCCGCTACAGCCGCGCGCGATCACGAGCCGCGAACCAGGCCTCGATGGACCCGGCATACAGCGCGAGCACGACTCCGGCGATCACCCCGAAGAGCCACGGCAACACCCCCCAGACCAGTCCCGACCAGCCGAAGAGGTCGCTCCAACTACCCGTCGGATTCATGCTCATGTGCACGTCGAACCACGTGGCCCCAGAGATGAACGAACTGACGGCAAAGTAGATCCCGAGTAGCCGGGCCCCGACGAAGACCAGGTCCCGGCGATTGCTGACGGTGTCTTTCATGTTTTGTCCCTCGCAGACATCCTAGCAGCCGGCGGGATGTCGCAGCGATACCGCGATACGCTCCCTGACACGATCCGAGCGCCCGTAGAGCGGACTCCAATGCACCAACCGACCAGCAACTCCCCATTCGTGACCGCCATGCTCATGGCGCTTCTCACCGGCGCGACCGCAGCTCAGGGCGACGCCATTCCGGAAGGCTTCACGCGCCAGGATCAGCTGCGCGGTTCGATCACTCCCGAACGTGCCTGGTGGGACGTGAAGCACTACGACCTCGCGCTCGCCATCTACCCGGCGACGAAGAGCATCGCGGGCCATAATACGATTACCTTCGAGGCGCTCGCGAAAGCGACACGCATGCAGATCGATCTGCAGCCGCCGCTGAAGCTCACGAAGGCGATGCTCGGTGAGGAAGAGCTGCCGTTCGAACGCGAAGGCAAGGTCTACTGGCTGACACTCCCCGCCCCAATCGAGCCGGGGACCGAGGCCGCAATCACGGTCCACTACGAAGGCCGTCCGCGCCAGAGCACGCGACCACCGTGGAGCGGTGGCTTCTCGTGGCGCAAGGACAGCAAGGGCCAGCACTTCATCGCCACGACCTGCCAGGGCATCGGCGCGAGCATCTGGTGGCCCAACAAGGATCACGGCGCCGACGAGCCCGACCGCGGCATCGACATGCACTTCACGGTCCCCGATGGCCTCGTCGCGGTCGCCAATGGTCGCCTGCAGTCACGCAAGGAGGCCGAACAGGAGGGTCGCACCACGTTCCACTGGCGCGTCACGAACCCGATCAACAACTACTCCGTCAACGTCAACATCGGCAACTACGTGCCGATGCGATCCAAGTACGACGGCGAGGGCGGCAAGCTCGACGTCGAGTACTGGGTGCTCGAGCACCAGCGCGAGCAGGCGAAGAAGCAGTTCGTCGAGGTGCCGCGCACGCTCGCCGCGTTCGAGCACTGGTTTGGCAAGTACCCGTTCTACGAGGACAGCTACAAGCTCGTCGTCGTGCCCTATCTCGGCATGGAGCACCAGAGTTCCGTGACGTACGGCAACGGCTTCCAGAACGGCTACCTCGGCCGCGACCTGAGCAACACCGGCGTCGGCATGAAGTTCGACTTCATCGTCGTGCACGAGTCCGCGCACGAATGGTGGGGCAACAACATCTCGATGCGCGACGCCGCGGACATGTGGATCCACGAGAGCTTCGCGAACTACGCCGAGAACCTCTTCGTCGAGTACCACTTCACCGCGAAGGAAGCGCAGGACTACGTCATCGGCTGCCGCGCGCTCGTGCAGAACGATATCCCGATCATCGGTGTCTACGGCGTCAACAAGTCGGGCTCGGGCGACATGTACTACAAGGGCGGCAACATGCTGCACACCATGCGCCACATGCTCGACGACGACACGAAGTGGCGCGCGATGCTGCGCGGCGTGAACGCGGAGTTCTGGCACCAGACCGTGACGACCGCGGACTTCGAGGCCTACGTGTGCAAGGTCTGCGACTTCGACTTCACGAAGGTCTTCGATCAGTACCTGCGCACGACCGACATCCCCGTGCTCGTCGTCGAGCCGAGCGAGCAGGGGCAACACGTGACGCTGCGCTTCGAGAAGGTCGTCGAGGGCTTCACTGTGCCGGTCGTCGTGCGCATCAACGGCAAGGAGCAGCGCGTCACCGTCAGCGACGCACCGACGAAGCTCGCGCTGAAGAGCAAGCTCGAGAGCTTCGAGCTCGACCGCAACTTCTACATGACGGTCGACCAGCGCTGACCGCGGGTCAACGAGCGCGCGGCCGGCCCGGGTAGGCGGTCTTCACCTGTCCGGCGCGATCGGTCACGACGGTCACGAGGCGCGTCGGCTTCGCCGATGCCTGGCCGTGACGTTTCTCGAGCCCGATGACCCGCCGCGCGTCGTAGGTCCGCACGACGTGCCCATCCTTGCCGGGCGTGGCCTTGGCAAACCGCGCGCCGTGCACGAGGCGGACCACGTCGACGCCACGATGAAAGGTGCTGTTGCCCGACTTGCGGGTGTTTGAACCGTGCTTCTTGAGGACGGCGCGCAGGCTCTTCGGCGTGATGACGAGCGGCGGGTTCTTCTTGCCGGGCGTGGCCCCTCTGCTGCCGCGCAACTTGCCGAGCAGACGCTGCATGCGCGACTTCTTGCCGCCGGCAACAGCCGTGGTCGAACCAGCCCTCAGCCCACGGCCGAGAACCCGGCGGAGCTTCTGGATCGGCCCCTTGGATCCGGCCGCGGCTTTCGCCGTGGCCTTCGCCTTCGCCCGCACCTGCCCCCGCTTGATGACCGGCTGCCGGAGCTTGATCGCGCGAGAGGGCTTGCCGGTCTTGGCAGCCGCACGTTTGAACTGCGGGGTCGGACGTTTCTGAGCCACGACCTCGGGTGTCGAGACCGCACCCACCGCGAGACCCAGCACGAGGGCGAAGCAAGCGCGTAGCAGGCTCATCGACGCGCCTCCGTCAGCGGCTTGGCGGCACGCAAGGCCGCGAGAACCGGCGACAGCTCCGCTACGCTCGTGATCCCGAGCGCCGCGACGGCGGGGAGCGCCTGCAGACCCGGAGCCATCATCTTCTCGAACGTCGTGCGCCGAGAAGCCTGCAGCCGCTGCCACTGCTGCGCGGGAAGACGGTCGCGGAGCCGCTCGAGGCCCGCCAGCTGCGCGGCGTAGCTGTCCGCGATCTGCCCCATCTGCTGGACGGTCGGAGGATCGAACCGGAGCACGTCGAGGCCCTTGGCCAACTCGCGCACGAGATAGCGATCCTCGCCACGCGAGAAGGTGAAGTGGGCGTCGCCCGTTCCACGCCCCTGCCAGGCGCGATGCGCGCTCTCGACCTCTGCCAGCGTCAGCGTGTTCGGAGTCATCCACCCCATCCCCGGCCGCTCCGCCGTCCGGCTCGAGAATGAGCCCTTGATGTTCGGGAACCAGCGCGTCGCCGTCATGACGGCGACCACGAGATCACCGTGGGAACCGCGCCCGGGATCCAACTGGCGCAGCTGCGCATGCAGCGCCGTCGAGCCGACGCCACGATCGAGGTCCCACCGCGAAACGGCCCCGTCGCGATTCGCCCGCGCAACGCAGACCACGTTCGGCTTCCACGTACGGAAGACGACCTCCCGCGGCTCACCGAAGTGCTCCGTCACGCGGCGGCAGAGGCTCTCGATGTCGGGGATCGTGGCGGCATACAGCTCCACCTCGGGATGCTCCTGGCGGCGCTGTTTCGCTTCGGCTTCGCGGCGGCGCATGTCCGCTTCGACGCGCTCCTTCAGCCCAGGCCTGCCCTGGTGTGGTTCGCCAGCGCGGCCGCGACGAGCGGACGAACGCCGGCCGCCCGCACGCGGCTGCGCCGACGAGCCGTCGCGCTGTGGCTGGGACCACCGCGAGCCGCTCTGTGGGGCGACCTGCGGGTGCGACGTCTTCGAACGATTCTTCGCCGGGGCCTGCGACGCGCCACCGCCGAGACCGACGACGCGAGCCATGTTCGCGGCGATCTGGCGGAAGGCCGCCGGGTTCTGGCCGTAGAGGATCGCCAGCCGACGGCCGTCCTGAGCGGCACGCTTCTTCAGAAGTTCGATCGGCTCCATCCGTTCTGCGCCCGCGGTGAAAGCCGAGGTGGCTTCCTCGAGAATCCCCGCGCCAGAACGCCGCTTCTCCGCCATCGTCATCAGCATGTCGCCCATGGCAGCCAGCGGGCTGTTGCTCATCGCCTCCCGCGTCGCCTGCGGCGATCGGAGGACGCGCTTGGCCGCGTAGTAGGGCAGTGCCGGATCGATCTCGAGCAGGAGGCGGGGATCCTCCGTGAGGAACAGCACCTGATCGCTCGTGAGGAACGTCGCCATCTCGGCGATGTAGGTCAGACCGAACAGGCCCTGTAGCTCGCGCAACCCTTCGCCCCGATGCAGCGCACCGATGAAGTCGGACCGGCGGAAGGCGGTCGGATCGAATCGCGCGAACCGCACTCGCCGCAACGCATCCGCGATCGCCGGCGGCGCGAACCCGCCATCGACGGCCTGCTGGAGCAGCCGCCCGGCGACTTCGAAACGCTGCCGGGACTCTGCGAGCAGCCCGAGATGTGCGGTCGCGGCGAGCGAGCCGCCCGCAGCAGCGTCGGTGAGCAGGCGCTCGGCGGCACTCGCGTAGCCGTGTGCCAGCGCCGCCCGGCCGAGCGCGAACAAGAAGCGTGGTGACCGGCCCTCGGTCCGCGCGAAGTCGATACCCGATCGCAACAGCTCCGCTATGTCCATCGGACTCGTCGCCAACAGTACGTCATCCGACGCGCCGAGCTGGCCCTCGGGCAGCTGCGGATCCTCGGGATGACCCGCCATCGAGTCGATCAGCGGTCCCAGCTCGAGCTGGTAGTTCGCTTCGGGCTCGGGATCCTGCGCGGCAGCTGAGGACGGCAGGGCGAAGAACAACAGGCCGAGAACGGCGGAGGTGTGGACACGCATGGGTTCGGTTTGGGGACAGGCCGGAAATCGGCGTCTCCTGCCCAGCCGGGGGCGCCCCACGACCTTTCACTCTGATTCGAGTTTCCGCGCCGCGGCCGATCAGTCGCCGAGCTCGGCCTGGAGGCGGTCGATCACGTCGTGAACCGCCCAGGCGAGAACGTGCATCACCCCGACCGCGGCGAGTCCGCCGGCGAGATAGCAACGCTGAACGCCCGGCGACCGCAGGCGCCATCCCGGCACGGCGACGAGTAAGGCGACGGCGATCCACAGCAGCCGCTGCGGCCAACAGGCGAGCGCACGCGCGACCTCGATCCCGAGTATGGCGAGAGTCGGCAGTTCGACCTCGAGCATCGAGAATGGCGCCTCGAGCCCGGCGGGCACGAGCAACGGATAGAGCAGGGCGAACGCCATCGAACCCGTGAGCCAGACCCACAGACCCGCGCGCCGACCGCGCTCTGGGGCTTCGACCCAACTCACCACGTTCGTCCGATCGTGCGGCATCCCGCAGCCATCGGCGATCGCAGCAGCCGACTTGATCGCTCCCGGCTCGCGAACTACGAGCCCGCAACGAACGCCCGTGCCTGCGCCGCCAGACCATCGAGACTGTCGGCTTACACAACGAGCGCAGTCTCACACCGGATCGAATCGATCCGGAGCGAGTCGGCCACCCGAGTCGCAACACCGCACCTCGAACATGACTCGCTCGCGCGCTTCCTAGTCGTAGTCGCGCCGCAGCTCGAGCACACAGCGCGCGATGAGCGCACCGGCAAACACGATCGCGATCGGAGTTCCGTCGCCCAGCGCACCGAGGAATCCCGAGTAACCCGACCACACCAACACGAGCAGGATGCCGGTCAGGACGGCGACCAACGTGCACACGACGCGCACCGGAAACGAGCGTTGGAGGATCTGGGCGTTGGTTGTCATTCGATGCGCTCCCCGGTGGATCATTCAGGATCCCGACGACTGCCGAACGGGTCAAGTGGCTCGCCCCGCGCGTCGCCCGCCGCCCGACGCTACCATTCCGGGCCATGCGATCCGCCCGACTGCCGCTCCTGCTCTGGCTCGTCGTCGCCACGTTCACCGGCTGCGCGACCCCACCACCAGTCGAACTCCAACCAGAACTCGTCGTCTTCCTGGTGCGCCACGCCGAGAAGGCCGGTCGCGGCCGCGACCCCGAGCTGTCGGCCGCGGGCAAAGCACGCGCCGAAGCCCTCGCGACGATTCTGCGCAGTGCCGGCATCGAACAGATCCACAGCTCGAACTACCGCCGCACCCGCGCCACCGCCGCACCGTTCGCCAAAGCGGCCGACCTCGAAGTACAGCTCTACGACCCGAGGAACCTGCCGGCACTCGTGGACGGACTGCGCTCGACCGGCGGGCGCCACCTGGTCGTCGGCCACAGCAACACCACCCCAACCGCCGTTGAGCTGCTCGGCGCCGATCCCGGCAGCCCGATCACCGAGCAGGAATACGACCGGCTCTACGCAGTCGTCATCGGCCCCGACGGGACGGTCACGTCGACGCTCCTGCACTTCGGCGCGGCGAGCGGCGGGTAGCACGCGGCAGGCGATCCGTTCTGAACCTCGCCCGAGCCCGACCCGTTCTCCACCGCGTGCCTCGCCTCGGACTCTCCACGGGCCTGCTCGCGGTCGCGCTCGCACTGGGCTCCGGCGAATCCGGCCGAACGACGCCGAAGTACCGGTTCGAGCGGAACGGCGACGCGCTCACAACCCGAATCATCGCGATCACGGGCGAGGACCAGACGCCGCTCCCCGGCGATGTGCTGGACTGGCCGCTCCTGGTGATCGACGACGTCGAGGACCAGGTCTTCGAACAGGAGTCGAGCGAACGCGTCTGGCGGCTTCACGAAGGCGGTCGACAGCTCGTCGCCATCGAGGTGCGCGAACCCGGCGACCTCGCGGCGCTGACCGATGCCGAGGCGCGCGGCCTACGGCGAGTCAGCATCGATCGCTGGCAACCCGCGATGGCCGCGGAACTCGTGCGCATCGATCCGCGCTCGTGCCTGCTCGAGTTCGGCCCGCTCGTCGACGCCATCGACCTCAGCAGCCTGCCGGCGACGTGTCGCTACCTGCACATGCATTACGCCGACCCGGTGGACCCGCGCGGCTTCGCGCGGTTTCGCGAGCTGCGCTACCTCGCGCTGCCGAACGAGGCCTGGGTGCCCGAATCCGACGAGCCGCCCTCGCCCGAATGGGGCGCCCCCGGCGCGACGATGCCGTTGGACTGGGTCCACGACCTGCCGCAGCTGCGCTGGCTCGACTCCAGCGAAGTCTGTGCCGACCTCCGGCCGCTCGGCGGCCACCCGACGCTGCGAACCGTCATCGCGAAGCACTGTCGGATCACGCACCTGCCGACCGTTCCCCTGCCCCGGCTCCACGAGTTCGTGACGTGGTTCTCGGACGTGCCTGCAGGCGAGGTCGAACGACTGCGCCACGACCATCCGAACGCCCGCATCCAGGTGACTTCGACAGAGGCGCTGCACGACCGCATCGCCAACGCCACAGAACTGCGCTTCCGCACCGGTTCGAGCTGCCATCCGAAACCCGACGACCGCGTCCTTTTCACTACGAAGGACCCGACCGAGATCGGCGGACTGCTGGCCATCCTGCAACCCGAACCTGGCTTCCAACCGCGCTTCTCCATTCCCGGCTGCGGCCAAGGCGTACTGCAGTTCTTCGACGCCAACGGTACGCGCCTCGCGGAGACCAGCCTCATCGGCCTGACGACTCTGCGCAGTCATGACGCGTGGGGCCTCCAACCGGCGTGCCTGACGAAGGCGACCAAGGCCGCCCTGCAGGCGTGGCTGACGGCGCGAAGACTGCCGTCGCCGCACTGACTCCTTCTGCAGCGAGCGACCCACTCGCCTGCGACGGACCCCCAGCGCGACGCCCACCCCGCGCGACCTGATTCGACTTCTTCGGCCGATGCCGGACGTTCAACCGCCGGATCCAGCGCGCGGTGCAGGTGCCGCCGAGCCCGGTCGCGGCAACTGCCGCAGCGCCCACACCGTCAACCAGCCGAGCGGAAACGTCACGTAGCCGGTCATCGCGCAGTAGACCACGGCATAAACAGCCGAGACCAGGACCTCGAGCGGGATCCCGACCAGTGACCCGCCGCCGAACAGGATCCGCCCCAAGACCACGAGCCCCGTCGTGAACATCACGGCGGAGAGCAACGCATGCAGAATCCCCGCCCCGACCAAGGATCCCAAGCCCGGCCTGAGAATCATCCGCCGCAACGCCAGCGTCGACACCAGGGTCGCAGCAACGACCGCTCCGGCCCCGTAGAGATTCCCACCGCCATCCAAGAGCTTGCTGGCCGGCGGACTGACGATCAGCAGCGCATAGGCGATCAAACCTGTCGCAAGCGAGACCAGCACATACATCACGCCCGAATCTACATCATCTCGAGTCTTCTGCAGGCACCGCCCACGCGACCCTCGACCGATCGATGAACCGCCCGCCGCGATTTCTGATGACCCCATGGCTCACGGATCCCGCGCCAACCGAAACAAGAGTCCGCCGGTCGCACCCGGAAGGTATCGGGAGTGAATCCGAGCAACGCGTCCGGTGATCGAGCGACATTCGATCTCACATTCGCGCCCGGTCACCTCTGCCAGTTCGGTCAGCGCCCCCAAGACCACGGGTTCCTTCCCGTCGACCCGGATCCAACCCTCAGAGAAGCCCAGGCCTCGGCTTCGGAGCCAGAACGTGTCTCCCCAGTGCTCAAAGGCCGACAAGCAGACGCAAGCACCTGGGTCGACGCGCATCTCACACACGAAGTACCGGCCACGAATCTCCACCGGGCCTTCCTTCAATGGAATCACCGCCGGCGCAGGACCGGCGTCCTCGTAGGCCACCCCATCCACGGAGATCGGCCCCGCGCCCTGACCATCGTAGATCAACCAGCTCTGGCCAGGCTCGGGAGGTCGAACCTCGACCTTGGACCAATCCGCGATGAACCAGGCAGAGCCATCGAGACCCTCGGCCTGACAGGCGAGTGCAACGTGACCCGACTTGAAGCCGTACATGAGGCCCTGGACCTCACCCAACAGAGATCGACCCGCATAGTCGACACGCACGTCGTTTCGCGCGGCCAAGTTGCGAAACGTGATCGTAGTCGGGAGCGGCTCGCTCAAAGACCGCTGACCGACTCTGACGACCACTGCCCCCGGAGGCCCCGCCAACTCGAACGTCACGGTCTGAGGCCACAACGCGGTGAACCAGGCGAATCCGACCGCCATGGCCAGAGAGCCCAACACCGTCAGGAGGCAACCGATTCGTCCAGTGCGTCGGCAGCCCCTCGGTTTGTCCGAGGCCATCTTGTCTGGAGTCGCTCGCATCCTTTCTGGTGGAACAACGCCTCTTCAACCTCAGTCGACCTCGTTGTCCTCGGAGGCCATCACGACGCCATCGTCGAAGACGCAAACCTGCATGCCGTCGAGAAAGATGAAGCCACCATCGAGCTCACCTTCCTCCCGAGAGAACAGGATCGCCCAGTGAGGCTCCCACTTCCGGACGTGCTGCGGCGCAGCCGGCTCTTCAGCGACGCGAGCTTCGAGCTCCCTCGCGGAGTAGTAGATCGCGATCCGCACCTCCGCCACAGGCCGGCCCGCGAACTCGCTCGCCAATTCGAGCGCAACGGGCAACGGATGACCCGGGATCGCATCCCCGAGTTTCGTGACCGCATCCTCAAACTTTCTGATCTCCGGCTCACTCATCGACTTCGGCCCATGTCCTGAAGAGAAGGGAACTGCAGCGCAGCACTCCGAATCGCGACCTGCCGCGCCGCCCGATGCCCCAGCACCATAGTGGCAACCTCAACGTCGCGCTCTCTCGGCCATCACCCGAACCGTCGGAGGCATGAACCGCAACGCCGGCGCCACACCAGCTCTCTCGCAAACAGCGGCGAACCCCAGTCCAACGCCGCAGCCCTGAGGCCGCCGCCCCAGACCTGGAGCGGCGGCAAGAACGCCTCGTCCGGCATCGGCTCGCCTGAACCGACCTCGGTCAGATCCTCCCATCGCAGACTCCCTACCAGCCGGCACAGCACCCCATCCCCCCGGCGCGCGAAGCGCGCCACCCCGCAGCAGCGTATGGCGCCAGTTGGCCAATCCGCCCGTACCGTTGTTCGCCTAGCTTCTGCGGACAAAGGCTCCAAAACGAAGAAAGGCCTGTCCCTCTCGGGACAGGCCTTTCTTCGTCTTGGAGCGGGTGATGAGATTCGAACTCACGACCCTCACGTTGGCAACGCCAGCTGTTTAGCGCGGGAAGTTCTTTGTCAGCGAAGAGGTTAGCGCCGAACGGTTGGGTTGCAAGGTGACGCGGCGTGTTGCCTCACGGCGCTGCCCGACGCGGTGAACGACGGATGAGTTAGCCAACAGGCTACTCGATGCGTTCCCGGACCCCGCCTTCGCAAGGGCGTGATGCTCAGCCGCGATCGCCCCCTTGGGCACGATTGTCGGCCGCTAAGCCGCGTTGGGCTTGCCTTACCTCAATCCCGGCTCGTTGACAAACCTGCTGAACCCGAGCCGCTGAGGCGACCTGCAAGCGAGCACCGATCGTGACGCTGGCGATCTTGAGGTCGCTGAAAACGACGGATCGCCCTGAGGATGGAGCGTCCAGGCGCTGAGCCATGCGATACTCCCGCTCACGACGCCACTGCGTTGTCTTGGTTGTGAACACTCGATACATCGTGCTCTCATCCATCTGAAGCAGGTCCAGGCGGACGGGCTCGTCGGTGTACGTGACCCTTCCAGCGAGCCCAGCCGATGAACCCTCCGGCGTTGGATACTCAATCATGATGCCCGCTCCATCGGCGCCGTACTCGCGCCACAGGTAAGGACAGTCACGAGCAGCCGAGAAGCAGCAGATCGCCCACATCCGATAGACCTGCTCGGGCTTCGGGATCTGTGGATTGCTGGCGGCCATTCGGGCCTGCCGCTCGATAGCCCCCTGGTCTGCGTCCGGAAAAGCCTCCCTAAGATCGTCGAGAAAGTAGCGGTAGATCTCCTCGAAGCCACCGCCCCAGAAGACGTCGGGCTGGCACTCGCGCTCATCATTCTGCCCGGTGACGTGCCAGAACCACAGCGATCGATCAGCGATCATCGCGCAGGCGCGGTCGAGCTCCTCCTCACCTCGAACCGGCACATACTTAAAAATGGCGGGCAGCTGGGACGCCCTCTGGTCAACTGGCGGGAGGTACGACATCACGGGTACCCGTCTTGTTTGGGCGGCACCGGTGCACCCGAGTGCGCACGCGCGGCGCGCATCCCGCCCGCGATACCCGCCAAGATGCCGCAGGTGAGCGCCACCATCCTCTTCAGGTAGCCGAGCCGCCTGAGAGTGGAAAGCTTGGCTACACCGTACTCTGCGAACTCCTCCGAATCATACGAGCGCAGCACATCGTTGAGTTCCTGCTCAAGGCTGTACCCGTCGAGCCTGTGTGCGAGCTTGTTGCGCATGCGATTGAGACGCTCGACGAAACGCTTTTGGGAGAACGATCCGATAAGGGCACTGGCAAGGCTCAGCTTCTGCGAAAAAGTGAGCCGTGCTTGGTCAAGGTCTTCAGGCCTCCTACAGCTCGCGGCAATCAGGCGGTCGAGTTGCTCCTCCACCAACAGATGCCCCTTGAGAACGACGAGTACGGGATCTCGCGATCGAGGTAGCTGAGCCTTGATGCGCTTGATCCAAGCTTCGTCGTCAAGTGCGTGATGGAGCTTCATGTCTGCCCAACGTCTCTCACGCTCAGCCGCGGGCCGCACGCGGGGTCGCTTGATCTCGCGGTTGCGTGATGACGCGGTCCGTCGGCAGCTGCGTAGAGTTGGCCATCCTACTACCAGGCCTACTTGACGACGGCTCCGAACGGCATGTCCGGGGGGAGATCGATGTTCTGAGCGTGCTGAACGACCTTGAACCGGAACGCCTCACCGGCGGTGAGGCGCTTGAAGATCAACACCATGTAGCGGTTGTCCGTCACACCTACGTAGGCGCCTGCCTGAATGTGCTGCCAGTGCCACGCCAACGTGCCATCGGGCAGATTCTGTCGAATGTAAGGCTCACCGCCCAAGATCTCGACGGCCTCCTCCGGCGTCGTCCGCCCCACCTCAAGACGCGAGAGCGTTGCCAAGTCGCTCTTGAACGAACGCCCGATCGAATGGCACGACGCGACAAACAGGGCGAACAGGGCAAGCGCAAGGACTCTTGGCATGGCAACGGATCGGCCGCTCAGCAGCGCGAGCGATGCGAGCGTCTGCTGCTGCGGCTAGCTTGTGCGACGCATGCTACACCAGATTAACACGCAAGTGTGCGCGATCAGCCATGCGAGAACAGGGATCGCTGCGTAGTGCACATCGCTCCAGGGAAGCGCGAAGATGATCAGTGGTGGGAACAAAGCTGAGATAGCTGGGCCTGTCTGCGCACCCGCGATCACGAGCCCCAAGATCGGAAGCCCCAGGACCCCAAGGAGGCCGACTGCAGGTCCGATGAGCGAGTCATCCACAGTGCTCGGGTCATCGCAGTCCAGTAGCGACCAAACGAAGAGGCCGCACAGGAGGAACGCTACATGCGCGATGACAGTGAAGGCGGTGCGAAGGTGTCGGAGCCAGGCCCTCTTCTGCGCCTCGGCCTGCAACATCCGAATCCGGTCACTTGCGCGCATGTCGGGAATCACCCGCACAACGTTGATCCTATCTAGCCGAACAGTCGCCCGAGAAACCCCGGTAGTCGCCGTACTGACTTATGCCCCACGGGAATCAAGAGCCTCTTCGACTGTCGTGGACTGTCGTGCACATGGCCAGCAGTCGCCCCGTGCGGCACCTCGATGGCAATCGTTGCCGTACCTCCGGAAACCTCTTTCTCCGTGAACTGGAGCGTGTGAACTCCGCGGGTTGGCTCCCACGCGATCGTCACAATGGCTGGGAGCTTCGCGCCCCATGTGGAGTAGGCAATCTCCATCATGGCGCCGGCCGTCACTTGCGACGGACGATACGTGACGCGCTGAGGGAGTGAGGCCTCAATGTCGTCATCCTTCCTCTTCGCCAACGCTCGTGCGGCTTGCTCCTCAAGCCCACACTCGGAACACACTGGAATCGGGCCACGCTCATCGAATCGAACGGGCTTCTCGCACCTGCCGCAAGGCCCCAGATTCCCAGTGCTGCTGATGCCCTTCTTGCGGCACTCCTCCGCCATCTCTGGGTAGGGTCCGTCGCACTCGGAACAGTGAGCCGTCGGCCCCTCGCCGCGCCATGCGGTCTCCGTGTCCACCTTGCAACGCGGACAGTAGCTCAGCACGGGTGTTGCGCACACAGCGCAGCGCGTCTTGGCCTCCGTGTACTTGACCCGAACGTGAGACCTGCACTTCGGACAGAACGTCATGATGCGCAACTCAGCAGAGGTCGATGTCCCGGTAGTGGTGATCCACCCACCTCGGACTAAGCAGAAGTGCGAAACACGACGCCTCGCACGTCCAGCAGCCTAACGCAACCGAACGCGAGCCGCATGGCCACCGCAAACCCCTTCAACGGCTCGGCCTGGCCCCGCATCGCATTCCAGCCCATCACGGAACAGTTCTGGTCAACGTGTAGTGAGCCCGAACCGCCGCCGGCGTTGTTCACCCTCTCGCCGCTCCAGGGGAAGGGACCCATAAGGCCCCAAGGGTCCCTTCCCCTCGGCCGCTCCGCGGCCTCACCCTATCCCCCGCTTCCCCCCTTTTCCCATCGCCCCCGAAGGGACAGGGTCGCGGATACGGCACATAACGCATCCGCTGCAGACCCCATCCGCGCCGGCGCGCCATGGCATGTCCTCGCCGTGCTCGCTCCGCGAGCACCGGGCCATCGCTAGCGCTCGGCCCTCGGCTGCGGGATGCCTGGCGCGCCGGGATACTCTCGTCAAGAAATGGAGGTGGAAGAGCGTCAACCAGCCGCCTTCGAATCGGGACACGGCGCCCAACTGAACACCGGGACCTGCGGCTCGCCTGGCTCACCACACTCGGGGCAGCGATGGACCCCGTCCCAAGCAGGCCGCTCGTACTTCAGCCGGAACATCGTCCCGTAGGTGCGAAGCGTTCGGAACTTCCACCACGCCTCCACAAACTCCGTCACAAGCTCAGCCGGCAGATCGCCAACCTTGACGCCCTTCGAGGTGTATTTGCTCAGGTAGCGACATGCCACCGCGCGCGCCCAGCGTTGCCCCTTGAGGTTGACCTGCTGCCCCTCGCCACGGGTCGCCTTGATCCAGGCCGCGCGCACTTCGGCATGCGGCATGAACTTGCCGTCGAACGCGATGTGGATGTGCGCGTGCCAACCCCGCTCTTCGCTCACGGTGCACTCGAACACCGCGACCGCTCCATCGACGTAACGCTTCCACATCGTCGAGTTGCGCAACCGACGAAACGACTTGTCTAGCTCGCGTAGCATGTCAGCGAGCGACCCGATTGCATAGTTACGCAGCGTCAGCGTCAGCATCCGAACTGGGTTCTTGAACTTCGACAGCAGGAACGCGAGCCGCTCCTCGACGTGATACGCGGCGCGATGTTCGCAACGCGGGCATAGCCGAATACCGCACCCCATCGGCTGCACCTCCCACGTGTGGCCGTTCTTGCAGCGATACGGGATCATCTTCGCCTTGGCACACTCGGCGACGCGAGAGGCACTGACGAGTCGCCGATTGCCGCGGGACCGCGCTTTCGGACAGCCAGTCGCATCCGCTTCGTCGAGGTCGCGGTAGGCCAGCCGGCGAATCGCATCTACGAGAATCTCAGAGGCTTGAGTTCGACGGGCCGTTCTGGCGTCGATCGGAGAAGGTGACTTATCCCCAGAGTTCAAGAAAAGGGGGGCGCGCTCCGCGCGCCCCTGGTTCTCCAAGACCGGGGGCGGATCGAGGAAGTCGCCGCGCTTGACCCAGCTCATCGCTTGGACCCCGAGCCGAATCGTTCGCGGATCGCAGCGAGTGCGCCGTCGTCGATCGATGCGGACGCCGCCTGCTCCCGGCCATCGTCCAGGCACACCTGGGCTTCCATGAAGGCCGCAACCGCCGCGTCGCTGCTGAAGCGGCCACCGCCCAGGCGCACCGTTTCGAGGCGAATGCGGCCGCCCTGCAGACCGCGCGTGGCCCAACGCCAGAGCGTTGCGCGGTTCAGCTTGCGGCCGCGCCGGCGACTGGGAAGCCGGTCGGTGTATTCGGCAAGCGGCCGTAGCGTCGTGTCAGAGGGATCGAACGGGTCTGCGCCTTTCATGGCGCGAACCCTCGCGAGCTATCGCTTTCTGGTCTGTCCCCCGACAGTCACCCGACAGCCGGGTGACAATGACGCATCGCCCGACCGCTAGCTCACTTGGCCTGCCGCCACGTCCCCTCCGAATCCGACAGAATCAGTCCGGCATCCTGCATCGGCTTCGACCAACGACGAACGGTCTTGGGGCTGAGGCCAATGCCAGAAGCGATCTGATCCCACGACATGGGTTGCGCCGGCTCCGCTGGCCCTGGCAGCGCCTCGAGGATCTTTCGCACCGACTCTCGAAGCACCCCGTCTTTCCGATGAACCGCACCCGACGCAACTTGACCGGCGACTCCATCCTCCACAGCCTCGGCGCGCTCCGCCTCGACACGGGACGACGGGACACGCGCGCGCAACGTCGCAAGAAAACGTAGACCGCCGCCACAGCAGCCACGGCAGCACCAACGACACATCCCACCGATCGGATTGCCGACCACGCCTGAACCCTGGCCGTCGCACCACCAAGACTCGCCGATGGCCGAGCCCAACCACTTCAACGCCGTTCGCTCCAACGCTGGCCATAGGTCCTGGAGCCGGGACCGAACATCAACAACAGCAGCCGCCCTCGACTCCAGCCGCTCCAACAACCGGCGTCGCTGCCACGCCACGGAATCCTCGAAAGCGACCGAATCAGGCGCTTCATCGAGAGCCCAGTCCTCACGCTGAGCACTTGCCCGAGTCTCGTGTAGCAGATCGAAGGCCTCGTCGATCACAGCCTCGTCGGCCTCACGCTTCTCGTGTCCTGGTTTCACAGCACCGCACCCCCTACCGCCGACAGTTCGCCCACCACGCCCACCGACGCCTCCTCCAACTCAGTCGACCTCGTTGTCCTCGGAGGCCATCACGACGCCATCGTCGAAGACGCAGACCCCCATGCCGTCGAGGAAGATGAAGCCACCATCGAGCTCACCTTCCTCCCGAGAGAACAGGATCGCCCAGTGAGGCTCCCACTTTCGGACGTGCTGCGGCGCAGCCGGCTCTTCCGCGACGCGAGCTTCGAGTTCCCTCGCGGAGTAGTAGATCGCGATCCGCACCTCAGCCACAGGCCGGCCCGCGAACTCGCTCGCCAACTCGAGCGCAACAGGCAACGGATGACCCGGGATCGCATCCCCGAGTTTCGTGACCGCATCCTCAAACTTCCTGATCTCCGGCTCACTCATCGACTTCAGCCCATGTCCTGAAGAGAAGGGAACTACAGCGCAGCACTCCGTATCGCGATCTGCCGCGCTGCCTGGAACACCCAATCGGTATCAACCGATCTTAGCAGCGACGTCCATCGCGAGTGCGAGCTGGGTATCCGCGTAGATCTGCGTGGTCTCGACCTGGCGATGCCCCAGCACGGCCGCGGCAGCCTCGACGCCGCGCTCTCGGCGAATGCGCGTGGCGGCGTTGTGCCGCAGACGGCCCGGCGACCACTTCGGCACCCCCGCCTTTCGGCACGCGCGAGCGATCGCCCGGCGGTAGCTGGCCACCGAGTATTCCTCGTTCAACTTCCGCCGATCCCGCCCGGCTCGTTGGCGCTCCTGGGCTCGCACATGCGACGGCCAGAGCGGCGTCGCGCGATTGCTTCTCAGCACCTGCCAGCGAACGCGCTCCGACTCTGCCGGGCTGAAGAGCGGCAGATCCAGACAGCCCGGTCGCAAGAACGGGCGGATGACGGCCTGCGCCCGCTCCCCGAGCGCGATGACCCGCTCGTGTCCGCGCCACGAGTTCTTGTGCCGCGCCGGCCGGAGCAGCCAGACCGACCCGGACCGATCGATGTCGCAGGGTCGCACCACAACGACTTCCCCCGGACGACAACCCGTCAGCAGCTGCAATTCGACCATCGCCCGAACCGTCGGCGGCATGAACGGCAACGCCCGCTCAACGTGCTCGTCCGGAACAGGCGTCACTCCCTCGGGCTCACGGGCACCGCCGCGACCGCGCCGCAGCCCCTCGACCGACTGCAGCGACTGAAACACTGACGGCGGGATTCGCTCCTCGCGCGTCGCGTGGCGAAAGGCTCGCTTCACCGTCCCGACCCTCTCGTTGATGGTTCGCCGCACGAGCCCGGCGGCGACCAGCTCCTCGCGAAACTCGACCAGAGCCCGCGGACCGAAATCGACGGCCGGGATCGCGGCGAACCGACCATGCACGAGCGGTCGGAGCGCGATTCGCACGTTTTCGACGCTGCGCGCAACGACCCCGTCCTGGTCGCGGTATTCGCGCTCACACCAGCTCAGGAAGTCGTCGCAGACCTCCGCGACCGAGACCGATCGAGCGACACCAGCAAGCGGCAGACGACGGCCGTTCGCCAACCAGGTTGCGACCAGGGTCCGGTATGCGTCGCGGCTGTCGTCGGAATCGAACTTGCCGAGGTAGTGATCCCGGCCGTTGAGCGTCACGACAGCCCGCCCACTGGGCTTGTGCAGGCGGTAGCCTGGCACGGTTTCCTTCTTGTTCTTCGCGGACATGAGCACCTCAGGGCGGACCCGGTAATTACCGGATCCTGAAGTCTTCCCGAGCTGCTCTGCCCACCGTGGGCAGGTTCGCCAAACCAGGCGATCAGACTGCGTTGAGAATGGAGCGGGTGATGAGATTCGAACTCACGACCCTCACGTTGGCAACGTGATGCTCTACCACTGAGCTACACCCGCACGATTCTGTAGAGAACACGCCCTCGCGGGGTTGACCGCGCGGGCGAGGGGGCGCATTCGTATGGTCCACAACCGTGGATGTCAAGAGTCCCAAGCAGGTTCCCCAGCCCCCGTCTCGTGGCGGGCCCGCCCCCCGGTTTCGCATGCTCCCGACGACCCGTCCGACGTTTCCCGCCCTGCTCGCCGATCAGGTCCGAAGCCACGGCGAACGCGTATTCCTGCCGCGGCGGCGGGCTTCGTCCGAGGAGCCGATCTCGTTCGCCCGCCTGCTCGGGGACGTCGACGCGCTAACCGTCGCCCTGATGGGCCTGGGCCTCGGGCGCGGCGATCGGGTCGGCATCATGGCCGAGAATCGCTACGAGTGGATCCTGATCGACCAGGCCCTCGCGAGCATCGGGGCGCCGTCGGTGCCACGCGGTTCGGACACGTCGCTGCCGGAGATGCAGTTCATCCTGTCGCACAGCGGCTGCCGCTACTGCTTTGCGGAGGACGACAAGACGGCGCGCGAGGTGCTCGCGATGCGCGGCGAGCTGCCGGCGCTCGAAGGCGTCGCGGTCATGGCGGATTCGACCGAGGTCGAGGGCGCAGTGGCGCTCGGCGACCTGCTCGCGCAAGGACAAGAACGGCTCGCGGGCGCGGCGAGTGAGCTGCTGGCGGCGCGCGAAGCGGTCGAGCCCGGCGATCTGCTCACGATCGTCTACACGAGCGGCACGACAGCCAACCCCAAGGGCGTGATGCTCACGCACGAGAACGTGCTCGCCAACGTCCGCGACACGACCGAGACGCTGCACATCACGCGCGACGACGTGTTCTTGTCGCTGCTGCCGGCGTGGCACATGTACGAACGGATCATGGACTACCTCGCCCTCGCCGCAGGCGGGCAGCTGGTCTACACCGATCGCCGCAACATCAAGGCGGACCTGCTGGCAGTCAAGCCGACGATCTTCGCGGCCGTGCCGCGCATCTGGGAGATGCTGCACGACGGCGTCGTCAACACGTCGCGCAAGCTCGAGGGCCTCAAGGGTAAGCTCCTGCGCCGCGCGCTCGCCACCAGCCGACTCGTCGGTGGCCGGCGCGCCGGCTTCGGCACACGTCTGCAGCACGCGATGCTACGGACCGTCGTGCTCAAGAAGGTACTCGAGAACTTCGGCGGCCGGCTGCGGCTCTGCGTCAGCGGCGGCGGCGCACTCCCGCGCCACGTCGACGAGACCCTGCTCGGGGTCGGCCTGCCGCTGCTCAACGGTTATGGCCTGACCG
The DNA here is from genome assembly GCA_024743115.1 of bacterium. Lineage (GTDB taxonomy): Bacteria > Planctomycetota > UBA1135 > UBA1135 > UBA2386 > JAGQRA01. Next base: position 1,279 of record JANSXC010000041.1, on the reverse strand, counting down.
AGACCAGCCCCGTTGCCTCGATCCGCCGTACCGATCACAACGATCCCGGCCACATCGGCCCGCCGTTGCCGAACACCAGGATCGAGGCGCGCCGCACCGACGGTTCGGTGTGCGACGTCGACGAGACCGGCGTGCTGTGGATCACGGGTCCGCAGATCATGCAGGGCTACTACAACAACCCGGAGAAGACGGGCGAGGTGCTGCAGAACGGCTGGTTCTGCTCCGGCGATCTCGGGCACGTCGATGCCGCCGGTCGTGTCTGGATCACGGGCCGCGCCAAGGACACGATCGTGCTGGCCGGCGGCGAAAACGTCGAACCCGAGCCGATCGAAACCCTGATCAAGACTTCGCCGCTGATCGAACAGGCCGTCGTGATGGGTCAGGACCAGAAGTCGCTGGGCGCCCTGCTCGTGCCGAACCTCGAGGCTCTCGAGCAGGAGGTGCCGCGCGCGGAATGGGACGAACGCGCCGGTCTGCTGCACGGCGACGCGGTCAAAGCAGTGCTGCGGCGCGAACTCGACCGGATCCTGACGCGCGATGCGGGCTGCCGAGCCTGCGAGCGGGTGAGCGCGTTCCGGACCATCGCCGAGCCGATGACGCCGGAAAACGATCTGCTGACCCGCACGCTGAAGGTCAAACGACACGTCGTCCAGGAGCGCTTCCAGGACGTGATCGCCGGACTGTTCGCCTGAGTGGGACGCGGCCTCGGCCCGGCGAAAGGCCGGGCCAACCGCCTGACGCCTGTCCGCAAGGCGCGCCAACACAGGGGTTTCGCGCCCGAAGGCGGGTTTCGCCTGCGATTCTGAAAACGCGCGAAAAACGGTGTGACACCCGACACCAAACGGCGCCCTGACTGCGTCGGCCGGTTCTTCGGGCGCGGTGGCTCATGCACACACCGCGCGCGGGGACCGGCTTCGACGCCTACCCACTGCCCTTCCAATCCTTGATCGACCTGGATCGCACCCGGGCCGCGTCTGCGGCGACGTCGATGGGGCTGCCATCTGGCACGCCCGCAGGCCCAGGGTCCGGCAACACCGGACCCGCCGCCGCCGACCCGAACCGGAACACGTTCCCACTCAACCGATCAGTTTCGAGTTCATCGTGGCGACCGGGCTCTGGCCCGACCGCTGCACCGCCCCACGACAGCCCGCTCGGTCCGCAGGATCACCCGGGCTGCCGCGTGCCTGCACTGGCCAGTGCGCAACCTGTCCCGCGCACCGGTCCGATCGCGAGTCACGGACGTTCGCACGGGCGCCTGGCATGTCGCCCGGCGCGAACG
>JANSXC010000039.1 GCA_024743115.1 bacterium | reverse complement strand
GCTCCCCTTATGTGTCGCGCACTGCATTGTTCCCTCCCTCGTAGACTCTTGCTTACCGGTGCCAGTTCCCTTTTCACATCTGCAGTATGCATTTTGATGCCTACGCTGGTTCCGTCATTCGTGTACCCCCATGGGCTTCCTTCATGTCGTATCCGTCGTCGACCCGACGGGCGCGGGCGACAGCTTCGCCGGCGGCTTCATGGGCTACCTCGCCAACGCCGATTCGGTGTCGGTCTGGAACCTCAAGCGCGCGGTCGCCTACGGCACGGTCACCGCGAGCCTCACGGTCGAGTCGCTCGGCGTCGACCGGCTCGCGAACGCCGACCGCGAGACGATCGAGAAGCGCTACCAGGAACTGCTGCAGTTCGTGGCCAGCGCCTGAGCAGCGCTGATCGCAACAAAGCGACCCCGATCCACTTGCCAGGGGGCCGGTTCCCACGGCCCCAGTTGAAGACTAGTTGGCGACTAGTTGCCGATGTAGATCCGCCCGTAGCGCGTGGTCGTCACGCCCGCGGCATTCGCGCCCGGATCGAGGCACGCGTACTGCGAATACAGCCGCACGTTCACGTAGGACGGATCGTTCGGGATCGGCAACTGGGCAGCGCCGGCACCGGCCGGATCAAGCGGCACCGCGAGCACGGTGAGCGTATCGATGTGCTGGAAACAGCCCGGCATGCCGAGGAAACCGAGGTCCAGCGGGAACGGCGTGCCCGCGTAGATCCCCATCACGAGGAACGCGAGCTGGTTCGGGACGCCCGCGCTGACCTCCAGGTCCAGAGTCTGGCCGAGCTGCGACGAGCCGCCGAAGGAGTGGACCGGTTCCCCGTTCGTGCCCGCACAGCCGACACCGTAGGTCGACGTCTTCGCAGTCAGCATGCTGACCTCGAACTTGAGCGCGGCATTACCCGAAGCACCGGACGGGGCCGGCGTTCCCGAAGAAGCCACCCAGTAGACCCGCTGCCGCGCGTCGCGATGAAACCCCCCTGGCGCCGTGCCGTCGACCGTCGTGACCTGAATCACGAGATCGTCGATGCCGTTGTAGACGAATGGCACCTGTAACCCGATCTCGGTCCAGTTGTCCGCGGTGAGATGCCAGGTGAAGTCGCTCGCCGACATCACGGTCATCGCGGCCGGCGTGAGGTTGTTCGCGAACGTCGTCGTCAGCGGAGTGCCGGCTGGATGGTGATCCATCACGATGTCGATCTGGGTGTAGTGTGCCGTGCCCGAGCGGCACGGCGCGAACCCGAGCCCGGTGATGACCCCGACAGCGCCGCCGAGGTCGGCCGCGGTTGCTTTGCACTGGTAGCGCGCCTGAGCGAACGTCCCGAGCGTCGTACTGCCGAACGGAATGACGTTGCAGCCACCCGTCGAGGGGTCGGAGTTCGGCACATACCAATCCTGCGCAGGCAGACTGGCGACGCTGGCCAGAGTCAGTAGCACGAGGGTGGAGGACTTCAGCATGGAGTTATCGAGCATGGATCTCGGAGGCACGGTTGCGGAGCAGGGAGTGGTTGGACCAGCAACGATCACCGCAACTGGGTGATCGTCGGCGTGCTGACCCGGATGTCCGGGTTGAAGCCCGCGGCAGCCTGCAACACGAAGCGCAGGTTGGAGAATCCGCCCGAGTTGGGGTTGTTGAACGAGAACGTCGCGTAGCCGTTGGGATCGGTTACGGCGAGGCCGAGCGTCAACGTGTTCATCGACGTGAAGATGTCGGCGTGACCCGCGCCCAGCGTGACCGGCAACAGGCTCGCCGGGATCGACGCGGGCACGCCACCCGGGCCGCCAGGGCCGAACGTCGCGATCAGGAACGCGACGCCCGCCGGCGGACCGTTGAGGTCGATGTCCCAGGTCGGCTGGTTCGCGGCCAGATCGAGCGCGCCGAAGTTCGGCTGATCGAGCAGGACCGGATCGTGATCCAGATCGTCGACGACCGTCAGCCCCATGATCGTGGGCTGGAAGTTCGAAACATCGAGCGTGACACCGAGCCAGGCGCCGGTTGCGGGAACGCCGCTGAGGTTGCTGCCGCAGAGCTGGCCGTTGATGGTCGCGATGCTGCCGTTGCTCGCCGTCGAAAAGATCGTGCCGCCATAGCGGCCCGCGTCGGAGGTGAACACGAGGTTCGGCTCGTCGGTGTACGCACCGCTGCCGTCGGGGAACGTCGTCTGGAACGTGCCCCCGTTCGGGTCGAGGCCGAGACCGCTGGTCTTGGCGTAGACCGTCGAACCCGATGTGCCGAGGATCGCGTTGCCGGCGTTGTCGAACGCGCCCGCGGAGCCCACCATCATCCGGATGCTGCGCGGGTTCGGGCTCGAGCCCGCGTTGGTCTCCTCGAGACAGAGCACCGCGCTGTCCGGGTTGAAGCTGCTGATGTTGCCGTTACTGTCGTAGTTGATGTCCGCCGCAGCGATCTTCACGATCGCACCGTCATTGGCGAAGATCGGACCGCCCTGGTTGCCGTTGACCCAATGGCCACCCTGGACCGGCGAGTAGTAGAGATCGCCCGTATCGGTCTGCACGAGCGCGTGCGCCCCGTGCGTGCTGCCCTGACCTGCGGGCGGCGCACCGGCCGCGACGGCGAGCTGGGCCGGCGTCATGAAGAACTCGACGTCACCGTTCGGCATGAGGCGAACCCAGTCGCCGGGCACGAGGGTGTGGGTCTGGGTGCCGCCACTCGTGAGCACCTCGATGTCCTCGGCCACGTTGTCCCGGACGGTGAAGTAGACCCGGTCCCAAGTCACATCGCCGCGATCCGCATGCTGCACGAAGATGCCGCCGATCTGCAGGTTGAGGAAGTAGCTCAGTGACGAGAACTCGTCGAACTTGAGGTAGTTGTTGTCGCCGTTGCCGTCACCGAGGTAGCACTGCATGCCGGTCGCGGGCAGCAGACTGCGCGCGAAGGCGCCAGCGCCCGGGCGGCAGTAGGAGAAGGCGTAGCGCGACAGCTCGTTGATGCTGCCGTTCGGCCGCTCGTTGACGGCGTCGAGGCTCACGAACGGAAACCGGCCCGTGAACAACAGCGCGTTCTGCGCGGGCGCGAGTTCGGCGAGGCCACCGCAGGCCAACAGGCCGGCGGCGAACGTGATGTTGCGGGCGAGGGTAGAACGGGACAGGGTCTGGCTCATGGTGCTCCTTTGGCGAATCGTTCGAGTAGTTCATAATGCCTCGCCCGAGTCACTGCCAAGCGACCCCCGAAGACCAACCCATGCGCGTTACGACCTCGATACTTCTGGCCGCATTCTTCACGTTGCTCGCCTCGCCGCGCGCACAGGCACCGTCGACCGACGTCGCGGTCGGGGTCTTCCCGTTCCTGGTCGGCAACATGAACAGCCGGGTCAACGAGATCGCCAACAACTGCGTGAGCCACGGTATCGACACGGTCTACGTCAGCGCGTTTCGCGCAACGGGTCCGAGCACGGGCGACCTGTGGATCACGGACTCGGCCGGCACGTGGAACCCGGGCTGGGGTCCCGTCCGCCCCGGGGGTGCCGGCATCGATCTGCGGGCGCTCATCAACGCGTGTCACGCGGTCAACGTGCGCGTCGTCGCAGTGCTGCGCTGCTTCGACAACTCTGTGCAGCCCGACAACGCGGCGCACAAGCAGTATCTGCTCGATGTGATCGGCTACCTCGTCGACTCGTTCGAGGGCAATGGCCTGCCGACGTACGACCTCGACGGCATCGCACTCGACTACATCCGCTACGTCGGCAGCAGTGGGGCCGTCGCCGCCAACGTCACGAACTTCGTCGCGCAGATTCGCGAACGCATCGGCAGCCTGTCACTGCACGCCTACCTGCTCGCGAACCGGTTCACGTTCGACGGCCCGGTCTACAACGGCCAGTTCAACTCCTACAGCAGTGTGCGCAACTCACTCGCCGGGCAGTATGGCCAGGACTGGCAGGCGCTCGCGCCGTATCTCGATGTCCTGATGCCGATGACCTACACGGCGAACGGCTCGATCTACAACACCTACGCGCTGCATCAGGCCTACTGCCGACAGGCCGCAGCCTACGCGCGCACGGCGTGCCAGCTCGCCGGTTACCCCGGGCGCCGGGTCTGCAACGTCGTGCAGACCTACTCGAGTTCTGGCCAGACGACGACGAACTCGACGATCGATGCCTCGATCACGGGCTCGCTGCTCGGTGGCGCTGACGGCTACCAGTCGTTCCGCTACGACCTGCTCGTCCAGAACCCGGGCTGGTGGACACCGATGGCGCAGCACGCGGTCCCGGGCTGCAACTGGCCGGTGCCCGTCCTGACAGCCAACACGTTCCGGCTCACGGTCACCGCCGACTCCGCGCTGTCGCGTGGCAACGAAGACCCCAACAACGCTCTGCAGGCGCGCGTCGACGTCGATGGCGACGGCCAGTTCGACACGCCATGGGTCGCGAGCGGGACGGTGCAGGGCCTCGCCCGGCACCCGGGCCTCGTCACCTCGACGCTGCAGGTTCGCGACGCCGACGGCCACATCGCTACGACGCGCCGGCGATTCTCGACGGGCACGATCATGTCCGTGTTCCCGGGCGGCGTGAGCGCGAGCGCGGGCGGCAACGTGTTCATCACGTACGACGTCGGCACCGCGGGTGCGGGTCATATCTACCTCGCACTCGCGACGCTGTCCGGAACGAGCCCGGGCTTCGAGTGGGCGCCGGGTTTCCCAGTGCCGATCAACATCGATTTCCTCACGAGTTCGATCGCGGGCAATCCCAACGGCGGCCTGGTGGCGAACGGACTCGGGCTGTTCGACGCGGCCGGCCGCGCCACCACGACCCTGACCCTGCCGGCCGGCGTCGCGACGCCGTTCGCTGGGCAAACGGTGCACTGGGGCTTCCTGGCACTCTCGCCGTTCGGAGGGCCCAGCTGCGTGGGGGACAACGCCGCGATGACGATTCTGCCATAGGGGATCATCCCGGCATTGGTCGATTGGGCCGGGACCTGATTGCCGTGATTCCGGTGCGGGCGAGCGCTATCGTGCTTCGCCCAAAATGATCCAACTGCAGAGCTACGTCTGCGGCAACTGGAACGCCGGCGAAGGCGATCCCAAGCCGCTCCACGATCCGACCACGGAAGCCGTTCTCGGTGAGGTCCGGCCTGGCGGCGTCGACTTCGCCGCGGTGCTCGCGCACGCGCGGGAGCAGGGCGGGCCAGCCCTGCGGGCGATGACGTTCGCGGAGCGCGCAGCCGTGCTCAAGGGGCTCGCGGGCGTGATTCACCAGCATCGTGACGAACTCATCGAGATCGCGGGAAGGAACGGCGGCAACACCCGTGGCGACGCCAAGTTCGACCTCGATGGCGCGTCCGGGACCCTCGCGTTCTACGCCAAGCTCGGCAGCAAGTTGGACGGCCAGCATCTGCTCGACGGCGACGTCGATCAGCTCGGCCGCACGCCACGATTCTCGGGCCAGCACCTGCTCGTGCCGCGGACGGGCGTCGCGGTGCACATCAACGCATTCAACTTCCCGGCCTGGGGCATGGGTGAGAAGATGGCTTGCGCCCTGCTCGCGGGCGTCCCGGTCATCGAGAAGGCGGGCCACGCCAGCGCGATGCTCGCACACCGCATCGCGCAGCTGGTCGTCGAGTCCGGCATCCTGCCGGAGGGTGCGTTCCAATTCCTGCCGGGCTCCGTGAGCGGTTTGCTCGACCTACTCGGCCCGCAGGACACGGTCGCGTTCACCGGCAGCGCCAAGACCGGCGCGTTGATCCGCGGCAATCAGAACCTCATCGCCCGCAACGTGCGCGTCAACGTCGAGGCGGACTCGATCAACTCGGCGGTTCTCGGCCCGGACGCCGAACTCGACAGCGACACGCGTGAGCAGTTCCTCGGCAACGTCGCAATCGACATGACGCAGAAGGCCGGACAGAAGTGCACGGCCGTGCGCCGCATCTTCGTGCCCGAGGACATGGTCGACGAGATCTGCGAGGAGCTGCAGGCGCGCCTCGAAGGCACCGCGATCGGCAATCCACTCGACACCAACCATCGAATGGGGCCCGTCGCCAGCAAGGCGCAGTTCGACGACGTGCGCGGCGGCATCGATCAGCTCGCCGCGGTCGCCGAGATCGTCACGGGCGGCAGCGAGCCGCACAGCACACCGGGTTACTTCGTCAAACCGACCCTGCTCCGCGCCAAGGACGGCAGCGCCGCGATCCTGCACGAACTCGAGGTCTTCGGGCCGTGCGCGACGGTCATCCCGTACTCGGGTGACGCGGCCGAAGTCGTCGAGCTCGTGAACCGCGGCGGCGGCAGTCTCGTCGCGAGCGTCTACTCGGACGACAAGCGCTTCGTCGAAACCGTGGTTCGCGGCCTTGCGCCGTGGCACGGGCGCGTCTGGCTCGGCAGCGAGAAGACGATGGGGCAGGCGCTGGGCCCGGGCGCCGTGCTGCCCGGCTCGATCCACGGCGGCCCCGGTCGCGCCGGCGGCGGCGAAGAACTCGGCGGCCTCCGCGGCCTGATGCCGTATCTGCAGCGAACGGCGATCCAGGGCGATCGAGCCGTGCTGACGCGGATTTTCGGTGGTGGGGAGTCCTGACGCGATCGGGCTAACCAACTGTCACCCGGAACCTTGTAACGGTGTGGCGGAAAATCACGGAATCCCGGTCGAATCGCGAGCCGTTGGGAAACCGGTTGGCGTAGTGGGTCGTGGCGAGCAGGTTTCTCCCACCAGGCTCGCCGAACCGTAATTCCCGCTGACGGCCGACGATCTCGCTCGGAGGTTGCCGCAGCGCAGCGGGACCGCCCTGCGAGGTGCCCTCATGACCGTCGCGACCGTTTTGGTGCTCTGGTGCTCTGGCTCACTCCTCGCGGCCCCATTCGTGGGCCGCGCGATCCGCTTGTCACACGAGCGCGCCGCGGGCTGACTCCCGCCACCGCATTCGAGTCTCCCTTCGGCCCGCGACCGCCACGAGGCGGGTCATAGCGCGCGATAGACCACGGCGTCGCGCCACTGCAGGGTCGCCACCGAGTCGTCCACGCACCGACGCTCGGACTCTCCGAGGACGAGATAGCCTCCGCGTCGCACACAGCGACGCAGCCTACGCCACAGCACCGCGCGTTCCAGCCGCGGCACTTCGTCGAACACGTTGCGGCATAGCAGCAGATCGAGGCCGCGAACCCGCTCGAGCATCGCTTGATCCTCGAGGTCCAGCACCTCGAACCGGACCAGGCTCGCGAGGCGCCGATCCACTTCGTGTTCACGGTCGTCAGGCCCAGCGGTGAAGCACGCCGGCGCTCGTGAAACAGGTGGCTGTGAGCGGAGGAACAACTGGCGGCGGTACTCGAGCGTGGTTCCGCGGCAGGCCGCATGGGAGTAACGACCACGGCGCGCTTTGGTGATCGCATCGGGACAACGATCGGTCGCAAGGATCGCCACCGCCGCCAGGTCGGCCGAGCCGACGACCCGGTGCGCCGTGAGAGCCAGATCGAACGCCTCTTCTCCGGTCGCGCACCCGGCACTCCAGATCCGCAACGGCCGGGCCACCGTCGGCGAACGCTCGGCCACGAGCCACGGCAACACGCAATGCTCCAGCGCCTCCCACTGCGCCGGATTGCGCCGAAAGTACGTCGGCCGCTCGTCCGCGCACCGCGCCCGCGGTGACTCGGCGTGGGTTCGAACCATGCTCTCTCCTGGGTCTGTTCTTCCGATGCCCCTCCGTCCGGGGCGCAACGCCGCGAGCTCCACTCTCACGACACTGCATGCTCGATCGACCAGACGCACCGGTCCGCGCGAGTCCGGTGCACGATCAACTCACTGCGCAGCATGCGGGAACACCCGCAGCGGGTCGGGGCACGATCCGGTGTAATGGGTGGGTCCGACGCGCCCGACGCGATCTCACTGCGGGAACTTCCGCCGCGACAATCCCTGACCTACCGCTGACGATCGCGCGTCCGCTCCGCAACGAAGGCTTCGTGCAGCGCCGTCACGATATCCGGATGTTCCGCGCGCAGGTCCCGACGCTCGTTCGGATCGCGTTCGAGGTCGAACAGCGCCCACGCCTTCGGGTTCTTCGGCGCGCCGCGGCCGTACTTGACGATCTTCCAGCGCCCGCGGCGCAGGGCCCAACGATTCGTGCGCTGACTCCAGGTCCAGTAGAGCGACCGTTCGGGCAATGCCTCGCGGCGCAGCAGCAGGCCGGTGAGATCGCAACCGTCGTGCGGCACCGAAACCGCCTGCCCGAGCAGTCGGCTGATCGTCGGCAGCCAGTCGACGACGTGCACCGGGGTCTGCTCGACCCGCGGCGCAATCGTGCCCGGCCAGCTCACGAATGCCGGCACCCGGATGCCGCCCTCGTAGACGTCGAGCTTCTGCCCACGCAACGGTGCTGGCTGGTTGAAGTCGGTGAGTCGCAGATCGTCGGGGTAGGCGTTGCCACCCCAGTTGACCTGCGGACCGTTGTCGGACGTGAACACGATCATCGTGCGCTCACGCAACCCCGCCTGTTCGAGCGCATCGACGATCCGACCAACGGCGTGATCGAGGTGGTGGACCGCGGCAAGAAACAAACGCTTCTCGGGATCGGGCTCGGCCTGGATCCGCCCCTCGGGGTCGTGGAACCACTCGATCAGGTCCTCGTCGAGCCAGCGGCTCGGATCGATCGGGTCCCGCTGGGTCGGCCGTTCGGGGAACGGGCCCCGTTCGTCGAGCGGAGTGTGAACCGAGTGGAAGGGCACGTAGAGGAAGAACGGCCGGTCACCCGCGTTCTCGATCACCCGCACGGCTTCGTTCGTGACGAGGTCGGTCGCGTGCACGCCGTTCTCGTCGTCCTCGAGGAACTCGTGGTCACGATGCCAGGTGCGGGCGAAGCGTCCCTTGCGATAGTGATGGTCGTACATTCCGACCGCGCCCGTCAGCGAGCCGTAGCTCGAGTCGAAGCCGAAGTGGTTGGGGCCGTGCTCGGGTGCCGAGCCGAGGTGCCACTTGCCCGACAACGCCGTGAAGTAACCCGCACTGCGACAGGTCGCCGCGAGCGTCGGCGTGCCGCGCGGGAACGCCGGCGCGTTGCTCGCCTGCATCGCGGCACCCCCGAACCGACTCGGATAGCGCCCCGTCATGAGCGCGACCCGCGTCGGCGTGCACTGCGGCATGGCGTAGGCCTGCGCGAAGCGGACGCCGCTCGCCGCGAGTTCGTCGAGCCGCGGCGACCAGACCGCCGGGTTGTGGCAACCGATGTCGCACCAGCCCTGGTCGTCGCTGACGATCACGACGACGTTGGGCCGCGGCACGCCGTCGCCGACGGCGGAGTCCTGGGCGGCGAGCGACTTCGCGCCCGCGGCGGCGATCAGGAACGCGGCGGCCAGCGCGGATGGCACGCGCGGCAGTCGAATGACGGCGGGTCGGTGGGAGGGCACGGCCGCGGATCCTAACCGCACCGCGCACTCCGTCGACCGGCCGTGCGGATCAGCTCCGGGCCAGGACGCGGAGTTCCTTCACGGCGCAGTTGGGGAACGTCGAGCGCTGGAAGATCAGCTGGAACCGGAACCCGGTCGCGCTGTCGCTTTCGAGGCCAGTGCCGAGCGTCGAACCGACGAAGTCTCGCCACTGTCCGACGGTGCCCGGCAGCGCCGCGCCGTTGAGAACCCGCGCGCCCTGGAACTGGATCCGCACCGGATCGGTCGGCTGGTTCGCCGGTTGCGTGCCGGGCGCCCCCGAGTCGCTGTAGATGGCGTCGACGCTGCCGTCGCCGTTGACGTCGACCAGCAACTCGTACGACTCCCAACTCGGCGGCACCGCGTTGCCGGCCTGATACCAGAGCGAACCCGAGCCAACGACGGCATCACGGTCACTCAGCGCCCCCGAGTTGTTCACGGGAGACCACGCCGGCACGCTGTTCGTGCTCTGGAACGACAGATTGCCGGCCGCCTCGACGCGGTAGTAGCCCGGCGAACCAGCGCCGGCCTCGCTGCTGAACAAGTTGAGGTTGGGGACCGTGACGTTCACGTTTCGGCTGCCCGGTCCGCCGCTCGTGTCGAGATCACCGAGCACCGTGACGTCGGCGCCCGACTGGACCAGGAACGAGCCGCCGGAGCCGCCACCGCCCGGGGACGAGATACCCCACGTCGCGATGACCGGGCTGCCGTTGGGATCGCGACCGTCGAGAATCGCACCATCGCCACCCCGCGAGTTGCAGCGCCCCGTGGCTGCGAGCAAGACATCGCCGCCGGCGCGGAGACCGCAGGCGCCGCCGCCGCCCGAGCCGCCAGCACCTGCCATGTAGGTGTCCTGGTTGCCCGTGAACAAGGTGCCGAACGGGTGCGACCCGCCGCCACCGCCGCCGCTGCCGCCGATGAGGAAGTGCGCCAGCGAGGAGACGCCAGGGTTCGGCAGTGGATCGAAGAAGTTACCGCCACCTGGGGGCGTGTTGGCCTGCAGGCTCGCGATCTGGAGCGGCAAGGGCATCGGCGACGTGATGCCGCCCTGCCCACCGGGGGTCGCGAAGCCGCCACCCCCGCCACCAACCGCGAAGAACGCGCGGTAGACGAAGCCGACCCGCGGAGAGTTCGGGGCAGCCGTGCCGCTTGGTGGGTTCAACTCACCACCGAGTCCGCCCGTGCCGATCGCCTGGGCCTGGTAGGCGTGGCCGGCCACGAGTTGGACGTCCTCGCCGGGAGCCCCGTTCGTCAGCACTTCGCCCGCGACAATGATCGGACCGTTGCCCTGACACTCGAATGCCCCGCGGCCACCGAAGCCGCCGCCCGCACCGGGCACACCACCGGGCTGCCCGTCGACGAACGGCATCGGACTCTGCGTGCCGCCGCGCGCGTCGAACGACTCCATCGCCTCACCGTCGAGACTCAGCGTGCCGTGGATCTCCGCCTGACCGCGCACCCGCAACACGGCGGGCACCGGCCCAACGAAGCGCACGGTCACACCCGCCGGGATCACGAGATCGGTGAAGAAGTAGCGCCCGTCCGTGATGGTCTCGGCCTGCCCGGAGTGGGCCTGGGACGCCGGGATGACCGTGTTGCCCGTGTCGAACTCGTAGACCCCAGGGCTGATCTCGGTGCCAACCGTCGGATCGAACGAGCCGTGCCGGCCGTCGCCACCAATCAGCCCGGTGTGCGCACCATTGGCCCAGATCCCCGAGGACACCTGCGGGTCCCGCATGGCCGAGCTGGCGAACCGTTCGGTAATGGTGATCGGCAGAGTGCCGGCCTGTTTGACCGCAGCCGACCGTGTCTCGCTGAGTACGAAGTTGTTCGCGAGGGTCAGCGAACCCAGCTGGAACCAGAGTCCGATCTCGTCGAGGATCGGGTCGAGCGGTATCGCGAGTCGCGGCTGGACCACGCCGCCGTTCTGCGGGATCAACGGCCCGATCGGCGAGGCCAGCTGCAGGTTGACGCCGAGGCTGCACCCCGGCGCGAGCACCGGAGACTGGAACGTTCCCGGGGCGAGAGACAACAGCAGCCACGACAGGCCCGTGGCCTGGTCCGCGTCGACGTAGAGTTGGTCCTGCACGATCGCGGGGCCCTTGCGATAGCGCGGACCACCGCAGTTGGGCGTCGTCGGCACACCAATTCGCGCGGTGTAGATCGCCGAGCTGTCCCCGTCGCCACCAACGCAGAAGACGCCGAGCCATTCGCCGTTGCCTGGCTCCTGCCAGATCGCGCTGCCGCGCGCCCGGCCGCCGAGCGCACCCTGGTAGATCGCACCACGCAGGTTGGGCGGCATCGTCGCGCCGCCTGGCAACTCGACGTGTTCGAACATGGTGATCGCACCCGGATCACCGCTCGCTTGCGTGCCCCAGAACCGGCCCGAGGTCGGCGAATAGAGCAGGCCATGGTCCGTGGCGGGCACCGCGGGACCGCTCACGGTCGCCAACGTCGCCGTATCATAGGCGACGGCCGAACCGGCAACGTGCATGCGGTCCGTGCCGTTCCATGCGATGCCCGCGCCAAGCGCGATCGCGCTGCCTTGACCGATGAAGACGCCGGTCGTGGCGTGGTAGACGGCGGGGGGCCGCTGCGGCACGAGCATCCAGACATTGTCGTGCACCGCGTCGTAGGCGAGATCCGCGACGGTGTCCGTCCCGACGAAGTTCGTGTAGACGACGCCGTTCGTCACGCCTTGCGGCGTCAGACGAATCAGCAGGACCTGGTTGCCGTTCTTGCACGACGTCCAGTAGTTGCCGGCGTTGTCACGACACGCGCCAGCGAAGTCGGCAGCGTTTGCCAGGCCCGGGGCGGCTCGGATGACCACCGAAGAGCCGATGGGGTCGCCAACGATCTGGGCGGCCTGAGCAGCGAGTGGGGTGAGGAGGGAAGCGGGAAGGAGCGCCAGGGCAGGCGCGGGCAGGCTCCGGATCAACATCACTGATCAACCTCCGGACAGGGAGGCTCGAGGGGTTCGAGGGGGCGTGACGCCGATGCTACCGCATTCTCGGGAAACCTGCCGGGGCCGAAGAACCTGCTCGAACCCACGCTTGACCTGCAACGGGGCGCCGCCTAGGCTCCGCGCCCCGTTTTGCGGGAGTGGGCCATTAGCTCAGCTGGCTAGAGCGCTACGTTGACATCGTAGAGGTCACTGGTTCAAGTCCAGTATGGCCCACCACTTCTCCTTGCAGCGCTCTTGGTAGGCCTCCTCGTGGCGGCTCCTCGAAGCGGCTCCTCGAAGTAGCTGGCACGCGCGACGCGCGGAAGCCGCCGAGACTCTCAGGTCGCGATGGGCGAGCACCGAGAGCCGAGCACCGGCCCAGGGCGGCGCGCGAAACGCACGAGCGAATGCGCGACCCGCGTCACATTCCGGTGTGCCGTCTCCGGTCTTCGCTTCAACGATCGACGACGCACTGACCTGCGGTAGGCTTTCAGGTCCCACCCTGGCCTCGCACCCGATGGATCCCGATCGCCCCCGCCTGCGAACCGAACTGCGCGTCCCGCCGCCCGGGGGCAGTGTGCGCGTTGCGATGGGGGACTCGGAGTTCGTGTTCGAGGCCGTGCGCGGCGGTTTCACTCTGCTGCGTCTGCAGGGCCGGGAGGCCGACCGCCACGTTCTCGGCTTGCCGGACGGCGGCCGCACGGGCGAGGTGATTCTCGAATTGCGACCGCCCGAATGGCCGGTGCGGCTGCAGCTGCGTGAGGTGCTCGTGCTCGCGCCGGGAGCCCGCGTTCACGGCTACGTGCGGGTGCCGCTGGTCCCCGCGGTCACATGGTGCACTTCGCCGACCGCCGAACCGGTCCGGCTGCTCGACTTCCCGCCACGCACCCTGAGCGCGGAATGGGACGACCAGATCGGCACCGTGCTGCACTGCGACTCGACGTGGTTCGTGCGCTATCCGATGCACGGCGGTGAACCTCAGATCACGGTACCGTTGCGACTGCACAATCCGACGGACACCGTGTGCAGCGTCGCCGATCTGCCGTTGGACTTCACACCGCAGGACCTCACCGAACGCCGATCCGGCGTGGGCGCCGCGCCCCGTCGACTCGTTTGGAGCGGCGAGGCGTGGCGCGGTCGACGACCGGCGGTCGAGGTGGGGTCGTGAGGCGGCGTCCGCTCATGCTCGCGTTCGCGGTCGCCACACTCACCGCATTCGGCTGTTCGGATCCCGCAACGATCGACAGTCAGCGTGAGATTGCGCTCGAACTTCGTGCCCTGCGCACGGCATTGGCTGCCCGACCGGCAACCGCGGCGAGCTCTGCTCCGGCGACTGCGACCCCGGCCGCTGCGATCGCAACCGCGATGGCACCGTTGCGGGAGGTTCTCGTCCAGCTCGTTCGCCAGCAGCAGGGACTCGAGGACCGGCAACAGGCGCTCGCGGGCGAGCTCAAGCGTTGGTCGCAGCTCCTGGCGCAGGTCGTCACGACGGGTAACCGCTCGGCCAACGACCCGAGCGCGACGGCCGCTACGGCGAAGGCCGAGGTCGACGCGCTCGTGCAACGACTCACCGCGCTCGAAGAACAGTTGAAGACCCAGGAAACGCGCCACCAGGAAGTGGAGCGACTGCTGATCAACGCGCTCGACAAGACCTCCGCCAAGCTCGAGGACTTCCTGCAGCGCGTCGAGTCCGGCGCGAGCCCGCCTGCGGGGCAACCCGGCGCTGCTCAACCCGGCGCTGCTCAACCGGGCGCTGCTCAATCGGGCGCTGGCCAACCCGGCGCTGGTCAACCGGGCGCTGGCAAGCCCGCAACGAATCCGCCGGGGCCGGTCAACTCGGATCCGGGACGCGTTCCGGTTCCGCCGAGCGAGAGTGGCACGCCACCGGCGGGCAACTCCACGGGCGATTCGAACACTCCGTCGGGCAAGCGGGAACAGCTCGCCATGGCCCTAGGAACGCGCCGCTCCACGACCGTCTGGTGGTTCGGCGTCGCGGCCGTCGGCCTCATCCTGGCCGGTGTCTTCGCGCTCTGGCTCGCCCGCGAGAACCGCGCCGGCCTGCAAGGTGAACGCAACGGCCTTGCCGATCCGAACGATGCAGACGGCGCCCCCGAGCTTTGGGCCGCCGCCGCGCTGCTCGGCGAAGCGGTGGGGCGGCTCAAGGACAACCGCAGTGAGCCCGGCGATCGCGAAGACCCAAACGAAGAAGACCCGGACGAGACTGCGGCCCCGGCAACGACCGTGGTCGAGGACGATCCGTTCGACGACGAGTTCGTGATCGACGAGGGCCCGATCACGGCTGCCATCGCGGACGAAACCGAAGTGCTGCCGACGGTGATCTTGCCGAGCAAGCAACCGGCGCCGGCCGCAAAGCCGACGCCGGCACCGGCCGGACCGCCAGCGGCGCCCACGGGTGTGGTCACGACCTGGCCCCCGAGTTCGCCGGGGACGGCACCGGAGCGACACGAGTCGACCCCGGAGGCCCGCGAGTTGCGCCTGGCGAGCCCCGATGCCGCGGCCGCGGCAGCCCGGGTGCGGGCCGTCCTCGCCGCCGAGCCCCGCGTTCTGCAGCGGCCCGAGCCAACTTGCCGGAGCACCGGGCCCACGCTCGAGGTGCGCTACTCCCTGGTGCCGTCGACGCCGGCAGCGGCCCGGGCGCGACTGGAATCCCGGCTGCGCAGCGTTCTGCACTGACCCGGCCGGCGAGACGGTCGTCGGGCCCTCCCGGAGCAATTCAGCAGCTCCATCGCCGGACCGCAGAAAGGCGATCGCAACTCTCGCCGCGACTCGCACCCGTCGCTATCGTCCTTGCCCCGCGAGCGCCAAGGCGCGCCGGACAGGAGTCTTGAAAGCATGATCATCGGTGTTCCCAAGGAGATCAAACCGCAGGAGAACCGCATCGGCGCCGTCCCGGCGATGGTGCTGGAGCTCGTCGATGCGGGTCACAAGGTGCTCGTCGAGAAGGATGGAGGCCTCGGGGCCGGCATTCCGGACGAGGCGTTCACCGCCGTCGGCGCGACCATCGCACCCGACGCGGCGACCGTCTACGGCGAGTCCGAGATGATCGTCAAGGTCAAGGAGCCGCTGGCCGCCGAGTACCCGCTGATCCGCCCGAATCAGATCGTCTTCACCTACTTCCACTTCGCCGCGAGCCAGGAACTCACGGTTGCGATGATGCAGTCGGGCGCGCATTGCTTCGCCTACGAGACGCTGATCCACAACGACTCGCTGCCGCTGCTCACGCCGATGAGCGAGGTTGCGGGCCGCATGGCGGTGCAGGTCGGCGCGGTCTGCCTCGAGAAGCACATGGGCAGCCGCGGCATCCTGCTCGGGGGCATCCCGGGCGTCGAACCCGCGAACGTGGTGATCCTCGGCGGCGGCGTCGTCGGCACCAACGCGGCGAAGATGGCCGCGGGCCTCGGCGCCGACGTCCGCCTGCTCGACATCGATCTCGAACGGCTGCGCTACCTCAGCGACGTCATGGCCGCGAACGTGACTCTGCTGCACAGCTCGCCGATCTCGGTGCGCGAACAGATCGCGCAGGCCGACCTCGTGATCGGCGCGGTGCTCGTGCAGGGTGCGCGCGCGCCGCGACTCGTGCGTCGCCAGGACCTCGCCGATATGAAGGACGGCGCCGTCATCGTCGACGTCGCGGTCGACCAGGGCGGTTGCATCGAGACCTGCAAGCCGACGACGCACGCGGACCCGACCTACGTCGTCGACGGCGTGTTGCACTACTGCGTCGCGAACATGCCCGGCGCCGTGCCGCGCACGTCGACGTTCGGCCTGACGAACGCCACGGGCCCGTGGGCCAAGCGGCTCGCCGGGATGGGGGCCGCCGCCGCCGCGAAGGATCCGGTCCTCGGCACGGCAGCCAACGTGCTTGCGGGCAGATGCACGCACCAGGGCGTCGCCGAGGCGTTCGACCTCGAGTTCACCGCCCCCGACCAGGTGCTGTAGGTAGCCGCTCCCTTGGTCCTCGCGGCTCTGCCCCAGGAACCCACACCGGCATCCGAGACGGCCGCCGAGGCCGGGCCGGATCTCGTCGACGCGGTCATCCTGGGAATCGTCGAGGGTCTGACCGAGTTCCTGCCGGTGTCGAGCACCGGCCACCTGATCGTCACGCGTGAGTTCCTCGGCCTCGGCGCGAGTCCGGAGAACAACCTGTTCGTCGTCGGCATCCAGATCGGCGCGATCACGGCGATCCTCGTGCTGTACTGGCGGCGTTTGCTGGATGCGTTGCGGACCTGCCTGCAGCCCGCGACCGGCACCGGCGACACGCGGCGCTACAACCTGCTCTGGCAGATCGCCGTCGCCGCGGTGCCCGCCGTCGTGCTCGGCCTGCTCGCCGAGGACTGGATCGATTCGCACCTGTTCAGCGCCTGGGTCGTCGCGATCACGATGCTCATCGGCGGGCTGCTGCTGCTGCTGCTCGAACGCCTGATCCGTCACCGGACGTCGGCCCGTGAAGACCTCGGCGTGATGACGTATCCGGTCGCGCTCGGCATCGGCCTGTTCCAGTGCCTCGCACTGATCCCCGGTACCTCACGCTCGGGAGCGACGATCGCGGGAGCGATGCTGCTCGGCATGTCCCGCACGGCCGCAGCCGAGTTCTCGTTCCTCGTCGGGCTGCCGATCCTCTATGGCGCCGCGATCTACAAACTCATCAAGGCCGGCGACACGCTCGACGGCGAGTCCCTGCCGCCCTTCCTGGTCGGGACCGCGATCTCGTTCGTGAGTGCGATCGTGGTCGTGAAACCGTTCGTCGCGTTCCTTCGACGGCACACGTTCGCGCCGTTCGCGTGGTACCGGATCCTCGCGGGTGGGATCCTCGGCTGGCTGTGCTGGGCGGGCTACGTCGAGTAGCGCAAGTCGGCGGGCCTCAGCTGCGCCGGTAGCCGAGCTCGCGAACGACGAGCAGGACCTCGCTCCAGCTCGGGAACGGCCGCCCGTTCTCCTGCTTGAAGCGGTCGATCGCGGCGATGAACTCCAGCACTTCCGCATCGACCTCGGCCATCGCCGGGGCGCTGCGGTCGGGACCGCTCGCGGCCTTGCCCTTGCTCGCGCTCGCCTTCTTCGCGCTGGGGCGAGCCTTCGCGTTCGTGGTCGGGGCGGGAGCGGACTTGGATGGGCGCGTCGCCTTGGCGGCCGTCTTCTTCGCTGCGCTCTTCGTCGGCGCCGACTTCGCCGGCCTGCTCGACGGGGACGTAGCGCCGCGACCAGTCGCCTTCTTGGCCGCCTTCTTGCCCTTGCTGGCCGCCTTGGCCTTCTTGGGCGCGGCCCGACTGGTCGATCGACTCTTGCCTCCCTGGCTCGGGGCGCTCCGGCCCTTGCGCGTGACGGTCTTCGGCTTGCTCTTGGTCGCGGTGGCCATGCCGGCCCTATCGGCCGACCAGCAATGCCGCCTTGATCGACTCGACGAACGGGGGCCGCAGGATGCCGGCTTCGGTGACGATCCCCGTGACGAGGTGGGCGGGCGTGCAGTCGAACGCGGGGTTCCGCGCCCCGATCCCGGCCGGCGCCAGTTCGTGGCCGGCGATCGCGGTGACCTCAGTGGCATCGCGCTCTTCGATCGGGATCTCGGCGCCGGAGCGCAGGCTCGCATCGAACGTCGACAGCGGCGCGACCACATAGAACGGCACGTCGTGGGCCGCCGCGGCGAGCGCGAGCGGGTAGGTGCCGACCTTGTTGGCGAAGTCCCCGTTGGCGGCGACCCGGTCGGAGCCCGTCAGCACGAGCTGGATCTCGCCGCGTGCCATGAGCCCGGCCGCCGCGCCGTCGCAGATCACCTCGGTCGGAATACCTTCGACGGCGAGCTCGAGCGCGGTCAGGCGCGCGCCCTGCAGCAGCGGCCGGGTCTCGTCGGCGAGCACGCGGAAGCGCCGGCCTTCGCGCCACGCCGCGAAGAGGACCGCCAGGGCGGTGCCGTCGCCCGCAGTTGCAAGTCGTCCCGTATTGCAATGGGTGAGCACGGTGCCACCCTCCGGCACGAGCGGCGCGCCGTGGCACCCCATGCCAGCGCACGCAGCCTCGTCTTCGGAGTGGATCAATCGCGCCTCCCGCAGCAGCTCCTGCAGATCACTGGCCGCCGCGACACAGCGCTCGACGGCCCAGGCGAGGTTGACCGCGGTCGGTCTCGCCGCCACCAGGCGGTCGGCCTGCTCACGGATCGCCGTCGCGAACGTGCCACCCGCGGTCAGCGCGCGCCGCGTCCCGAGCACGAGCCCGTAGGCCGCCGCAACACCGATCGCCGGCGCGCCACGAACCGCGAGCCGAACGATCGCGTCGATCACGCCTTCCGCGGTATCGAGGTCGAGCACGACGACCTCATGGGGGAGCAGCGTCTGGTCGAGCAGCTGTAGCGTGCCGGTCTCGTGATCACCGCTCCATGCAATCGTCGCGGGCAAACTCATCGGCATCGTCAAGGTCTCCGGGTTGTCCTCAGGCCAGCAAACGGGCCTGGATGTCGGCGTAGGTGGCGGCCGTCTTCTGCACGATCTCGGCCGGCAGCTCGGGGGGCGGCGGCTGCCGATCCCAGTCGAGCGTCGCAAGCCAGTCGCGCAACACCTGCTTGTCGAACGACGTCGGCCGTGCTCCGGGTCGCACCTCGTCCGCGGGCCAGAATCGACTGGAATCGGGAGTCAGGCACTCGTCGATGAGCACGAGCTCGCCGTCGCGGAGCCCGAACTCGAACTTGGTGTCCGCGATCACGATGCCGCGTGTCCGCGCGTACGCCCGAGCCCGATCGTAGAGTTCGAGTGCCGCATCGCGCGCCTGCACCGCCACCGGCTCGCCGACGAGCTCGACGGTGCGTTCGAACGAGATCGGCTCATCGTGACCGCTCTCGGCCTTCGTCGACGGCGTGAGGATCGCGGGCACCAGTTCGCTTGCGTGTTCGAGCCCGGCCGGCAGCGCCACGCCGCTGACTTCGCCGGTCGCCTGGTAGTCGCGATAGCCCGAACCCGTGAGGTAGCCGCGGACGACCCACTCGACGGGCAGCGGCTCGCAGCGCCGGCAGCGCATCGTGCGACCGCGCAGCAGCGGCTTGAACTCGACCGGCACGTCGTCCCAGCCGTCGACGTCCGTCGAAAGCAGGTGGTTGGCCACGACGTCCGCGAGCTTGTCGAACCAGAACTCAGCCGTCGCGGTGAGGACTCGCCCTTTGTCCGGGATGGCCTGATCCATGACGACGTCGAACGCCGAGATCCGGTCGCTGGCCACGAGCAGCAGGTCGTCGCCGAGCCCGAAGATCTCGCGGACCTTGCCGCGCCCGAGCCGTTCGGCGAACGGCAGATCGATGCTGGATACGGTCGTCCTCACAGAGGGCGATTATGCAGCACCACCGGCGTTGATTCAGCGGCGACTCAGGACAGACTGTGGCCGTGCACAAGCGCATCACACCCAACCCTGACGGCGTGCCGACCGATCTCGGCCAACCGCGGCTCCCCGGCAGCAAGAGCCACGCGCAGCGCGCGATGCTGCTCGCCTCGTGTCTGCCGGGCAAGAGCCGGTTCTCGGGCGTGCCGGTCAGCGACGACCTCGCGATCCTGCTCCGCACCCTCGCCGCCCGTGGCGTCCGGGTGACCGGCGAGGGCAGTGGCCAGTGGATCGTCGAGGGCGCCGCGCCTTCGCCCGGAGTCGACGTCCGGATCGACGCCGGCGAGAACGCAACCGTCGCGCGCATGTCGCTCGCGATGCTGCCCCTGCTCGGTTGCGCCGTGACGCTCGACGGCCACCCGCGCCTGCGGCGCCGCCCGATGGGGACCGTAACCGCGTTGCTGCGCGATGCGGGGGTCGCCTGCGATCGTGACACGCTGCCGATCCATGCGGACGGCCGCGGGTTCAAGGCGCCCGATCTCGTCCGCGTCGATGCCTCGTCGACCACGCAGCCGGCCAGCGGCGCGATGCTCGCGATCGCGCTCGCGGGTGGGGGCGTCGTCGAGATCGCGCGCCCGGGCGCCACCGGCTACCTCGACCTCACGGCTCAGATCCTGCGCGGCTTCGGTTCAACCGTGACGCGCGAAGAACACCCGTGGGGCCTCAGCTACGACCTCACGCCGCCGTCGGGCGAGGACCGTTCGTGGGTCGTGCCGCCCGATCCGTCCGCCCGCGCGTTCGTCGTCACGCTCGCCGCGCTGCACAACCTCGAGGTGCCCAAGGAGTTCGCCGCCCCGGCCAACGACGCCCACCCCGACTGGACCATCGACGCCGACATCGCCATGCTGCTGCAGCCCGGCACCGGCGACCTCATGCTCGACGGCATGGCGCTGCGTCCAGACAGCGTGCCCGCCCTCGCGATGCTCGCCGCGCGCCGCGAAGGCAAGACGGTGTTCCGCGGCGTCGCCAACCTCCGCACCAAGGAGAGCGACCGCCTCGCCGCCCTCGCCACCGGCCTCGGCACCCTCGGCATCGAGACCCAGGTCAGCCGCGACGACCTGACCGTCCGCGGCCCGCTGTCGATGGACAGCACGACCGTCCGCGTCCCGACCGTCGCCGACCACCGTATTGTGATGGCCCTGTCGCTGCTCGGGACGCTGCTACCCGGCGGGATCGAAGTGCAGAACCCGGATGCCGTTGCGAAGAGCTGGCCGGGGTTCTGGGAGTGGTTGGGGCGCTGCGCGCGGGTGGAGTAGCGCGCCTCACGGAACGCCGCCTGCCCGACCGATCGTCGAGCTCGAAACCAGTGCTTGGGAGGCTATCCGGCGCGATCCTCTCCGCTCAGAAGATCTCGATCACCCGACCGCGGGTTGCGGCGAGGTTCAGTCCCGGCAACTGGAACGCGCCGTTCGGGTCGATGACGAGGCCTTGGAGATAGTAGGGGCCGAGGGCGATGCCCGACGGCAGGGGCAGCGGCAGCCGGACGTTGCCGCCACCGTCGAGCGCCGTGGCGAACAGTGGCAGACCGAACGTCGGCCAGAGCAGCGTCGCGGGGTTGAACTGTGCGCCGCAGGGGGCGGGAGCGCCATCGAAAGCGATCACGAGTTGGGCCGGCGCGTTGGCAGGACCATTGGTGAGGTCGACGTAGAACGCCGAATTGCCCGGCGTGGCGACGCCGTGCGTCAGCTGTGCTTCGCCGGCTGTGCCGAGGCAGGGCGCGCCGTAGAGGGTGCGGTTCTCGAATCCGGTGATCGCGCGAAACTCGACGACCAGGAGATCCTGGTCCGAATCGCCATCCAGATCCATCGGCATCAACTGGCCCTGGAGTCCGAACGGCAGGACTCGCGGCGCCGCGGAGAACGCGCCGCTGCCGTCGCCACGGTAGAGCAGGCCGCCCGCCTGGGCGCGCATGAGGAGGTCGACGTTGCCATCGTTGTCCAGGTCCTCGAGAACGAGATGGTAGTGTCCCCCCGCGAGTATGTCGTCGACGAGCAGCGGCCCACGCTGAATGCCGGTCGCCGAGCCGTAGAACACCTCGACCCGCCCGCGGGCGCCCGTTGCCACGATGTCCTCGAAGCCATCGCCGTTGAAGTCGGCCTCCGACACGAAGCCTTTCAGCGACCAGTGCAGCGAGACTCCAGGCTGAACCGTCTGGGAAAGGGCGATCGGATCGCCCCACAGAACCCGATGCTGATGGACCGGCCAGCCGGCGTAACAGATCAGGTCGTCACACCCGTCGCCATTGAAGTCGCCGCTCCCGGCCTCATCCGCAATCCCGATCGCTTCGCTATGTGCAATCACGAAGCCGCCCGGATCCTGCCGCCAGGCGATCAGTTCGGTGAGGTTGGCGCCGTCGTCGTGGAATGCAACCAGGTCCAGGTCGCCGTCACCATCGAAGTCCAGCATGCGGGCAAAGCGCAGCGGGCCGCGCGACTCCGTCGACGAGGGCAGCGTTACCGGGGCGGCCAGTTGGCCGCCGCCCAGCCCACGGACAAAGTAATAGTCTCGGGGCGCGGGGCTGAAGAAGGGGCCACGGATCATCAGGTCCGGAATGCCATCGTTGTCGATGTCACCCGCGTGAATCGCCGCGGTGAAGACTCCGGGGATCGACCAGAGCAGGGTCTCTGGCGGAAGACTAGTCGTCAGATCCGGGTCCTTGATGATGTAGACGCCGGCGGAGTCGAAGCGAACGATGTCCGGGTGCCCGCTCTGGTCGAAGTCCTCGACGGAGACCACGGTTCGCCCGATGTTTGGCGCGTGGGGGGCGATCGGCGCGCCGCTATGCCACTGCTGGGCGAACGCCGGGGCGACGACCGAGGCGAGTGCCAGCGTTCGGAGGCCGAGCTGCGCCAGGGCGACCATGGCGGCGGGAATGAGATTTCGAGTCGAATGGATCACCACGTCCTCAAGGTACCAGTTGACCCTCCGGATAACGCGGATTCCCAAACAGCTCAGGGGGCGCGCGACCCCGGTTCCGGCGAGCCGAACGCGGCGAACGCGCGAACTCAGCCCGTCTTCTCGCGCACGCCGACCATCAGGTTGAGCTCGATCTGACCGTTGCTGCGGGTCTCCTGGAAGTCGTCGACGATCATCAGCGTCTTGTATTCGCGGTCGATCGCGCCGTTCCAGACCTCGTTGGTGCCGTTGATCGTGATCGTCAGGCCGCCGTCCGAGTCGACGGTGTAGCTGCCGGTGTAGCTGAAGTCGGTGCCCTGGCTGCCCTGGCCCTCGAGGCGGAACGCGCCCGACGAGGCACCGGACGGGCTGCCGAGGGTGACAACGCCGACGAACGCATCCGCACCCGGATCGACCGGGTTGATGAACGTGGTGTAGCCGCCGACGAAGAACGTGCCGGGCACCACGGTGCGATCCGCGGGCTCGGTCGTCGAGAACTTGCGCACCATGACGGCGAGGCCGGCTTCGCCGTCGGCGACGTCTTCGTCGAGACCGAAGACGATGTTGGGGCCAGCACCGGCCAGGAACGTGCGCGAGTCGGTGGGTTGGTTCAGCAGCGTGTAGTCGAGCGTCAGGTTGCACGAACCGTCGAACGTGCCGGACTGTTCGATCGCCTGGATCGAGCTGCCGGTGAACGACAACGAACTCGAACCCTGCTGGCCCGGGCCCGTGATCGCACCGAGGCTGCCGCCCGTGCCGCCACTGACGGTGAGATCACCCCATGCCGCCCGCGCGACCGAATCGGGCGACTGCACCGCGCCGTCGAACACGACGTGCATCGAACCGAGGTGCCAGCCGTCGGCATCGAAGTCAGGCGTCGCCGTGAAGACGCGCGTCGCGAGGAACAGCCCGAGCGACGGCGAGCCCGCCGTCGACACGCGGTCCGTGAAGAACATGTCCGACGTCGCGAGGTTGTTGCCCGCGCGCGAGTAGCCACCGAGGAACACGACCGTCGGATCGCGCCCCGTGCCGGTCACGAACAACGTCAGTTCGCCGCTCTCGGCGAGTGCGTAGGTCTCCGCGCCCGAGGTGCCCGAAGACGAAGTGATCGTGTAGGAGCTGTCGTCGAACAGGTTGATCAAACCACGATTCGTAACGACCAGCGCCGGATCGACCGGGATCCCGACGAACCCCGCCTGGCTCCGGAAGCCGAACATGTGATGGCTCGCCGTGAGCCGGATCTCACTCTGGGGCCGATCCTCGTCGCCGCCCTTCGCGCAGCCCGCCAGCGGCAGCCACGCGACGATCCCGAGGGCGGAAAACAGCTTGCAGGTAGGGGTGTTCAAGGGCGAAGAGTCTAGCAGGCCGCGCGGGCCGCTGCGACGGCCCGAAACTCCCGATGGCGTGGGGCTTGCAATCACGGTCGTCCCTCGGCGTAGTGTCCGCATGCGGCCTGCGGAACGTCACCACCGAGACTGTTTCGCGCCCGGAACAGGTCTGCCGCGGCGGTTTCGGCGCGCCAGCCCGATGCCATGGTGCCTGCTACTGGCAGTCTCGGCCTGCGTGACCCAGCCGCAGTTCGCCGGCCCGATGCCGGTGCGCAACAAGCACCCCGCGCAAGTCACGGTGCAGCACATGCCGCCCGCCAGCACGAGCACGCTCGAACGCGGCCGGTTCGCCGCCCGATTCGATGCCGCGCACACCAATATGTTTCTGAGCGGCATCGCCCTCGGCCGCAGCTTCTACATGGATGGTGAGTACCTGCGGTTCGGGCCGACGTTCCGCGCCGGGCTCGGTGGTGGGGTCGAGGTCGGCGTCGAAGTGCCGTTCGCGCATACCTCGGGCGGCTTTCTCGACTCGTTCCTGATCGACTACCACGACGTCCTGGCGCTCCCGGACCAGGATCGCGACACCGTTCCGAACGGTCGTTTCCGGGTCGAAGCCAACCTCAACGGCGGGCAGGCGTGGCGAATGGACGAGTCCGGGTTCGAACCGCTCGACGTGCCGCTCTGGCTGACCTGGCAACTGACCGCGCCTGAGGACGGGTTCGGACTGGCCGTGCGCGGCGGCATCGAGTTCCCGACCGGTGACGACGACCGCGGCTACGGCAACGGCGGCTTCGATACGACGATCGGGATCCTGACCGAACATCACTGGCGCGGCGTGGCGTTCTACGGCCATGCCCAGCACACGTTCGCGAGCACGCCGGACGTCTCGGACCGCGCCGGGCTCGGCTTCCAGGACGTCACGGCGATCGGCCTCGCCGCGGAGATGCCGCTGACCGAGAACCTGCACGCCTACGCCCAGGTCGAAGCCGAGACGTCGACCCTGCGTGACCTCGGCCTGCGAACGACCGAGCGCGAACAGGTCATGCTGTGGCTCGGCGGGCGCTATCGACTCAGTGATCGAACGGGCCTCGAGTTCGGCCTCGGCGAGGATCTGCGCGGCTACGTCAGCCCGGACGTGACGCTGTGGCTCGGGTTCGCGACGACGGGCTGGTGATGCCGGCCGCGGTGACGTCGAGCACCGAAACCGGCGCGATCATGCGGTTGGAGCCCAATACCAGGGGATCCGGCCCCGACCGGGCTCCCCCGCTGTGTTTTACATAACAAATCTTATCGGAACCTAACCAGAGGTCCCGAAGCGGGGATCCAGACCTGGGCTGCTCAGACCGGAGCCTTGCCAGCCAGCCGTTCGAGCTGATCGGCCAACGCAACCTGCAGGCTCGTGAACCCCGCATACGACACCGTCCGCGCGGCGAGCCCGGCATCACGTGCGAGTTCGAGCGCGGGCTCGGTCGTCTCGTGCCGGTTCCAGTGCAGCAACAACAGCACATCGAGGCCGGTGCCCATGCGATCCTTGATCTGCGACACGGTCTTCTGCGGTGACGTGTAGTTGGTTTCGAGCCATTCGGCTTCGAACTGCCACTCGGACGCGAGCTTGGTGAGCCGCGCATGATGGCGGCGCTGGCGCTCGTTGCCGCCGACGACGAGGACCCGGACGGGCCGGCCGAGCGACTTCTGGGCCGCTGCCGCCGCGGCCGCGCCGCCGGCAGCCGGCGCGGAATCGTCGAGCGCGAGCAGCTTCTCGACCGCGGCGAGTTCGTCGTTCACCAGTTCGGGCTGCGTGCAGCCGACTTCCTCGAGCAGTCCGTAGGCCTGCCGCAGCGAGTCGGCGTCTTTGCGGGCCCGCAGCGAGCGCGCGATCGCGACCTTGAGCTGGGCGCTCTCGTAGTCGCGCCCCTCCATCTCCTCGAGCACTGCGACGAGTTCGATCTTGATCTCGAGATGGTCGAGCGCCTGCCCGACGAACTCCTCGGTGTGCAGCAGCGTCTCGAGCGCTTCGAACCTGCCGCGCTGCAGCAGCAGCTCCCGGATCTCCGCGTAGCACGCCCGCGATTGCTCACGCTCCCCGAGCATGTTGTGCGCGGTCATCACGACGCGCAGCGCCTCGATGCGCTGGTCGAGATCGACCGCGACTTCCAGCACGCGGCACGCGGCCCGCAACGCGGATTCCGCCTCGCCGAGACCCTGATACTCGAGCGCCACGAACAACAACTGATCCGGCGAACTGCCACGCCCGACGTCGACCGCGTCGAGGAACCGCAGCGCCAGCTTGCGGTCGTGCTTCTTGAGCGCCTCGTGAACCGAATAGAACGTCTCGAGATCCGGCTGCACGGTCTCGAGCGCCTGTTCCATGAGTTTGAGCGCGCGGCTCGTCTCGGCCGGATCACCGACCGCGAGCAGCGCGGCTGCGGCGAAGAAGCGCGCGCGATAACGCAACAGCAGATCGCGCCCCTCGAGACGCCGCAGACCGGCGAGCGCCCGTTCGAAGCCTTTCGCGGCGACGTTGAGGTCGCCCGATTCGTAGTCCATCAGACTGCGCAGGTACAACGCTTCGGGCACCGCATGGTCCGGATCGTCGGCCACGTGCTGCAGCCGTTCGAGCACGGCCTCGCGCTCGGGCCGGTCCGCATGCGGCTCGACCGTCGCGGGATCGTGCTGACGCATCTCGGCCAGGGCCGCGGTGACGCTGGCGGCACTGGCGATGAAGTACTGATCCCCGGCCCGTTCGATCGCGCACTCCGCGGCCTCGATGGCCAGATCCCATTCGCTCGCCGCGAGCAGGCGTTCCGCCAGCGCCCGCTGGTAGCGCGCCTGCACGTCGTCTGGCAGGCGATCGAACGATGCCAGCCCGAGGATCCGCCCAATGATGGACGCGGTGCTCTCCTGATCGTCCGTGTCGACGCGGCTCTCCAGCCGCGTGAGCAGATCGGTGACCGCCGCATCTACGATGGTCTGCAACTGCGGATTGGCTTCCGCGGCGAGGAACTGAATCGCCCGCACGGCGGCCTTCACGTCGCCGGACCAGAACAGCGACCGCACGACGAGCGGCAGGACGTTGCCGGCCACCACCGCGTCGGTGAGCAGGTCGAGCAGCGCCTGCGGATCCTTGACCACCTCGGCGATCTGCTCGCGCTGTCCCTTGCGATCGCAGGCGCGCAGCCGCCCGAACAAAGCCCAGCGCCGGGCAACCTCACCGCCACCACCCGGGGTCGCGATCTCGACGTCGAGCAGACGCGTTGCGTAGCCGCACAGGAACGCAGCGCCTGGCCGATCTGGTGCCAGCCCGACGAAGTCTTCGACCTGTTGCACGACGGCCTCGACCTTGGCCTCACCCTTCTCGGCGTTGTGAACCTGCTGCAGGAGCAGGCGAACCAGCGGTGTTTCCCAAACCATGCGGTGCGTCTCCGGGCGCACTATCGGTCGGGTTCGGGCGCGGGCCGGGCCCGAACGCCCTCCGGCCGATGCCAGCGGGCGCGTGGCGCCAGGAGTCCGCGCGCGGAGTGCCGCTACTCCATGAGCGTTCTGGCGGCCGCCGGCAGCACCACCACGGGGCCGAAGAAGCGTGGGCCCGCGCCGAGCGCGCCGAGCACGAGGTCCCCCTCGCGCAACTGCTCCGTGAGATGCGCGTCGGCGGTGCACCACTCGCCGTCGCCGTCCTCGGTCCGTACACCGAATCCGGAACTGCTGATCGCCTCGAGTTCGAACATCGCGGGCCGCGTCGTCGGCGCCTCCGCGGTCGACAGCGCGACGCCCGCGCCAGCCAGCCGGTCGAGCGGTTCGAGCAGCACCTCCCGGCAGGGCGCGAGATGCTCGCGCAGGTCGATCTGGTGCTCGGTGTGCAGCCAGTCATAGAACGCCACGAGTGCGCCGTGCGCCGTCCGGGTCGCGGCGGCCCGCTCGGGGGGCGCTGCGCTCAGGAAGACGTGCAGCAACAGCCGCGTCAGATCCTCACCAGTCACGAGCTCGAGGTCACTGCGCGGCACCGCCGCGTTGCTCTGCAACGTGACCCAGGTGCGCAGGGTGGTCGTGATCGGCTCGCTCGGCGAGGTCTCCCAGACGAACTCTTCGACGAGCGGCGACAGATCGCCGACGGGCTCGCCGGCGCCACCGGCACCAGCGTCACCCTCGGACTCCCCCGCCAGCTCCGTGCGACGCGTGCTGCCGTCATCACCCGGCTCCCGATCGAACGGGTTCTCGCCGTCATCGGCAGACCCCGGTTCGAGTCCGGCCATCTCCTCGAGTTCGGCGAATACACCGTCGATGTCGGACTCGCTCTGCAGTCCCGCGTCCAGGGCCCGCACCATCCGCTCGCCCAGCGTCTCACCGGGCGGCCCGGATTCGGGCGCCGCATCGGCCGGCGGATCGTCGGCGTGATGCGCATTCCAGATCGCGAGCAACGTCTTACGTGCGGCGTCGAGGTCCGCGTCGGTCTCGAATGCGAGTTCGTCGAGCAATGGCCCGAGAACTGGCCCGGGCCGCGCGGCAGCGGCCAACCGCTCACTGATCGCGGTCGCCGAATACTCCTTGGGAAGGCTCTGGAGCAAGCGCTCGAGGTCGGCCTCGAGGTGCTCGAGCGGCGCCGTGTGCGCCCGCCCACCGACCGACTCCTCCGCGGCGCGGGCGGCGGCCGCGCGCTCCTGCGGCCGCAGCAACACGTGCTCGAGTTCGACCTGCTGCAGCCGACGGCCGAGGTCGAGCCGTTCGACGTCACCCGAGAAGGCCTGACCCAGTGAGCCCCCGGGTCGGAAGACCGACGCGACCGTCGAGGGCAGGTAGCGACCGGTGCCGACCGCATACAGCCGCCCCACCATCAGATCCCCGACCTCCAACGAACCAGTCGGCACGACGAGCTCGAGCATCGTGCCGTCCTGCAGGTCCTTGCCCGTTGCACAATCCGTCGCGACGCCGACGACCTGGAACGCCCCCACCAAAGAACCCAGAACGCTGTCCGGCACGTCGAGGCGCGCGACGTCGCACGGGACCTCACCGAGCACCTCGCTCTCGCGCTCCAGCAGGTACCACTCGAGGAATCGCCGTTCCGCCGCAGCACCCGGAGACGTCGCGGCATCGGTCTCGCCGAAGAACTCGCGTCGCGCGCGCCGCACCTCGGACACCAGTCGCTCGTCCGAGAACACCCGCTCGGCGAATCCGGTGAGCGCCTGGTCGAGCGCGGTCTGGTCGTTGCCGTCCATCCGCGCAAGGCTCGCAGGATCGGGCGCCAAATGCAACGCGACGGCCGTTGCCCCTCGCTCTCGCCGGCGCGATGCGGCACAATGACGGGGTGTTCGGTCAGACACACGCGCGCGGCGAGGCGGCGAAAGCGACGCCCCTGACATCAGGAGCAGCCGAATCGGCATCCGTGGCAACCAGTGCCACGCAGGAGCCGCGCTCCCTGAACGATTTGCTCACGATTCCGCAGCAGCCGATTCCGCAGCAGGCGGTTCCGCAGCAGCCGGCGCCGGTCGACTCCAGCGATCCGGCCGCGATTGGCGATGCCACCACCGGCACCGCGGGCCACGAACTCCTTCAGCAGCTCCAGGCCCTCGGTTGGGTCGACACCACGGCGGTCGTCGTGCTGCTCGTGTTCTTCGTCGTCGGCCTGTTCAAGGGCCTGTTCTGGCAGGTCAGTCGGATCGCGATCCTCGTGCTCGCCTACCTCGTCGCAGGCCGTTTCGGCGGCGACGTCGGCAGCTGGCTCGCACGCGACCTCCAGCGGGACACCGGTTCGCCCGACACGATGCTCTATCTGGCCTACGTGCTCGTGTTCCTCGGGGTCGTGGTGATCTTGAGTTTGCTCGCGATGCAGTTCCAGAAGGTGCTCAAGCAAACCGGGCTGACGTTCTTCGATCGCCTCGGCGGCGGTTTGTTCGGGGTCGCGACCGGCGCGTGCACCGTGCTCTTCCTGCTCTTCCTCGTGAACATGTTCTGCCGCGAAACGGCGCTCGGCAACGAGGTGGAGGCCTCGCACTCGCAGCGACTGTCGCGACGTGCAATCGACTGGCTCGGCCCCCGCGTCCCCGACGAGCTGCGCGGTGCGCTGTACCTGGCGCCGCTCTCGGCGCGCGGCCCCGATCCGCATGGGCCGACACCGAGCAAGTCGACACCGAGTAAGCCGACACCGAGTAAGCCGAGAATGGGCTCCCCAAACTCGCCGAGTGGCTCGGATGGCGTCCCGTCGACGCTCACGCCGCCGGGCGGTTCACCCGCCGGCAGCGCCCCTCGAAAGGTCGAAGCCCCCCACGAGCAAGGCAACGGCCGCCGGCGCTGAGCCGGTGCGCATTCGTGCTCCGCGCTTGCGCACAGCCCCATCCCCGTCGACGATCTCCGCCCTGCACCCTGCTTGGGGGCGCCCGGCGAACCGGGCTGAGATGCACCCCTCGAACCTGATCCGGATCATTCCGGCGTAGGAAACAGCAGCCGATGACCAACAGTTCTTCCCGTTCCGACTCTGCCACCGAGGCGCCGGGCCTCCGCCCGCTCACCGAGTCGTTCCCGCGTTCCCAGAAGGTCCAGAGCAGCGACCTCGACGTGCCGGCACGCGAGATCTCGCTGACGAACGGCGAGACCCTGCGCGTCTACGACACCACGGGTCCGCAGGGCCACGCACCCGCCGACGGCCTGCCCAAACGCCGTCAGCCTTGGATCGACGAGCGCCTGAAGCGGGGCGATACCAACTTCTCCCAGATGCACTACGCGCGCCGCGGCATCGTCACGGAGGAAATGCGCTTCGTCGCGATCCGCGAGAACGTGGACCCCGAGTTCGTCCGTAGCGAGATCGCGCGCGGCCGCGCAATCATCCCCGCGAACCGCAACCATCCCGAGATCGAGCCGATGATCATCGGGCGCAAGTTCCTGGTGAAGATCAACGCCAACATCGGCAACTCCGCGCTCGGCAGTTCGATCGACGAAGAGGTCGAGAAGCTGCAGTGGGCGATCCGCTGGGGCGCGGACACGGTGATGGACCTGAGCACGGGCAAGAACATCCACGAGACCCGCGAGTGGATCATTCGTAACAGCCCGGTCCCGATCGGTACGGTGCCGATCTACCAGGCGCTCGAACGCGTCGAAGGCCGCGTCGAGGACCTCAACCTGAAGATGTTCCTCGAGGTGCTGGAAGAACAGGCCGAGCAGGGGGTCGACTACTTCACGATCCACGCCGGCGTGCTGTTGCGCCACGTTCCGCTCACCGCGGAACGCACGACGGGCATCGTGTCGCGGGGCGGCTCGATCATGGCCAAGTGGTGCCTGCACCACCACGAAGAGAACTTCCTCTACACGGGCTTCGACGAGATCTGTCAGCTCATGAAGAAGTACGACGTGTCGTTCTCGCTCGGCGACGGGCTGCGTCCGGGCTCGATCAAGGACGCCAACGACGAAGCTCAGTTCGGCGAACTCGAGGCGCTCGGCGAACTCACGAAGAAGGCCTGGGAACACGACGTGCAGGTCATGATCGAAGGCCCGGGCCACGTGCCGATGCACAAGATCCAGGAGAACATGGATCGGCAACTCGACGTCTGCCACGAAGCGCCCTTCTACACCCTGGGCCCGCTCACGACCGACATCGCGCCGGGCTACGATCACATCACGTCCGCGATCGGTGCCGCGATGATCGGCAGCCAGGGTACGGCGATGCTGTGTTACGTCACCCCCAAGGAGCACCTCGGCCTGCCGGACCGCGAAGACGTCAAAGAAGGCGTGATCACCTACAAGATCGCGGCCCACGCGGCAGACCTCGCCAAGGGGCACCCCGGTGCCCAGGACCGCGACGACGCGCTGAGCCGGGCGCGCTTCGAGTTCCGTTGGGAGGACCAGTTCAACCTCGCGCTCGATCCCGAGACCGCGCGCGCCTACCACGACGCGACACTGCCCCAGGACGGCGCCAAGGTCGCACACTTCTGTTCGATGTGCGGCCCGCGCTTCTGCTCGATGAAGATCACCGAAGAGGTGCGCGAGTACGCCAAGCGCGGCATGGCCGACAAGAGTGTCGAGTTCGCCGAACGCGGCGGTGTGATCGATTAGCGCGCGGGTCGCGCTACTCCGCCCTCCCTGCCCTGGTCCGCCTACTCTGGGTCGCCCAATCCTGGGGCGACCTCCGTCTGCAGCCGGGGCAATGTGACCCAGAACGTCGTCCCCCGGCCGACTGCACTCCGAACCCCGACCTCGCCGCCCAGGCGGCGAACCGTGTTCTTGACGATCGACAACCCCAGGCCGGTGCCGCCCAGTTCGCGCGATCGCGCGCGATCGACGCGGTAGAACCGCTCGAACACGCGTTCCTGATCCTCGGGCGACAGTCCGATCCCGGTGTCCGCGACCTCGAGCCGGATCTCGTCCGCGTTGTGACCGAGGCTGACGGCCACCGTGCCGGATTCGGGTGTGTACTTGATCGCGTTGTCGACGAGGTTGCTGATCACCTGACGTAGCCCCTCGCGCTCGGCCTGCACGAACAGCGGCCCCGGCGCCAGGTCCGCTTGCAGGTCGATCGTCTTGCGATCCGCGAGCGAAGCGAGATCCCGAATCGTGTCGGCCACGACAACCGCCACATCGCACGGCTTGAAGCCTTCGGGACCGTGCTCGAACTCGTCGAGCCGCGACAGAGTCAGGAGATCCCCGACCAAGCTGTTCAGGCGATCACTCTGCGCCATCACGCGATCGAGAAACCGCACGCGGACCTCGGTCGGCATCTCGGGATCGTCGCGCAACGTCTCGACGAAGCCCTTGATCGCGGCGAGCGGGGTCTTGAGCTCGTGGGACACGTTGGCCACGAAGTCGCGCCGCATCGACTCGAGGCGTTTGAGCCGACTCTGGTCGTCGATCCCGACCACGAAGCCGAGATCCCCGAGCCCGCGAACCCGAACACGCAGGATGCGCTCGGCACCCTGACTCTCGTCCGCGAGCTCGAACTCCACGATCGGTGGACCGGACGCGCGCCCGAGCTCTTCGAGCGCAACGGTGAGCTGCCCCCAGGGCAGCATCTCCGAGACGCGCGCGGGCGACGCCGGGCGTTCTGGCAGCCCAGCGAGTTCCCGCGCGGCATCGTTCCAGTCCACGACCTGGCGGTCGATGTCTAGCACCACGACGCCCTCGTCGATACTCGCAAGGCTCGCGCGCAGCCGAGCAGCCGCCGTGCTCGTCTGCCGCATGTCACGCTGCAGCGTCAGCAGGCCAGCTATCGCCTCCTCGGCGCGAGCACGTTCGCGCGACCAGGCGCGATAGAGCCAGATGGCCGTCAGGGCAGCCAGGCCGAGGAAAATCGCGAGCGTCGTCGTCATCCGCACCACTCAGGGAGCAGGTCGCCGTCCGCCAAAACGGTCAACGGCTTCGCAAGCCGCGTACCTCGCTTGATCGAATCGATGGTCAGCCAATCACCTCGCCGCTTCGGCGAAACGATAGCCGACGCCGCGAACGGTCTCGATCAGCGATTGATGCTCACCGAGTTTTTGGCGCAGAGCGCGCACGTGCACGTCGATATTGCGGTCCGTCACGACCGCATCCTCGCCGATCACCCGGCTCAGCAGGTGTGCGCGCGGAAACACCCGGCCGGGGTGCGAAGCCAGAAAGTGCAGCAACCGCATCTCGGTCGGCGTGAGCGGCAGGGCCCGATCGTCGACCCGGGCCTCGTGCCGGCCGAGGTCGATCGTCAACGATCCGCGCACGACTCGGTCGTTCACCCCGCCACTGTCTTCCCGCAACGGTCCTCGTCGCAGAACGACCTTCACCCGCGCAACGAGTTCGCGCGGGCTGAACGGTTTGGTGATGTAGTCGTCGGCGCCGATGCCGAGACCGAGCACGATGTCGCTCTCCTCGCTCTTGGCGGTGACCATGATGATCGGAATCGCGCGCGTCACGGGATCCGATTTCACCTGCCGGCAGACCTCGACCCCGTCCATGCCAGGGAGCATGAGATCGAGGATGACGACATCCGGGTTGTCGGTCCGAATCCGACTCAACCCTTGCTCGCCATCGCGACACGCGACGACCTTGTGACCCTCGCGCTCGAGGTTGTACTGCATGACTTCGAGGATGTCGGGCTCGTCCTCGATGACCAGAATCTTGCTCTTTACCACTCGCTGCGTCAGGAGTCGTGAATTGGGAACGCGGAGTAGGCTACGACCTACGGCCAAGAAACTGTGAAGGCCCGCTCAAGCTTGGCCGGTCGCATCACCCGCCCGGAGCCCCCGCAATGCGAAGGCCAGCCGGAGCTCCCCGGCCGTCGTGGAAACTGTCGTGCCGGGCGGAGTCTGCCCCATCGCAGCGGTCCAATCACCGGCCAGCCCGTCGAGCGCGAGTGGAAACGGCAGCTCCCCCACGGCCCCGGCGTAGCCGACGCCGACCCTCACTTCGTGTCCAACGCGCTCCAGCCGCGCCGCCAGGTTGCCGGTCTGCCCGGCCGGCACCGCGGCGCCGATCAGCCGAATCGCCGTGAGAACGGCCGGACAGAACGCGGCGGGATCGACGAGCTCGACGCCTGCGCCGGCGGTGTCCGCGTCCGCAACCTGCAGAACGAACGCGTGCCCGGCGTCCCGGAGCGGCAGCCGGACCAGGTCCGCGATCACGGCGAGCAGTTCACCCGCCGGCGCGGGCGGCTCCGGCGCCGGCCCCAGGAGCGTGCGTGCGACCACGAGAACGGCCCCACCACGGGCCGTCGCTTTCCGCACGACCGCGTGGTCGACCGGCCGGTCGTCGAACTGCGCGGCGCCCTGCAATGTGAAGAGCAGATTGCCCAGACGATGAACGAGCCCGGGCATGACGAACGCGACGGTATCCCGATGGAGCAGGGTAGGTATGGCCATGGCAGCGGTCTACGCAGCGGAGCTTCGTTGGGGTCGGTGCAGCTCGGGGCGTTCAGTTCAGGCGCGTCGCGCGGGCCTGCCCCATCTCGCTGAGCCGAGCCTCGATCGGACCGAGGACGCGTTCATCGCGCAACACCTGCAACGCGATCTTGCCGCCCGGTCGACCCTGAACGATTCGCTGGTGAAGCACCGCGGCGTCCGCGACCGGGATCCCATCGACCGCGAGCACGACGTCACCCGTCCGGATGCCAGCGGCCTCGGCCGGGGCACCGGACACGACGCGCACGATCCGCGCCCCGCCGCGCGGCTCGCCGCGATCGTCGACACGGCGACTCGTCGCAAACTCGATGCCGAGGTAGCCCCGTCGCACGACGCCGTCCTCGGCGCGCTCCATCTCCGCCAGCGCCCACTTCAGGGTGCGGCTTGGCACCGCGAAGGAGATACCCTGCGCATCCGCCGCTGCCTTCGTCGTGACGCCGACCACCCGGCCGTCGAGATCCAGCACCGGACAACCCGAACTGCCCGGGTTGAGCGGCGCACTGATCTGCACGAAGTCACTCGTGACGCCGAGGTCGGTGTGCGGCAGGTGCCGCCCGACGAAACTCACGACCCCGGCCGTCACCGTCTGCGCGAAGCCGAACGGATTGCCGACCGCGACGATCCAGTCGCCGGCACGTAGCCGTTCGCTCGCGCCGAGTGGCAAAGCCGGCAGCCCCGCCGGCGGGCGTTTCAGCCGCAGGATCGCGAGGTCCGTCGCCTCGTCCTCACCCGCGAGCCGTGCTTCGTAGCGACCCAGTCCCGGTACGAACACATCGATCCGCGCCGCATCCACGACCACATGACGGCTCGTCACGACGAGGCCTCGCGGATCGACGATGAAGCCCGATCCGTTGCGCTCACCTACGAACCCCGCGAGCGTGGTCGGTTCTGCGCTCCCTCCCCGCGCCGCTGCGACAGCGGCCGGTTGGACGTTCATCGCCGCGACCCGCTCCGCGCCAGGCTGCGGCCCTTGCCGCGATTCTGGCAGATCCGCGGTGCGTTGGCCGGGTGCCGCGGCCACGGGTTCGGCATCCGACGCTTCCGGCGGCGGCGCGGCAACGGTCACGGGGTCCCCCGAAGTTCGTGCCGGTGCTGCCGCCCCCGGCACTTCAGGCACGGGCCCTTCCGACACGGGTTCTGCTCGCAGCAGTGCACGAACGGAAACGACTCCGGGCCGCGCGACATCGACGATGTCTGCGAAGCTGGCCGGCGCGACGCGGGCCGGCGAAACCGCCGCGGCTTCCCGTGCGGGCGGCGCCGCAACTGCCCGGGACTGCTGGAGAGCGGTGCCGAGCACGATCCCCAGAGCCAGGCAAACGACCCCCACACCGCCGGCCCGCAGCCAGCCTGCGCGGCCCGGTCCCGCGGAGCGGAGCCAGCTCGCGCGTCGAGGGGTCGTCGTCCGCGCCATCGCTGGGAGTGTAGCGAATCCCGACCCCGACGCCCAGGGGCGCGAGTCAGCCGGTAGGATCCGCGGCGATGACACCGACTCGCCGGACCAGCCTGGTCGCAGCCCTGCTCGTGAGCGGACTGCTACTCGCGCCCCTGACCGCCCAGCGCCCGAAGACGGCCGAAGAGGCCATGGCGCGTTTCGACCGGGTCAAACGCTCCAACGAGAACGCGCGGCGCCGAGCCGCGGGCGACCTGGGCAAGTTCGATGACCCCGCCGTGACCCGCACGCTGCTCGAACAACTGCGCACGGCAGAGTCGTCGTCCTATCGGCAGACCCTGTTGCGAGCACTCGGCGGCTGCGCCCGCCCCGAACCCGACGGGGTCGTGACCGCACTCCAGGAGGCGCTCGTCAACGCCCGGAACCCGCGGATCGCGGACACCGCAGGCGCCGGTCTCGCGGCCCAGGGGACCGCGGGCATCGACGTTCTCGGTGAGATCCTGCGATCGAGTCAACCGGGCGTGCAGCGCACCGCCGCCTGCCGTGGGCTCGAACATGCCACGGGCGATCAAGCCCGCGACTTCCTGCTCGATGCCATCAAGCGCAGCTCGGGCTCGGCGATCCTGCCACCACTCGAGGCGCTCGAGAACCGCGACGGCGATCCCGCGATCGATGCCGTGCGCGTGCGACTCGCCGGCGGCAAGTACCGCGTCGCTGCGGCCAAGGCGCTGGCGCAGCTCGCGCGCCACAACCACCCGGACGCGGCGGAGATCGCGAAGCGGCTCGGCAAGCGCCTCGCAAAGACGGCAGGCGCGGACCTGCATGCCGCCGTGCTCCACGGTCTGCTGCGCGATCCGGTTCCCGAGCATCACGAACTGATCGTCGGTCACGCGATCGCTGCGGATGCCGCGTTCGGCAAGCGCCTGACCGGCCTCTGGCAGCGCGCCCTCGCCGGCTCGTTGTTCGATCACCTCAACGAGACCACGCGGCAACACAAGGACGCCGCCCGGCGCGCGATCGCTGCCAAGGCCATGCGCTTTGCACCGACCGAACGCCACCTGACTGCGGCCCGAGCGCTCACGGGCCTGCTGCAGGATCGCGACGACGGAGTGGTGGCCGCGGCGGCCGCGGCATTGCCGACGTTCGGGAAGAAGCTCGCGCTGCCCGCGCTGATCGCGCTGATCGACCAAGGCCGTGACGCCGGCAAGGCTGCGGGTGCGATTGCCATCCACGAGTTCATGGCCGAGGACGGCGGCTGGCACGGCCTGCTCCTCGGTCATGCGCAGAGCAAGCACCTGCTGCTGCGCACCACAGCACTCGGCCTGCTCGGTGATTGCGGCCCGAAGTTGCGCGAAAAGGCGTTGGGCGCTGCCGAGCAGTCGCTCTCCCACGGTTCGTGGCAGGTCCGGGCGGCGGCGATCGACCTCCTCGTCGCCCTGCGCGAGAAGGCCGGCGTGCCACTCTTGATCGAGCGACTGTCACAGGAGCGCGCCCGATTGCACTCCGATGTGACCGCGGCGCTCCACGAACTCACGCGCCAGCGCTTCCCCGATCAGGCGAAATGGCGCGACTGGTGGCAACGCGAAGCCGAGCGCTTCCGCGTGCCCGCCAGGGCCGACCAGAAGAAGCGGGGCAAGGACCGCGGCGCCGCAGCGGCCACGACGGCGACCTACTGGGACCTGCCCGTTCACAGCGACCGCCTCGCGTTCGTCGTCGACACGTCCGGGAGCATGCGACGACCGTTCGGCACGGCTGGCACCCGCCTCGACGAAGCCAAACGCCAGCTCAAGCGCGTACTCGACCTCCTGCCGAACAAGGCAAAAGCCAACATCATCCGCTTCAGCCACGACGCGAGCGCCTGGAACAAGAAGCTCAAGAAGGTCGACAAGCGCGGCAAGAAGACCGGCGCAAAGTTCACCGACGCGCTCGAATCCCGCGGTCCGACGGATCTCCACGCCGGGCTCGAGCTCGCGTTCGCCGACCCGGAAGTCGACACGATCTACGTACTCACCGATGGCCGGCCGAGTGCTGGCCAGATCATCGATCGCAAACTCCTCGCGGCTGCCGTCAAGCGCTGGAATGCGAGCCGCTGCATCCGGATCCACACGGTCGCGATCGGCGAGTCGAGCAAGCTGCTCGAGCAACTCGCGAAGGAATCCGGCGGGCTGTACACCGTCGCCCGCTGACGTTACGGGGGCGAGCAGCGCGCAGTCGCGACGGCGCGCCTCCACGGCTACCTTCTGGCGCATGGCGACGGCCTACGACGCACTCGTCTCGCACCATCGCGAGGTCTTCCTGCTCGGTTCGACCTCAGCGCTGCTCGGGTGGGACCAGGAGACCTACATGCCGACCGGCGCGGGCGAGGTACGCGCCGAGCAGCTGGCACTACTGGCGCGACTGCAGCACGAACGTGCCACCGACCCGCGAATCGGCGACTGGCTCGACGACTGCGAGGCGGGCGCGGAACGGGCCAGCCACGGCGAGGACGACGCCGCCGAACGCGCGGCGATCGTCCGCGAACTCCGCCGCGATTTCGATCGCGCGACGAAGCTGCCCCCGGCACTCGTCGGCGAACTCGCCGAGGTTGAAAGCCGGGCCCAGCAGGCCTGGGCCGGCGCGCGCACCGATTCGGACTTCGCCGGGTTCGCGCCGTGGCTCGAGCGCATGGTCGGGCTGCAGCAGCAGAAGGCGGACTGCCTGGCCGAGACCGGCGCGTCGCGCTGGGACGCCCTCGCCGATTGCTATGAGCCCGGCATGCGCGCGGCGGACCTCGAACGGGTGTTCTCCCCGCTGCGGGAGCGGTTGGTCGCGCTGCGCGAACGCCTAGCCGGCGGCCGCGCACCGAACCACGCGTTCGTCCGTGCGAAGTTCCCGATCCCCGCGCAGGAGCGTTTCGTCAACGCCGTTGTGCGCGCGATGGGCTTCGACTTTGAACGTGGCCGCATCGACCGCAGCACGCACCCGTTCTGCACGGGCACCGGCGCGGACGTGCGGCTCACCACGCGCTTCCACGAGGACAACGTCGTCGACGCGCTCGGATCGACGATGCACGAGGGCGGCCACGGGCTGTACGAGCAGGGGCTGCCAGTCGCACGCCTCGGCACCCCGCTCGGCGAGGCCGTGTCGCTCGGCATCCACG
This sequence comes from bacterium, assembly GCA_024743115.1. Taxonomy (GTDB): domain Bacteria; phylum Planctomycetota; class UBA1135; order UBA1135; family UBA2386; genus JAGQRA01. Next base: position 1,067 of record JANSXC010000039.1, on the reverse strand, counting down.
AGAGCCAGAGTCGACTGTTCGAGAATCACGTCGGCCGCAGCCGCGCGTTCTGGGAATGGGTCTGGCCGCAAGCGCGGGAGCAACTCGGCGCCGGAGCCGACGGATTCGCCGCCGCACAGGCGTTCCGCGACGCCAACCTCGTGCAGCCGAGCCTGATCCGGGTCGAGGCCGACGAGGCGACCTACGATCTACACGTCATGGTGCGATTCGAGATCGAGCGCGAGTTGATCGCCGGTGACCTGCCCGTGGCCGACCTGCCCGCCCGGTGGAACGGCCTGTACCGCGACTATCTCGGTGTCGAAGTGCCCGACGATCGGCGCGGCTGCCTGCAGGACGTGCACTGGTCGTGTGGGTTGTTCGGCTACTTCCCCACCTACACGCTCGGCAACCTCTACGCTGCACAGTTCGCCGCCGCCGCCGACCGCGCGCTCGGCGGACTCGACCGGCTCATCGGACGCGGTGACTTCGCTCCACTCGTCGATTGGCTGCGTGACAACGTGCACCGCCACGGTCGACGCTATTCACCCGCGGAGCTCTGCCAACGCGCGACGGGCGCCCCGTTGTCGAGCGAGCCGTTCTTCACCTACCTCGAAGCCAAGCTCACGGACGCGTACGAACTATGACATCCGCCGCGGCCCTGCGTTGCATCGCCGTCGCTGTCCTGTTGGCGACCACGCTCGCAAGCCAGGTTCGCCTGTCAATCGACGAGCACTGGACCATCGACGGCAGGCCGGCGATGGTGCCGGCCGCGTTCGAACACACCCTCGGTGTCGGGTTCGACGGCGCCGCAACGTATCGCCGCGGGCTGACGGAGCTACGCGGCGTTGACGCCCCGACCGTGCGCCTCGAGTTCGCCGCGGTCGCGACCCATGCCACCGTCCGATGCAACGGCGTCGTCTGCGGCGAACATCTCGGGGGCTGGACGCCGTTCTCGATCGACCTCAGCGGACACGGTCGCCGTGACGGCTCGGACACGATCGAGGTGGTCGTCGACGAACGGGTCGGCCACAACACGCAGGGGTTTCTGCCCGTCATCCAGCCGCACTTCGGCGGCATCTGGCAGTCGG
>JANSXC010000011.1 GCA_024743115.1 bacterium | reverse complement strand
GTCCCGCCAGCTCCGGAAGGTCGCCGGCACGCCACTCGAAAGTCGCCGTGTCGATGGCCGGGTGCTTCGCGACGAACTCGAGGAACTCCTCCGTAACCGCTTCCGGCAACTCCTGCCGCCAGCTGTGATCGGCCTCGAGCTGTGCGCTACTCCAGAGCCGGCGGTTTGCAGAAAGCGGTACGGAGGTCGGGGACGTCATGGGCTTCGGTCTCCTACTTGTGGAGCTGGAACGCCAGGTGCAACGGTTTGTCGCGTAGCGGTCCGAACCACTCCGGGTCCAGCTCGAGGTGTTCCTCGGTCACGTGCAGTTCGGCGATGAGCGGCATCCGATCGAAGCCGGCGTCGGCGAGCGCGGACATGTAGTCCTCGAACGTCTTGTGCACGCTGCGCACGGGAACGCTCTTGCCGTCGCGGCGCCAGATCTCACCCTCGAACTGAACGTCGCGGCCCGAGTAGTAACCGTGTTCCTTCGGCTCGAAGTAGAACGGCGCCTGCTTCTCGCCGAGGAACGCGAGCGCGGGATGTGGCACGGCGAACACGAAGCGTCCGCCCGGACGCAACACACGATAAATCTCGCAGATCGTGTGTTGGGTCTGTTCCAAGTTCAGGTAGTTGAACAGAAACACTGCCACGACGAGATCGAACGAACTCTCTCCAAAGTCCGTCAGATTGTCCGCACTGCCGGTTACGTACTCGATCCCGAGGTTCTCGGTTTGCTCACGCTCCTTCGCCGAGCTGATCATCTCGGGCGAGACATCGACTCCGAGGATCGTGCGAGCGCCGCGTTGCTTCAGATGCCGCGCGAAGTAGCCCTCACCGCAGCCGAGGTCCAGGACGTCGCGGTCCGCAACCGGCTCACACCACTCCAACAGGAACGGGCGCGCCGTGTAGTCGGACAGCAGGATCGGCTGCGTGCGCCGCCAATCGTCGCTGGCTTCGTCGTAGAGATCCTTCGTCGAGACCATGTTCATGCGATGCGGGCGCGGCGCGCGGGTTCGGCGGTCGCGGCGATGGCGTTCCAGAACTCGCATCGCAGGTCGAGTGCGATGCGCATGCCCCGGCGGAGTTCTTCGAGCCCATTCGTCTCGCTCGCGAGCTCGCGGGCGATCGCGAGGAGATCCTGCTGATGCTGGTCGTCGACCAGGCAGTGCAACTCGAAGAACACGTAATCGTTGCGCTGGAGAACGCCGGTGCGGCGAATCCCGGCGAGGAGGTGTTCGTAGACCGGCCGCACGATGTGTTCGGTGCCGAGCCCGAGTGCTCCGACCGCTTCCGCGGCGGTGGCCGTGCCCAGGAACTCGAGGAAGTCGCTGCGCCACTTCACCGCTGCTGCGGATGGCTTCTCGAGCTGTTCGTCGGTCAGCCCGAGCGCGTGACAGAACCGCCGGAACAACTGCGGGTGCGGAATGCCGATCAGCGGCTCCGGGTCGACGCCGACCGCGCGCAGCGCCTCGCAGTCATCGGGGTCGAGTTCGCCGCGCTCCTCTTCGAGGTTGCGCAGGAGCAGCTTGCGATGGTCTTGCCGTTCGAGTCGACGGATGACCGAGCGCAGGTAATGCGGGAACCAGGCCGCGTAGCCGCTGTACTCGAGCGCGTAGTGGCGCATCGCTGCGACCGGGTCGGCGAAGTCGCCCGCGGCGAACGCGCGGAGATAGGGATGATGAACGGCGGGGTGGGCGAGCGACTCGCCGACGAGCTCTTGGATCTGCTCTTCGAGGTCGGTGAGGCTGCGCCGCGTGGCCGGTGGACGTTGGAAAGTCGTCATGCTCGGTTGTTGTGACTCGCGTTTGCGGGAAGGAGCCTTGCTCACCGAGGACTACGGCAGCACCTTAATCACGGCCCCTTGGCAGGGCCGGGTTGAGGCGACGCAACCCGTTACTCGGGAAGCGACTGCATCGGTCAGAGAGTTTTTCCGATAATCGAGTACATGCGGTCTCGGGGGTGGATGGACCGGGGTGGGGCGCGACCTACGGGTCGTCGATCCAGCCCATCGGTGTGGCTGACGGTCGTCGCGGCCGTGGTTGCGGTGGTGGCGGTCCTGGCGATGCCGTGGCTCTTCGAGCCGCGGGCGAGGCTGCGGCCCGCGGATCCCCGACCCTCGGATTCCCAGCCCTCGGATTCCCAGCCCGCGGATCCATCGAGGGTTGCGTCCGACGCGATGAACGGGGGGCTCGGCGATTCGGTCGCGCGCGAGCGGGCGGGTGATCGGGTGCGCGCGGATCTGCCGCGTCGGATCCTCGTCGGCACCTGCGTCGAGTGGGAGACGGGCCGCCCGCTCGCGGGCTGCCGCGTCGTCACCGCGACGTCGATCGTGGTGACCGGCGCCAACGGTACGTTCGAATTGCGTGACGCCGATGCCGCCTCGGATGGCGTCGTCGTTCGGGTGTCGGCGCCGGGCCGGCTGGGTGTCGCGCAGCGGATCCGCGGTTCCGCGGACCTGGGCACGGTGCGGTTGCGGCGCGGTTGCCGTGTGATGGGGCGGGTGCGCGACGAGCACGGCGAGCCGTTCGCAGGAGCGGTGGTCGGGTTGCGTGTGCTCGGATCTCGGCGCGGAGACGGTTGGCTCGAGCGGTGGAAGAGTCGGGCGACGGCCGGGTTTGACGGTGCGTTCGAGCTTCCGGAGCCGCTGCCGGCCGGGTCGGTGCAGGTCGAGTTGCTGTCTAGTGTACCGTTGGTGGGTTCGGATCGCCACGTTCTGACGGGGCCGGTAACGGTGGTCGAACTCGTCTGCCACGCGTCGGAGTCGCCGCAGTCGATCACGGGGCGGGTCGTGAGTCGCGATGGCCGCGGTCTGTCGGGTGCGATCGTCGAAGCGCGGCGCTCGGCGCAGGTAGTCGCGAGCTCCCGTTCGGGCGAGGATGGTCGATTCGTACTCCATCGCGGTCGCGACGAGGCCGCTTCGTCGGAGGGTGTGGAGTTGACGGCGACGGTTCCGGGTCTCGGGGCACTCGCCCGACCCTCGTCATCCGTTCCGTGGGGTGCCAGGGACGTAACTCTGCAGATGGACGCTTCGGGCTTGCTGGGGCTGCGGGTCGTCGATGCCGAGACCCGTGGACCGATCGAACGCTTCGCCGTGCAATGCGTGCCGGAGGTCGGCGTGCGTTCCAGTGCGGATGCAGAACTGCGTGCGTCGGGGCGGCATGCACGCGGTGAGGTGTGGTTGCGTGACGTGCGCCGCGGTCGCAATGCAGTCATCGTGTGGCCCGAGGATCCACGTTGGCTGGCGAACCTGCCGCAGACGGTCGAGCACGACGCAGCGGGCGGTTTCGTCGAACTGAAGCTGCGTCGTGCAGTTTCGTGTCCGGTGAAGGTCGTGGATTCGCAGGGGCTGCCGATCGCCAATGCCGAGGTCGAACTCGTGCAGCCCGCGGTGGCCGAACTGGTGGCCGCGCCGGTTCGCGAACACGCTGCCTTGTTCGATCACGGCGGGATCCGGGGCGCCGTGAACGTTCGCGTGGCGCGCGCGCGGACCGATCGTGCTGGCCTCGCACTGCTGAGATGGTGGCATGATCCGGCTGCGCTCGAGATTCGCGTACACGCGCCGGGGCGGCCGGCGTTCGTCGAGCACGGAGTGCGACTCGGCGACGAAGCGTCCGTGATTTGCGTCCCGGACGGGGGGCGGCTCCTCGTGACGTCGGATGTCGAAGTGCCGATGCGGTTGCGGCTGCGGTCTGCGAACGGCAAGGAGCAGCGGCCTGCGGAGTTCGAGCCGCCGTTCGAGCTGCAACCCTCGCGCTTGGGACAGTTCGCGATCCCGGCGGGCGATTGGTTCGTCCATGTCGCGCTGCGCCTCGACACTGCGGACGCGGTGACGGCGTGGTCAGAGCTGCCAGCGGCGGTGGCGCGCGTGGCCCTGGCACCGGGCGAAGAGCGCCGACTCGCCCTGGAGCTGCGCGATCGGGTCGCCGCTGTCGATCTACAGGGCACGGCGCTCGTCGATGGCCAGCCGGCGCAGCAGATCGTTCTGCTGGTCGGGGAGGTGGACTCCGCGACCGGGGCCGTTCGCGGTCGCCACACGATCACCCGTCATGCGGATTCGCGCGGGTGGTTTCGATTCCCGTGCCTGCGGGCGGGGCCGTACCGGTTGGAGCTCCGCCTGGCGGTAGGATCGCGGCAGATCGCGGTGCCCGTGACGGATTGGATGACCCTCACCCCTGGACAGGTGCCGCCGACGCAGTCCATCGCGATCGTGACGGCACCGGTGCGGCTGCGGGTGCGCGATGCGACCGGTCGGCCGGTCTCCGGTCGGTACGTCGAGTTGTTCGCACGACCCGGCATCGCGCTTCTCACCGGGCTCGACGAACGCGGCGTCGCGAGCTTCGAACGGGTCCCTGCCGGTGACTACCGCGTGCGGCTGCGCGCGCCAGGCTCGACGGCGATCGCGCCGGTCGAACTCGAGCGACTCGTCGTGACGGGTGGCGCACCCGTCGAGCGCGTTCTACGGCTGCGGTGAACGTGAGGCCGGCCGCGGTCGGGGGAAACCCCGAGAGCGGATGATTGCGTTTCGAGTTTCGGACCAATTCGAGACTGCGGCGCGGCGCTCATGGCAAGGACTCGAGCGCGCCGCCATGCCCTGATCTCGGCCGCGCAACTGTTGCGCACTTCGGCACTGAGCTGCGCGCCGTTCGATAGTTCGACGTTGCGTGAGACGCGTTGTCTGCGCGGCGCTCAGAGACATCGAGGAGATCGAGGGAAATGGTAACAACCAACATTCTGGCCACGAGTGTGGTCGCAGCGCTCTTCGCCGTGATGCCGTCGAACGACGAGCACGGCGCCACCATGTCCGTCAATCCGGATCCGCTGACCGAAGGCGGCACGGCGACGATCAGCTACTCCGATCCGAGCAAGGCGAACCAGACGATCACGATCGATATCGACAACGGCATGCGTCGCAAGCCGAAGAAGGCGACGGTGACGATCCAGCTCGACGAGAACGGCGAAGGCGCGACCTCGTGGGCCGTTCCGGGCTGGCAGATGGCCAACTTCAACGCCCCGGGCGTGGCCGAGCAGAGCGTGCTCATCTCGCCGAGCAGCTGACCGGCACCGCTCGCCAGTCGTGCCAGGTTGCGGGCGTCAGTTCGCGAGCAGCCGGGCGAGCCGACGCAGAGAGTCCGCCGCGTCGCGGCCGATTCGATCCGAGGTCGTCCCGTCTGCGCCCGCGGTCGCGGTGAGCGCGCCGACGCCGTGCAGCATCTGCTCGGCGAGGCGCAGCAGGGCATCCTTGCGTTCTTCGAGCGCGAGGTTGCGGTCCGCGACCAGGTCCCCGAGGAATACGAGTCCGTCCGGGAATCGGTCGGGGACGAACGGCACGCCGGTCGTCAGGGCCGAGCGCATCCGATCCAGGACCTCGACAGCGCTCGGGCTCAACTCCGAGCCCTCGTTGGCGACGTCCTTGATCAACAGGATCGATTCCATGACGTCCGCGAACACTCGCAGTGTGCTCGTGTGACGCTCGTTCTCGGGCTGCGCGGGGTCGCTCATCGTCGCGATGGCGTCCTGGAACGGTAGCGAGGTCGAGCTGTACTGCATCACGACCGTCGTCACGGTAACGGCCGTTACTGCAGTCACGGCCGTTGCCGCGATGATGAACTTCGGGGCGATCAACAACGTGGCCGCCGCGGCGAGAGCGCGCCCGAACCGTGTGGGCCCGAATCGGACCCCGAACCCGTTGGGTTCGGCGCGAGGGTCTTCATGGCTGCCCGCCTCATGGCTGTCGGCCGTAGCCATCGACACGAGCTCGTCGATCCGAGCGTCGGACAGCCTGGCGTTCTCGTCCATGTCGATATCGGCCAGCAGCTGTTCGGCAGCGTCGAGCTCTCGCACCGTGTCAGCCTCCGCCGCGTCGACCGAGCGCCGCAGCTGATTCCAAAACTCCTTTTCCGTCAGTTCCATAACAGTTGACTCTTGCCCTCCCCGGGCACGTACCCCTGCTGAACCAGGAGCTGCCGTAGCGCCTTGCGGGCCATCGACCGCGAGACGTAGATCGAATTCTTGGTAGTGCGCAACTGTCTGGCGAGTTCCGTTGCATCGGCGACCTCGCCCGTGCGGAGGTCGGCTTCGATGATCTCACGCTGCAGTCGCGGAAGTTTGCCGATGCATCGGCGCAACACGTCGAGGAATGCGCTCGGCATCTTCGAGGTGTTGGGTTCGCGCGCGGTCAGCTCTTCGACGGCGTCCCCGCGGGTCTCCCAGCGCCGCCGCTTGCGCTCCCGTAGTAGCTCGACCGTCGCGTTGCGTGCGATAACGAAGAACCACGCCCGCAACGTGCCCTTGCCAGCGTCGAACGAGTCGACCTTGCGCCAGGCGTTGAAGGTGGCCTTGCTCATCGCGTCGTCGATTTCCAGCGAGTTCACAGTCGTTCCGAAGCTGCGCGCGAGTCCGCTGCGAATGCAGTCGCCGTGCGTAGCCAGGAGTTGACGCAACCCTGCCGTCTTCCGGGCCTGCAATAGCCGGACGATCTCCGCGTCGCCGTTCTTCGGGGCGGGGTTGCTGGGTTTGGGGGACATCTCGAAGACCTCGCGTGGTCTTCCTCTGACCGGGTTACGTCGTCGCCTTAATCAAGAATGCCATACGGCGGGGCGTCGCCGTCTTGCAAGCTATGTTCTGGTCAGCGCAAGTCACCGTGGCAAGGCGCGTTGCGTCGGTGTGACCGGGCGTATTCGGGTCGGGGGGAGAAATCCCGGTCGCCGCAGTTCAGCCACCGCAGCGGCTTTGCCGATTTTCGGCGTAGGAGATCCGCGCCACGGACTCCGGGGGGGGGGCAAACCATCATGATGGGACACATCAACAATCTGGTCGTCGAGATGGTGCGGGATGCGCTCGGCGACGACGCGGTCGCGGACCTTTTTGCGAAGGCCGAGCTGGAGTCGCGGATCTATCAGCCCGAGGTCGTGTATCCCGAGTCGGAGTTCCAGGCACTGTTTCGCGGTGCCCAGTCCGTATTCGGGGTCGGGTCGGACGATGCCGAGGAGGCGTTCGCAGCGTACTTCATGAAGCGTTCGCCCGAGATGTTCCCTGCGATCTTCGAGCAGGCGGGTTCGGCTCGTGGACTGATCGAGCGCATCCCGACGATCCATCGCAACTTCCCGGCTTCGGCATCGCAGGACGCCTACCGCGACAAGGTCGCCATCATCGAGTCGACGCCCGAGCGGATCGTGCTCGAGTACGACTCACCCAACCAGCTCTGCAACACGTTGCGGCGCGTCGCACGGATCTGCCTCGACTACTTCGGCGAGGAGGGTGCGGTGCACGAGACGTGCTGCAAGAAGGAAGGTGCCGAGCACTGCCGCGTCGTCATCGAGTTCCACGGTCAGAAGGCGGGTGTCTGATGACCGAGGGATCCGAAGCTGCTACCGAAGCGGAGAAGTGTCCTGCCGACTACGTTCGCAAGCAGATCCGCAAGATCGAGGACGGTCTGAGGCGGGCGATGTCGGGTGAGTACTCCGCCATCCGACTCGATGACGCCGACACGCTGTGGGGCAACCTCGCGATGCAGGTCAACGTCGTGATCAACGCTACTCGAACGGCGCTGACCCGCGCCGAGCGGTTCGAGCGCGAGGCGGCCGCCGCCCGTGCCGTGCGTTCGCTTCCCAGGCCCGAATCCGCCGCGAAGCCCCGCGACTTCGTCGAAACTGATGACCGTCGGACCCGATAAAACACCTGATCAGGCGGCGCGGTCCGACTCGAACTCGGCTTCGCCGGAGAACGGCGCGGTTCCGGCGCAGAAGTCGTACTCGCTCGACGAAGTCCGGGACTACATCCGGCAGATCGAGTCCGGCTTGACCAAGGTGCTGTTCGGGGACTACACGGCCGTCATCAAGCTCGAAGACGCCGACCCCATGTGGGGCAACCTCGCAATGCACGTCAACGTCGTAATCAACGCGGCTCGCAACGCGATTACCCGGGCGGAAACCTCGGAGCGTGAGGCGGCGGTTGCGCGAGATCGGGCGATCGCGGCTGCCGATGCGGAGAGCCAGTTCCTCACGAACGTGACCCATGAGCTGCGCACGCCGATGGCTTCGATCAAAGCGTCGGCCGAGATCCTGCGCGACTACGGTCAGGGTGATCCGGACGTCCTCGAGGAGTTTCTCGGCGTGATGATCTCCGAGTCCGATCGCCTGACGCGATTGATCGAGAACGTGCTGACGCTCGGCAAGATGCAGGCGGATGAAACGAGCTGGCAGGTCTCGGAGGCCAGGATCGACGACCTCTGTGACGAGGCCGTCACGGCCCTTCGGCCGTTGGCGCTCAATCTCGGTTCGCACCTGCACCTGACGGTCGGCGGGGAGATCCCGGGCTCGTTCATGGACTGCGACGGGATCAAGCAGGTCGTGATCAACGTCGTCAGCAACGCGTTGAAGTTCAGCCCGCGCGGCGGTGTCGTCGAGGTCGAGGTGGCGCACGACAAGGGTGAGGGTGAGCTCGTCGTGGAGGTTCGGGATCAGGGGCCCGGCATACCGCCTGACGAACTCGAGTCGATCTTCGAGCGGTTCCGGCAGGTGACGTCGGACATCCTCACCGACAAGCCGTCTGGCACCGGCCTCGGCCTGGCGATCGCCAGGGAGATCGTGAACCATCACGGTGGTCGGATCGGCGCCGAGAGCACGGCGGGGCAGGGTTCGACGTTCCGGGTCCAATTGCCGGTCCTGCGCACGCAGAGCGAGTTCGCGAAGCTGCAGGCAACGATGGCGGCGGCGAGTGTCGCGGCCGTATCGGACTGATCTCGAGCTGGGCAGGTTGCCCGGAACTCGCACGTAACCAGTTCGCACGCCTCGTCGTTTTGCCCGCTGGGTCGTACGCTCGACGCGCATGTCTCCACTGGCTCGGCCTTTCTTGCTGGCGGCTTTGTTCACCAGCGCGCTTGCGGCGCAGAAGCCGGGCTACGTGCCAGGTCGCGATCGCGAATGGGCGACGGCGACCGCCGTCGAGGCGGGGTTCGATGCCAGTCGGTTGCGTGACGCCGTCGCGTTCGCGCTCGAGAACTTCGACAAGAACGGCGGTTTCGATCCGTCTCGCGAACCCTATGGCGATCGCATCGGTCCGACGCGGCCGCCGTCCGGAATGAACGGCATCGTCCTGATCGGTGGGAAGATCGCTGCCGAGTGGGGTGACACGTTGCGCGTGGACATGACGTTCAGCATCACCAAGACCTACCTGTCGACGGTCGCGGGGCTCGCGGTCGACGATGGCGCGATTGCGGACGTTCACGGCCGGGTCGGTGAGGTCGTCCAGGATGGCAGCTTCGATACCGCCCATAACGCGCCGATCACCTGGCACCAATTGCTCAACCAGACGAGTGGGTGGGAGGGGACCCTCTGGGGTAAGCCCGACTGGGCGGACCGCTATCGCGGCAAGCGTCGCGAGCGTGAGCTGCCGGGGCAGCATTGGCGCTACAACGACGTGCGGGTCAACCAGCTCGCGTTGGCCTTGCTCAATGTCGTGCGCGAGCCGCTGCCGCAGTTGCTGCGGCGCCGCATCATGGACCCGATCGGATGCTCACCGAGCTGGCGATGGCACGGCTACGAGAATTCGTGGATCACGATCGACGGGCTACGGATGCAGTCGGTTGCGGGTGGCGGCCACTGGGGCGGTGGCATGTTCATCCATACGCGGGATCACGCGCGCTTCGGGTTGCTCATGCTGCGTGAGGGACGATGGGGCGATCGCCAGCTCCTGTCGCGCGAGTGGATTGCGCGGGCGAAGGCGCCGACGCCGCAGAAGCCGGTCTACGGCTACATGAACTGGTTCCTCAACACCGAGGAGCACAAGCAGTTTCCTTCGGCGCCGGTCGGTGACGTGTTCTTCCTCGGCGCCGGAACCAACATGATCTGGTTGTGCCCATCGCGTGACATGGTCGTCGTGGTGCGATGGTTGCAACGGCAGCAGGTCGACGCGTTTCTCGCCAAGGTGCTGGCGGCGTTCGTCTGAGGAACTCCGCCGGCGGGGCGCGGCGCTACTGCGCCGCGCGAGAGCTGCTCGCGTTGCCGTCCGGCTTGCGGCTGCGAGGGAGCGGCAACAGCATCGGCACGCGGTCCTGATAGTCGGCGTAGTCGCGGCCGTGAGCCGACAGTAGATCACGTTCTTCGATCTGCAGCGCGACGAGAATGAACACCGTGAACGTCAGCGCGAACACGAGGCCACCATAGGTCATCGTCGGGACGGACCAGAACGAGATCATCATGCCGAGCATGAGCGGGTGGCGGACCATGCCGTAGAAGCCCTTGGCGCGGAACTCGGGACTCTGTGAGCCCCGGCCACGAAAAGCGGCGATCGTCTGCCGGAGGCCGAACAGTTCGAAGTGGTCGATTTGGAACGTCGCGACCACGGCGACGAGCCAGCCGCTCGCGAACAGAACCCAGAGCACGGTGGCCCAGCTGCCCTCGACGTGCCACACGACATCGGGGAGGGGGCGCCATTGCCAATACATCAGGGCGAGTACCCCGACCGTCGTCAGCACGAACGTGCTCCGCTCCATGGCCCGTGGGATGATGCGTGTCCAGCGCCGTTTGAACCACGGTCGCGCCATGATGCAGTGCTGCACGCCGAACAGCAGAATCAGGCCGACATCGATCAGTACCGCGGTGGTGAGTGTCGCTTCGGGGCCGCCGGCAGCGGCCGAGGTCGGGACCGCGACGTTGGCGACGAAGCCGATGAGGTAGAGGAAGGCCGCGTGGAAGCCCGCGTATGCGAGCAGGCCGTAGAGCAGAATGAACAAGCGCATCAGTCGATCTCCAAGATTGGGTTCGACTCCCTAGGCGCAGGAGTTCGCCGCTGCCGGCCACGAAAGCTCGGTAAGAGCCAGGTTCGGTCAGTCGCTCGTCAGTCGCTGGTACAGCCAGGCGCGCGCGAACGCCCATTCGCGTCGCACGGTGCGGTCGGAGAGTTCGAGTGTCTTGGCCGTTGCGGCTTCGTCGAGCCCGGCGAAGAAACGCAGGCGGACGATCTCCGCCGCGCGCGAGTTCAGCTCCGCCAGGGCCTTGATCGCGTCATCGATCGCGAGCACGTCCTCGAGATTGGCCGTCGATGCGACCTCGGCGACGTCGAGCGACAGCTTCTGCAGGTGGGGCCCGCCGCGTTTCTGGGCGCCGCGCCGACGCGCGTGATCGATGAGGATTCGCCGCATGGCCTCGGCGGCCATCCCGAAGAAGCGGGCGGGATCTTCGCGCACGCCGTCGAGCCGGTCACGCAGCGACAGCCACGCCTCGTTGACGAGTGCCGTGGCCTGGAGCGTGTGGTCGCCGCGCTCGCCTGCCATCTGCTTGCGGGCCAGCGCCCGCAGCTTGTCGTGGACGGCAGACAGTTGTTCCTGATCCGGTTGTTCGCTCATTTGCCCGTGTCTCGCAGTCGTTCGAGTCGTTCTTCGAGGGCGCGATGCGCGACCTTCTCGTAGGCCCGGCGTGGCTGCCAGTCGCGCACGGCCCAATCGAGTCGTTCGATGGCCTTCGCACGGTCGCCGTTCTGCTCGCAGATGAGTCCGAGCGTCCCCGCGGCCCAGCGCCGTTGCCAGGACCGGGAGTTGCTCGTCTCGAGAATGTCCACGACTTCGCGCACGATCGGCTCCGCGGCCGCGAGCCGATCCGTCGCCAGCATCACGTGGGCCAGACCGATCCGTGCCTCGGCCCACGTGCTCCGCCTGCCGTCGAGCTTCTCGAACATCGTCGCCGCCTCCTCGAGCAGGCGCTCGGCCTCCTCGAACCGACCCAGAGCGCGCAGCACGATCGCGCGGTTGTTGAGCGTCGACGGCACGAAGCCGTGCGAATCGCCGAACGCCGCGCGCAGGATCCGTTCTCCGATTGCCAGTTCGCGCTCGGCCTCCTCGTGTTTGCCGCGGGCGAACAGCGTCATGCCGTAGACTCCGCGGCCGACGCCGCGATGAGGGTGGTTCGGGGGCAGGCTGCGGCGCCGCATCGCCACGACTCGGTGGGCCTGCTCCTCGGCCTCGACGTAGCGCCCGGTGAGCTCGAGCAGCCGAGCATGGTTCTGCAGGATCATCGCCGTCGTGGGATGGTTCGGCTGCAGCTCCCGTTCGAGGCCGGCGATCGCTTCGACGAACAACGGCTCCGCCGCCGAGTAGTCGTTCTGTCGCATGAGGACCATGCCGAGGTTGGCCGTGGTCACGAGCTTGCCAACGCCGTCATCCGGGTCGGTGGCCAGGGATTCACGGTAGTGCGTTTCGGCGTTCTCCCAGTCACCGCGCGCTTCGAACGTGCCCGCGAGGTTGTTGAGGCTCGCCGAGATCCGGCGATCCGGTGCTGCGAGGAACTCACGACGTTGCGTCAGTGCGTCACGATGAGCGGTCTCCGATTCGGCGTAACGACCGCGCTTCATCAGCACGTCGCCGAGCGCGGAGAGTGCGTTCGAGACGCGCAGGTGGCGTGGCCCGAACTTCGCCCGCAAGAGTTCGACGACGTGGCGCTGTGTCCTCTCGGCTTCTTCGTAGCGGCCGAGTGCGACCAGAGCCGAGCCTTTGATCTGCAGCACGCCGACCTGTTCGACCGGCCCGGCCTGCGCTTTCGCGAGTAGCTCGAGCGCGAGGTTGCTCGATGCCAGCGACGGTTCGAAGCGACCGAGGTGGCGTTCGAAGTCGGCGATTGCGGACAGTGCCGCCCCGCGACTCGCGAGGTTGGATGGCGAACTGGTTGCCGATTCGGTGTCGTCAGCATGCCCGAGGATGGCCAGCGCCGAGTGCATCGTCTTGATCGCGGTCTCGTAGTCGCCACGGTCGTGCTGCTGCCAGGCCCACTGTGACAGGCTCTGGGCCACGAGCGGGTGGTTGTTGCCGAGTGCGTCTCGTCGCAGGTCGAGCGCGCGTCGCAGGTGTGGTTCGGACTTGTCGAGCAGGCCGAGGTTGCGATAAGCGGTGCCGACCGTCGTGCGGATCGTCGCGGCAGCCTCGGGGTGTTCGTCGAGTGTCGCGGCGCCGCGCTCGAACTCGTCAAGCAACTCGCGTACGAGCATGTCGGGACGTCGCGGGCCGTGAGGGTCGGAGGAGCCGAGCATGTCACCGAGTACGCCGATCACGAGTTCGGCGCGCCTGGCCTGCCGTTCGACCTCGAGCTTCTCACCCTCCACGAGTTGACGCGCCTGCCGTTCCTGCGTCTCGGAATCGCGTGCCCGCTGGAGCGCGATGCCCGTGGCGATCACGCCGCCGAGCAGCGAGATCAGCACGAGCGCGGCAGTCGTCGCGAGCGTGCGATGGCGGCGGAGCAGTTTGAGCGCCCGGTAGCTCGCGGTCGGCGGCCCGGCCGCGACGGGTTCGTCCGCGAGGAAGCGGCGCAGATCCTCCGAGAACGCCCGCACCGTCGGATACCGGCGGGTCCGTTGCTTCTCGAGCGCGCGCATCGCGATCCAGTCGAGTTCGCCACGCAGCAGTCGACCGAGCCGCGACGGATCGACGCGGCGGCGCTCGGCGACACCCTGCAACCGTTCGCCCAGCGAGCTGATGCGCGTGCTCGGCTTCTGCGGTTCGGTCTCGCGCAGGTGGCGCAGCATCTCGTCGTAGCCACGTTCGAGCAGTTCTCGAACCTCGAACGGCTTCGTGCCCGTGAGCAGTTCGTAGAGGATCACGCCGAGGCTGTAGACGTCAGCACGCGTATCGACATCGAGCCCCGACATCTCGGCCTGTTCCGGCGCCATGTACTCCGGGGTGCCGACCATCTGCCGGAACTGGGTGAACAACGTGCGTTGCGTCAGCTCCTGTGTCGTGGCCTTCGCGACGCCGAAGTCGATGACCTTCGGCACGGGTTCGCCGTCGTGCAGCGTGACGAGAATGTTGGACGGTTTCAGGTCGCGATGGATCACGCCCTTTTGATGCGCATGTTCGACCGCCAGGCAGATGCGTTGGAACAGCTCGAGCCGGCCGGGCGTGTCGAGATTCGTCTGATCGCAGAACTCGGTGACCGGCAGTCCGCGCACGAGTTCCATGACGAAGTAGGGTCTGCCCGCGGGCGTCGAACCACCGTCGAGGACCTTCGCGATGTTGGGATGATCCATCAGCGCGAGCGCCTGCCGCTCGGCTTCGAAGCGCGCGACAACCTGCCGCGTGTCCATCCCCAGCTTGATGATCTTGATCGCGACCCGGCGGCGTACGGGCTCGAGTTGCTCGGCCATCCAGACGACGCCGAAGCCGCCTTCGCCGACTTCTTCGAGTAGGCGATAGCGATCGATCACGTCGCCGGCCTGCTCTCCCGCACCTGTCGCGGTGGGCTCGGCCAGGAACTCCTCGGCTTCGCTGTAGGCCAGGAGCAGGGCGTCGACCTCGGCTCGAACCTCGGGGTCGTCACAAGCCGAATCGAGGAACGCAGCGCGTTCGTCCGCGGGCCGATCGAGGGCCTGCTGGAAGAGCTCCTGCACCGCCTGGGGGTTCTGCGGCATGGTCCCACGATAGGCGCAGGAATCGGCGGCGCCCGGCCAGGGTTTTTCGCGGGGCCGGCCGACTTCCGCAGTCATGCGCCACAACTATCTTATTGGAAGATAGTTGTGGCAGTCTGGCTGCGTGTCGAATCAGCGCCGGTACTGGACCCGCAGGCCACGCGTGCCGCGGGCGCCCGCCGGGTTGGCATTCGGCTCGAGCAGGAACCACTGGAAGTAGAGGTCCGTGCGCGGGAGGTAGCCCGGGATCGGCAGGTTCATCGTCGCGCGGCCGACGTTGTTGGTCACGAAGAACGCCGTCGCGAGGTACTTCGACGCGCTTGCGTCCACGAGGAAGTCGCAGCCCGGCATGCCGTAGCCGCTGAGTGGGTTCGCGCCAGCGCCGAGCGAGGCGACGAGGAACGCGCCGGTGTTGGTGGGCGCCTGCACGACCTCGATCGTGCCGAACTCACTGCCGAGCGCCTGACTACCGTTCCAGACGGGATCGGCGGTCGGGTGACAGCCGTTGCCGTATTCGGCCGGCGCCGTGGTGTTCTCGTAGGTCACGTGCGTGCCCCACAGCGTGTTCGAGGCGGTGTTGTTGTCGACCGCGAACGCGATCGCGAAGCGCTCGTTGTCGGGGTCGTAGCAGACGCCGCCGGGGACCGGGTCGAACCCGGAGACCTCGTAGGCTGCCAGGCGCTCGGTCTCGATGCCATCGAAGCCGATCTTGCTCGCGAGCAGGCGCTCCGAGCCGTTCGTCGTGCGGGCGTAGGTCATGACCCAGTGCGACTCGCTGTCGAGATCGAAGCCGAGCGTGCCCGGCAGCTGCTGGTTCTGACCCGCCGAGTAGATGATTCGCTCGGCGTGCACGCGTCTGCCGTTGACGTCGGCGTGGGGCCAGTCGATGCGCTGGGCGGTGATGTGCGTCGAGAGCACGGAGGTCGGCTTGACCGACTGGATCGTCCGCAGGCCGAAACTCACGAGGTAGCGGCCGTTGGCGCCCTCGACCTTCGGGCCGACCTCGTGCAGGCCGGCGAGCGACACGTGACGCGGGTTGCCGTTGGAGCCGAAAGCACCCGCGATGCGCTGCGCGATGACGTTCCACTTGCCGTTGAACGCGTTGTTGTGGTGCTGGCAGACGACCATCCACGAGTATTGCACGCCGCCCTCGCTGACTTGGTTGACCGCGGGGCGCTCGCTGTCGCCCGACGTGGCTCCGATCCGGAAGTCACCGCCGACAACGCCGCCGTTGCTGCTGATGGTCGTGTCGACCTTGACTCCGACGATCTCGCTCGTCGACGTGTTGCTGAAGTTGGTGCCCTGCTCGCGCTGGTAGACGAGCAGCACGGTGTTGCCGGGGACCGACGACTTCGTGCCGCCGACATCGGGGCGCCACTCGTTGGAGCTGTTGCTGCCCGGCACCGGGGAGGCAGCGGTGCTGAGCTGGGTACTGTTCTTGCGGTGTGTGTGCCAGCGCACGCGGCGCTGACCGCTCTGGTAGTTCCGTTCGAAGACGGTGACGACCCGGCCGGCGCCGCTGCCGCCGACGCCGGCGAGTTGCCCGTGCTGCGCCCCCCAGGTCGAGGTCAGATCGGTGAAGACCGTGACGCCCGGGCCCGAGAAATCGTCGGGGAACCGGCGAACCATGATGTCGACGTCCGTCGCCGAGGCGCGGAACGAGTGCACGACCCAGATGTTGCTCAGGGACTGTTCATCGTCGCGGTAGAGATCGACGTCGTGGATGTCGTCGCCGATACCGAAAAGTTGGTTCGTGAGCAGCGGGTCGACGGTCAGCGGGAAGGCGGCGTTCGCGAGCCAGCTCGCCGGGAGGCGGAGTTCGATGCCCTCGTCCGTGACGGCGGTGGTCATCGGCACGGTGTCGCCGAGTGCGTCGATCGCAATGGCGGCGCCGTAGCCGATTACCGCGCTGCCTTGCGCGTCGTAGAAGTGCACATCGCCGTGCTGCGCGGCGCGCTCGGTCGCCGTCAGCGTGCCGTCCAACGTGCCACGGATGACCAGGTCGCCGGACGCGGCCGGGCGCTGGGCGATGACGAACGTCTGCTCGAGACCAGTGGATAGCACATCGTAC
Source organism: bacterium (assembly GCA_024743115.1). GTDB lineage: Bacteria > Planctomycetota > UBA1135 > UBA1135 > UBA2386 > JAGQRA01. The sequence goes on along the minus strand of JANSXC010000011.1, from coordinate 190,229 downwards.
GCCTCGACGACGAAACCGTGGTCGTACTCGTAGCGGTAGTCGCCGATCTGCCGGCTGGCCGGTGCGTGGCTTTCGAGCAGCTCGCGCTCGCCGACGCGAATCGAGGTCGTGCGCCAGTTCAGCGTGTGATTGCGCGCGACGGCGTCGCCGAGCAGCGGCACGAACTGCATGCCATCATGGAACGACACCTTGTAGTTCGATCCCGCGGCCCAGGTGCCGTACTCGCCGCCGACCGGATCGGCCGCGGCGGTGTGGATCGGAATACGCAGGCCTTCGCTCTTGATCGCGTTGGCGGGGATGCTCGCCGGGTCTTGAGCGGTGGCCGTCAGGCTGAGCCCGAGGCCGGCGAGAGTGGGAAGGAAGCAACGAGTAGTGTTCATCGGTCGGTTCGATTGAGAGTGATTGCGAGCGGCAGTGCACCGTGCACCGCACGCTCGATGGGACGAGGCGCAAATGCGCGGCGGTGCCGGCCAAGACTTTCTCGAGAACTCGTTCCTGGCCGGTGCGACGCGGTTGCTGCGCCTGTGGGGGCAATCACCGACTGGAGAACACGAAACGATGAATCGACCCACCCCGTACCTCTGCTTCCCCCTCATGGTCGCCGGTCTCGCCAGCCCTCGGGCTGTGACGGCTCAGACTCCGCTGCCTCCAACGTGGCAGCTCGAGAGTCCGGCGACTTCGCCGCCTGCGCGCCAGGATCACTGTCTCGAGTTCGACTCGACTCGTGGTGTTGCCGTCATGTTTGGCGGCTACGACTGGACGCCGAACCAGTACTACCGCGACCTTTGGGAGTACGACGGTTCGAACTGGACCCAGAGGTCGCTCGGTTCGGGGCCTGCAGCCCGGCGCGAAGCCGGCATGTGCTTCGATTCGAACCGTGGAGTCATGGTGCTGTTCGGCGGGCTGCGCGGCGGCACGTTCACGCCCGTCACCTACTTCGGCGACACCTGGGAATACGATGGCACGAGTTGGCGACAGGTCGCCGTTTCGGCTGCAACCCCCGCGGCGCGGTTCGCGACACTGACGTTCGACAGCGTTCGCGATGTCGCCGTGCTGTTCGCCGGTGGCAGTGCGACCGGATTCCTCACCGACACGTGGGAATACGATGGCAGCGGTTGGGTGCAGCGGATCACGCTCAACTCACCGCCGCGGCGACCCGACTACGCGGCGGCGTTCGATTCTCGCCGTGGGCGGCTCGTGGCCCATCCCGGTTATGTCTGGGGTCAGACCGGTCCGTTCGAGACCTTCGAATACGACGGCAATGATTGGAAGCGGGCGGTTTACTCGGCGTCGCCGGGTGCGTACCCCAAGCCGCGGATGACCTACGACAGCAACCGCGGCGTCGTCGTGCTGCAGGCATCGAGTTACATCAGCGGCCCCGATACCTGGGAATACGACGGCAGCGATTGGCGGCAGCGTCAGCTCGTGCACCCGGTTGCGGGACTCGCGGCGAACGGGCTGACGTTCGACTCGCGACGCGGCGCGGTCCTCGCGTTCGGCGGTGAGCGGGTCAGCGGCAGCTGGATCGTCGGCACCGATCAGACCTCGACCCTCGCGATCGCTGCGCAGTTCGAAGCCCTCGGCTCACCGTGTGCAGTGACGGGGCCCGCGCCGCAGCTCGCGGCGCAGAGCGGTGGTCTGCCGCATGCTGGGAGCACGTTCGTGGCGGAGGTGTCGCCGGTCGCGTCGACCGGTCTGACCGCGCTCGTCGTCGGTTTCGCGGCTGCGAACGGTCTGCTCGATTGGATCGGATTACCCGGTTGTCAGCAGACCGTCCGGCCGGACGCCGCGCTGCTGTTGCCGATGCAAGGCAATCGGGCGCTTTGGATGTTGGCGTTGCCGGCGCAGCCGGCACTGCACGGCGTCGAGCTGTTCGCGCAGGCGCTCGTGCTTGACTCGAACGGCCTGCCCACCGCAACGACGAACGGCGTCCGCCTCGTCGTCGGCCTGTAGCCGTCGTTGGTCGATCGCAATCAGCTCCGTGTTTCGTGCGCTACGGCTGGTTGCGATTCACGAACAGCGCTGGCATCGCACCGCGGGAGTCGAGCCAGCAGAGCAGCATGCTCGCGCCTTCGACGAGCAGCACCGGCTGCTGCTGCGCGGCGGTGCCGTCGCCGAGACCGACCGGGGAACTGAAGTTCTGTCCGACGTCGGTCGAGAGCGCGTGCTGGATGCGTGCCGCACCGCTGCCGATGTCGTCGCTGCGCCACGCGGCGAACACGTAGTTGCCGTGGTGGTAGATCTGCGGGCCGCCGGCGACGACGCTCGCGGTGCTGAGTTGCGTCTGCTGTGGCAGCGAGCCGGTCGCGGTGATCGCTGCGACCCAGACCGAGTTGCCACCGGCGACGTAGATCGCGAACACGCGGTCCTCGTCACAGGTGATCGCAGGTTCGGTCACCGCGCCGTTGCTGGTGTCCTGGAGCGTGACGGCCTGGGACCAGGCGCCGCCCGCGTTGGTGGAAGCCGAGTAGCGCAGCACGCCGCCCACGAGCCAGGTTGTGTGGACGTTGATCATGTCACCGCAGAGCCGCGGCGCGCTGACCGCGACGTTGGCCGCGCTGCGCAGCGTGGCGGCGCTCCAGGTCGTGCCGCCGTCGACCGTCGTGCTCGTGTAGGCGCCGGGGACCCCGGGGCCCTGGCGTTCGTCGGTGAACACGAGCCATGCGGTGTTGTCGTGGCAGTCGATCTCGTGGCCGCCCTGAACGGCGCCGCCGTCATCGACGAGCATCGGCGTTGCCCAGTTGGCGCCGGCATCGGACGAGGCGCTGGCCATGACGCGCGCCAGGCCGAGCCCAGGGTTGCCCGCGAGCCAGGCGACGTAACGTCGATCGCCGCTGGCGGCGATCCGCGGGCGGTTTGCAGGCGCGGCGGTTCCGTCGATTACCTGGGCGGGGTCAAAGGTGCCGCCGCCGTCGCTGCTGTTCCGCGCAAGAATCGTCGTGCCGTCGCCGACCCACACGACGGTCACGTTCTGACCGTCGACGACGACTTGCGGCTCGGTCGGCGTCTCGCTGCCGCTGAGCGTCTGGGGTGCGTTCCAGGTCGCTCCGCTGTCGGCAGAAGCACGATGCACGAGGTTGCCGCCCTCGAGGAAGACGGCGTGAACCTCGGTGTCGTCGCGGGCGAGCACCGCCGCACTGCCGTTACCGGAGTCCAATGCGGCGTCGGCCGCAAAGAAGATCGGCGGGTTGCGGTAGGCGGTGAACGCCGAGCTCGGCAGCGTCGCGCTGCCGAAACCGTTGTTGACGCTGATCGCGATCGGGCCGGCGCCGAGGGTGGTCGGTGTCGATGTCTGGACCGTCATGTCGTCCAGCACCGTCGTGAAGTTGCCGAGGGCGCCGCTGAACCGCACGGTCGTCGTCGCGGCGCCGCCCAGCTGCAGCGCCTCACCGGTGATGGTCACGGGCTGCGAAGCGGTCGCGAACGCGCTCGTCGGGGTCACGCTCGTGAGTGACGGAGGCCCGCTGCGCACGATCACCAGGTCGATCGCGGTGGCGTTGCCACGCGTATCCTGCACGACGAGGACGAGGGCGTGGCTTGCGGGTGCGGTGACCGTCGCGATCTCGAGAACGAACGTCGTGCCGTTGGCTCCGCCGTTGACCGACAGTCCGACTGCCGAGGCCTCGCCGCTGACCGGCAGGATCTGCCACGTCAGCGCGTCCAGTTCGGGGTCCGTTGCCGTGAACGTCAGGGTCTCCGTGCCGCTGACCGCGAGCGTCAGCGAGTAACTGGGGCTCGAACCGCTCAGTTGGTTCGGCACGAGCATCGATGGCGCCTGATTGACTTCGGGTTCGGGGTCGCCGCCAGGGCTGCTGTCGCTGCAGCCCGTCAGCAGGGCGAGCGTCGCAAGGGACGCGAGCGAGAGTTTGGCGGCGCGGTTCGTGAGGGGGTGCACGTCGGGATGATAGCTCGCCAGGGATCGTGCGTTACCGCTCGTTCCGGGTCTCCCGAACGGCCGATCCCGCGGGTGATTCGCGCCGCGTCGGGAGGCCCTCCGCTCGGCTCGAACTCGCCGCAAAGTGGCTTTCGGAAGATGATTACGGCCATCGGTATCGATCTACAGCGACGGCCGAGCCAGTGATCGCGACGCTTTTCGCCGGAATCCGGGTTCCCGTCTGCGGGGTCCAGCGGGCTTCTGCGCATCGAGGGGCGTCATGCAGAACCTGATCCAAGTTTCATTCTCCTCGCGCTGCTGGGGCAGCGTCGTCCTCGCGTCTGCGCTGACCCTCGCAGGCTGCAGCGGCGGTGGTGGCTCGGGTGCGCCCGCTGGCCCGGGTCCAGGCCCCGGGCCGGGCCCCGGCCGTACTGCGGAGACCGCCATCTACCTCGCGGAGACGGGTGTGCAGTTGATGGGGGTTCCTGACGACGGCAGCGCGACGCCCGTCGCCTTGTCGGCTCCCGCCATGACGCGGGTTCTGCGTTGGCGTGTCTCCCCTGACGGCGGGGCGGTCGCCTACATCGCCGACTGCGATCAGGTCGACCGGTTCGAACTCTACGTTCGTGAGATCGGCGGCGCGGCGGCGATGCGAGTTTCGCTGCTGATGAACGCCTTCAACGACGTCATGGATTTCGTCTGGGCGCCCGACAGTCAGAGTCTGGCGTATCGCGCCGACGGCGTCGTCGACGACCGGGCCGAACTGTTTCGCGTGAGTCGCGATGGCGCGACGCACTACCGGGTCTATCAGTCGGGCATCGCGTCGATCCACGTGGCCGATGACTACGGGTGGTCCGACGACAGCCGCTACGTGTATTGCCTGATGCAGCAGACGACCACGCGGTTCGACCTGCGGTTGCACGATGCATGGACCAACGCGGAAGGCGCCCAGGCCGTGCTCACCGTGGCACCGGGACGCGACATCGTCGATGTCACGTTCTCGCCGGACAGCGCGTGGATCGCCTTGCGCAGTGACTATCGGCGGACGCAGGGTCAGTTCGAGGTGCTGCGACTGCCGACGGACTTCGGTGGCCCGTTGCGCGTCTCCAACGGCAGCGTTGGCACGACGCAGACGATCTCGAGTTACTCGTGGTCGTCGGACAGCATGTGGCTGGCGCAGAAGGTCCGCACGCGGTCGACGAACACCCGGGTCGGGATCAACGTCTACAGCATCGCGAACAACACCAGTCGCCGGGTCGCTTCGACGAACCGCTACTACAAGATGGCGTGGGCGCCGATGTCGAACCGCCTGGCGTTCGTCGCGAGCTACGATCCGTTCACCCGGTCCCAGGGCGGGCCGCTGCAGCTGATCGTCTACGATGCGGACGCCAACACGATGACGGCCGAGCAGGCGCCGTACGCGAGTGGCGAGGAACTTCTCGAGGAACTCTTCGAGTGGTCGCCGGACGGCACGCGGCTCGCCTACGTGACGCGCGTCACCTTCAACGACGAGCGCACCTACCAGGTGCTCGTCGGGGCCAGCCAGCCCGCGATCGAAGCCATCGACCTGCAGCGGCTCGGCGTGCTGCGCCTCATCTGGTCGTTCGACGGTTCGCGGTTGGCGGTTCTCGAGCATGACAACACGCAGGCGTTCCATCCCGCGGAGTGGCACATCCTCGATCTCGACGGCCGCTCTGGGTTCCGATCGGGCGTCTTCAATAGCTACTTCACGGCGCAGGAGCTGCGGTGGTCCCGCGACAATGCGCGGGCGGTCTATGCCGTGGATGCCGCGCAGGCCGGGCCGAGCCGTATTCGCGCTGTCTCCCCGGACGGCGACGCGGACGTGAGTCTGAGCAACGACGCAATCCTCTGGTTCGACTACGCCAGCGGCACGTTGCAGTAGCTGCCCCGGGTCGCGATCATCGAGGCATGACCGTTCGCTGGTTCGTGCCACTGGTGCTCGCCTGCCTCCTCATCGGGGTGGGCGTGGCGTCCTACCTGTGGTACGAGGTGCGGCAGGCTCGCGACTCCCGACCCGCGCCCCAGTCGCCGGTGCCCGCAAGCATCGCCTCGACCGTGCCGGAACCCGTTCGGCCAGCGAAGGCGGCTGTATGGACTCCTTCGGTCGAGACGGCCCGTATTGTAGCGCACGCGGGCCTGCCCCGGCGGCTCGTGGAAGTCCGATCTGCTATTCGATGACGATTCGCGCGGCGCCGCCGCCACCCGTCGGAACCTGCACCTCAGCGGCGCCGCGATGGCGATTCCAGGATCGCACGTTCAGGGTCAGCTGGCCTGGCGGCAGGGTCAGATCGAACTCCATCTTCGACTGGTAGTTGCCGAAGAACGAACGCTCGAGGCGGTGCTGGATCTTGTTGCCGGCCGCAGTGGTGGCCGTGAGTGTGCCGGACCACGAGCTGGCATTCCGCGGCATGCTCGGCGCCAGCTCGATCGTGAGGCGCGTTGCTGTCCGCCTCGCGAAGTGCGCCGTGACGCGTCGTTCCGCGGCGTCGAGCTCGACGGCGGTCGGTGCGAACCAGCCGCCTGCCGCGAAGCCGCGAACTCGGTAGCTGCCGCGATAGACCGTCGGGGAACGCCAGGATCCGTCGTCCATTCGCTTCAGTCGAAGCGTGCTACCGTTCGGTCGGACCAGTTCGAGTCGCACGCGAGACAGCGTGCCGTTGGCCTCGCCCGCATCGATGTCGACGACGACCTGGCCCGTCCGCGGGACCCGCACATCGCCATACGAGAGCGCCGTCGGGCCGCGGACGTCGAGTGCCGGCAGCGACAGCGTGGGGCGTCCCTTCATGCGCACGAAGCCACGGTAGCGTGCAGGCGGCACGTCCTCGAACCGGAAGCTGCCGTCGGCATCCGTGTAGATCGACGTCTGGTACGGGCTGCCCAGTGGCCCGTAGAAGAATACTCGGCCCTCAGCGATCGGCTGACCTTCGTGGTCGACGAGCCGGCCGGAGACGTGGTGAATCGAACGCGAGTGATCCGGCACGCGGATCTCGTGCTCGACGCCGATCGCGAGTGGCGGCGTGACCAGGCACGGCCAGCGCGGCACGTCATCCCACGCCTTCTCGTGCTTGCCGAGACGCGGATAGACCGCGAGTCGATAGTGCGAGCCGGGCGGGTGTTGCCACGTGCTGCCCGTTGCGTGAAGGAGGCGGCCGTCGTCGCCCGTCGACGTGCCGCCGCGCGTGTATTCCGTGCCCGGTGGGATGATCGAGATTCGCCAGCCGGCGAGCGGCTTACCGGCGGCGTCGAGTAGCCGCATCGCGACGGGCAGGAGCGCCGAGCGGACGGGGTTCCACGTTGCGACCTCGCCATCGCGAACCTCGATCTCGTGACTGTCACAGTGATCGCACTCGAGTTCGTAGCGGCCGGGCACGAGGCCGCGGATTTCGAAAGTGCCGTCGGGCCGCGAGCGCGTCCAGGTCTCGAGGAACGGCAGGCGGTGCACCGCTTCGGGTCGATCCCGGGCGACGAGGTTCTGGTTGGCGAGCGGGCGGCCTTGCATGTTCGTCAGGCGGCCGCGGATCGACGCACCGCTGGTCAGGCGCAGTTCGAGATTCGGCATGCTTGCGCCGTCGTGTGAGAACCGCAGTTGGCCGCAGAGGCGGTCGTCGCGTTCGCCCTTGCTCCCCACGAGCACGTGGTTGCCCGCGTGCAGCGAGGCGATCGAGAACTTGCCGTTCTCATCGCTCATCAACTTCTGTGGTTCGAGTGGTCGCCCGCGCAGCTGCACCAGCGCGAGTTCGACATGCGGAACAGGTTCCCCCTCGACGTCGCGCACGATACCCGTGGCGCGATGGCCGCCGGGTCGCAGTTCGATGCGAACGCGGCGCGTGTCGTCGACCTTGCCGTCAGCCTGGTAGATCCCGCTCGGCAGGAAGCCAGGCGCCCACGCCCGCATCTGCCCCGAGTTGCCGACATCGCGGCGAACGATTCGTCCCGCGGTGTCGGTCCGCCCCAGCGCCGTCAGCATGGTGTCGAATTGCCGGCCGTGCGAACTCTCCACGACGGCGCCAGCGACGGGGTTGCCCTTCGGGTCGACGACCTCGACCTCGAGGTTCATGCCCTTGGGGATCACGAGCTTGGCGTTTTGTGTGCCGGTCGGTCGTGCGACGAAGTCGGGCCACGAGATCAAGTGGTGAGCGCTCGTGCCGAGCACGTAGCTCTCGTGGTAACCGGGCCACGGCAGATCGAGTACGACCTTGCCCGCGCCATCGGTGAGGGCACGGCGAATCCTGCCCTTGACGCGGACCATGACCGGCACCGCGATCGCGGGCTTGCCATCGCGCTCGTAGACCACCTCGAACTCGACGGGGATCCCGTTGCCCTGCGGCGGGTTCGTGAGCCTCGGTTCCTCGGGCTCGGGTGTTCGCGGCGCGGCGTGTGCGACGAGTTCGCGGGTGTCGCCGTCGACCGTCGCGCGCTCGGGATTGGCGGCGAGGTTCGACGTCGCGGTCGACGGTGATGGCGGCGCCGGGTCATCGCCGGCGAAGAACGGAATCAGGATCGCGACCAACGTCGCGGCAGCAGTGGCAGTCATCGCAAAGAGTCTCCAATGGGTGAGAAACAGCGACGACGAACCGACGACCGCGGGCAGCGAGGACAGCACCTGCTCGCGCACCGCTGCGAGGATCTTGGCCGGGCTCGCAACGACCGTGGTCATCGCAAACCCCGCGGCGAAGCCGGCCGGCAGCAGTTGCCGCAGGCGCTCGAGGCCTCGCACGATCTGCGTGCGGACCGTGCCCGCTGGTCGACCGAGAGCTTCTCCGATCTCCTTGGCATTGAGCCCGTGCTGCAGATGCAGCACGATTGCTTCGCGGAACGGCGACGGCAGCTCCTGCATCGCGGCGATCGCCGCGCTGCTGAACTCGGCGCGCACGGCTTCACCGACGGGCGATTCCTTCGCGGCGAGCGCCGCCGCGTCCGGGTCGTTGCCGCGGTGTTTCCGCGTCTTCCGGCGCTCCTTGCGAACGTGGTTCGCGAGGATGCCGAGCAGCCAGGGCCGCACGTCGCGGCTGTCGTCCCAGCGGTCGGCGTCCTCGATCGCGGTCAGATACGTCGCCTGGAGCGCGTCCTGCACGATCTCACGGTCGCCGTTGCCGAGATGGCTGGCGACCCGTAGCAGCTCGGGCGCCGTGCTGTCGAAGACCTTCGCCAGGTGGCGCGGGTCCCGCGTTTCGCGAAAGCGACGGAAGCGGTTGTTTTCGGATCGACGGTTCATCGTCACGCTTCCTGCTCCGCGGCGCGGACCGTGCGCCCGGATTCTTCGAAAAAGCCGGGGTGGCGTCCAGGTCGGGTTGGCTCAGCGTCTCGATGGGTCTGGCCAGGCGGCGATGCCGAGCCGGCTCCGGACCTGCCCGAGCAGCCGAGCGAATCCCGCGAGCTTCTGCCGGTGCCCCTCTGACAGCTCATCGAACATCGCGTTCGCGATGGCGCCCACATGTTTGCAATCGCCAGGTGCGCCGACGGCCTCGGCGAGGTATGCGGCGAAAACAGCGGTTTGGAAGCCGATAGGCGACGCTTCGCCCGCGGCGAATCGGCGGTCAGTCAGCTTCTGCGCGCGGCTGCGGGCCTGCTGGACGAGGTCGCCCAGGCGAAGGAGGTCGTCAGACTCGTGTTTCTCGATGAGTGCCGCGTACATCCAGGACACGAGTTGGGCTGTTGCGAACGGGTTGAGCGCATCGCGCGCCAGCGTGTCGATCAATGACTGCCAGGCGACCTCGCGCCAGCCGCGACGCTCCGACGGAAGGTCTTCGGCGCCGCACAGCTCCGCGAGGCGTGCCTGTATCTTGAACCGGCTCAGAGAGACCGCGGCCTGAATCGGTCCGTCATTGGCGGCGTTTGCTTCCTGGAGGATCGGATTGGCGCGGCTCAGGATTTCGTCGGCCTCGTCCTTCAACACGTCGAGTGTCCCGCGCTTGCGAACGAACTGCTCGGCGTCCACCCGCAGGAGGCCGGCCTTGGCGCGGCGGCGGGTCCAGGGAATCACCGCGAGCTCGCTGGCGCGGACGAGGGCTGCCCGGGCAGCGGGCAAGTCCTCTTCGGCGAGGCGAAGACGGGCTTCTGCCAACGCGAACCACTCGTCGTTTGGGAAGTTCGCTCGGGCCGGTCCCAGGAGTCTTCTGGCAGTGTCAAGATCGCTGCGCTCCGTTGCGAGTTCGATGCGGGCGATGGCCAGGCGCTGGATCGGCGCGCGGCCGGCACGCGTGAGGTCTCGTTCGGCGCGGTTGAACGCAGCCTCGGCGGCGTCGAGGTCTCTGGCGCGAAGCGCGAGGCGCCCGATCACGCAGTGCAGTTCGGGGGCGGGCGCGTCGGGGTGCCATACCGCGTCGAGGACGTCGCGCGCGCGCTGGTCGTCGCCGACTTTGAGATGGCCGACGCCGACCATGATCCGGACGCGCGCGTGGTCGGGCGCGAGGCGGTGGGCGATCGCGATCTCCGAGGCCGCGTGGTGCGCGGGCTCGTCGGCCCGCAGGATTAGCGCTGCCGTGAAGATGTGGTCATCGGGCGTCGACTCGGGCTCGGCCGCTGCAAGCGCTGCAACCGGCGACTCGGCGGCGACGTGGGCGTAGAGTGCCGCTCGCAGCCGTGGGAACTCGCGTTTCTGGTCGAGATCGGTGAGGTGGCGCTGCATCGCGGCCTCGTCGTCGGCGTGCATCGCGAGGAAAATGTGCGCCACCGTCGTCAGTGAATCGGCGCGCACGGCGGGATGCGCGTTCGCGAATTGCTCGCGCAGGTCGTCGTCGAGCACGGTCTGCTGATAGAGCGAGTCGAGCTGGATTCGGTCCAGGATGGCGTCGCGCGCGAGGACGGATACCGCGTGTTGACGGAGGTCTTCGAAGCGAGAATCGGCCTGGGCGGCTGGCTCGTCTGCCAGCTCACCCAGGCGATCGAGTGCTACCGCTGGGCGGGTCGCGAGGAAACTGGCGGCCTGCTCGAAGTCGCGCGTGAGTCGTGCTGCACGGGCTTGGGAATCGCGCCAGAGCTGAACGCCGAAGGCGCCGGAGATCAGCAGTGCAGTCGCGAGCATCGCCGACTTCACGCGGTGGCGGCGCGCCAGTTTGACGGCCCGGGTCAGGGCGCTGGGCGGGCGCGATTTGATCGGCTGGCCGCTGAGGTAGCGTTCGAGGTCCTCGGCGAACTTGCGCGCAGTCTGGAACCGGCGAGCGGGGTCCTTTTCGAGGGCCCGGAAGATGATCGTTTCGAGATCGCGGTCGCCCGAGCCGAGGCCGATCGATTCGGCTTCGTGCAGCAGCGCGCGGCGTACGAGCATCTCGGGTGACTCGTCCGCGAAGGGCGGTTGGCCGACGAGCATCTGGTACATCGTCACGCCGAGCGAGTAGATGTCGCCGCGGGGATCGATTGCCGTCGCGTCGCCGCGCAGCTGTTCGGGCGGCATATAGGCCAACGTGCCCGGGGCCTGTCCCGCGGTCGTCAGCGTCAGGTCGACCCTGCCGCGCGCCAGACCGAAGTCGAGGACGAACGCGTCCTCGCCGTCGAGCTGGATATTGCCCGGTTTGATGTCGCGGTGAACGATCCCGACCGCGTGGGTCGCATCGAGAGCGCGCGCGACCTGCGTTGCGACTTCGGCCGTGCGGCGCGGTGTCCAGGCGAAGTCGACGCGATCGAGCGTGACACCGCCCAGCAGCTTCATCACGAGGTAAACGCAGCCCTCGTCTTCGCCGGTGCCGTAGATCGGCACGATGTTGGGGTGATCGAGTGCCGCGGTGAGTTGCGCTTCGCGTTTGAAGCGCAGGCGGCGCACGGGGTTGTCCGCGAGTTCACGGCGCAGCACCTTGATCGCGACCATGCGATCGAGCGAGATCTGGCGCGCGAGGTAGACATCGCCCATTCCGCCCGAGCCGATGCGGGACTTCAGCTCGTAGTCGCCGAGGCGGTCGACACCGAGGACGGGAGACCGTTCCGCCGACCGGGTGTTCGCGCCTGCGGGCGTTTCCCCCAGCAGCGCCGCCTGGCGCTCAATCATCGCCTTGACGCGTCGGACCAGCTCCGGGTCGTTGTCGCAGAGTTCCTCGAGGTCAGGTTTCTCGCCCGCTTGCTCGACCTCGAACCAGCGTTCGAGGATCGCTTCGATGCGCGTATCGTCGAGGGACTCCGATTGGGCGTCGGACATGGTCCGTGCGTAGCTTGCGGGGTATTGCCGCCGGGGGAAGTGGGCCTCGGCGACGACCCCTTGCCCGCCTTGGCGGCCTCAAAGGGCAGCCTGAAAGGCGGGTCTAGAACGTCGGGACGTACTGCGAGACGACGTACGCGAGAGCATGAAAGCTGCTCACTGTCGTGCCGTTCGGACCCGGCGCCGCGACTGGCATGGGAATTTGGCCGGCCATGTCGAACAGCCCGCCCGTCCCGGAGGCCGAAAGGTTCGGGTCGTTCGGGACGAACACCGTGTAGGCCGCGTTGAGATTCGGTGAGACCGTCCAGGTCACGTCGAGGAACGTCCAGCCGCCGCCGGGTTTCGTGATTGCGAACTTGGGCACCTGGCCCGCGAGCGGGTAGCCCACGCCCTCGAACGTGTACGACATGCCGCGCACGATGGTCCAGATGTAGGGGTACGGCGTGGTGTTCTCCTGGAGATTCTCCCAGTCGTTCGGATCGTAGCGGAAGAAGAACTCGTCGATCTCGCCTTCGGGAGCCAGTTCGAGGGTGACGGTCGACGACAGCGAGATCTTGAGATCGGCGGGAGTGGTCCCGTGCGGGGCGTCCTGGATCTCGATCAGGACCACCGTCAGTTCGAACTCGGCGATGTCCTCCTTGATCATCGTTACGATCGTGTTCACCTCGGTCGATTCGAGCTCGATCGTGTTGCCGGTCGTGGCGTGATGTTGGTTGACCACGATCTGCCGGATGAACCCTTCGCGATCGAAGTACTCCGTGCCGGTGCCGATGGTCGAACGGTAGCTGCTCCAGAGCATCGTGCTACCGCCGGTGCTAGGCCAGTTGTCGTTCGGCCAGTTCGACGCCGGCGACAGGCCTGCGATCGGGCGCGAGAAGCCGCCGATACTGTTCCAGATGATTTCGTCGATCGCGCGCTGAGCGACGGCCGGGGGCATGCGGACTGGCCGGTTCGGGTCGTGCGGCGCGCTGGCGGTCACGCCAGTCAATTGGTTGGTCCACGCGTTGTTGGCGTTCGATTCCGAGTGAAAGCGGACCGACGGCAGCACACTCTGCGCGAAGATCTCCCAATACTTCGGCACGTTCATCACGCTGATGAAGGGCACGAGCACACAATCCTTGGTCGCTGTCGGGGACGAGCCCTTGACCTTGAACTTCACGACTTCGTGAAGCGTTTCGTTGGCCGTGATGTCTTCGGGGATTGCGTCGGCCTCAGGCCACTGTGCGGCGAGTGGGGCGGCGAGAGGGGCACCGAGCAGCGCGCCGGTGATAAGAGCACGAAAGGAAGGGCAGATCATGCGGGTCATGAGTTGTTGTCCAGGCTAGAGCAGTGTAGCGGGGCATCCGCGACGTACCCAAGGTGCGGTCGGTCGGCCGCCATAACGCTCGGCTTCAAGAAAACCGGGGCGATCGTCGAAAACCTGCCGGCGGTCCGGTGATATGGCTTTCTCGTCTCCCTACATGTCCGAGTCCTCCGGATCCGACCGGTTCCAGACCTGGCTGATCGCGGCCAGGAGTGGCGACCGAAAAGCGCTCGATGAGCTGCTTTCCCTGCTCGAGGCCCGTTTCCGTCAGGATGCGGAGCGCCGTGTCGGGCACGTTCTGCGCGGGCGGACCCGCGTTTCCGACGTGCTGCAGGACGCCTACGTGGAGGTGGTTCGATCGATCGGCGCGTTCGAAGGGGCGACGGAGAGCGAGTTCTACGCGTGGGTCACCACGATCATCGAGAATTCTGCCCGTCGCCAGCATCGCCACCTGACGGCGAAGAAACGCAAACCCCCGAGCCGCACGAGCGAGCTCAACGCGCTCGCGGCCGTGTTCTTCCGGACAGTGTCGTCGCCGCTGTCGGACCTGCAGAAGGCCGAGGACGTCCAGATGGTGTTCCGCGCGCTCGACGAGATGCGCGACGACCACCGGGTCGTGATCGAGCAGATCGTGTTGGCCGCGCGCCCGGTCACGGAAGTGGCAGACGATCTGGGGCGCACCGAGCAGGCCACGCGGATGCTGCTGTCACGCGCGCGCGCGGCCCTCACGGTCAAGCTCGACAAGCTCAGCCGCGATCGCTCCGAGAACTGAGTGTTCGAGCGGTCCGCGACGCCGAGACTCAGCGGCGCCGGGATCTCAGCGGACGAACGCGCCGCCGGTGGTGCCCACGAAAGCCGTCGTGGCCGACAGCATCACGGCCCATGATTCGACGGGCGCGAGACCATTGTTGAACAGGGTCCAGTTGTCGCCGCCGTTCTCGCTCACGTACACCCCCGGGAAGCGCGCGTCGTCCGCGTCGCCCGGGCTCACTGCGTAGACCACGGCCGGGTTCGACGGCGACACGGCGATCGACACGATCGTGTCCGCGTTCATGCCGCTGTTGCGCCGGCGCCACGAATCACCGGCATCGGTCGAGCGGTAGACGCTGTCGTTGACCGTGCCGACGTAGAGCGTGTCCGGGTTCGACGGGTCGATCGCGATGCAATTGAGCGCGGTGTCGTTCAGGCCGTTGTTGACCCCGGTCCAGCTCGTGCCGCCGGTCGTCGTCTTGAATACGCCGCCGCGCGTCGCCGCGTAGACCGTCGCGGTAGCCGTCGGGTGGATCGCGAGGCCGTAGACCACCTGATTCACGAGCCCGGAGTTGTTCGCCGCCCAATTCGCGCCGCCGTCGACGCTGACGAACATGCCGCCGCCGTCGGTGCCAGCATAGACCGTTGACGAGTTCGTCGGATCGATCGCGATCGCGCGGACGTCGAGGTCCGTGAGGCCGGTGTTGCGCGCCGTCCAAGTGGCGCCCGAATCGAGTGACTGGTAGACCCCGCCGCCGAGCGTCCCGATCCAGACCGTCGACGAGTTGGTCGCGACGGCGATGGACGACAGTTCGAAGTCCGAGATGCCAGTGACGCGCAGGGTCCAGTTCTGGCCGTTGTCGGTGCTCACGAACGGGCCGTTGCGGGTCGCCGCCCAGATCGTCGTCGCCACTGCCGGATCGATCGCCAGCGCGCGAACCGAGCCGCCGACCAGGCCGTCGCAGCTCGTCACCCAGCTCGTGGCGCCGTTGCCGGAGACGAAAACGCCACCGCCGTCCGTGCCGACGACGAGCTTGGTCGGATCGGCGCGGCTGATGACCATCGCCTCGACGTCGTCGAAGTGCAGATCCGTGACGACGGCGCTCCAGTTACCGGCACTGTCCGTCGACCGGTAGATGCCGCCGCCGTCGAGCGTGACGTAGATCGTCGAGGTCGTGATCGGATCGATGCGCAGCGCCTGTACACCGTGCGTGCTCGGCACGCCCGTGCTCGAACTGCTCCAGGTCGTACCCGTACTCGTCGTCTTCCAGATGCCGCCGGTGTTCGTGCCGGCATACGCAGTCGTCGGGTCGAAACGGTCGACCGCGAGCGCCTCGACGTCGGTCGGTCCGGTGCCGGTTGCGCTCCAGGACGTGCCGCTGTTGGTCGAGACGAACACGCCGTCGGGAGTGCCCGCGTAGAGCGTCGCCGGATTCGACTCGGCGATCGCGAGCGCGTAGACGTTCTGGTTCGTGAGTCCGGACGCGACGCGCATCCACGTACCACCGCCGTCGGTCGTTCGGAAGACGCCGCGGCCGAGTGTGCCCGCGTAGAGTGTCGCGGGCGTCGAGCGGTCGAGCACGAGTGCGCGGACGTCGAGGTCGGTGAGTCCGGAGGTGGCCTCCGTCCAACTCTCGCCGCCGTCGACGCTGCGGAAGACGCCCCCGCGCAGCAGGCCGACATACAGCGTGGTGGTCGTCGTCGGATGCACCGCGACCGCCATGACACGGGCGAGGCCGCCGAGCGGATCGATCACCGCGTCAGGCAGGCCATCGCTCGCGGCGGTCCAGGCGCCGCCACCGTTCGTACTGCGGAAGACGCCGCGCGCTGCCGTGCCCGCGTAGACCGTTACGCCGTCCTCGCCGCCGAGGCTGACGATTTCGCCACCCTCGAGTCCCGTCGAGGAGGTCTGAAAGTCGCCGGCGCCCGCGACGCCGCCGCCACCACCGCCCGAACAGGCGGCGAGCGCCAGCGTCACGGTGAGCAGGGTGGGATGCAGCGAAGATCGAGTCGTCGGCGTGACAGGGCGCATTCGGGGCCTATCGGCGCGCAGCGGTGCCGTCCCTGAACTTCGCCTCGATTCGGGATTACCCTGGGCTCGTTGACGGATCGGGCCATGACGCGGAGAGTCTGGGTGCGATCCCTCGAACCCAGCAAGCCGTCATGAACCAGCCACGCATCGCCGCTGTCGTCGTCGCGTTGACCGTTGTACCGCTCGCCCTCGCGCAGGAGCGGCCCGAGCAGCTCACGATTCCACCCGGCAAGTTCGAGGTGAAGGCGCTGCTTCAGATGATCGGGAAGTTCTCTGGGCAAAACCTCATCTGCGCAGATCGGACGGTTGCATCCGGGTTCGGGCCGATCGAGCTCGTGGCGCCGCTCGCCATCAAGCGCGACGATGCGGTCGCAACTCTTGCCAACGTGCTCTACCCACATTCTCTGGCGATGTTGCCAATCGATCCCGAGAAGGGCGTCTACGAGGTCGTGTCGCTGCGTGGACCGCGTTCGCGCGAGGTGCTCGCGGCGGCGACGCCGGTCGAGGTGGCGGATCTGATTGCCAGGCCTCACGGTCGACTGCCGGTTGTCGCGTTCTACGAGTTGCAGCATCAGAGTGCGACGGTCACGGTCAACCTGTTGCGGCCGATGATCGCCGCGGCCCATGGTCCCCGTCTGACGGTGGGTGCCGCGGGCGCTGATCGGATCGTGGTTCGCGGCCTCCGGTTCGAGGTCGCGGCGGCGATGAAGCTCGTCGTCGAGAGCGACAAGCCCAAGGCCGGCGCGAAGCCGGATGTCGAGCAGCGGGTCGCAAAGCTCGAGAAACGCGTTGCCAGGCTGGAGAAGCTGCTGCGCGAACTGCGCGATCTCGTGCGCAACAAGCGCTGAGCTGCGACGTCCCTGCCATGGCGACCAACCGCTGTGGCAACGCGCCGGTTCGGCGGCGCCCACAGCGACGATTAATCCGGTACCTTCACGGTGACTTCGCCGGTCGTGATGCCGGCCGGCAGATCGACCGGGCCGAGCTCGACCTTCTCGCCATTGATCTCGGCGCGCAGTCGAAACGCCTCGAGTGGTGCGGGAAAGATCTCGACCAGCCCACTCGCGTTCGTCGTCAGTCCGCCGGGCTGGAAGTAGCCTTTGGCCACGACCCGGACCTGCAGATCGGCGACTGGCAGGTCTGCCCCGTCCGTGATTCGCACCCTCACGCGACGCAGCGGCAGGTCGAAGTTCTGCTCTCGGGTTTCTCCGGGCCGCAGCGTCCACTCGTCGGGGAGTCGGATGACGACCCACCCCGGGCCCGGCTGCGCCGGATAGGTGATCGAGAACCCGTAGTCGGCTGGTGGCACGAGTCCCGAGTAATGGCCGTTCACGTCGGTGCCGACTCGCTGGCCCATCAATCGGGATCCACGCGGTCGGAGGAAGCAATGCACGTCGCGCAGTGGTTCGCCGCCCGCGACGACACGCCCATGCACCGTGCCCGGCAGCATGGTCGAGAGATCGATCGTCAGCTCGCGCGCCTCACCGGGTCCGAGTTCGGCGGTGGTCGCCGGCTGCGTGACGCTGCGCGCCTGCGCCTCGCTCGTGCGTAGCCAGTGGCGAAAAGCCACCGTGTAGCTGCCGGCCGCCAGGCCACCGATGCGAAAGCTGCCGGTGTCGTCGACGAGCGCCGGTGGTCGCGGTTCGCCGCCGTCCGGCGTCACGATTACGGCGAGCGGCTCCTCCCCGTCCTTCGCGAGCTCGCGGAACGTTGCCAGTGCCGTGGGCGGTGTCAGTCGACCGCGAATGCTGGCGGCCGCCGCCACCGTCAGGTGCAGCGATGCTGCGGGTGCTCGTACGACGAGCGGCTTCACGACGGTGAGATGCTGCTCGCTCGATGCACGCACGGTCCAGCGACCCGGCGGCGCGGCGAAATGCGCGTTGCCGTCGGAATCGGTCGTCGCACTCGCGACGATCACGTGTTCTGCCGATCGGAGGCTGCGATCGGCGTCCGCGAGCGGTACGGCCCGGGAAGTCGGTGTCGCAGACTTCGCGCCGAGATCGAGGAGCAGCTCGATCTGACTGTCCGCGAGCGCCGTGCCGGCCACCGTGGCGACGTGCACGGTCGTTGGAACGGGCGCCCCGAGTTCGACGGTGATCTCCGTAGCGGGAGCGTCGAGGTCGACTTCGAAGGGCACGAGACCGGTGGTCGCGAGGGCTGGATCGCGCGGCGCGACGAGCAGCACGTGGGGGCCTCCGTGCAGGCCGTCGAGACTGCACCGGCCGTCGGGATGGCGCCCGCGGCGTAGCAGGCTGCGGTAGACCTGTCGTCGTTCCTTACCGCGCAAGACAAAGAGCGCGTAGCTCTCGACCGGCTGGCCAGCGCCATCGATGACGCGCACGTTGCGTTGCGCGAGTCGACGCATCACCACCTCGACCCCGTCCGCGCCCCACGGTATCCGATCCTCGCCGGTCGGGCGCACGCGATGATGCAAGCCGCCGGGCAACGAGCAGCTCAGCCGGGTGCCGGGCTTGCCGTTGTCGGGGATCGGCCCGGCGCGCCGGATCGTGAAGCGCCCGTCGGCGCCGCTGCGGCCGCGGCCGATGAAGCCTTCGCCGCTGACGCTGAGCCGGGCGCCGGCAAGTGGCCGGTTCTGCCAGTCGACGACCGTGCCTTCGATGTCGAACCGCGGATCAGGTCGCTCGACGACAACTCGTAGCTCGTAGTCGGTGAGTTCCGGCCCGAGCTTGACCGATCGCGGCTCGACGAGGGGGCCGGTGAGTTCGGCACCGATCCACCATTCGCCGGGGAACGCGGGGTTCGTGAAGGTGAAACGGCCCTCGGCATCACTTGTTGCGCGCAGGAAGTGCTCGGCCTTGAGTTCGTGTCCGCCTTCGAGCTCGAGGTAGACGAACATCACCGCGACATCTGCCACGGGCGCGTTTTCCCGGTCGACGACTCGTCCCTGGACCGCGATCGAGTGTCGCAGCGGAACGTCACCGACGTCGATCGAATCCCCTGGCGTCGGTCGGGACCAGCGCCCCATCCGCGTGACGAAGCCGCGGGCTGCGATGTGGATGATGAGCGTGTCCTGCCAGGCATCGAACGCCTGCGCGAACTCGAATCGGCCATCGGCTGCGGTCGTGAGCGTGGCGACGGGTGGTTCGTCGGGCAGCTCGGAGGAAGGGTTGCCGCTGCCGTTGCCTTGGTCGGCGCCTTCAAGGCCACGATCGATGTAGAGCGTGACCTGGACGTTCGGCAGTGGGTCGCGGGTCAGGTCGTCGATGCAGCGACCGCGCAGCATCAGCGAGTCGGGGCCGGCCATCGTGGGGGGGGTGGCGGGCAGCTCTTCGCGCACCGCGACAGGCGACGACGGCGCGTCTTTCGGTTGGACCCTCGAGTCCGCGGCGTCGGCTGCCGCCGGCTCGCCGCCTGTCCGGTCGTCGGTCAGTGGCGTCGGTGTCTCCAGCCCACCGAACGCGAGCCAGAGCCCGCCGGCGGCGAGCAGTATGAGGGCGCAGAGCAGCAGCGTGCGGTCGCGTTTCATGAGCGCGTTGGAAGACCAGGCGGTCGGCGTGGATCGAGCCTTCGCCTGGGATGATACGAACGCAGCGCTACGCTCGCGGCATGTTTCGTGAACTCGATGCCGCGAAGATCATCACGACGGTCGAACGGTTGCGGGGCCGGATCCGGGAACGGTTCCCCGACGCGAACCTCGGCCGCGTGGCCGACGATCTTGTCGAGCTGGCGCGTTCGCATGCCGAGCGCAGCGCCGCGATCGGTCGGCCGGCGCTCGGGCCACGTGTTGCCTCGATGGCCCTGATCGCGGTTGCTTTGATCGCGCTGGTCCTGTTGTTCTGGTCGGCCAGGCCGGAAACGGGGTTCGGCAGCTGGGCGATCAGTGAAATCGTTGCGACGCTCGAGACCGCGTTGTCGATGGCGTTCTTCCTCGGTGCGGGTGCCGTGTTCGCGCTGTCGCTCGAACAGCGCAGTCGGCGGCGGCGTTGCCTGGAGGCGTTGCACGAGGTGCGCTCGATGGCGCACATCGTCGACATGCACCAGCTCACCAAGGATCCCGATCGGCTGCTGCGCGGCGGTGGCAAGACGCGGTCTTCGCCGGAGCGTGGCCTCTCGCGGTTCGAGCTGAGTCGATACCTCGACTACTGCTCCGAGATGCTCGCGCTGATGGGGAAACTTGCCGCGCTCTATGGCCAACGATTCCCGGATAGCGTCGCGCTCGCCGCGATTGACGAGGTCGAGGATCTGACGACCTCGCTCTCGCGCAAGATCTGGCAGAAGATCATGATTCTCGGCGAAACGGAGGAAGCGAAGTGACGACTGCGAAGCGGCCGGTGATGGCTACCGTTCTGGTGGCGGTCTGCGGACTACCCGCCGTGGCGAGCGCTTCGGCGCAGGGCAAGCAGGCGAAGCCTGCGTTGACCAGCGAGGTGCTGCGGTCGCACGCGCACCGTTTCGATATCACGGCGGGCGGGCTCGCCGGTAAGGGTGCCGACTTCGTGAGGCGCGAACTGGCGACCCATCATGTCGTCCTACTCGGTGAGTATCACGGCAGTAAGCGCCTCTCGGAGTTCACGCGGATGGTCATCCCGGTCCTGCATGCGGCGGGTTGTCGCCGTTTCGGGCTCGAGGTCGGGCCGACGGCAGCAGAGATCCTCAGTGGCTTCTGTGAGCAGCCCGGGACGGTGGCGCAGTCGCTGCGCGAGTTGAACACGAAATGGTGTCGGCCCACCCCGGACTACACGCGGTCCGCAATTCCGTTCTTCATCAATGAGAGCGATGCCACGTTCCTCCGCGTCGCGGCCGAGCGCGATTGGCAGCTGATCGGGCTCGATCAAGAGTTCATCTACGGCCTCGGCCCGGTGTTGACCCAGGCGCACGCGCAGTTGCCCGCGGCGAACCGTGATCGCCTGCGGGCTCGGCTCGACGCCACCGTTGCCGAGCTCGATGCACTCATGGCGAGCGAGGTCGAGCGCGGTGACGACGATCGATCGCAGCGCGCGACGGCGACGATGCCCGCGAGTGCGACGTTGTCAGAGTATCTCGAGGCGCTCGATGACTGCGGTCCGGGTGCGCGAGCCGTCGCCGCCGACGTGCGCGAGTCGCTCGAGATCTACCGGCTCTACGGGATCGGTGATTGGTGGCGCTCGAACCGGCGTCGCATCCGGAACATGAAGCGGTGCCTGCA
Organism: bacterium; assembly: GCA_024743115.1. Lineage (GTDB taxonomy): Bacteria > Planctomycetota > UBA1135 > UBA1135 > UBA2386 > JAGQRA01. Next base: position 168,975 of record JANSXC010000011.1, on the reverse strand, counting down.
GCGCGGACTCGAGCGCACGGCGTTTCGGTGGGGCCGCGATCGACTGTTCGTGAAGATGGGTGGCGTACACACGGGGCGCGGCTTGAGCCCGCTGATGAACTACGAGCTCGGCAACACGCTCGCGGAACTGTGTGAACTGCACGGCGTGCGGTCGCTGCACATCGACTGCATGGCGCGCTTCGAGCAGGACGGCGAGAACGTCGTTGACGATCTCGAGCAGAGTGATCGCAATCGGGTGATACGTGAACTCGCCGACGCGAAAAGCTGGACCATCGTCGACCTTCGACCGCTGCACAAAGCCCTGCGCTACGAGTGGTACGTGGCCGATCGGTGGGTGCGCGATCACTTCCTGCGCAACGATTGGGTGTTGCTGCCGCCCGCCGAACCACCGACACGCGAGAACCGCGACGGGTAGCGAACACCCGATGGCATGGGCGTGACGGACCGCAGCTGTCGCGCAGCTTCAGTCGTGACGGTTGCGGGTCGATCCCTAGGGGGAATCCTGCAATGCGTGTCGTTGGTCTGATCGTTCTGTTCTTGTTCGCCGCCTGCTGGAGCGGATCCGACGGCAGCGATGGCAGTGGCGGCGGGGACGCGTTGCCGGTGACGGCCACAGTGGCGTTCCCGGATGCGCCGTCGGGCATCGTCGCGCTGGAGGTGACGCTGACCGATCCGGAGGGTCTGCCCGTCGCACTTGCGGTCGAGTGCACCTACGACGGGTCGACGTGGCGTCCGCTGTCACTGGCACCGGCGATCGACCTGACGAGCGTCGCGACTGCGGTCGTTGGCCGGACGATCACCTTGCCGTGGGACTCGGTTGCCGACCTCGGCTTCCGGACCACGTCGGCTGCGCGTCTGCGCGTCACGGCGAGCCGCGATGATGGCATCGCCGCGCCGGTGGTCGTCGAGGTTCCAGCACTCGACAACCTGCGCGCCGCCGCCATGCGCGTGCAGCACCCGATGGTTCACTACGGGCCGATCGACGCCGGCACGATGGAACTCGCGAAGCAGCACGACCTCGTCGTCGTGCATCCGTCCTCCGGTGGATTGGATGCCGCCACGATTCGTGAGCTGCAGCTCGGGCGCGATCCGTTCGATCCCGCCGACGACGTGATCGTGCTCGCCTACATCTCGGTCGGCGAGGACCTGCGAACGGTCGGGCTCACCGACTCGCAGATGCTGCTCGATCCGCGGTTCGTCGGCGACGCGACCGGTCCTCGGATCGATCCGCGCGGGCCGAACGCCGATGGCCAGCCGCTCACCGGTCTGCCGCCGCTCGGCAGCGTGACCAATAGCCCGACGGGGCCGCGCTTCGCGTCGTGGTATCTCGATGACAACTCCGTCGATCGCAGTCCGACCGATACGGGCGATGGGCTGCCCGATCGCAACAGCGCGTTCGGCGGCTGCTTCGTCAACGCGGGGGATCCGCAGTGGTTTGAAGTGCTCGATGCGATGGAACTCGACGGCGTCGACGCGCAGCCTGGCATGCGCGAACTGCTCACCGTGGATCACGGTCGTGGGTTTTCGTGCGACGGGTTGTTCTACGACACGTTCGACACGTGTGCGCCCAACTACTACACCGACTCTTCGAGCTTCAACCAGAGCGAGTTCGAGTGGACGGCGCCGGGCTTCCTCGCGTTCACTCAGCGGTTCAAGGCGCGGTATCCCGACAAACTCGCGCTGCAGAACCGCGGCATGTTCTTCTTCGATCCGCGGATCCCGCACTACGCGGCGACGACGCGAGAGCACGTCGATCTCGTGTTGGTCGAGAGCTATCGGCTCGACTCGAGCCACGCGCACCAATACCACGCGTACTTCTCCGCGGACAACAAGCACAACTTCGCCCCGAAGCTGCTGGCCGAAGCCGGGCGGCCTGATGGCTTCCGCGTGCTGAGTCTCGGCTACGCCGAAGGCCCGGGGATCGAGCACGGTACGTTGCTCGGCCAATCGATGGTCGGTTTCTCGACGCTCGTCGAGGACGTCGTCGAGGCGCAGCTCACGGCCGGGTTCGCGCACTACCTCACCGATGCGGGCGTCGCGCTGCCGAACCGCTTCGCGATGGACCAGGTCACGCCCGACGCGCGCGCGCCGGTCTGGTCGAGCACCTACAACGACAACATCCTGCCGTTTCCGACCCCCGCGATCGCGCCGACCCCGCGCGTCGGATTGCAGCGCGTGACGGCGGGCGATCAGAGCGTGACCGTGCACTGGGACGTCGCGCAGGATCAGAGTCGCGTGGGCTACGCGCTCTACGTGCAGGACTCGCCGTTCGACTTCCTGGCGGACCCGTCGCTCACGGCTGCGGAGCGGCGCGTGCTGACACCCGGAGTCGGCGGCGGCTATGCTCAGGGTATCGGACCGGCGGTCTACCCGTTCGAGGCGACGATCGACGGGCTTACGAATGGCCAGTCCTACTGGCTGTGTTTGCGCGCGTTCGATGCGCTGGGTCACGAAGAGCAGAACCGTGTCACCCTGACGGCGTTGCCGCGGCAGCCGATCGTCATAGACGGCGTGTTCGACGACTGGGCCGGCACCCCGACGCTGCTCCTCGATCCGGACGACGTGCCGGATTCGGCCGGGCCCGATTGGCTCGACATCGCGGTGCAGAACGATGAGGCCAGCGTCTACCTCCGGTTCCGTTCGGCCAATGCGTTCAATCTCGACGGTTCGCCGGCGTATCCGTTCTCGCGCACGCTGATCTTCTTCGACCTCGACGACAACGCCGCGACCGGCTGGTCGATCGGTGGCATCGGCAGCGACCTACTGCTCGCGGGCGACGAGTTGTTCACACAGTCGGCGGCCGTGTTCAATACGGGATCGCTCGGACTCGTGCAGGCGGCGCCGCGCGTGAACGTCACCGAGTGTGAGATCGCGATTCCATGGAGCGCGATCGACGGGATCGCGCCGAGTGCCGCGCGGCTGCGCCTCGTGTTCGTCAACGACGAGGTCAACGACTACGCGCCCGGAGGTGGGCACGTGATCTACGACGCGATCCGATAGGCCGCGGGGTAGATCGGCCGCGCGTCAGCTGCGCTCGGTGACTTCGAGCAGGTGGTAGCCGAACTGCGTCTTCACCGGGCCATGCACTACGCCGACCTCGTCGTTGAAGACGACTGTGTCGAACTCGGGCACCATCTGGCCTTGACCGAAGCTGCCGAGATCGCCGCCGCGCTGGCCCGAGGGGCAGGACGAGTGCTTCTTTGCAAGATCGGCGAAGTCGGCGCCGTCGGCGATCTGCTGCTTGAGGTCGAGGCAGGTCGCTTCGGAGTCGACGAGGATATGACGGGCGGATGCTTTCATGGTTTCAATGCGGCCGGCCGGGCGCCGGCGGGTCTGTGGTGCCGGAGACTGCGGGATCGCCGTGATTACGTCCACTGGAAATAGCTGCCTCGACGGGATCCGAACGTAACCTTGCCTTGCGCCGGTGCACGGTTACACCGCGAGCCGTGAGTTCTCCCGCTGACATCCCCGATCGTGACGCCGCGATCCGCGAACACCTCGAGCGCTGGTTCGGGTTCTCGGAACTGCGACCGAATCAGCGTGCCGCGATCGACGCAGCGCTCGATGGCGAGGATGCGCTCGTTGTCATGCCGACGGGCGGTGGCAAGTCGCTGTGTTACCAGCTGCCCGCGCTCGTGACCGATCGGCTCACGCTCGTCGTCTCCCCGCTGATCGCGCTCATGCAGGACCAGGTCGACGGGCTCCGTCTCAACGGCGTGCCCGCGGCGGCGTCGCACGCCAACCTCGACAGCAAGGGCCGCGCCGAGCTGCAGCGGCTCATGAACTCGGGTGAGCTGCGGCTGTTGTTCGTCGCGCCGGAGCGGTTGTTCTCGGACTGGTTCTTCGATTGGCTCGGCCAGCAGGATGTCGGCGCCGTCGCGATCGACGAGGCGCACTGCATCAGCCAGTGGGGCCACGACTTCCGCCCCGAGTATCGTCGGATGGCGGAGCTGCGCGAGCGATTGCCCAACGTGCCGTTCCAGGCCTATACGGCGACGGCGACGCCGCGCGTGCGCGACGACATCAGCGCGCAGCTGCACCTGCGATCACCACGCGTGCTCGTCGGTACGTTCGATCGCCCGGAGCTGTGCTATCGCGTGCTGCCGCGGCAGTCGCTCACGGATCAGGTCGCCGAGGCCGCCGCGCGGCATCCGGGCAGCGCCGCGATCATCTACTGCATCGCGCGCAAGGACACCGAGTCGCTCGCCGCGGCGCTGCAGAAGCGCGGCATCGACGCGCGTGCCTACCACGCCGGGCTCGGCGCGGGCGAACGCACGCAGATCAGCGCCGACTTCCGCGCGGAGAAGCTCGACGTCGTCGTCGCGACCGTGGCGTTCGGCATGGGGATCGATCGCAGTGACGTGCGTCTCGTCGTGCACGCGGCGATGCCGAAGAGTCTCGAGCACTACCAGCAGGAGACGGGGCGCGCGGGGCGTGACGGGCTGCCGGCGGAGTGTCTGTTGCTCTACTCCAACGCGGATGCCGCGAAGTGGCGGACCGTGATGCAGCGCAGCAGCCAGGAGCACGGCGGCGATCCGGAGGCTCTTGCGGCACAGCTCGATCTGCTGTCGCACATGCAGAGGTTCGCGGGGCTCGCGCGCTGTCGGCACGAGGCGTTGAGTGCGCACTTCGGGCAGGACTACGCGCCGCCCGATGTCGCGGCCAGTAATGGCACGATCCAGGGCTGCGGCGCTTGCGACGTCTGTCTCGACGAACTCGAGACGGTGCCCGACAGCAGCGTCATGGCGCAGAAGATCCTGTCCGCGGTGTATCGCACTGGGCAGCGTTTTGGCCGGGCCTACGTGATCGACGTGCTGCGCGGCAGCAAGAACGAGAAGGTGCTGCAACGCGGTCACGACCAGATTCCGACGTTCGGGATCTGCGCCGAGGTCTCGGCGATGTTGCTCGGCAACTACGTCGACCAGCTCGTCGATCAAGGCGTGCTCGTGCGCAGCGAGGGGGAGTATCCGGTGCTCGGTCTCGGCGCGACGGCCGGCGAAGTGCTGCGCGGCGAACGCGAGATCGAGCTGCGCGTCTCGAAGGCGGCGCTGACTGCGAAGCCGCGGCGGTCGCGGCGCAGCAGCGGTAAGGCGGCCGTCGTCGAGGCCGAGCTGACGCCGGCCGAGGGGGAGTTGTTCGAAGTTCTGCGGCAGCTGCGCCGCAAGCTCGCGACGGACCTCGGCGTGCCGCCCTACGTCGTGTTCTCCGATGCGACGCTGGAGGACCTCGCGCGGCGCCGGCCGAGTACGCCCGCGGCGTTCCTGGCCGCGCGTGGGGTCGGGCAGAAGAAGCTCGAGGCGTTCGGGGCCGCGTTCCTCGGCGCCATCGCGGAGCACTGCAACGACCACGAACTCGCGACCGATGCGACGCCGACGGCTGCTGCTGCAGACTCGCCGAGTTCGGGACTGCGAGAGTCGGAGTCGCGGGTCGTCGTCGAGTCGGAGGCCGACCCTTCGACTGGCGGTCGGGCGGCGACCCTTGCAACGGCGGCGGCGGGTTTCGCGCTGGGGCGTTCGATCGAAGAGGTCGCGGCCGAGGTCGGCCGGACTCCGAACACCGTCGTGAAGTACCTCTGCAACTGGCTCCGCAGCGAGCGCCCGGACAGCATCACGCCGTGGGTGCCGCTTCCGGATCAGGAACGCGTCGCGACTGCGATCGCCGAGGTCACAGCGACGGCCGGCGGGCGACTCAAGCTCGTGTTCGAGGCGCTCGGCGGGGACGTTTCCTACGATGCGATTCGGATCGTGATGACGTTTCGGGCGCTCGAAGACGGTGCGAAGGGTGAGGGGGAGGTGGAAGGGTATGCGTAGCGTGAGGCTCCTGTTCGCGGCCGGAACCGTCACTGTGCTGTTCGGGTGCAGCGCGGCAGGCCACTACGTACCGCCGGATGACGAACGCGTGCCGCGCGCCGTCGAAGCCGCAGCCCGCTCGGCGCTGCGCCTGATCCTGTTCCCGCCTGCGCGCGCCGAGGTCCACGGCCCCGAACGCATCCCGGAGATCGAGGCGCTCGTGGCTCAGCGTCGTCGGGATGGCACGATGAGCGCCAGCGACGAGCGGCTCTACGCGATCCTGGTCGACGATCTGCGACGTGCGGGTGCGCCGCGCAACCTCGGACCTGCGGCCTCGGCCACTGCGTTCGTGGGGCCTGGCCGCGATCGCATCATCACGTGTCGCCACAACCTCGAGGATTTCGGCAAGCCGGCGGGGCTCGTCGGTCAGCAACTCCAGCTCGTCCTCGTCGATGACCGCGGTCACATCGTCGTCGACTCGCGTGAGCAAGGCGGCCGCGATCGCGTCACCGTCGAGCGCATCGGCGACCCCGGCGAACACGATGACGTGATGGGGCAGGGGAGTCGCACCGTACTCAGCGACTACGCCTGGCTGCGCGTCGAGCGGGTGCTCGATCTGCCGCCCGTTCGTGTGCGCTTCGATGGCGTCCGCATCGACGAGTCGGTCTACGTGCCGCACTTCCAGCATCCCGACGGTTGGCCGCACGATCCGCGCCGCATTGGTTTCGCTGTCGGGCGGGTCACGGGGCCGCCGACGAGCGCGACGATCTATCGCGGCGGCATGCTGCTCATGGCCGGCCGGTTCGCGCAGCGCGCCGTGTTCACGACCTGCCCTGGTCGGAAGGGCGCGAGCGGCGCGCCGATGTTCGATCGGCAGGGCCGGTTTCTCGGCATGGTGACGGGCGGGGTCGATGCGAGCCTCGGAATTGCCGGGCTGCCCGGCGTGCGGCAGGGGGTCGCCGAGCACCAGGAACCCGGGCGCCCCGACACCGACTGACGGACCTCCCTCAGTTCCCCGGCGTGAACAGCCAGTCGCTGTCGGTCGCCGTGCCGACGTGACCGCCGCATAGGAGCACGCCACCATCGTGGAGTTCGACGGCGCGCATGCCGTGTCGGCGCTCGACCCAGCTGCCGTGGCTCGGACCCTGGATCACCGTGAACGTCGTGCCGTCGTGCACGCCGGAGGCCGATCCCCAGAACGGTCCGTCGTGGCCGCCGGCGACGACTGCCTTGCCGTTCTGCACCGTTACCTGGACGTGCTCGGCGAGCGGGCTCGGCAGGCTCTGCGTGGTGCTCCACTTTACCGTCACCGGGTCGAAGACCTCGCAGCGGTCGGTTGCGGCGAGCCCGCCGTTCGCCACGTAGCCGCCCGTCACGAGCAGTCGCCCGTCCGCGAGTCGGCTCGCGCCGTGACCGACCGTGCCGGCCGACAGATCGGCGACGAACTCGAACGTGCCGCCAATGAAGCGCTCGCACGTGGCGGTCACGATCGGTTGCCGGCCGAGAGGTCCCCCGAGAACCGCCCCGTCGTCCTCGATCCCGCCGACGAGCAGCACCGAACCGTCCGCGAGCAGCGTCTGGGTATGCGCGTAACGCGGGCTGCCCATCGCTGCGATCGCCGTCCACCGTCCCGTGGCCGGGTCGTAGATCTCCGCGGTGTTCGTGATGCCCGCGAGGATCGCTTCGATGCTGGTCCCCTGCGTCGTCGTCGAACCGCCCGTCACGAGCACCCGGCCGTCGGGGAGCACGGTCGCCGCGTGACCCGCTCGCGCGGTGTGCATCGGTGCCGCGACCTGGAACGTGCTGAGCGCCGGATCGAAGATCTCGCAGTGTGCGAGCGCCTGACGCTGGTCGCCGAAGCCGCCGATCACGAGCACCCGGCCGTCCGGCAGCAGCACCGAGCGATGGTGCGCGCGAACTTCGAGCATCGGTGACAGCGGTGTGTAGCTCTGCGACGTCGGATCGAACGTTTCGACGTCGGCCGAGCCGGCGACCTCGAAGAATGCCGGCACGGCGATGCCGTTGAGTGACGGAAAGCCGCCCGTGACGAGCACGCGGCGTTCTGGTGACGTGGCGCTGTCGCCGAGTCGCACGGCGTCGTGACCGATCTTCGTCCAGCCACCGTGCGACTGGTGATCGATCGTTCGATCGATCTCGGTGAAGGAATCAGGTGCGACGATCTGCAGGCGATCGACGTTGGCGACGAGCAGGCCCTGGCTGCTGATCACCGCTGGCTGCACGTAGAACGGCGGCAGCTGCAGGAAGGTCGGGTGTGCCGGCACTGCCATCGTGAACGTGCCCGCCCCGTTGCCGGTCAGCACGGTCGTTCCCAGCAGCGCGCTGTAGCCCGAGAACAGGTCGATGCCGAAACCACCGACGCCGGGGATGTTCGTGGGTTCGAGCGTGTCGCCGATGAGTAGCGCCGCGAATGCGTCGGGGGCCTGACTCGCCGTGACCTGCATCTGCCACGTCGTGCCGAGCATCGCGCGGTTGCTCGCCCAGCTCACACCGGAGCCCGAGCCCGAACCCTGCCCCGACGCGAGTGGCGGGCACTTGCCCGTCGTGCCCGCTTCGTAGAGCGCCTGGATCTCGTTCGGCTGCAGCACGCGATGGAAGAACTCGACTTCGTCCATGCCGCCTTCGAAACCGCGGTTGTGGTTGCCGCCCGTGCCCGCGAGCGTGCTGTGGCCGATGTAGAGGTCGCTCGGGTTGTTCGACGGCACGACGTTGGCGTAGGAGTTGCTTTCGATGGTCGGCACGAGTTGACCGTCGACATAGAACTCGATGGTGTTCGTGGTGCCCGCGATCGTCAGCACCGGCGTGACGCTGGCGGTCACGGCCACGAGAGTCCAGCGGTCCTGGGCGAGCGGCACGTGCTGCGCGTCGTAGTAGAACACGTGGCCGTTCGCGACGAGGCCGAGCCGCAGGCGGCCGTTCTCGAGGAAGAAGTCGAACCCCCAGTCCGTCGGATCGACGTGGCTGACGATCGCACGTTTGCCGGAGATCGTCGCGGGTCTGATCCACGCGTCGATGCTGAACTCCTCGTTGGTGGAGTGGTTGAAGGGATCGACGAAGTCCAGCGTCGGACTGTCCGTCACGGTGACGTACTGGTTCCTGCCGAGTACCAACGCGTCGCGGACGAACGCAGTGCATTGGACGAAGGTGCTGCTCCACGCACCGTCGTGGTTGGTGGCCCAGTCCTCGAGGCTGTAGCCGCGCCACCAGCCGACCATTCCTGGCGGCAACGGCGCGCACGCCGGCGACCTGACCTCGAGCGTGAGGTTGCAGCGCGCCCGCTGGTCGAGGCAGTCGGATGCGGTCACGCCGACGAAGTAGCGGCCGCCGCCGTGGATCGGCTCCGGCGTCCAGGTCACGTTGACGCCTGCGTTGGCGGTGTGCTCGCCGAACGCCTGCACCACCATGCCGTCGGGCAGATTGGTCGGCAGTTGCAGCGTCAGTGGATCACCGTCGGGATCCGTGAATGCGAGGATCCCGGACCACGGCACGCCGGCATCGATTTCGATCACGGGTTGCCCGACCGCCACGCACTGCGGCGGGTGATTGCGGCGCCGCAGCGACAGGTTGTCGAGGTAGTAGTAAGGGCTCGGGCGCGTGCCGCGCTCCGTCGGAACGGACTGGTAGTTCGTCGTGAAGCGACCGATCGTGACGTACTCTTCGTCACCGTTCGCGACGAACGAGCCCCGGATCTCGGTCCAACCGCGATGGTCGGTGATCGGATGGCCCGAGTGCACGACCTGAGGAGTCGCCGAGAACGCGGCGTAGATCGTGCTGCTGATCGCCGTGCTCGTGAACAGCGCGCCGATCTGATTGATCGCCTGCTGCGATTCGTCGGCCAGGCTCACGAACATCGAGAAGTCGTACGTGACGCCCGACTCCAGTCGTTGCACGAGCCGTGCCTGCAAGTACTCCGCGTGATTCGTGTGTTCCGTCTGCGCGAAGGGGTAGAGCCCGGCGTAGGCCCGACCCCAGAGCGTGCTCTGCGTGCCCAGGCTGTTGTCCGGGATGCGGACGAGGCTGCTGTAGGCATCGACGTGGTAGTAGTCGCTCGTGCCAGCCGTGGGCCTCGACCAGTGGTGGGCGTTGCCAATCTGGCTCACGCCCGCCGGCCGACTGCTGTAGTCCTCGAAGCTCGGGTTCGGGATCAGGTTGACGCAGTTCTGGGCCGCGAGGAACGAGGCCGTGACCGTTGCGAGCAGGAGAGCGAGAACGCGCCGAGTGTGGTTCTTCATGGGATCGGAGGGTGGCCCCGGAGGTCTGGGCGAGGCCCGTTCTCGAAATGCCCGTTCCCTGCTGCGTTCGGACATGCGCCTCTCGAAAAACCGGCGTGGAGCCGGCGGCGGCCCGACGAAGTTGCCGGCAGACCGACACTTAGGGAGTTCGGGTGCGAGATGATGTCGCAAGGACGCATCGCCGCTCCGGACCGTGACACGTGCCGAGATGGGCTGGCCACCTGCCGAATCGGCGCTCGTTGGATTGGCCGACTGCGCCCGACTGTCGCCTTAACTTTGCGTTGCAAAGCCCATAGGATTCGCCCATGTCCGACTCTCTGACGCACGTCAACGAATCGTGGCTCGCCACGCTCGACCGGGTTCTGCGCGGCTGCTTCGTTGCCGCCGAGAACGCGCCCGACGGGGCGCTTGCGGTGCCGCTCCGTCGGCTCCTCCAACTCGGGCTGACGCTCGGTGTCATCGCGGGCGCGTGCATCGGCGTCTACGCGCTGTTCCACGGCGGCGATGCCCCGGTGCTGCGCGTCGTCGCGAGTGCGATCAAGGTGCCGCTGCTGTTCCTGCTCACCGCGATCGTCACGATGCCGTCGCTCTACGTCTTCTCTGCCCTGCACCGACTACCGGTCGACTTCCGGATGATGCTGCGGCTGCTGCTGCTCTCGGTGCTCGTGCACCTCGCGGTGACCGCGAGCCTCGGGCCGGTGTTTGCGTTCTTCTGTGCGAGCACGGACAGCTATCCGTTCTTGCTGTTGCTCAACGTGCTGTTCTTCGCGATCGGCGGTCTGCTCGGCTTCGCGGTGCTGCGCCGAGCGTTGGTCGCGGTCGAGAAGGAAGCGCGGCGCATCCTCACGGTCTGGTGCGTGGTCTATGCGATCGTCGGCCTGCAGATGGGTTGGCTGCTACGGCCGTTCCTCGGCCGACCCGGCGTGCCGTTCGCGTGGCTGCGCGCGCCCGAGGACAACGCGCTCGTCGCGATCCTGCGAACGATCGGTGAACTCTTCGGCGCCTGATGCGCACCGCCGCGAACGCGCTGCTCGCGGGCGAGCCGCGAGCGTTGCCCGCGCTGCCGACGTGCGCGCTGCTCGGTGGGGGCGGCGCCGCACTCGTCGGCTACGTGCTCGGGGCCGCATCGGGTGAGCCGTGGCTCGCGGTGTTTGCCGCGATCAAGGTGCCGCTGCTCGTCGTCCTGGCGACGCTGCTCTGCCTGCCGAGCCTCTACGTCGTCAACACCGTGCTCGGTCTGCGCGCGGACCTCGGGCTCGCGCTGCGCGGTATTTGCGCGGCCGAAGCGACGCTCGGCCTGACGTTGGGGGCGCTCGCGCCGCTCACGTTGCTCGTGTCGCTGAGCGTGTTCGATCCGTATCTCGTGACCTTGCTCGATGGCGTGTTGTTTGCCGTCGCGACGTTCGCCGCGCAGAAGGTTCTTGCGCGGCATTACGCGCCGCTCGTCGCGCGGGACCCGCGCCACCGCGTAGCGCTCCGCGCCTGGCTCGTGCTGTTCGTGTTCGCGGGTATCCAGATGGCCTGGGTCTTGCGCCCATTCCGCGGCACGCCGGGCTTCCCGGTCGAGTTCCTGCGCGCCGAGGCGTTCGAGCAGAACGCCTACGTCGTGGTGTTCGAGCACTTCCTGCGGCTGCTGCGGTAGCGCGCCGCGAATCGCGGCAGAAATCCGGGCGGCCGGGAGCGCTCGTTCTCGCCGATGCGGGTGCGGCCGGAACTGGCTGCATACCCACCAGCCACAGCGAACCCAGGATCGACCGATGAACCGCCTCACCACCCCTTTGCGTCAGCTCACCCTCGCCGCGATCGGCATGCTCACCGGCGCCGCAGCGGCTCAGAACTATCCGACCACCTGCGGCGGCTACGTCGTCACCGACGACGACAGCGTGCGCGTCGTCGACGAGCAGGGCAGCGAGACGTTCCGGCTCGTGCTCGGCAACTACCCCAACGCGAAGATCTCGACGATCGGCCCGCGCATCGTCGTGACGGACAACGCCGGGACGCGGATCCTCGACCGATCGGGGGTGCTGCTCGGCAGCCTGATTCCGAACCTCGGGAGCTTTCAGACCGTCGCGCTCGGTGAGGACCGGATCGTCGCCATCGACTACGACCGGGTGCGGATCTTCGATCTCGATGGCAACCAGATCGGCGCGGCGATCATGCAGACCGGCAACCAGCGCCAGAGCATCGCGATCGGGGACGGCCGGGTCGTCGTGATCGACACGGATCGGGTGCGCATCTTCGACAAGGACGGCGTCGCGATTGGTTCGCCGATCAACAACTCCGGCACCTTCCGTCAGAGCGTCACGATCTCCGGCGGCCGCATCGTCGTTACCGACGACAACTCCGTGCAGATCTTCGACAAGGATGGTCTGCCCAAGGGTGCACCGATCACGCGTACGGGAACGGGCCGTCAGCGCGTGATCGTCGACGGCGATCGCGTGATCGTCATCGATGACGATCGCGTGCGCATCTTCGACAAGGACGGGGCGGCCCAGGGCGCGCCGATTACGCGGACGGGCACCTCGCGCCCGCAGGTCAAGGTCTGCGGCAACCGCGTCATCATCATCGACACCGACCGTGTGCGCGTGTTCGACCGCAGCGGTGGCGCCGTCGGTGCGCCGGTCACCCGTACCGGGAACAGTCCCCAGACGGTCGAGACGACCAAGGATCGCATCGTCATCACCGATGACAACCGCACCGAGATCTTCGACAAGGATATGGTGCCGCAGGGCGCGCCGATCCTGAAGACGGGCCTCGATCGCCAGAACGTCGTCGTCAGCGACGATCGCATCATCATCGTCGACCAGGATCGCACGCGGATCTTCGACAAGGCGGGGGCGCAGAAGGGCGCGCCGGTCCTCAGGACCGGCACCGAGACGCAGCGCGTTCGGATCGACGGCAACCGCATTCTGGTGACCGACGACAACCAGGTGCGCACGTTCGACCTCGACGGCAACGCGGTCGGCGCGCCGATCCCCGTGACTTACGTCGAAGAATACGACGTGCTGCTGTTCTCGAACTGCTTCACCATCGTCGACAACTTCGCGACGGTCTCGATCTACGACCGCGACGCCAACCTGCAGGGTTCGGCGATCTCGGTCGGCTACGGCATCCAGCACATCCAGGCTACCGCCGATCGTGTTCTCGTGATCGACGACAATCGGATCGAGGTCTATTCGATGACGGGCCAGCAGGTCGGCTCGACGATCACGAGCACGGGGGAGCCCTACGCTCAGCAGTTCTGCTTCGCGACCGGCAGCCTCGAGACCTACGGCGTCGCGTGCGGGAGTGCGCAGCAGACCGCGTTCGGTGATCCGCGCGTCGGGGGCACCGTCACCTGTGAGGTCACCGGTGCCCCCGCGACTTCGCTCGCGGTCATGAGTGTCGGCTTCGGCCGCCTGCCCGCGCCGGTCGACCTTGTCAGCTTCGGCGCTCCCGGCTGCTTCGTCTACAGCGGCACCGCGATCTCGCACCCGCTCGTCACCTCGACCGAGGGCTTCGGCGCCATCAACCTCGATCTGCCGTTCAACGAGGCATACCTCGGCGTGCAGTTCTCGACGCAGTTCTTCGTGCTCGACCCGCCGGCGAACGGTCTGGGGGTGGTCACGACCGAGGCGGTCGAGACGACGATCGGGCAGGGGGTGTGAGACTCGGTCCCCGGCCCGTTCGAGCTGGGACCTCGTTCGGTCGCCGATTGCGTTGATTTGGCGCGCGCAACCTGCGAAGAGAACCACGAGCGTTCGGTACCCGGCACCAGCCTCGGAAGGACTGATCAACGCGCCCGGATCGCCGGGGCTCTAACGCATCACCGTGACGTGTACCCCGGCGGTTGCCCCGAGCTGTAGCGCCTGGTCGAAGAACACTCCCTGCGCGAAGACCTCCAATCCGACGAGGTTGCTGTCGTTCGGGAGCGCGAGTGGCACGCTCATGGCCGTCCCGGTGGCGAGCAGCAGGCTCAGGAGCGGGTCGATCAGGACCTGGATCCCGGGTACGACGGGCGGCGCGGTGTTGCTGAGGCCGAGCACGGCGCCGGCGAACAGCGGGGCCGTGCTCGCGTGCAGTTCGAGTTCGAAACCGGTGTTGCCGATGCGTGGCAGGCCGGTCGGATTCGGCGCGACCTGCCAGTTGACCGTGAGGCTCGCGGCACCGCTGGCTTCGCCGAACACCTCCGGGTTGGGATCGAGGTCGAGGCCGCTCGCGACGCCCCAGCCGCCGACGGGGTCGCCGACCGCAGGTTGCAGCACGCCGGTCGCCAGGTCGCCCGGCGTGATGCGGTAGACGTCGCGCTTGGAGCATGCGGCACCGGCGACGAGGTAGATGTCACCGGTCGCGGGTTCGACGTGCACGGTCTCGGCGTAGAGCAGGTTCGAGACTTGCGAGAACGGAGTGGCCGTGAGACCAGCCGGGTCGAGTTGTGTGAGCCGGGCTGCGCCACTCGGGAACTCGTAGCCCGTCGCGAGCAGCTTGCCGTCGTGCTGCAGCGCGAGGCCGGTGATGATCTGTGGCGGCAGCGTGAACGCGGCGACGGGCGTGCCGCCACCGGGGTAGTCGATGCGATAGACGGTGCTGGTAGTCTGGTCCGCCACGCCGAGCCAGACGGCGCCGCGTGCTTCGTCGTAGACGATCGCGTTGGGGCTGCCGGTCGGCAGCGGGTTGACCGGCACCACGGTGATCGCGCCGGGGTTGCCGGCGGGCACGGTTGGGTCGAGCACGGCGAGCACCGCGCTCGCGAACGTCTCGCCGCTCTGGAACGTCAGCGGATCGACCGCGAGGAGCACCTTGCCATCGGGCAGCATGTCGGCCTGGGCGAGTCCGGCCGCGCCCCACGCGCCGGGGCCGACGATGCCGACGTCGTAGCGTTCTCGGGCCACGACGTTCAGGCCGTCGAGCTCGAGCACGAACACCGGCATCTGCTGGCCGATCGTGCTGTCGCCCCAGGCGTTCGCGATCACGAGATCAGAGTTCGGGACGCGTAGCACGAAATCCGTGCCGTGGATGAACGTGCTCGCGGGTACGTCGCCGCGGATCTCGTTCGGCACGCCCGTAAGTTCGTGGACGGCCTGGCCGCGTGGATCGAACGCGAAGAGGCCGCCGAAACCGGGCACGGAGCATGGTTGAGTCGTCGTGATTCGATAGCAGCCGGCGATCATCCAGCCGTCGGGGATCTGGGCGATCGCGGGGGTGGCGAGCAGCGTCGAACCGAGCAGGCAGATACGAAGAGCGGCGTTCATGCCGAGCCGGTGTCTCGCGCGGCCTGGTTCGGACCGTAAATCGCCCGTTGTCACCCTCTGGGCTCGCCGCCGGCCCGTTCGTGCTGTCCTGGCACCGAGGCCTTGGCTATCCTGCTCGCCCCAATGACCGAGGCAGGCGACAAGAAAGGCAAGCTCCTCGCCACGTTCCAGGTGAACGGCGAGCCGTACGAGGTGGCGTTCGCGCCGCACAAGACCTTGCTCGAGGTCTTGCGCGAGGAGATGGAACTCACGGGCACGAAACACGGCTGCGAACTGGGTGAGTGCGGCACGTGCACGGTCCAGGTCGACGGTGTCCCGATCCTGAGCTGTCTGTCGCTCGCGGTCGACGCGATCGGCAAGGACGTGCGCACCGTCGAAGGCCTCGCG
Source organism: bacterium (assembly GCA_024743115.1). Lineage (GTDB taxonomy): Bacteria > Planctomycetota > UBA1135 > UBA1135 > UBA2386 > JAGQRA01. Next base: position 153,318 of record JANSXC010000011.1, on the reverse strand, counting down.
GTCGGTAGCGACCTCGCGCCGCTGCAGCACACGTTTGCTGATCTCGGCGCAGCGCAGTGCGGCTACTGCACGCCGGGCATCCTGATGGCGGCTGATGCGCTGCTGAAGGAGAACCCGAGCCCGACGCGTGACGACATCAAGGAGTATCTCGCGGGCAATATCTGCCGGTGCACGGGCTACCTCAAGATCTTCGAAGCGGTCGAACTCGCGGCGGCGCGCATGCGCGGCGAAGACGCGGAGCCGAGCAAGGAGTCGATCTATGGTTCTTGATGATCCCGCCGGCCGCGTGGCGGCCAAGGGCCGCGCGCGCGAAGACGCGCCGTGGCAGCACGACAAGAAGAGCGACGAGCTCAACGTGATCGGCAAGCCGATCCGCAAGGTTGATGCCCGCAGCAAGGTCAGTGGCCTCACGCAGTTCGCCGACGACCTGAAGCTGCCACGCATGCTCCACATGAAGCTGCTGCGCAGCACGGTCGCGCACGCCGAGATCGTGTCGATCGACACGAGCAAGGCCGCGGCGCTGCCGGGCGTGAAGGGCGTGCTGACCGGCAAGGACATGCCGACGCCGTTCGGCATCCTGCCCGTGAGCCAGGACGAGCACGCGCTGTGTCCGGACAAGGTGCGCTTCGTCGGGGATCCCGTCGTCGCGATCGCGGCGACCGAGGAGGAGACCGCGTGGGACGCGTGCCGCCTGGTCGACATCGAGTATCGCGAGTTGCCGACGATCGGTGGCGTCCACGAAGCGGCGGCGACCGACGAGCCGCGGCTGCACGACTACGGTGTGCGCGGCAACATCCATCGCCTGGAGAACCTCGAGTTCGGCGATCTGGACGATGGCTTCGCGCGCGCGGAGCACACGCGGGAGGACACGTTCTTCTTCGAGGGCAACACGCACCTGCCGATGGAGCAGCACGCGACGCTCGCGCACTTCGACAAGGACGGCAAGCTCACGATCTGGTCGAGCACGCAGACGCCGCACTACCTGCACCGTGCGCTCGCCCGCGTGCTGCATCCGCTGCCAGCCAACCGCATCCGCGTGATCGCATGCCCCAACGGTGGCGGTTTCGGCGGCAAGAGCGATCCGTTCAATCACGAGATCGCGGCGGCCAAGATGTCGATGCTGACTGGCCGACCGATCAAGATCGCGCTGACGCGCGAAGAGGTGTTCTACTGCCATCGCGGCCGGCATCCGGTGCTGATGCGCAGCAAGATCGGCGTCAACAAGACCGGTCGGATCACGGCGCTCGACTTCCAGAGCTACCTCGATGGCGGCGCCTACGGCAGCTACGGCACGGCGAGCACGTTCTACACGGGCGCACTGCAGACCGTGACCTACGCGGTCGACAACTACCACTTCCGCGGTGCGCGTTTCTTCACATGCAAGGCGCCGTGCGGGCCCAAGCGCGGGCACGGCACGCCGCAGCCGCGCTTCGCCCTCGAAGTGCAGCTCGACAAGATCGCGTGTGATCTCGGGATCGACCCGGCCAAGATCCGGCTCGACAACCTCGCGCCGCGCGACTCGCTGACGGCCAACTTCCTGCGCATCGGTTCGATGGGGCTCGGCACCTGCATCGAGAAGGTCGTCGAAGGCTCGGGCTGGAAGGCGCGGCGCGGCAAGAAGGAGCGCACGGCCGACGGCTGGATCCGCGGCCTCGGTCTCGCGTGCAGCAGCTACCTGTCGGGTGCGGGCCTGCCGATCTACTGGAACGGCATGCCGCACTCGGGCGTGCAGCTGCAGCTCGATCGCAGCGGCCTGGTTACCGCGTTCTGCGGCAGCACCGACATCGGGCAGGGCAGCGACAGCGTTCTCGGCTGGATCATCGGTGAGGTGCTCGGCGTCGATCCGCTCGACATCAAAGTCGTTACCGCCGACACCGACCTCACACCGGTCGACCTCGGCAGCTACAGCTCGCGCGTTGCCCGTCATGACGGTCAACGCGGCGATGCAGGCGGCCGAGCGCGCGCGAGAGATCGTTGCGCGCGCCGTCGCGGACAAGCTGGAGGTGCCGATGGGCCGCCTCGTGTTCGCGGAGTCGAAGGTGTTCGACGCGCAGGACCCCAAGGTGGGTATGACCTTCCAGGAAGCGATCTGCGTCGCGGAGGCCAAGAACGGCACGATCGGCACCGTCGGCAGCTACGCGCCGCCGCCGTCGCCGGCCAAGTTCCGCGGCGGTGGCGTCGGGCCGAGCCCGAGCTACAGCTACTCCGCGGCGGTCGTCGAGGTCGAGGTCGATCCCGATACCGGCGTCTACCGTGTGCCGAAGGTCTGGATGGCGCACGACATCGGTCGCGCGCTCAACGCCGCGATCGCGATGGGGCAGATCGAGGGTTCGGTCTACATGGGCCTCGGCGAGGCGATGATGGAGGAGCAGGTCTATCGCGATCGTTCGCACAAGGGCCAGCGCATCTTCGTCCACAAGATCCCGTCGCTGCTCGAGTACAAGAGCCCGACGACGCTCGAGATGCCCGATGTCGTGACCTACGTCGTCGAGGACCCGGACAAGAACGGACCGTTCGGCGCCAAGGAGGTCGGGCAGGGCCCGCTCCTGCCGATGATGCCCGCCGTCGCCAACGCGGTGTACGACGCGGTCGGCGTGCGGGTCGATGAGATCCCCGTGTCGTTCGAAAAGGTGTTCGCCGCGATGCAAGCCGACGACAAGCGTCACGGTCCGTCCAACGGCGACGACGGCGTGCCGAACGTCGACTTCGGCGAGTCGCTCGAGATCGAGACGCCGTGGCAGGGCGGTGATGGCCGCGCCAAGAACGACCCCAAGCGCACCAAGAAGGCCGCGAAGTAGGAGACGAACGATGCTGCGACTTCCCACGTTCGAGTACTACCGGCCCAAGACCGCGGCGGATGCGGTCGCGCTCGCGAGCGAGCACGGCAAGGCGGCGATGTACGTCGCCGGCGGCACGGACCTGTATCCCAACATGAAGCGGCGCCATCAGGAGCCGCGCCATGTGATCTCGCTCCAGGACCTGCCCGAGCTGCACGCGATCGACGTACGCGATGACGGCAGCGTGGCGATCGGCGCGATGGTCAAGCTGTCGACCATCGAGCACGATCCGCACATCAAGGAGCACTATCCCGCGATTGCGCACGCGGTGCGTGAGATCAGCACGCCGCTGCTGCGCAACATGGGCACGATCGGCGGCAACCTGCTGCTCGACACGCGTTGCACCTACTACGACCAGAGCTTCGAATGGCGCGAGTCGATCGACTTCTGCATGAAGAAGGAAGGCGCGATTTGCTGGGTTGCGCCCGGCTCGCCGCGGTGCTGGGCCGTGCAGAGTAGTGACACGGTGCCGGTCGTCTGTGCGATGGAGGCGCAAGTGGAGCTCGTGGGCACCGACGGCACGCGGCAGATCAGCGCGGTCGACCTCTACCAGGACGACGGCATCGAGTATCTGACCAAGAAGCCGGAGGAGTTGCTTACGCGGCTGATCTTGCCCGCGCCGGGCAACTGGAAGTCGGCGTACACCAAGCTCCGTCGGCGTGACACGTACGACTTCCCCGTGCTCGGGGTCGGTGCGTGCCTCTGGTATGCCGAGGACGGCACGATCGAGAAGGCCAACGTTCGCCTCGGTGGTGCGGGGTCCTACGCGATGCCGGCGACCGCGACCGAGGAACTGCTGGCCGGCAAGCAGCTCACCGACGAGCTCGTCGCCGAGGCCGGCAAGGCCGCGATGAAGCCGGCGCGCACGATGGACAACACCGACCTCGATGTCTACTGGCGTCGCAAGGTTGCGCCGGTCTACGTTGCGCGCGCGATCGCGCAGTGCCGCTGAGATACGGCGCCCCGCGCGCCCGTTCGAGGCCCCGGGGTCGCAACGGCTCCCGGCCCGGGTAGATTCCCGATCGTGTCGTTGTGGCTCGCGATTCCGCTGGGGACAGGACCCTGTCTGCTGTGGCTGTGGATGATCCACCGCCACGATGATCACGAGCGCGAGCCGTGGTGGTGCATCGCGCTTGCGGTACTGCTTGGTGCGCTGTCGGTGCTCGGCGTGCTCGTCACGAGGCCCTGGCTGGAGTCCTGGTTCGGCGTCGTGACCCCGGTCGTCGATGCGTTCTTCGTCACGGCGTTGAACGAAGAGATGTGGAAGCTCGCCGCGTTCATGCCGCTGCTCTGCATGGCCGAGCTCGACGAGCCGCTCGACGGCGCGGTCTACGGCGGGGCCTGTGGGCTCGGTTTCGCCGGGGTCGAGAACGTCATCTATTCGCAGTATGGCTGCGACGTCGCGGCGCTCATCCAGCGCGGGTTCACCGCGACGCTGCTGCACGCGGCCTGCACGGGCAGCCTCGGGTTCTTCTGCGCGATGGTGAAGCTGCATCGCGTCAGTCGCCTGACGGCGCTCTGGGTTCTGCTCGGCCTGCCGCTCGCGGTTCTGATCCACGGGTTGTACGACCTGTTCCTCGACGGTGATCGCGTGCGGGCGCAGGTGTCGCTGATCCTCGTGCTCCCGACCGCGCTCTACCTGCTCGTACTCAAGCTGCGCTGGGCGCGATCGCGGTCACCGCACTACCATCCACCGTCGTGACGGACTCGCCACTCTCCGACGACCAACTGCACCGCATCGGGCGGTTGCGTGAGCTGTTCCTCGACGACTCACGTGGCGGGCACGAGCTGCGTGACTACTGGCGCGGACCCGAGGATCTCGCCGCCTACGACGCGGTGCTGGCGGCCCGCATCGGTTGGAAGTGGGACGCGGCGCTGACGGAAGCGATCGACCGTGGGCTCGCGGTCGGGAAGTCGCCGAGCGTGCTGGACTTCGGCTGCGGCTCGGGCATCGCGGCGCGGCGGTTCGCGGCGCACTTCACCGTGGCCGAGATCGGCTTTCACGATCGCTCGCCGCATGCGATGGAGTTCGCGAGGAGCGAGTTCGGGCGTGAACTTCCTGCGGTTCCGGCGCGTTCGGTCGCCGATGTCACGGCAGCAGATCCCGATGTGCTGCTCGTGAGTCACGTGCTCGGAGAACTCGACGAACGTGGTCGAGCGGCGCTTCGCGACCTGATCGCTCGCGCCCGAATCGTCGTGATCGTCGAGCCTGGCAACCACCCGACCTCGCGTCGGCTGTCCGAGTTGCGCGATGAGCTACGCGGCGAGTTCCGCGTCGTCGCGCCGTGTCCGCACGCCGAGGCGTGTCCCGCGTTGGCCGGCCAGGACTGGTGCCACTTCTTCGCCGCGCCGCCACCCGAGGTGTTCACGGATGGCGCCTGGGTGCGCGCGGCGCGCGCGATCGGGATCGACCTGCGGGCGCTGCCGTATGCGTTCCTCGCGCTCGTGCGAGAGAACGCCGACCAGGGCCGGTCCGAGAGCCGGCCCGACGGTTCTCCCGATCATCGCCTCCTCGGGCGACCGCGGATCCGCTCGCGCGATGCGCTCGTGACCGCCTGCACCGCGGCGGGGCTGGAGACGATCGCGGTCCAGAAGCGCGGGGATGCCGCGACGTTTCGGGTGCTCAAGAAGAACGCCACGAGCGTGCGGTCGTTGCCGGCACGGTGACCCGCGCGATTCACTCGCGGATGACGTCGGGCAGCGGGCCCGCGATCCGTTCGTCCGTCCCGCGATAGTCTTCGCCGAGCAGCGCCGCGACCGTCGCCGCGGTCATTCCGAGGGTTGTCGCCACGTTCTCACGCACGCCGAGCGCCTGGGTGTCCGGTCCCATCACGGCGAACCACACCTTCGCTGCGCCGATCACGTTTGCGCCGTGATCCGTCCAGTCGCGCGGGCCGCGTCCGCGCCCGTGATCGACGGTGATCAGCAGCGACGTCTTGTCTCGATACTGCGGATCGGCCTGAATCCATTCCCAAAGTTCGCGAATCATCCGGTCGTTGCGGTTCGCCATCTGCAGATACAGATCGTAGCGCCGGGCGTGCGCCCACTCGTCGGTTTCGCCGAGCGCGAGGTAGAGCACGCGCGGCCGTTTGACCCGCAGGTACTCCATCGCGCGGGCGAAGGTGAGCGAGTCGAACGCGAAGTGCTCCCAGTAGCGCGGCAGGTGATCGACCTGCGCCTGCAGCATCGCCTGGCGTTCGGGCGTCGCGGCGACCGTGATCGGATCGAACGCGGACTCGACGAAGACGCCGCTGCGCTCTTCATTGATCATGTAAGGGTGCACGTCCCAGCCCGAGAACGCGGCGATACGGCCGGAGTAGTCCGGTATCCGCTGCAAGAACTCGAGGACGGTGACGTTGGGGTTCGGGATCTTGTTGTTGCTCCTGATGCGTTCGTCGACGAAGCCGCAGAGCAATTCGCTGTAGCCCGGGTAGCTGAACTTGTGCGGGTTGCGAGCGGCCGCGGTCACCTGCCGTGAACGGTCGCCGAAGAGCTGGCCCTCCTTCGCGATCACGTGCCAGAGGAATGGCATCAAGACTTCGCGCCGGGCCTTCGGCGTGCCGCGCCAGAACCGGCGTCGGGTCGCGAGCAGGTCTTTCACGCCACCGTCTTCCACGTTCATCATGCGGTTGTCGGCGCCGTGGAAGACCTCCTCCCAGCGCATGCCGTCGAGGGTCACGAGCACGACGTTCTCGGTGTGGTGAGTCCGGCCGGAATCCTGGGCCGAAACAGACTCGGGAACGGCAACGAGCAGCCCGACCAGGGCTGCCGTGATCACAAGAGCGCGCATGAGCAACGAGGTTACGTCGGATCGGTCGCTGCGTCGTGCGGATCCGCGCACGTCGTTACCTGTGGTCTTGGCGGGGTTACGTGCAGTGATGAGACGCCCTGTCCAGATCCGTGCCAGCTTCGCCGCTGGTGTGTTCGCTTCCGCACTGCTCGTCGCCGGGGTCGGTGCGCAAGAACGCGTCGGCCTGTTGACGGGCATGCCGCCCGACAACGTGCTGCTCACGACGATCAACTATGGCGTGTTGTCGGAGGCCATCGCGCGCATTCCGGCGGAGTCGTATCGCGGGATCGGTGAGTTCGTGACGCCGGACAAGTTCCGACTGCGTGGTGCCGTGATTCGTCTCCGCGATGCGAACCCGATCACGGAGAAGACGTTCGATCTGCACGTCTACCTCGAAGATGGCAACAGCAATCGTCCGACGATCCGCGGACCGCAGGCACCGGGGACCACGGCAATCGTGAGTGAGCGCGACGTGCCGACTCCGCGGGGTGTCGCGGAACCGGAGATCGAGGTCGTGTTCTCGACGCCGGTTGACGTGCCGTACGGTTCGGACGTGTTTCTCGGTGTCGTGACGCACAGCTCCGCCCTGTCGGTGCGAGCGATGGGTGGTTCGAGTCTGCCGAGCATCGTGTCGGCGTCGCTCGACGCCTGTGGCGCGGCGTCGGCGCTCGGGTCGAGCTACGTGTTGTCGCACGACAACCTGGCAATCGTGGAGGTCTCGACGGGCACCATCGGTTGGCAGATGCTCGTCGATCTACTCGTCGACACGCCGAGCGGGGTCGCTGTCGTTTCGCGCTATGGCAATACGCCGTTCACGGCGAGCCTGTACTCGGGTCTCCATCCGGATGCCGTGTTCCCACCGCACCACACGGCGCGGCTCGACGTCCCCGGCTACCTGTTCCGCGCCAACGGCCATCTCGCCACCGGCTCGCCGGTGTTCCTCATCGCAGCGACCGAGGCGTTTTCAGGACCGCCCTGGTTCGTGCTGCAGCCGGGCAATGCGCCCGTGCTGGTGCCGCCGTTCACCGCATTTCCGCTCGTGTCGGGGGTCACCGATGCCGCCGGTGAAGCGCTGCTGTCCTGGCCGGTGATGGCGAGCTCGGCGATGCGCGGAGTCGGGGTCACGACGCAGGCCTTCGGATTCGATCTCGCCGCGGGCGTGATCCGGGCCGGAACGGCCGTGCGGCAGCGGTTCTAGGGAACTGCGGGGCGGTCTGAAAAACATGAGAATCCGTTGAGGGTCCGGGGCGGCGCTGGCGCACGGCCTTGCCAGCAACCTAGGACTCTCATGAACCATTCCGTCACCGCCATTCTCGCGTTGCTCGCGACGTCGACCGTCGCCAGTGCGCAATCTTGCCTCTTCCACCCTTCGGATACGCCGGCCGTTGGCGCGCCCGATCCGCGACCGTTCGGCAACGGCAATCCCAACGATCCGACCTACGGGACGATGCGGTACCAGGTGAAGGTTCCGGCGGCCGTGCTCGGCAACCAGCAGCTCGAGATCGTGGAGCTCGCCGTTGCGCCGGCGAGTTCGCAGGTGCGGTCGTTCGGTGAGATCCAGATTCGCATGGGGCACAGTCCGAACCCGCTCTCGAGCTCGATGGGTTCCAACATGGTCGGGTTTACCGCTCGACCGGTTCAGCACCTGCAGGTGTCGCTGCCTTCGACCGTCGATGAGTGGATGCCGTTGGGGATGGCTTTCTCGTTCCGCTATCTGCCCTCGGCCGGAGATCTGGTGATCGAGTTTTTCACGCGTGGTTCAGGTGCGACCGGGCCGGGCAATCCGGGCTTTCGTACGGACCCGTCGATCCCCTTCGTGTGGCGAACGGGCGCTGGCTACAACAACGCCAACGTCGAGGCCGGCGGGGGTATCAAGCTCCGGCTCTGCACCGATACGAACAACACGATCGTCTATGGCGAGGGTGGTTGTCAGGGCAGCAACGGTCTGACTCCGCAGCTCGACTACTCGGGCTCGGCGCAGCTCGGCAGCACGCTGAACATCCATGCGACCGACGGGCCGTCCGGAGCGACGAGCCTCGCTGTGCTCGTATGGAGCTTTCGCACCCGTTCGGGGCCGTTCGCGCTCGATGGCTTCGGGGCGACCGGCTGTTCGGCGTACGTCTATGACGATGTCGTGAGCTGGCTGGTGATCGGTGGCGGCAGCCACACCGTCTCGCTGCCCCTCGCGCCCGGGCTCGCACCCGGCCTGCCGCTTTGGAACCAGTGGTTCTTCATCGATCCGCCGGCGAATCCGCTGGGTCTTACGAGTTCCAACTTCGGCCGGTTCCTGATCGGCAACTGAGGTGTTTGCCGGTCGGCCGGAGCTGCGGCTGTTGCTCTGGCCGCCGCTATCGCAGGATCGTTCGGATCGGTCGAATGCCGACCCGTGCCGTCTTACGATACGGCGCGAGCGCATTGCGCGATGCAACGCGGCTCAGATGCGCCCGTTCGGCGAAGTCGCCACCGCGGTGCATGCGCAGCGTCGGCGGGTCGTCCTCCGCGGTGGGTTCGCGGAGGCATTCGCCGGTTGCGACCGGCCTCACGTACGATACGAGCCAGTCGCGGCACCACTCGGAGACGTTGCCGTGAACGTCATGCAAACCGAACGCGTTGGGCGCGAACGTGCCGACGGGCGCCGTATGCGGGTAGCCGTCGTCGAGGCCGGGTTCGACCGGGGTGCCGTTGATGCCACCGGAGCTCTCGTCGCAGATGTTGGCGTAGGTCGACATCTCGCCCACGTCGTCGCCGTTGGACCAGATCGTCTTCGTGCCGCCGCGCGCGAAGTATTCCCATTGCGCCTCGGTCGGCAGCCGCAATCGTCGGCGCGCGAGATGCAGGGTCGCATCGTGCCAGGTGATCTGCTCGACCGGGTGTCGCAGATCGACGTCGCCACGGCTGGTCGCGCGCGTCGTGAAGCTCGGCCGCGTGCCGGCGAGACGCAGCCACTGACCTTGCGTGCACTCGAACTTGCTCACGAAGAACGCGTCGAGGTGCAGCTTGTGAACGAAGCGTTCCATGGGCGCGGCGCTCGGATCGATCGGCGCTTCGCCGGAGTGCTCGTCGCCCACGGTCAATGCGCCCATGACGAACGATCCCGGCGGTGCGAGCACGAACACCATGCCCGAGTCGACCGTGATCCCGAGCTTCGTAATGCGTCCGGCGCCGTCGCGTTCGACGACCGGGCGATCGCCGCTTTCGACGTGCCAGAACTCCCAGAGCCCCGAGCGCGCGTCGATGCCGAGCGGCACGAGTCCCACTTGTGGACCCGGCAGCCGCAGGCCGTCGTAGGCCGGGCAGGTCGCGGGGTCGGCGATCGCGGTGATCGCCTGCTGCCACGCACTGGCGGCGTCTGTGAGGCTCGTCTGCCCGACGCGTTCGGCCTCCGTCCTGCGAGCCCGCAGCCCGGCGACATTGTCGATCGTCGGTGCGGTCGCCGTGAGTGCGTCGAGCCCGGTGATCAGGCGTTCGAGCACTTCGCGTTGGTAGTCGATCTCGTCGCGCTGGTCGGGATCTTCGACCGTTTGCAGGCGCATGGCGAGATCGTCGGCGCGCGTGCGCAGGTCGCCGCGGCGGCCGAGCAAGGCATCGGCGCGCTGCAGCCAACGGTCGATGCGCGCGACGTTTTCGGGCCAGGGCGGCCAGATTCGTTCCCGGGCCTCGGCACGCAGGTCCTGCAGTCGTTTGTCGTCGACGAGACGGCGGTAGTCCTGCCAGTTCGAGTCGGCGCGATTGTAGAGCTGGACGAAGACGAGGAGGCTCGTGACGAGCAGGATGAGCACCGTGGCGGTGGCGGTCGCCGCCACGCGGTGCCGTCGCAGGAAGCGTTGGCCGACGTAGGTCCAGGTCGGCGGCCGGGCGGTGACCGGTTCGTGGCGACGAGCGCGCGCGACGTCGGTCTGGAACTCGAGCGCCGTGCGGTAGCGGCGTTCGGGTTCGATCGCGAGTGCGCGCAGCACGACCCAGTCGAGATCGGCCGGCAGGTCGGCGTCGGACCGTCGGGTCGGGCGCTCGGGCACCGTGGTCCACGCGTCCGGATCGTGGCGCGATGCGCGATCGCGCGGGAGCCGCGAGGTCAGCAGTTCGTAGAGGATGACGCCGAGCGCGTAGATGTCGCTCCGCGCGTCGGCGTTGCTCGCGTCGAACGCCTGCTCCGGGCTCATGTAGCCCGCCGTGCCCATCATCGCGTCCGTGCCCGTATGCAGCGTTTCTTCGCCGAACGCGGTATCGAGCGTGCGCGCGATGCCGAAGTCGATGATGCGAGGTTCGGGTCCCGACGAGCCGTCCACGATCAGGATGTTGGACGGCTTGAGATCGCGATGGATCACCCCTTTGCCGTGCGCGTGCTGCACTGCCTCGCAGAGTTCGTGAAACAGATCGAGGCGGGTGTCGATGTCGGCATGACTCTCCTCGAGCCAGCGGTTGAGCGGCACGCCGTCGACGAAGTCCATCACGAGGTATGGCCGGCCGTCGGGCAGCTGGCCGCCATCGAGGACGCGGGCGATGCTGCGGTGCTGCAGTCGGGCCAGCACCTGCTGCTCCGACTGGAAGCGCGCGCGGCCGGCGGGCGTGAGCGCGGTGCCCTTGAGCACCTTGATCGCGACGGGGCGCCGCACGGGCTCGAGTTGCTCGGCGCGGTAGACCCGCCCCATCGCACCCTCGCCGATCTCGCTCACGATCCGAAACGGCTCGATGCGCGGGACGAGCTCGATCGCGTCCGCACTGATCGGCGACCGCAGATTCGCCTGGGTCTCCTCGGAATCCGCCGCGAGGAGCTCCAGGATCTCCGTGGCCGTGCCGTCGGCGGCGCCGGTCGCTGCACAGTTCGAACGCACGAACTCCACGCGCTCGCGCGCTGGCAAGGCGAGCGCGCGATGAAACAGGTCGGAGATCAGATCGTCCTGCCGCCGTGGCACAATCGAAGCATACCGCGATGACCGACCCTGATCTGACCGAGCTGCTCAACGACGCTGCCCGCGGTGCGAAGGGAGCTGCGGACCAGTTGCTGCCGCTGATCTACGAAGAGCTGCGCCGCATGGCGCGGCGGCAGGTCGTCGGCGATTCGCCCACGATCGAGCCGACGGCGCTCGTCCACGAAGCGTGGCTGCGCCTCAGTGGTGACGGCGTGGCGTGGAACCATCGCGGTCACTTCTTCGGAGCCGCAGCCCAGGCGATGCGGCGCATTCTGATCGAGCAAGCGCGACGACAGAACGCGCAGAAGCGCGGTGGGCGGGCCGTGCCGCGTTCCGATCCGGAGGAATTGCCGTTCGAGGTGCCCGACCTCGCCCGCCTGCTCGATCTCGACGCCGCGCTCGTGAAGCTCGAGGCCGAGCATCCGCGTGAGGCGCGCGTCGTTCTGCTGCGCTACTTCGGTGGGCTGCAGGTCGCCGAGGTGGCCGAGGTTCTCGGTGTGTCCGTCGGCTCGGTCGAACGAGACTGGCGGTTGGCGCGCGCGCGGCTGTCGCGGCAGTTGGGTTCGGGTCTCTAGGGCGATCGAGCAGGTTGCCTGACGGCTACTTCGCCGGCGCGACGATGCGCGCGAAGCCGATGCCGTCGGGCCCCGCCCGGGCCGGGATACGCGCGGTCACTTCGGCGGCTGCGAGATCGAGTACGGCGATGAATTCACCGCGACCGCAGGCCACGAAACAGCGCTTGCCATCGGGATCGACGCATAGCCCCATCGGCATCGCGCCCTGTTCGCTGCCGTCCCCCGTGATCGAAATGGCGTGTCGACGGACGCGTCGGCGTGGATCCCAGACCTCGACCGTGCCACCCATCGCACAGGACACGAGCGCTGAGTCACCGCTCGGCGTGAAGGCCACTCGGAACGGGAACTTGGCCGTGTCGAGCGTGGCGCTCACCTTCGCCGTCTTCGGGTCGACGAGCGACACCGTGTCTGCGGCGCGGTTGCCGACCCAGACCTCGCCGGTTTCGGGATGCACCGCCAGCCCCTCGGCTCCGGCGCCCGTCTCGATGATCTTCGGTAGCTCCACCTTGGCCTGCCGAAGATCGAACAGCGCGAGCGATCCTTCACGGATACTCGTCGCGGCCGCGAAACGCCGGCGCGGGCCGAGCGCGACCATGTGCATCGTCGTTTGTGGTGTCGGCCACTCCGCCATCACCTTGCCACGAGCGAGATCGACGTGCACGAGGCGGCGGGCACGTTCGCTCGTGACGAGGACCTGGCCGGGTCGCACGAACTGGATGCCGTGCGGGCGCAGGTAGCCGGGTCGAGCGGGTGCGTCGGCGCTCTTCGTGTTCTTCGCGTTTTCGGCGTCAGGGAGCGCGCGGGCGAGATCGATGGTCTTCGTGATCTTGGCGGTCAGCACGTCGACCACCGTGAGTGTGCGGCCCGGCTTCTGCGCGCCGTAGTCGGTTACCACGGCCATGCGCCCGTCGGGCGAGATCGCGACTTCGTGTGGTCCCTCGCCGGTCGGCAAGGTCGCGAGCTCTTCGAGGCTATCGGGATCGAAGATCGACAGCGTGTGGTCCGCCTTGTTGGCGACCAGCAGGCGGTCGGTGACCGTTTGGGCGGGGCTCGCGGCGAGCGTGAGGCTGGCGGCGAACGCGAGCGCTGACAACGAGGCGTTCATGGACGCGTGATACGCCGCCGGTTTGCTTGCTGCGAACTCGCGGTAGATTCAGCAGGATGGTTCGCATCCTCGTTACGTTTGCCCGCGCCGGCGCGGTGACTCTGGCGATCAGTTGCTGCGCGGCGATGGTCAACGGTCAGGCCTTCGACCAGGGGCAGGTCGACAAGGCCCCGGGTCGAACGGTCGACCAGCAGAGCGATCGCAAAGCCGCACTCGCAGCGCACGCGGACCGGATGTTTCGCCGGTGCAGCAAGCCTGGGGTTCCGGGTGCCGCCGTACTCGTCACGCGTGGTGACGAGGTGTTGTTGAGGCGTGCCTACGGCCTCGCGGATCTCGAGCGCGAGGTCGCGCTGACGCCGGAGTCCGTGTTCGACATCGCGTCGACGAGCAAGCAGTTCACCGCCGCCAGCGTCCTGTTGCTCGAGGGGGATGGCGAACTCGCGCTCTCCGACTCGGTTTGCGGACACATCAGCGAGCTGCCGGAGTGCATGCGACCGGTCACGGTGCGGCATCTGATGTTCCATACGAGCGGGATTCCGGACTACATCAGCCTGATGCTCGACGATGGCGTCGACGTCGAGGATCGCACTTCGACGACCGATGCGCTCGCTGTGATCGGTGCGGTCGAGAAGCTCCAGTTCGCCGCGGGGTCGAAGTGGTCTTACAGCAACAGCAACTATCTGCTGCTGAGCGAAATCGTCGACCGGGTCGCGGGCCGGCCGCTCGCCGAGTTCGCGGCGGAGCGGATCTTCGAGCCGCTCGAAATGAAATCGACCCGGGTTCGAACGGATACCCGCGTGTTGATTCCGCGGCGCGCGCTCTCGTACTCGCCGGTGGCACGGGGGCAATGGGTGATGAACTACAGCAACTGGGAGCAGACCGGCGACGGTGCGGTGCACACGACGGTTGATGACTTGCGGCGATGGCTCGTCAATCTGTCGACGTTCGAGGTCGGCGGCGACCACCTGCGGCGCCGGCTCGCTGGGCCTGGTGCGCTCGATGACGGCACGCCGATCGACTACGGCTTCGGGTTGGTCTACAGCCGTTGGCACGGGCACGAGACCGTCTCTCACGGCGGCAGCTGGGCGGGTTACCGCTCCGATGTCTTGCTCGTGCCGGCCGCGAAACTGGTGGTCATCTGCCTGTGCAATCGCTCGGATCTCTCTCCGGGACCCGTGTGCAAGTCGCTAGCTCGGAAGGTGTTGGAGCCGAGGTAGATTGCATCTGCGCGGGAATTCGGTGGCGGTCGGCGGGCCGGATTATCGCTTCGCATGGTGCCCGAGCGGCTTCCTCCCGGATGCCGCGTCTGGGGCCTCTGCCCTTCCCGATTCTCCCCAATGATGCAACTTCGTTCCTTCGCCGTGACCCGCGCCGCCGCCTGCCTGCTCGCCGGGTCTGTTCTCTCCAACCTTGCCGCTCAGACCCCGATCAGTGGTCCTCTCAGCGGTACGTTGAGTGCCGGGGTCTACACGGCCACGAACATCAACGTTGCTTCTGGACAGACGCTGACCTTGTCAGCCGGTGTCATCATCAAGTTCGTCGGGGCCCGGCAGTTCGTGATCGACGGCACACTGATCTGCAACGGTGTCGCGGCCAATCCGGTGATCTTCACGGATGACGCAGACGACAGTGCGGGTGGTGATACGAACAACAACGGCCCGAGCGTGGGGGCTTCGGGATCGTGGTACAACTTGGTGTTTCGATCCGGTTCCGCGGCGAGTTCGCTGAACCATACCGAGGTACGCTATGCCGGCACGTCGTCCTACACGGCGATCGATGTGCAGAACGTTGACATCACGGTGACGAACTCCCTGATCCGTGACTGCAACGGCCGTGGCTTCAGCCTCAACAGCAACTCGGCGCCGACGATCAGCGGCTGCACCGTGCAAAATTGCGGCAACCGTGCGTTCGACAACGTACCGATCTACGCGGTGCCGGGTCTCACTAACAACACGGCGACCGGCAACAGCCTCGATGTTCTGCGAATCACGACGGGATCCGTCACGTCGAACCTGACGCTCGACCTGCCGCCGATGGTCGGCGGTGCGTTCCTGCTGGCCGCGAACCTGAACGTTCCGACCGGGGTCACCTTGACCCTTGCGCCGGGTGTGGTCATCAAGTGGGAGGGGGCGCGTCAGGTCGTCATCGACGGCACGTTGCTCTCGCAGGGGACTGTTGGTAGCCCTGTCGTGTTAACCGACGATCTCGACGACTCGATTGCGGGTGATACGACGAAGAACGGGGCCTCCAGCGGCAATCCGGGCGCCTGGTACAACATCGTGCTACGCAATGGGCAGATCGGCAGTGTGATCGATCACACCGAGCTGCGCTTCGCAGGTACGGCGGGTTACACCGCGATCGACATCCAGGCGACGAGCCTGCCGATCACGAACACGCTGATCCGCGACTGCAACGGCCGTGGCTTCAGTCTCAACAGCAACTCGGCGCCGACGATCAGCAACTGCACGGTTCAGAACTGCGGCAACCGCGCGTTCGACAACGTGCCGATCTACGCGGTGCCCGGGTTCACGAACAACGTCGCGACGGGTAACTCGCTCGATGTGCTGCGGATCACGACCGGCGCCGTGAACTCGAACCTCACGCTGGGCCTGGTGCCGATGACTGGTGGTGCCTATCTGATGGCGAGCAACGTCAACGTCGCCTCGGGCGTCACGTTCGTGATCGATCCCGGCGTCGTGATCAAGTGGGAGGGCGCACGTCAGATGGTGGTCTCCGGCACCCTCGACTGCCAAGGCACTTCCACTAGTCCGATCATCTTTACCGATGACATCGACGACTCGGTCGCGGGGGACACGACGAAGAATGGTGCCAGTAACGGCGCGCCTGGCGCGTGGTACAACATCGCACTTACGGCGTCGCAGACCGGCAGCATGCTGACGCATACGGAAGTGCGGTACTCGGGTACATCCAGCTACTCTGGGATCGACTTCCAGGGTACCGCGGCCACGCTCGATCACTGCATCATCCGCGACGGCAATGGTCGCGGGATCCAGCTCAATTCCAACTCGTTCCCGTCGATCACGAACTGTCGGGTCGAGAACCAGGGCGGTCGTTCGATCGATGGCGTTCGGCTCGATGCGGTTTCGGGTCTCGTGAACAACACGTGCACGGGGAACGCGATCGACTGCGTGACCATTAGCCAGGCCGCGGTCGGTTCCGTCGTGCGGGTCGGGACGGAATCGATGCCGGGTGGCGCATTCATGCTACGCAACGGGATCAACGTCGGGACGGCCGGTGATCTGACGATCGAGCAGGGTGTGGTGTTCAAGCACGAGGCTGCCTACCAGCACGTCTTCAACGGCCGCACGCGGATGCTCGGGACCGCCTATGAGCCGATCGTCTTCACCGACGATGCCGACGACGAGATCGCCGGTGACAGCAACAAGGATGGCCCCAGTGCCGGGTCTTCCGGGGCGTGGTACAACCTGTACGCGCCGACCACGACCTCACCGACGCAGCGCCGGATCGAACACGTGAACGTCCGGTTCGCCGGCACCTCGAGCTACCCCGGCGTCGATGCACGGGGTGCGAACATCCAGCTGCGGGCGATTCGGGTGGAGAAGTGCAACAGCCAGGGCTTCGACCTTCGCGATCTGACGATCGTGCCGGTCAATCTCGTGGCCTGGGACAACGGTGGTGACGGCATCCGGCTCTCGGATGGCGCGTTCGATGTCGTCCACGCCACCTGTGCCGACAACGGTGGCTACGGTGTTCGCGCACTCACACCCTGGAATGCAACGGTCGTGAACTCGAACGTCTACTTCAACGCGAGCGGCAACTTCAACGGCATGTCCGGCTCGAACGTCTACCGCTGCAATGGCGGTTTCTCGGGCGGTGGCGGCAACCTCGACCAGGATCCGTTGTTCGTCGATCGCAGCAACGGCGACCTTCATCTGTTGCCGACGTCACCGTGCCTCGGTGGTGCCGACAACGCATTCGCCCAGTTCGTAGCGAAGGACTTCGACGAGAACTCGCGCATCCTCGATCACGGCCTCACGGGCGCCGCGAACGCGGACATGGGCGCGTTCGAGCTCGGTAACTGGAACATGGCGGTCGTCGGCACGCCGCGCCCGGGCGACACGATCTTCCTGACGACCACGGGGCCGGCCGGGACGTCGTTCCTCGGGTTCGGGCTCAACGACGGGACCGCCTTCGTCGCGCCCTACGGCATCCTGCTCACGGGTCAGCTCACGACGACTGCGCTGGTGTTCCCGTTCCCGATCGCGGTCGGCACGCCGGTCCCGCTCACGGTGCCGAACGATCCCGGCCTCGCGGGCACGATCATCGGTCTGCAGACCCTGAACTTCCCGACGGGCAACCTGCTCGTCGGCAACTTCGCTCAGCTCTATCGGCCGCTCGTGCGGCCGTAGGGTGGTCCGCGGGGCGCCGGGTGCGTCCGCGGATCAGGAGTCGTATTAACGACGCAACAACCGGAGCCCGAGTCCGATCGGGGCAGTCCGCGGCGCTATCGTCACGCAGCCCGTAGCCCACGATCTGCCGATGACTCGCCGAACTCCCGCCGCCCGGTTCACTGCTTTGTTGCTCCTCCTTGCTCTGGTCGCGGGCCCCGCGCCGGCACAGGACTCCACCATCTTCGGCGAGCTGCAGTATCGCTGCATCGGCCCGACGCGCGGCGGGCGTGCAACCGCCGTCTGTGGGGTCGCGCAGCGCCCCGGCGAGTTCTACATGGGCGCGACAGGCGGCGGCGTCTGGAAGACGGCGAACTACGGCCACACGTGGCGCAACGTCTCGGATGGCTTCTTCTCGTCGCCGTCGATCGGTGCGATTCGGGTCGCAGCCACGAACCCCGATCTCGTCTGGGTCGGCACCGGCTCGGACGGGCTGCGCAGCAACGTGATCCCCGGGCGCGGCATCTACAAGTCGACCGACGCCGGCAAGACCTGGGAGTTCATGGGGCTCGAACAGGTGGGGCAGATCGGCGCCGTCGAGATCGATCCGACGAACCCGGACATCGTCCATGTCGCCGCGATCGGCAACGCGTTCGTGCCGAACGCGGAGCGCGGGGTCTACCGGACCAAGGACGGCGGCAAGAACTGGGAGCAGGTCTTCAGGATCTCCGAGACCTGCGGGGCGGTTGATCTCGAGTTGCACCCGGCCAATCCCGAGACGATCTACGCGTCGATGTGGGAGGCCGAGCGCAAGCCGTGGACGATCAAGAGCGGCGGCACGCAGGGCGGTGTCTGGCGCAGTCTCGACGGCGGCGACAGCTGGCAGCCGTTGAAGTCCGGTGGGTTGCCGACGGGCATCGTCGGCAAGAGCGATCTCGCGGTCTCGCGGGCGATGCCGGACCGCCTCTGGGTGCTCATCGAGGCGGCGGAGAAGCCCGGGCTCTACCGGTCTGACGATTCGGGTGACACGTTCGAGTTCGTGTCGAACCAGCGCGGCCTGCTGTTGCGGCCGTTCTACTACTGCAACATCGACTGCGACCCGAGTGATGCGGATCACCTGTTCGTCGCCGCGACGGGTTACCAGGAGTCGAGGGACGGTGGCAAGAAGTGGCGCCGCCGATTCACACCACACGGTGACAACCACGAGGTCTGGATCCATCCGGACAACCCGCAGCTCATGGTTCAGTGCAACGACGGTGGCGCCAATGTCACGATCGACGGTGGCGCGACGTGGTCGACGCAGCACAACCAGCCGACGGCGGAGCTCTACCAGGTCGCGGTCGACGACCGCTTCCCCTACTGGGTCTACGCCGGGCAGCAGGACAACAGCACGATCCGCGTGCCGAGCAACTTGCCTGGCCCGTCGACCGGTGGTGCGACGGCGTTCTGGGAATCCGTGGGCGGTTGCGAAACCGGCCCGGTAGTGCCGAAGCCCGGCAACCCGAACATCGTGTACGCCAACTGCAAGGGGCGCTTCGGGGTCTACGATCACCGTACGGGTCAGGAGCAGCAGTACTACGTCGGCGCTGCCAACATGTACGGCCACAACCCGAAGGATCTGAAGTACCGCTTCCAGCGCGTCGCGCCGATCACCGTGTCGCCGCACGACCCGGACGTCGTCTACCACGGTTCCCAGTTCCTGCACCGCACGGTCGACGGTGGTAAGAACTGGGCGCGGATCTCGCCGGACCTGACCGCGTTCGAAGCCGACAAGCAGGTGATCTCTGGTTCGCCGATCACGCGCGACATCACGGGCGAGGAGTTCTACTCGACGCTCTACGAGATCGCTGAGTCGCCGCGGCGGCGCGGAGTGATCTGGACCGGGGCGAATGACGGGCCGATCCATGTGACCGAGAATGGTGGCACGCGGTGGACGAACGTCACACCGAACATGCCACCGGGCGGTCGCGTGCAGACGATCGAGCCTTCGTGGCACGCCGTGGGGACGGCCTACGCCTGCGTGCTGCGCTACCAGCTCGGCGATTCGTCGCCGCACGTCTACAAGACCACCGATCTCGGCAAGACCTGGCGTCGCATCAGTAGCGGTCTGCCGGCCAACTGCCCGGTGCGGGTCGTGCGCGAGGATCCGCAGGATCCGAACGTGCTGTTCCTCGGTTCGGAGTGGGGCATGTTCGTTTCGCTCGATGCCGGTGAATCGTGGCAGCCGTTCCAGCAGAACCTGCCCGTTACGCCGATTACGGACATCGTCGTGCATCGAGACGATCTCGTGCTGTCGACGATGGGGCGGTCGTTCTGGGTGCTCGACGACATCTCCGCGGTGCGTGAGCTGCGGCGGGCGGACCGTGCCGAGGTCGCCTTGCTGGCGCCGCGGCAGGCGATTCGCAGCCGGATGCGTGGCGGCTCCAGCGCGCGCGTGCCGAGTTATGGCGGCACGGCCGCTCGATTGCACTACTGGTTGCCCGAGGACGTCACTGGGCTGCGCCTCGAGTTTTTTGCCCTCGGTGGCGCGGAGCCGCAGCTCGTGCGGACGATGCGTGCGCGCAAGAGTTCGAATCGCGCCGGCTCGCGGCCGACGCGGGATCAGCGCATGCGCGGACCGTTCACGCGTGGCGGCCGTTCGCGCGGCGTCCAGTCGACGGCTGGGCTGCACCGCGTGTCCTGGGACTATCGCAGTGACCTGGGATCGGGGCGGGGCCCGATGGTCTTGCCGGGCGAGTACGAAGTGCGACTCGTGCACGATGGCGGCACCGTGAAGCAGCACCTGCGCGTGTTGCTCGATCCGCGTGTCGCGGCGGCGGGAGTGACAGTTGAAGACCTGCGGGCGCAGTCGGACACGATCCGCCGGGTCCGGGCGACGCGCGATCGCGCGGATGCGGTCGTGAAGCGAATCCGATCGCTGATGAAAGAGCCGACCGACGAAGTGATGCACTCGCGACTCGACGAGATGCTCGCAATGTTCGTCGATGCGCGTGGCATGCAGTATCCGCAGCCGATGGTCGTAGCGCAGTTGCGCTACCTCGCGTCGATGATCGACCGCGCCGACCAACGCCCCGGGCGCGATGCCTACGAACGGCTGTCCGAGCTCGAAGCAACGATCACGAAGTGCGAGCAGGATCTCGACGCACTGCAGGTCAATCGTTGACCGTGAGGACGACGTCGAGCTGTTCGGCGTCATCGAGCTGGACCGGCTGGCGCTGCCAGTGGTTCGGCCCACGCCCGTGGATCATGTAGTTGCCGGGCAGCAGGCCGCGAAAGACGAAGCGGCCTTCCCGATCGGTGGTGATCTGCTGTGACCAGCCGAAGCGGTCGTTTCGCGAGAGTGTGACCCGGGCAGCGGGCTCGGGGTTGCCGTCGGCGTCGACGACCTGGCCTCGAATCTCCGCGGCGGGTCCTAGAGTCAACCGGCCGAGCGCGATCTCCTGATCCCCCTTGGCGACGACTTCGAACTCGCCTACGCCCTCGGGTCCACATGCGTTGATCGTCAGCCTTGCCGGAACGTCGAAGTTCAGACAGCTCATCGTGACGCTGCCGTCCAGCGCCGAGACGCCGCCAGCGATCGTTCGCGGCTGCTCGTTTTCGCCGAGCGCGAGACTGACGGTCGCGCCCGCGACCGGCTGACCCTCGCTCGTGACGAGCTGCAGTCGCACGGCTCGCGACGGTCGAGCCTGGAGCTCATGGCTGCGACCGGACTCGTGCTCGGCCTGATACCAGACGGGGTTCGGTGCATTGCCGACCAGGGTCGTGCCGGGGCTCGTCGACCGCACGGCGAAGGCCACGCCGGGCTGGACCGGAGCCTGCACGGCGAATCGCCCTTCGTCGTCCGTGGTCACGATGCGGCGATGGGAGTTGACGCCGCCGCCCTGCGTTGGCTGGAGCATCAGCTCGACTCCGGCGGCCGGTTTGCCGGCATCGTCGCGTAGTTGGCCGCGAATCTCGCCGTCGGAATCGCCGACCGAGAACCGACGCTTCGTACGGCCTACCCCAGACTTGATGACGTGCTCACCAGGCCACATCGAGATCCCGGGGATCTCCGCCCAGACGTGAACTCGATCGAGTTTGCTCCAGCCTGCGATGCGCCAGTGCCCCGGCGCGACCGGTTTCGGTTGGGCAAGTTCGCGCGGGATGGGCATCTGCGCCCGCCGTTGGAAAGCCATGAACTTCACCGTCGCCTTCTCGAGCTGCTCCGGGGTCGCGTTCTCGAGCCGGATGTCCCACCAGATCGCGTCGTCGCGCACGAGCGTGCAATCGAGTTCGTGATCCGAGGTGCCAGCAAAGTGGGTGGCGAACGCGCCCGAGTCGTTCTTGTCCGACCATGCCCGGACGATCACCGAGCCTGTGGCTACGTGTTCGAGAACGTAGCGACCCTTGGAGTCCGAGCGGGTCGAGCAGTGCGCCAGTCCGGCGGGCATGCCGTAGTTCGGGCGCGCGCCGACCCAGGCGTCGGCGATCGGCTGGCCGATATCGTCGCGGACGACGCCGTGGACCTTGCGCGCGGGCATCGTGCGCACCCGGACGAACGCCCGGCCACCGCCCCATAGGTCGACGAGCTCGCCGCCGACGAGGGCGCCTCCGAGCAGGCCATCGGCGGTCGTGCGCACGAGTACGTAGCGCGATGGCGCACGTGGCACCACGAACACACCGTTGCCGTCGGTGCGCGTGCGTTGCACAACGACGCCATCGTCTTCGAGGATGACCTCCGCATTGCCGACCGGGCGGTGTTGCGGGTCGATGACTACGCCCTCGAGGCGAGTCGTGGTTCGGGGAGTCTGCGCGGACGCGAGAGCCGCCAGCAGCAGCGACACGAGAGGGGTCAGCGGTCGCATACCCGCAACCTAGCGGGCCATGCGACGGCGGTTACCCGTCCTTGTCGGTTTCTTGCTTCGGGGGTGTTGCGATGCGACCCTGCAGCACGTGGTCGTCGGGGGCGACGAGGTCGCCCTGCAGGATCACTTCTCCCTGGAGCGGCGGGAGTTGCGTTTCTGGATCGGCGTTCTCGGTGATCCCGGTCGGATTGCCGGTGGGAGCGGCCGCCGATTCGCTGCGGCAACCGAAGAACGCGAACACCGCGGCCGCCATCGTGGCGGCTCGGGTCCCGGCGCGGCGGAGTTGGCTGCGCACTCGGGCGCGCAAGCCGACCGGGCAGTCCCGGGTCAGGACGGTGCCGTCGGCCCGCCGCGTGAAGCGAACGCAGAGTCGGTCGGAACTCGCGGTGCGTTCGCGCACGAGTCGTTCCGCGGACTGCTGACTCATCGCGCTGAGGTCGAACACGTGCAGAGAGCACTGTTCACAGAAGCGACAGCGATCGTCGCCCGGCATCGTGTCCCAGTCGGCACTGCATGGCGAAGCGACGTCGATGCCGTCGAGCCATTGCTTGTCGGTTTCCGTCATCGTGGGACGATTCGACGCCAGGCGCGTGGTCCGGTTCCCGAGATTCCGCGCCTGATCGGAGTCGGCCTTCCCGTGGGCGTTGCCGCGCTCAGGGCATCGTGTCGGGCGGTGTGAGAAGCACTTCGTCGCAGTCGGCCGGGTCGTCGAGTGCAAACTCGTCGACGGTCGCGAGGAACCCCGACGTGTGCATCGCGCAGAACGCTTCGCAGGCCGTTGCTCCGGGCGCGAGCGGCGCGTGCGAACGCCCGAGCGCGTCGACGATCATCGCGTAGTCGAGAAACTCGAACTGCGACTCGTAGAGCCGGATCAGCGCGATCTTCTCGGCGAGCTGAGCGGAGATGTCGACGACGAGGCCGGGCGGAACGAACGACCAGACCTCGTAGCCGCAGACGGTCGGCGTGTGATCCGAGTCGCGCAGGGCTTCCGCGAGCAGCAGGTTGGTGTAGCGATGGTCGACGTGCTGGTCGGTGATCCAAGGCAGGAACACCGCATCGGGACGGAAGCCGTCGAGCTGGGTGCGAACGGTCGCGATCAGTTCAGCGCGCCGCTCGGGGTTGCGATACTCGCGTTCGGGGCAGTCGAGGATCGTCGGTTCGCCGAGTCCGAGCCGTGCCGACACGGCCTCGGCCTCCTTGCGCCGCACGACCTTGAAGTGCCCATCGCGCTCGGGTTCACCGACGGCGCTACCGTCCGTGATGTAGCACAGCCGAACCTCGCGTCCTGCGGCGATCAGTTTCTGCAGCGTGCCGCCGCAGCCGATCTCGATGTCGTCGGGATGCGGTGCGAGGAACAGCGACCGTTGGAAGTCGGGGAACTCGACGACCCGGCGGTTCACGAAGTGGCGGAGCATCGCGCGTGCTCCGCGGAGAAAGCCGCGGGTTGCGGCGACGCGTTCGTCGCGTGGGGTCATCCTGCGCTGCCGATTCGGAAGAGAAAGTCGCCGTCACCCGGCGTGAAAAACCAGTCACTCGGTGCGGCTTCGCCGTCACGCAAGAGCAGTACGGGTTCTGGCGCGCCGGTCGGAACCGGTTGGAAGCCGCACTCGACCAGTTGAGGTTGGATCGTGGGCCGCCGTTCGAGTGCGAAGATCGCCTCGAGGCCGCGCTCGTGCGCCGCCGTGGTGAGTGCCACCAGTAGCGCGCGCGCGGCATCGGTGTCGCCGGGTTCGGTCGTGAGCTCGCCGAGATAGGCCTGCGGCTCCGTCGGGGAAAGTGTCAGCACGCCGAGGCCGCGCAGGTTGCCGGCGGTTGTGAACGCGCCGAATGTGACGTGCGCGATGTAAGGGTCTTCGCGGTAGCGCCACTGCAGATAGTCGGCGTGGCGCACGGTAACGAAGCGGTGATGCTGTGCGAGCCGGTCGGCGAAGGCGTCGCATTCCGATCCGAAGGCCGACAGCTCGCGCGTCGTGATGCCAGGCGGGTTCGACTCCGTTGGTGGGCTGCCGGGGCGCGCGAACAGCGCGCCCTCGGCCGCGGCATCGACGACACCGGCGCCGCGTTCCTGCATCAGCGCGGTGGTCGCCGCGGTCGGTGAGGTGATGAACCGGAAGTTCGAGCCGGCGGTTTCGACCATCGCGCCCGTGAGGCGTCGACCGAGGCCGCGGCCGCGCATCCGTTCGTCGACGCAGAAGTCGACGCCGCAGATCGCGGGGGTCGGCCGACCGTCGATTGCGACGAGCGCCGGCAGCATGCCGTAGGTGCCCACGATCTCGCCGTCGAGCTCGGCGATCCACGCGGAGGGCACGCCGTCGACACGAGCGGGGTTGCGATCGAATGCCCACTCGCGGCGCACGCGTTCGCGATCGAGGTCGAGTCCGTCGAAACAGCGGTCGCGTAGCGCCAACAGTGCGTCGAGGTCGCGAGCCTCGAATGGTCGGATGCGTTCTTGTGGCGAGGTCATCGGCGTGGGCGAGAGTCGGACAGCAGCGCGAGGCAGAAGAACGCGGTCGCGGTGGGGGAGTCGATCCGTTGATTGTCGGGGCCGAGTTCTTGCCAGCAGCCGCCGAGGTCGGGTGACCTGATCTGCATGTCCGGGACCGTCGTGACGAGCACCGGGCGCCAGCGTCGCCAGGCCTTGCCGTTGGTTCGGCGCAGGCCGCGAGTCGCGAAGAACCAGTCCATTGCGGTGGGGGTCTTGCGATCGTCGGTGAATGGCACCGCGGCAACCGGAACGAGGCGTGGGTCGCCTTCGGCAATCGCGCGGCCGCTGACTGCATCGCAGAACAGGCTGCCGCCGACCGCTGTGAGATCCGGTTCTGCCGGCAGGCTCGCATCACGAGCCTTCGCGATTGCTTCGTCGGTGACCTCGATCCGCAGACTCCGTGCCGCCAGCAAGGCGTGGAGTCGCAGCGAGCGCGTGGCCGCGTCGCCGACCGGCCTCGCGATCAGGTCTGCGACGAGTTGTCGCACGTCCTTGATGAGCAGCCGATAGCTCGAACGCCGGTAACACTCGATGTAGGCGACCGTCGCCATCGCGCGTTCGAACTCGCTGACGGCTGCGGCGAAGCCCGCGTTGCCCGGTTGGCCCTCGCGCGCGATCTTGCCGCGCAGGAACTTCACTGCGGATTGGACGTGCCCCTTGTACTGACCGGAGCGCATCGAGTTGCCGTCGAGCAGCATCGCGAGCAGGGCGAGTGAGGTGCCGCCGATGCGGCTGAGTTTCCGACCCGGAGTTCGCGGGGCGGTTGCGATCGGCGACCAGCTACCGTCGTCGTTCTGGTTGGCGGCCAGCCACTTCAGGCCCTCCGCGATCGCGATGAGTGCGGGCACCGGCAGGCGGCCGAGGTCGTTCTTCGGCATCCGCAGTTCTTCGGGCAGGCCGGGCGTGCCGCCGAGCCCCACCGAGATCTTGCGGCTCTCGAATCCGGACTCCCGCACGACGAATCGCAGGGTGGGCGGAGTCTGCGGTGGCTCGTAGCTGGCGACGAGCTGGCGCAGGTCCTGATCCGCGCGCCACGCCGCGGTCTGCTTCTTCGTCGGGGTGCAGCGCAGTCGGAAGCCGTTGAACTTTGCGTCCGAGATACGGTCGGCTGTCGCCATCGCCTCGCGGAACGATACATCGGCGCCGCAGTGCACGATCACCGGTTCGGAGTGCTTCCTGCTCGATTCCTTCAGTCGATCCTGCAGCTTGGCTGTCGCCACCCGGCCCCTGGCATGCGAGACCTCGATCTCGTAGTGAATCCCCGGCCAGACGTCGAGCCAGACCGGTACGGCGCCGTTGCCGCGAACCGCGAGATGCGCATTGCGCAGATTGACGCGGTTGTCGATCAGCGCCTCGAGGACCTTGCGGATGGCCAGTGCCGGCAGGTCACGATGCCCGAACACCAACACGGCCGGTGAACTGGACCGGTCGGTTCGGCGCGGGGCCTTCTTCACCGGCCTTGCGAGCACGTGGCGACGGAGCGCGGTGCGGAAGCCGGCATACGTGACCGCTTTGCCGTCCAGTTGCAGTGTGCCGTCACGGAGGATCGCGATCGTTACTTGTGGCGCGAGCTCCGCCCTGGCGGTGAAGTGCCGCACGCGCGGCAGCTCCTCCTCGCGGAGGCCTTGCGCTGCGAGTGGGGCGACGAGCGCAGTCAGCAGCAGACCCTTCGCGAAAGTGCGGGGGCGGGCGGGCAGTGACTCGCGAAGTGACATGTTCTGCACGGTAGCGCATTCGTCTGGGCGAGGCAGTCGTTAGGCTCGCTGCGATGGTTCGGAGTCGTGTGATGCCAGGGCTGTTGCTCGGCCTCGTTGGATTCGGTGCGGCAGCGAGTGCGCAGGTTCTGCCACGGCCGGCGCAGTGCGATCGGGCGAACGAGTGGATCGACTTGCGCGGTGCGGTGGGGTGCGAGGTCGAGGCCTGGCAGCCACAGGTGCAGGCGTTCTCGGACGGGCTGCGACGTCTCGGGGTCACACGCGCCCGGATCGTCGACGGGGGCTCTCCAGCGACGATCCGGTTCGAGCGAACGGCCACTGAGATGGCTCCCGAGGCGTATGCGATCCGTGACGACGGCGCTGCGCTGGTCGTGACCTCGTCTTCGTCCGCCGGCGTGGCGTACGCATGCGCGACCCTGCTCCAGCTCGTCGACCTCGAGAATGGGGGCAAACGAGCCAGGCTGCCACGCGTGACGATCAAGGATCGCCCGCAGTTGCCGTACCGCAGCTTCATGGTCGACATGGGGCGCAACCCGCACTCGCCCGCGGTACTACGGCAGGTCGTCGACGCGATGTGGCTCTGCAAGGCGAACTACCTGCAGCTGCATCTCACCGACGACCAGATCGGCTCGTGGCCTTCCGCGGCGTTTCCCAGGATCTACACCGACCGGGCGGGCTGGACGCTCGCGGCGTTCCGCGAGCTCGAGGCCTACTCCCAGGCGCGCGGTGTCACCATCGTGCCGGAGCTCGACGTGCCAGGGCATTCCACGATCCTGCGGCGCGAGTATCCGGAGGTGTTCGGCAAGACCCCGACCGACCTCGCGTCGAAGCCGGCGGCGCAGCGCGGCGTCGAGCGGTTGATCGCGGAGATGCTCGACGTGTTTCGTGCGACGCCCTACATGCACGTCGGTGGTGACGAAGCCTATGGCGTGTCCGAAGAGATCCAGCGCGACTTCATCAACCGGCTCAACGAGTTCGTGAAGCGCCAGGGTCGTCGCACGGTGGTGTGGGAAGGGCCGGGTCCTGGCACGGGCAAGAGCCGGGTAAGCAAGGACGTCCTGCACATCAACTGGCGCACGATCAACTTCCCGGCGCAGCAGATGCTCGATGCCGGCCACGAGGTCGTGAATGCTGCGTGGGATCCGATGTACATCGTCGATCACTACCCGCGGACGATGTTCACGGCCGTGTCGCTGGCGCGGTGCTATGGCTGGAACCCGCGGCGTTTCGCGCACGTGAACGCGGGGATCCCGACGTTCGGCAAGCCCCACGTGACCAAGACCGCCGAGGGCATCGTCGGATTCTGCATGCCGTGGTGGGAAGGGCGTGAAGAGAACCTGCTGTCGCTCTGCGTGCCGCGCCTCGCCGCGGTTGCGAGTGCGGCTTGGAACCGCTCCGGCGAGAACGATTTCGACGACTACATGCTGCGCTATGCGGAGTGGTTGGGGCGGCTCCAGCGCATCTCCGGGTTCGACCTCGCGGATGCGCCCCTGGCCATGGCCGGCAAGAACCAGCCTGCAGGGGCCGAGAACCTCGCGCTCGGCGGTCGTGTGCGCGCTTCGTCCGGTAACTCGCAGCCGTTCTTCGGGCCGGCGCGCCTCACCAACGGCAACCCGTCGCGGTTCGACCACTTCCTCGGCTATCCGACGACTCCCGAGCCGTTGGAGATCGTGGTCGAGCTGCCGCGGCCAGCGACGGTCGCACGTGTCGTCGTTCACGAGACGGCCGTCGGCAAGAGTCACGAGCTGTACGAGGTGCTGGTCGCGAGCGAGAAGGGCGAGTTCGAACTCGTCGGCTCGACGACTCCCGAGTCACGCGGTGACAAGACCTACGTCGAGCACGAGTTCGAATCGCGGCGCGTAGCTCGGATCAAGATCCGCACGCGCGGCTGTCACGGCTTGACGTTCCCGAGCTTCAGCCGTCTCACCGAGGTCCAGGCGTTCGCGCGCTGATCACGCGTCGCCGACGACCCGGGCGCGTTCGCGCAGCAGCCGATACAGGCTGTCGAGCTCGGCCATCGGCTCGCGCCGGCGTGTGACGAATCGCAGTTCGGCCGTCGGTGCCGGTGACTCCAGGCGAACGAACACGACGCCGTCATGGGGCAGCTTGCTGCTGTGGTGCGGCACGAGTGCGACGTCGTCACCCGCGGCGACCGTGCCCAGCATCGTGGTGACCGAGTCGACCTCGGCACCGATGGCCGGTTCGAATCCCGCGTCGTTGCAGACCGCTTGTAAGAAGGCGCGACGGCCCGGGAACGCGAGATCGTCGAGTGACACCCAGGTTTCGCCCCGCAGCGCGGCGAGTGGGATGCGTCGGCGGTCCGCGAGCGGGTGGTCGGCGGGCAGGGCGGCCGCGAAGCGGTGACGGCTCAGCTGTCGGGCGGTGAATCGTTGCGAATGCTCCGGCTCCAGATTGCCGAGGATCGCCGCGTCGAGTTCGCGCGCGCCGAGGCGGTCGAGCTGCGCACCGGGCGGCAGGTCGAACATCGCGACCTTCAGACTGCGATGATCGCGCTTGAGTTGTCGAACCGTCGGAGCGACGAGGTCGTCGAGGAAGGGGCTCAGATACCCGAGGCGCAGGGTGCGGCGCGCGCCACCGAACTCCTCGCGCAGTTGCTGCGCGCCGAGCTCCGCGTCGCAGAGCAGCTGGCGAGCCCGCGGCAGGAAGAACTTGCCCGCCGGAGTCAGGTGAATCCGCTGCTTCTTGCGCTCGAACAGCGGCACGCCCAGCGTGCGTTCGAGCTGGGCGACCTGGCGGCTCAGGGCCGGCTGCGAGACGTGTTCCCGCCGCGCGGCCGCGGACATGCTCGCGGTCTCGGCCGCGGCGACGAAGTAGCGCAGCTGGTGGAACTCCATGGGCTGCAGGCCAGTTCATAACCTGTACGCATGAAGTCAAGGCGAAGACGGTATTTGTGAAGTGGCCTGTCGTGGTCGACCCTTCTGGCATGGAACGACGTGCATTCCTTTCCCGGTCCTTGACGGCGCTCGGAGCGCTGGCTGGCGCCAGCGCATGTTCGACTCGCGTTGCGGGATCTGAGCCGTCTACCCAGTCTGCCAAGGAGAATCGTATGAACCTCACCGTCCGCCGTTCCTCTGACCGCGGCCACGCCGATCACGGCTGGCTCGACAGCCATCACACGTTCAGTTTCGCCTCGTATCACGATCCGCGGTTCATGGGCTTTCGGGCCCTGCGCGTGATCAATCAGGACAAGGTTACGCCGGGGCAGGGCTTCTCTACGCATCCGCACCGTGACATGGAGATCTTCAGCTACGTGCTCGAGGGTGCGCTCGAGCACAAGGACAGCATGGGCAACGGGCGCACGCTGCGGCCCGGCGAGATCCAGCTCATGAGCGCGGGCACCGGCGTCACGCACAGCGAATACAACCCGAACGCCGACCAGGGGCTGCACTTCCTGCAGATCTGGATCGAGCCGAACGAGCGGGGTCTGGCACCGAGTTACACCGAGTGGAAACCGGATGCCTCGGCCGCCGAGAGCAAGGACGTTGTCGTGATCTCGCCCGATGGGCGTGACGGCAGTGCGAAGATTCACCAGGACGCGATCGTGCGACGGCTGCGACTCGCGGCTGGTGACGAGGTCGCGCACGACGTTGTCGCGGGGCGCGGTGCCTGGATCCAGATGGTGTCCGGGCGACTGGCGGCCGAGGGCGTCGAACTCGTCGCGGGCGATGGTGCGAGCACCGAAGACTCCGGGGTATTGCGGCTCGTGGCGAAAGAGCCGGTCGAAGCGCTCCTGTTCGACCTCGGCTGAGAACGATTCCGGCCCCGACGGGCGGTCTCGACGGGGTGCCGAGATATGGTGCGGCGATGAGTTCGCTCCTCGGCCGCAACCTGCGGCGTGTTTTCGGCGGCCTTGCCAGCGCCTTGATCGTTTCCGGGACCGTTGTCCCAGCACAGGACGAGGCGATCGCGTTCGTCGGTGCGCGCATTCTGCCCGTCGATGGGCCCGTGATCGAGAATGGCACGCTCGTCGTTCGCGGTGGCAAGATCATCGCCGTCGGGCCCGCATCCGAAGTGCTCTTGCCGGCGCCGAGCGAGCGGCGCGACTGCAAGGGCAAGACGATCATTCCTGGGCTCGTCGACACCCATTCCCATATCGGTTCGGTCTCCGGTGGCGATCGCAGCGGACCGATTCAGCCCGAAGTGCGCGCGCTCGATGCGATCAATCCGCGCGATCCCGGCATCCAGAAGGCGCAGGCCGGCGGTATCACGACCGTCAACGTGATGCCGGGTTCGGGGCACCTGCTGTCGGGTCAGACGATCTATCTCAAGCTGCGCGAGCCGCGGACGATCGACGACCTGCTCATCGCGGGGACCGACGGCCAGCCGATGGGCGGCATCAAGATGGCCAACGGCACGAACCCGCAGAAAGGGCCGCCGTTCCCCGGCACGCGGGGCAGGGCGGCGGCGCTGATGCGCGCGCAGCTGCATCGGGCGCGGCATTACCAGAAGAAGGTCGCCGCGGCGGCGGGTGATCCCGCCAAGATGCCCGAGCGCAGCCTCGGCATGGAGGCGTTGGTCGAGGTGCTCGAAGGCAAGCGCATGGTGCACCACCACACCCATCGCCAGGATGACATCCTCACGGTGCTGCGGCTGCAGCGCGAGTTCGGCTTCCGCGTCGTGCTGCATCACGTCAGTGAAGGCTGGCTCGTCGCGGAGGAGATCGCCGCCGCGAAGGCGCCGTGTTCGGTAATCATGATCGATTCGCCGGGCGGCAAGCTCGAGGCCGCGCGCCTGTCGATGGCGACGGGGCGGATCCTCGATGAGGCCGGCGTGCTCGTCGGATTCCACTCCGACGATGGCATCACGGACAGCCGGCTGTTCCTGCGGTCGGCGGCGCTGGCTGTGAGAGCGGGCATGAAACGCGACAAGGCGCTCGCCGCGCTGACGAGTGCGGGCGCGGTCATGCTCGACATGGCGGACCGGGTCGGCACGTTGACCGTTGGCAAGGACGCGGACCTCGTCGTTCTGTCGGGGGATCCGTTCGCCGTGCGAACGCAGGTGCTCGAGACCTGGGTCGAGGGGCAGAAGGTGTTCGACCTCGCTGATCCGAAGGATCGCCTGTTGGCGATGGGGGGCTACAACGCGAGCGTGGATCAGTCCCTGTCGCTCTGTTGCTACGGGCAGTACGGTGTCGCCGGTCAGGGCGTGCAGGCTGCGGGAGGTGCGAAGTGATCCGCTTCGCGATTCACGCGGCGTTCGGCGTCGCGATCGGCAGTGCGCTCGCGGCCCAGGGCGGTGGCAAGTCGTTCGCTGTGCGCGCGGACATCGTCCACACGATGGCTGGCCGGGCGATCGAGGACGGCATCGTGATCGTTCGGGATGGCAAGATCACGGCGGTCGGCAAGGCCGCGACGATTCGATTGCCGGCCGGGATCGAGCAGAAGCGCGCCAAAGTGCTCGTTCCGGGCCTCATCGATGCGCATGCCACCGTCGGTCTGACTGGTCACCTGAACATCCCGCATGATCAGGATCAGCTCGATTCCACCGGACCGGTGCAGCCCGAGCTGCGCGCGATCGATGCGTACAACGCGCACGATCCGCTCGTGAACTGGCTGCGCAGCTTCGGCATCACGACGGTTCACACGGGCCACGCGCCGCGGGCGCTCGTCGCTGGGCAGACGATGGTGGTCAAGACGCACGGGCGTAGCGTCGAGAAGGACGTGTTGCGGCCATTCGCGATGATCGCCTGCACGCTCGGGGACGCAGGGCGGGCCGGCCGCGGGGACACCGGTGGCAAGAAGCCGGGCACTCGCGCGAAGTCCGCTGCGATGCTGCGCGAGGCGCTGCTCGCGGCGCGCGCCTACGCCAAGAAATGTGATGGTGACGACGCTGCGCCGGTCGAGCTGCGGCACGAGGCGTTCGCCGCGGCTCTGCGCCGCGAGGTACCGTTGCTCGTGACTGCGCATCGCGCGCACGACCTCATGACCACGCTGCGCATCGCCAAGGAGTTCGAACTCGACGTCGTGCTCGATGGGGCGGCTGAGGCCTACCTGTTGCTCGACGAGATCAAGGCGAGCAAGTGCACCGTGCTGCCGCATCCGGCGATGGCCCGCACGCGCGGCGAACTCGGCAACGCGACGATGGAGCTGCCGAAGTTGCTCGTGGACGCGGGGATCCCGATCGCGTTGCAGAGTGGGTTCGAGAGCTACGTGCCGAAGTCACGCGTCGTGTTGTTCGAAGCAGGCGTCGCGGTCTCCAAGGGGTTGGCCGACGAGCGCGCGCTCGCGGCGCTCACGATCGGCGCGGCCCGATTGCTCGGTGTGGCGGATCGCATCGGCTCGCTCGAAGTCGGCAAGGACGCGGATCTCGCGTGGTTCGACGGGGATCCGTTCGAATACACGACCAATTGCCTCGGTGTCATGATCGATGGTGTCGAGTACCCTGGCGAGCGGCCGTTGCACACCGGGCGCTGAGCTGCGGCGCGTCGCCGTTCGGTTGCAGTGGAGCGGCGCTTGTCGGATGCTCCACGCATGCGAACCCGCACCGTCGTCGCCGCCTTGGCGCTGTCGTTCTCCCTCGCCTCCTCGGGCTGCGTTTACGCGGACGTGACCGCGCCGCTCGACACCGACCTCAACCAGACCACGCTCGGTGACAAGCAGGGCGAGTCGAGTGCCCACAGCGTTCTGTGGCTCGTCGCCTGGGGTGATGCCGGCACGAAGGCTGCCGCGGAGGACGGCGGCCTGCAGACGATCAACCACGCTGATCAGAAGTTCTTCAGCCTGCTCTGGGGGCTCTACTCACGTTCGACCACGGTCGTCTACGGGCAGTGAGATGCGCCGTCTCCTGCTGATCGCGGCATGTACCGCGACCTGGTCGGCTGGCGGTTGCGTGTATCAACACACGATCCGACCGCTGACGACCAACTTCAACAAGACCCCGGCCACCGTCGAACGTGGTCGCGGCGACACCAAGCAGCTCACCGTGAGCTACGTCAACCTCGCCTGGGATTCGAACGGCATCGGCGACATCGCGCGTGCGAACGGCTTCGAGGAGGTCTGGTTCGCCGATCTCGAGACGTTGCGCGTGATGGGTGTGTGGACGCAGCAGTGGGTTCACGTCTACGGGCGGTGAGAGCGCGCCTTGCCGAGTCGGTCGGCGGGTCAGTTGCCGCCGATCGACTCGCTGTTGGTCACGAGGCGCTTGAGCCCCGTCGTGCCGCCGATCTCCCCGCCGATGACCTCGATGATGCCGTCCTGGTCGTTGTCGGTGACGACGACCTCCATCGGCAGATCGGCCGCCTGGTCTTGGGGTGATCGGGCGAGGCGCACCCGCAGTTCGCCGGTCACTGGGTCCTCGAACGGTCGGATCAGGATGATCTCGCTGCGGTCGATCATGGGCGCCGTGTCGTCGAGCAGCAGGAAGCCCTCGGCGAACGTCGGCTTCGTGCGATCGAAGCGGAACGCGCGCACCACCGTGCCCGCTTCCGAGAACGGCTCTTCGAATCGTGCGAGCAGGGTCGACGCCAGCTCCCCGTTGCCCTGGAGAAACACGCGAAGTCGGAAGATCTTGGTTGGGGCGATCGATTCCTCGGTCATGAGCAGAAGGTCTTCGCGGCCGTCGCCATCGATCGAGGCCGAGGTGATCGCGAGAATGCGTTCCCCGGCCGGGACCTCGAGCAGGTCGAACTCCTGGTAGAGCGTGTCGGAGTCGAAGCGAATGAGCTTGCGATCAGCCGTCAGCGCGGCGACGTCCTGGACGAGCAGGTCGTTCGCGAGTAGGTCGTCGGGCGAGAGCACGCCGCGCCGCAGCAGCGCGAAACCGGTCTCGAGAAGCACCTGGTTCAGCACCGTGATCCGCGTCGTCGTGGCGTTCACGGCATCGAAGCGCGCGTACTGCAACTCGCCGATCGGCGGTGTCCCGACGAGCGCGAGGATGTCCTTGATGCGGCGTTGCTCCGCATCGGGAGTCATGAACGCGCGCGCGTCGAAGACGGGTTCGGGGCCGAACGGGATCTGATACGTTGGGATCAGGCGGGATTGCGCCGGGGTGCCGATGCCTTCGAGGCGATCCACGCGGATGACCGGACCGTGGGCGCCGGCGACGAGCACGTCGACGACGTCGCCGATCGCGTTGGCCGGTCGGTCGAGCAACACGCGTTCGACGCGGTGACGAGCCTGCGGGCCGCCGGATAGTCCGGCGAGCGTCGGCACGTAGCTGCCGTTGACGTCCGCGAGGTGGAGTCGCGTGCCGGCGATCACGTCGTCCTGGCCATCGCCGTTGGCGTCGACCAGTCCGGGCAGCACAGCGCGCGTCGTTGCCGCGCCGGCCGACAGCGGCACGTCGCCGAGTCGACCCGCCACACCGCCGAGGCTCGCGGCGAAGTAGTTGAAGTGGCCATCGGAGAGCAGGTTTCCGATCGACTCGCCGGTCACGAGATCGAGCCGACCGTCGCCATCGACGTCGATGAGCTGGAACTTGCCCCCGACCATCGAGCCGCTGTTGCCACCTTGTGGTGGCGTCAGCGAATCGGGTGTGAGTGCACGGATGTCGGCTGCGAGCCGACGCCATGCCGGGCCTTCGGAATCGGTTGCGAGCGTCCAGAGGTCGATGCTGCGGCGAAACTCGTCATTGTCGATGACCTGATCCAGCACGACGACCAGGTCGGAGCCCGGGCGTCCGCTGCTGGCACCGTCGAGGTCCTGCGTGAAGAACTTCTGGAGCTTGCAGTCCGCGAGGTCCGGAAAAGTGTTTGAGTCGAACGCGGGATCCACCGTCTCCCAGGCGTTCGCGAACGCGTTGCCGACGCGGCGCAGTCGCTGCACGTCGAGGCGTTCGAGTTTCTCGTCGTCGCTGTTGCGCATCTCGCGCAGCACCACGAGTTCGGTGGGGCTGGTTGCGTCGGGCTGCCATGCCCGCATGCGCCACTGGCCGTACTCCTGCGTGGCGGCGAGGGTGTCGGGCATCAGCGGCAGCGGTTCCGGCGCCGAAGCGGTGAGGGTCGTACCGTTGAGGTCGAGGCTCCAGTAGTGCAGCATCCCCTGGCCTTCTTCGGTACCGAACGCGCCCAGCACGATCTCGTAGGTGTCCGGGTCGCCGTCGAACTCGCCACCGACGATGCGCGGCGCGCCAGGGTTGGTCGTCGGTGCGAGCGGGAAGCTGTCCGCCCGCAGTTGGAAGTTGGCCCATGTGCCGTTCGGATCGCGGATGACGCCGCGGAGGCTGACCTCGAGCGGGCCGTTGGTCGTTTGCCAGGTGAAGAACACGGCCGTCTGGTAGGTCACGCCGGCAGCGTCGCGCAGCTCGAAGCTGACCGGCTCCACGCCGCGGGTGCGCAGGCCGCCACCCGAGCCGAGGAACGTGGCG
Organism: bacterium; assembly: GCA_024743115.1. GTDB lineage: Bacteria > Planctomycetota > UBA1135 > UBA1135 > UBA2386 > JAGQRA01. Next base: position 117,363 of record JANSXC010000011.1, on the reverse strand, counting down.
GTCGGGGCGCCGCCGGCCGGCCAGTCGAGGTAGTAGAGCTTGCCGTTGACCCAGACGAGGCAGTCGGGCGACTGGCGATCGAAGTCGATCGGCGCGATGTCGTAGACGCCGTTGTTCTCACCGTTCTGCGTGTTGAAGTTGTAGCTCGCCGGCTGCGGGATCAGCTGGATCGCTTCGAACTGCTGGTTGAGGCCGACGATCCACTCCTGGCTCGCGTTGCTGGCCGGCGGCTCGAACAGCTGTGTGAAGAACAGGTCGCGGGTTCCCTGGGCGCCGTCACCTGCTCCTGCGGACCAGACGCGTTTCGCGGCGGGCAGCAGGTTGTCGCGGAAGCCGACGAACGGGCTCGTGCTCAGTGACGCGAAGCCGGCGGGTTGGGTCCCGGTAAGCGGGGTCGCGAGCGGCAGGCCGGTCGCCGCGAGCGCCGAGGCGTGCACGCGCACTTCCGCGACGCGCAGATCGTTGTACGGCGGGTCGACGATCAGGCGGTTGCCGAGCCCCTCGTCGAGCACGCAGTTCCATACCAGGTAGCGGGTCGTGCGCTCTCCGGGTTCGAGGCGGAAGCGGGTGCGGGATCGCGGATTGCCGTTGAAGAACGGCGTGATCGTTCGCCAATTCTTGCCGCTGTTGACGCGATAGGACCCGGCCAGCTCCACCTCCATCGCGAACTGCGGCGACGGGTTGCTGACGGTCAGCGTGATCGGCAGTCGCGGCCAGCGGCGCCCCGGATCGCCGAGGCTCGGATCCGTGATGGCCGCGCGTTCGATGCGTGGGGTGTGGCCAACACGCGCCGGGTTGCCGGTGAGTGCGCGGGAGATCCAGGGGCTCCACTCGCTCGTGGGGTTCTCGCCGCGGCGGCCCGTCGGGTAGATCTCGCGGTGGCGGATGCGCATCCAGAACCGTTCGTAGCCGCCGCGCGAGATCGCGCCCGAGGCGATCGGGTTGATGCGGAACTGCATCGCGAACCGCGCGCGGCCGTCGACCTCGAACGCGGTCGCCGCGTTGTCGCGATCCCAGGCGGTGTCGGGAATCGGGCGGAAGTCGCCTTCGGTCGGAGTGGCGTTGGTGACGGCGTACTCGATCTGGAACTCGTTGGTGTCGCGGTCGCCGCCGTGATCGAGGAGCACGGTGTCGAGTCGGAAGTCGCTCTCGGGGTCGTTGCTGGCGCCGCGGCGCAGTTGCAGTTCGCTCTCGACGAGTTCGCCGAGTTCGCGGCCGATCGAGGCGTCTTCGAGGATGTCGACCAGGGCGCCGGTGACGGGTTGATTGTCTGGCGTCTGGCCGGCGTCACCGAAGACCAGTCGGAGCGAGACGCCCGCTATTTCGGGGCGGCCCAGCAGAGCGGCGTGGTTGAACTCGACGAGTCGGAACGAAGTGTCCTTGATGGGCAGGAGCAGATTGCCGGCCTGGTCGGCGTCGAACGAGGACAGGGTGCCGTCCTGGGCTCGGAGCGCGACGAAACTTGCCGGTAGCGTGGTCCACTCGCCGCGACCCGCTCGCACCTCGAATCGCAGTCGGACCGTTGCGGTGTCGTTGGGAGTGAACGCGAAGGCCAGGAGCGTTCGGTCGGCGAACGGTTGCTCGTCGACCGGGCCCGCGGACCCTAGCACGCCGAGGGTGGGGATCGGGTCGTCGGGATCGTCCGTGAGTTCGTCGGCTGCCACCCCGATGCCGATCCAGCCGCAGCCCGGCAGCAGCGACAAAGCGCAGCCGAGCGCCATGGTCTTGACGAGATTCGGTTTCACCGGTTCTTCAACTCCTCGAACTCCTTGCGGCGCCTTCTACCGCGTCCAAAGCGTAGCCCGGTGCGGCGGACTTGCACAGTTCGCGTCGTTCGGGCAGCGCGATCGCACGCGGCCGGCGACGAAGCGCCGATGTTGTCGGGTGAACGGAGGATCCCGTGCCTTGCGGCGCGGATCCGCGAACGGGGCTTTCGATCGGGGACGGCTCGAATACGATGAGCGCGTGAGTATTCGAGAAGGTGGGCAGTCGCAGGTGCGGGGTCGGATGGCGCTTGGCCTCTGCGCGATCCTCGTGTCCTTCGCTGGTCTGAGCTGCGCGGCCGGCGCGCAGGATTCGGACGCGATCCGGCGCTCGAAGCGGATGGAATACATCGAGGTGAAGCGGCTGATCGCAGTCGTGTTGAAGCATCCGATGGTGCCCAAGCCGCTCCCCGCGCTCGGAACCGAAGCTACGAGCATTCGAGGGACCGCCGAGGCTGCCGGTGGCGGCGTTGTCGGTGTGGCGGGCAAAGAGCCTGAGACCGAGGGCGAGTGCGTCGGCGAGCTGCAGGATCTGCAGAATGGCCTGCTGGACGTGCTCGATCGGCTGTACCGAGTTCAGCGTGGCCTCGACGTCGATGCGCCCGGGCCCATCGATGCCCGATTGCGCTATGAGAAGTTGGTGTTGGCGTTGACGGGCATGGTCAAGGAGCGCCTGCTTGCGCAGGAGGATGGACCCGAGAAGCTCCGTCTTTGGATCGGGGGCGAAGGTCAATCGACCGATCGGTCTTCATGGAAACACTTCGGGCTCACGGACTGGAAGTCGCTCGAGGCCTCCTGGGGCAACCTCATCGCTTCCGAGGTGCAGCGTCGGGCGCTCGTGATGGAGCGCCTCGGCAATCTGATGAAGGAGCGCGATCTGGTCGAGGACGACCTCATGCGGTCGTTCGAGGCCGCGCGATTACAAGAGGTGCAAGATCGAGCTCAAAAGCTGTCGGCGCAGATCGAGAATCTCAAAGTCAGGACGCCCACGGAGATCGAGGAGCTGGAGGATCTGAAGACTCAGGCCGAGGCGCTGCAGTCGCTCGTCGACAAAGCAGTGAAGCTCGCGAACGAGACGGAGAAGAATCTGCCTCCGAGCGCCCGAGAGGGTCTGGCGACGAGCGCCGAGGACTCGACCGCGAGCGACGCTCACTGGGAGAAATGGCAGCGGCAGTTCAACGTCAAGAATCCCTACTTGGCGCGGTGGTCCACGAAGTCGTTGGCGGATCTCACGCGGCATGCTGCGGAGGCGCAATCGAAGATCGAGGCTCTGCAGTCACGGCCTGGCAACCAGCGCTACGGCCCCGATCTGCGGCGTGCCAAGGCGAATCGGAGCACGTTCGAGACCGAGAAGAGCAGGGTGAAGCGCGAGAAGGATCAGATCGTCGCAAACTTCAGCGACTTCAAGGATCCGACGCTCGATGGCTTCTTGGCACGGTCACTCGGCAGCGTTCCGTCGACGGCTTATCCGTCCAAATGGCCTGAAGATAAGGATCACGACGCGGATCCCGATGGCGTGGACAAGGCCGACCTCCGGAACTGGGTGAGCAACTGGGCTGCCGGTCACGGCACTCGGTCGCAGATGGAGCGGGCGATCTGGCAGCGGGGGCGGGTCTGGCGGCTCGAGGGTCGCAAGCAGGACATGGCGCTCGTCGACGTCGGGGATCACGCGTTCCTGATCGACCGTCACGAGATGACCGCAGGTGAGTTTCGCGACCGCCTCGACTGGCTGCAGCGCAAGGGCGCGCCGCTGTCCCGCGCACTCTATCGCTGGTGGACCGACAACCGGGCGGCCGTAGCGAGCATGGCCGACGACGAACTGATCTCGGGTGTGCCCTACGAGGTTGCGAGCGAGTTCGCGCGCTACGCCTACAGCACGACCGAAGGTTCCGGCCTCGAGTTCTCGGTGCCGACCCAGCGGCAGCTCGAGGCGGCGTTCGGGCTGATGGCAAAGGCCGGTGAGGCGTCGGCGGTCGAGAGCCGGTCGGGCGCGGGATCGCCGGATGATGCAGTGAGCCCGATCCAGCAGCTGTTCGTGCTGCCTCGCGTGCGATCCGAGACCGGGCTGATCTGGGGTCTTCGCAGTGGCCTGGCCGAGCTCTGCTGGTCGGAGAGTCGGGTTGCCCCGATGGTCATGGGCGAGTCCGACTACCGGCCGTGGACGGAACTCGAGGGCGGCGCGGCGGAGTGGGGGCGCCCCGGCGCGGACTACTCCGGCTACTTCTGCGAGCCGCGACCGCGTGCTCCTCACCTCGGGGCGCCCGCGATCGGTTTCCGTCTGGTTTACACGTTGCACCCGGTCCGATAGTCCTCGCGCACCGTGAGCCACGAATACGCCATGTCCAGTCGTCGCCGAAACCACGGGATTCTCGCCGTACTGCTGGCCAGTGCTGTGGCGCACGGTTGTGTTGCGTCCGGTCCGGACCTCAGCGGCCCGCCAGCGAATCTTCGTGTCGTGATCCTGCCGGCAACGAAGATGGACGAGCCGGTGGCGCAGCCGGTCCCCGCAACCGCGGCGGATTCGGCGGTCGATGCCCCTTCAGCTGATGGCCCTGTGTCCGAGACGGCGGCGAGCGATGCGTTCGCGAACTTCTCGGTCGATCTGGCGCGGCATCTGCAGGCTTATGGCGCGGCGGTCGAGGTCGTTGCCGCGAGCGAGGACTCGCTCGAGTTCGAGCAGGCCGATCTGCGAATCTGGCCGCGGCTGAGCGGGCTCGATACCGAGCCGGAGGTGGTCGAGCATCGGTTCTGGAGCAGTCTGGGGATCTGGATGTTCACATGGATCGGTGGGCTCGTGGTGCGCGATCACGACTACGACTACGTCGACGTGAGCTTCGAGGTTCGGACCAGCGATGCTTCGCCGCCGATCGACGCGATCCCGCTGCTCAGTGCCTATCCGATTGCGCTGCACGAGCGGGCGAACGCGTGGCTCTGGGCGTTGCCCTGCGTGCTGTATCCCCCGATGGCGGTGCCGGACAGCGACGAGCGGCTGCGAGAGAGTCTCGAGCTCGCGGTGCCGCGGGTCGCGGCCGAGCGCCTGACGAGCTTTCTCAAGCACGACTTCGAGGCGCAGGTATTGGCGGCTGGCGAAGGCAGCATGACGCTCCGGGTGACGGTGGACGACACCGCCCTGCGAGTCGCGGGCGAAATCGTGAGCCGGGATCGGGCGATCGAGCGCGCTGTCGCGATCATCCACGGCCGAGCCGTTGCGTTGCCCGCCGTCACCAGGGGCTGGGACGGTGAGGTCTACCGCTATGCGACGCAGACGGAGCTGCCGCTGCGGACGCTGCCCTGGGGCGAGGCGCCGCAGACGATCACGGTGCGGGCGACGGCTGACCGCGAGTTCTCGCGCACGTTCGCCGTCGAGCCGACTTCATCGCGCCGGTAGCGGGCGCCGAAGACAGCTACTCCAGACCGAGGCGCTGGGCCTCGTCCGCGGAGATTCGCGCGAAGCCGTGCCTGGCGAAGAAGGTCTTGAGCTGCGCGTGGAGCTCGCCGTCAACGCCGCTGGGAGTCTGCGGATACCACACCCGAAGCTCGTGTGGGTGAACCTCGGCGGGCAGTTCTTCTGATACGGGCAAGGACGAAGACGACAGCACGCGGGTGCCGTCCTGGCTCCAGGCAGCGAATCGCACGATGCGGTTGCTCTCGAGGATGTTCACGTCTTCCGATTCCGGTCCGTGGATCTCGATGCCGCCGTTCTGATATGCCAGTAGGAACTGGGGAGTCTGCGTGTCGGGTCGGAAGCTCAGCGCTACGGGGGGGCCGCGATTCGCATCGGCTTGGACGAGTGGTTTGTCGGTCAGGGTCCAGGCCGACTGTTTGCGTCGAATTTCCCACACCATGCCGGATTCCACCGCGGCCAAGATCCTGCTGCCGTCGGCAGCGATTGTGAGCTCCGTGATCGCGGAGCCCAGGGCGAAGGCCTTGGCGAGCTCTGGCGTCGGGTCGAGTTCGAACACCCTGACGTGTTGATCCCAGGATCCGGTCACGAAGATCCGGCTCTTGGCGTCGAACTCCGCAGCGACGATCGCTCCGTCATGACCCTCGAGGTCGTGCCGCTCGGGTTCTGTGTGCGGACCGCCGGTCCAGCAGACGATGCGACCCTGGGACGAGGCGGCTGCGAGTTGTTTGCCGTCCGGGCTGAGGGCCACGATCGAGATGGTCTCGTTCGAGTTGTTGAACGGGCTGTTCTCGCTGTCGCTGTCAGGTGCGAACTCGAGGACGGTGCCGGGCATGGCGTTGACGTGCTCGCCCTGAGGTCGCACCGACCACTGTCGCACGGTGCGATCGCCGCAGCCCAGAGCGACTCGCTTGCCCGACGGAGTCACCGCCGCGGACCACACCGGCTGCGGGTCCTGCTCGTTGGCGTCCCTGTAGAGTTCCATGTGTTCGCGCAGACCGTGGAAGATCCGCGCCGAGCCGTCCCGTGCGCCGATGACCCCGATGGTCTGCACTTCGCTGCCGGTCTGCGGTCGACTCACGGCAAACGCGAGAATCCCGGTCGTTGCGCCCGGCAGCGTGACCGGTTCGGACTGCGCCAACGGGGAGGTGTCCGCGGTCGCACGGTTCCCGTTCGCGCCCGAACCACGCTGCGGCAGCTGCCATTGCAGCGCCAGGCGTGAATGCGAGACGGCGAGCGCGTGCCGCATGTTCGGAGTGAGGGTGCCCTGCTCGAACGTGAGTTCGCGATCACCCGGGTAGGTCAGTCGGTGGGTGAGGCCGCGTTGCAGCACTTGGCGAATCACCTTCCTGGCTTCCTGGCTCGGCTCCTCGACGCGCGTCAGCAGGAGTCCCGCGACATCGGGCTCGTCGAGCCGCAGCTTCGTGCGCGCCAGGGACTCGCGCGACGCATCGCGCCAGGAGTCGGCGTTGCTCTTCTGGATCCATGCAACGCCCGCGAGGACCACGCAGACCGCGGCGCCCGCGAGGACGTAGAGAATCTGTTTGCGGAGCTTGGCCCGTTCGGCCGCCAGCTTCGCGCGTTCCGCCGCCGCCTCCGCGGCCCGTTCCTCTCGCCGCCGTGCTTCGCGGCTCTTGCGGATCACGCCCGTGAGCAGGTCGTGTGTCAGCTCGACGCGGCGCACGCCGTCGCGATCTTCGAACCGCAGCAGGCGCCGGTTGACGAGCGTCTGGATCACGTCGAGATCGATGCCCGGCAGGGTCAGCGCGTTGTCGAGTGCTTCGCTGTCGCGGAATCCCGATTCCGTCAGCAGGTGATCCTCGATGAACGCCCGGACGTCGGCGGTGCGATCGCCGAAGTCGTCGACGCCGTTGTCGTAGACGTCGTCGAGGATCTCCTCGGCCGTGCCCGCGATGAGGTGATCCGTGATCCGATCCTCGTGCGCGCGCATGCGGCGGTTGTTGAACTCCCGGCTCACGACGCTCAGCAGCGCGGGCTCGACGACGAGGTCCTCGAGGGCGGTCGAGCCGTCATCCTGTGCCGCGACGAAGCGTACGATCCGTTCGGCGACTTCGGGGGTCACCAAGTGTTCGGCAGCGCCGACCACGGTCATTGCCGCTTCGCCGGTCATCCGGCGCAGGCGGTAGCGGTTGTGCACGATCGCCGGCATCTGCTTGCGCAGGCCCTCGAGCGGCGCGAGGAAGTCCTCGCGCAGGCTCAGGAGGATCTTGTATTCGTGCCGGCGGAAGTTGAACGCGCCGATGGTCTCGTCGTCCGCGTCGAGTCGGCGGCGCACCGACTCCGGGGCTCGGCCCTCGATGAGGTCGGCGAGGGCTTCGACGAACCGTTCCGTGGCGCGTCTGCGGCCGGGCGTCGCGAGGCCGAGCGTGAAGATCTCTTCGAATTGATCGAAGACGAGCAGCGGCTGCAGAAGTTTGTTCCGGCTGCTCCAAAAGTCGGCGTCCTCGCGGTGGAAGTATTCCCAGAGCGTGTCGCCGGCCTGGGCCACCGGGGCCTCGGCGCCGCAGGCCTCGGCTTCGTGATGGATAGCCCGAAAGACCTGCCGCACCAGATCGGGTTCGTCCTCCGAGTAGTCGAGGCGGATCAGGACGGGCAGGATGGCCTGCTCCCGGAGCCGCGGGAAGACGCCGGCGAGCAGTAGCGACGTCTTGCCGAGTCCCGATACCCCGAAGAGCGTTGTCAGTCGACTGCGGCTCGTGAGGGCGTAGAGCTGATCGGTCTCGGTTTCGCGGCCGTTGAAGAACGCCGAGTCTTGTTCGGTGAATGACGCGAGGCCCGGCCAGGGGTTCTGCTCGTCGACCCGGACGCGTTCGCCCACCGTCAGCGGTTGCGTCGGTTCCGCGGTCATGCCGTCTCCCGGCTGTTCTTCTGGTATTCGCGGTAGGCCTCCACGACTTGATCCACGAACTTGGTCGATACCTGCCCGCCAGGTGCCCACTCCCAGTTGCAGTCGCGAATGGCCTTGTCGATGTACTCCGAGTTGGGCGGTACGTCCTCGATCGCGATCGGCATGATGAACTTGGCGCTGTCCGGTGCATCCATCGCGACCTCGGCCGCGATCTTCCACTCGCGGCGGACGAACCGGCGGTCGCCGATCGTGAGGGTGTTGGACAACACCGGTAGGAACAGGGCGCACCTCTCGATGTTGTATTTAATCTCCGGCTTGAACTTCGAGCCGGGGGGGAGGTCGTCGCGATCGAACCAGACGTCGAGGCCCGCAGCTTCGAGTGCGTCGCGGATCTTCGTCGTCGCATTGCGATCCTCGCTCGCGTAGCTCAGGAAGATCGAGCCCTCCTTCATGTCAGAGCTGCCGCCAGCAGCTGCCTTCTGATCGCCGGTGGCGTTCACCTTTTGCGGATGGCGCTCGATCCAGCGACGATGCAGCTCCGCAACGAACTCCGCCGGGTCGCCGCCCTCGTAGAACCGCGTGCGGGCGCCGATATCGCTCAAGAACGCGCGCAGTCGCGGATCGCGGCGGTCGCTCGTGTTGACGAACACCTTGACGTTCGACTGCTCGCTCGAGAGGCGTTCGCCGGTTGCTGCCCGCAGAAAGAACCGTGTCAGCCAGTCAGGGAACGTGCTGCCGATGAGCAGCAGCGGGCGGCGGCTGAGTTCGTGGAACAGCGCCTTCGGGCCCTTGTTCTCGTCCTGCAGCGCATACATGAACTCGAGCGTGTCCTCTTCCGTGACGACGTACTCGTAGGGCACGGCAGAGAGCTTGCCGAAGAGGTGGAACACGGTCTCGCGCTCGAGCTTCTCCCACCGGCAGCCGAGGTCCACGCTCGACTCCGGGCTGTAGGCCTCGACCTTGGTCAGCTTGTCCTCCTCGGAGTATCGGTCCTTGGAGTAACGGACCTGCGAGATCGCGTGCGCCAGCTGCAGGTCGAACGTCGTCTTGACGAACAACTTCAGCGCCCGGATCTCGGCGAGCTTGCGCAGCGTTTCGGACGGTTCGAACTGCTGCTCGCGGACGATCTTGTTGATGCCCTTGTAGACGTCCTCGATCTCGTGCGGGTCGTCGCGCGTTCCCGACTCGAGGTAGCGCCGCGTCACCGCATTGAGTTCGCCGCCGGCCGGCAGGTCGTCGGTCTCCTGGCCGAGGTACTCGGCGAGCAGTTTCGCGAGCACAGGGTAGAGCGTCGAGTCGCCGGCGTCGGTGCGAATGCTCGGCAGGTCCTCGCCGATGATCGGAATGACGCCGGGTTCTTCGACATCACCGAGCAGGCGATCCCAGAAACGTTCGGTGGCTGCCGGACTGCTCATCAGCTCTTCTTCTCGATTCCGGCACAGGCGGTCCCCGAGCTGGGACTCCCGACCTCCGGACGCGTCAGGCTAACCGTGGGTATCGGAGTGAGCCAGTTCGTGCGCCGGTTTCGTCGGCGGCGCGAGCGCGTTCTTGAAGTCGAACGGGCCGGCGCGGAGAGTGCCGGTCGTCATGCACATGAGCCGATTCCTGCCGCCGCTGTTGGAAGAAACCGGTAAGGCCGAATCCCAGTGGTGGCTGGTCGGCGTCACCGCGGTCGTCGTCGTCGCGCTCGTGCTGGGTACGAGGCTCGTGCTCCAGCGCGTGCTCACCGGCCTGCGGCGGGAGTTCCAGATCTACGTCACGACGTTGCTGATGACCTTTGGCGGCGTGCTGATCGTGCTGATCGTCTTCGCGCGCGAGATCGGTCTCGGCAGCGATACGGTGCAGGTCCTCGGCGCGGTCGTGGTCGGTGTGCTCGGTCTGTCCTCGACGACCATCCTCGGCAACCTGCTTGCGGGTCTGCAGCTACGGATCGTCGGGGCATTCAAGAACGGCGACTTCCTGCGGGTCGGCGACTACTTCGGTCGGGTCACGGAGCGTGGGATGTTCCACACCGAGATTCAGACCGAGGCCGCCGATCTCGAGACGCTGCCCAATTTGTTCCTCGTCAGCAATCCGTATCGCGTCGTCCAGAAGAAGAAGACGATCATCTCGGCGACGGTCTCTCTCGGCTACGACGTGCCGCGGGCCACGATCGAGGCGTGTTTGAAGCGGGCCGCCGAGGCCGCGGAGCTCGACAAGCCGTTCGTTCTGGTCGTCGAACTCGGTGACTTCTCCGTCGTCTATCGGGTCGGTGGGACCTACAAAGAAGTCACCGCCGTGCTGACGCGGCGCTCGAACCTGCGGCGGCGGATCATGGACGAACTCTTTGCTGCCGGCATCGAGATCGCGTCACCCAACCTCATGGATACCCGGGCGCACACTCCAGAGCGGCGCATCATGCCGCCGGCCGTGCCGCTCGTGGAAGACGAGGAGGACGCGCCCATGGAGCGCGCTGCCTTCGACAAGGCCGACGACGTGATGACGATCGAGGAGATCGACAAGAAGCTCGCGGACGTCCGGCAGGAACTCAGTGCCACGAAGGACGAGGATGAATGCGAGCGGCTCCGCCGGCGGATCGAACGGCTCGAGAATGCCCGTTCGCGCCTTGGTGAGCGCCTTGATGGCGACGAAGAGGCCTGACGAAGAAGTTCGTGGCCGCGAGGAAGCCACTGCGTGATGGTGGGCGGTGTCACGTAGACTGCCGCCGCGATGGCCGACTTCTTCACGATCGACAACCTGCTCACGCTGCTGATGCTGACGCTGCTCCAGGCAGTGCTCGGCTTCGACAACCTGCTCTACATCTCGATGGAGAGCAAACGGGTCGAGGAATCCGAACGCCAGAAGGTGCGGCGGCTCGGCATCGGGATCGCGATCGTGCTCCGTATCCTGCTCCTGTTCGTCCTCGTCGAGGCGATCGGTTACTTCCAGGATGCGTTCTGGCACGTCGAGTCGTCGTGGCTCCACATCGAGCTCAGTGGTCACGCCCTGATCGTCTTGCTCGGCGGCGGCTTCATCCTCTACACGGCGGTGAAGGAGATCTTCCACATGCTCGCGCCGATCGACCTCGAGACCGAAGGCGATGGCGCGCAGCGCAGCTCGGTCGGCAAGGCCGTCGCGATGATCGTGCTGATGAACCTCGTGTTCTCGTTCGACTCGATCCTCGGTGCGATTGCCCTGACCGACAACTTTTTCACGATGGCGGTTGCGGTCGTGATCTCCGGCGTGCTCATGATCTGGCTCGCCGACCGGGTCTCCTCGTTCCTGCAGAAGAACCGGATGTACGAAGTGCTCGGCCTGTTCGTGCTGCTGCTCGTCGGCGTGATGCTGCTCAGCGAGGGCGGTCACCTCGCGCACCTGGCGTTCTTCGGCTACCCGATCGAGCAGATGTCGAAGTCGACGTTCTACTTCGTGATCGCGGTGCTCGTGCTCATCGACATCGTCCAGGGCCGCTACCAGAAGAAACTCCTGAGGGCGCGCGAAACCCGCGCCAAAGCCGCAGACGCCGCCTGACCCAGGCTCCGTGGCCGCTATTCTGCGGCCACGATGATCAGGCTCGCTTCCGGTCTCCTCTCGCTGCCTCGCGCGCTCGCCTCGATGGCGGCGCTGGCGGCTCTCCTCTCGGCGCCGCTATCGGCGCAGGGAAAGGCCCAGGGAAAGGCACTCCCCGTATTCACGGATGGGATGGCGCAGAAGGTCGACGCCTTCAGTCAACCGCGCGACTGGATCCGTGAGCAGCTCTGGGTCGAGACCGAGTTCGATTCGGACGGGGACAAGAAGCCCGATCGCGTGCACGTCAACGTCGTGCGGCAGGAGCAGACCGAGACCGAGGGGCTGAAGGTCCCCGTGATCTACGAGACCAGTCCCTACTACGCCGGGGTCGGGGGTAACGCGAAGGAGTACTTCTGGAACCCGAAGCACGAGCTCGGCGCGAAGCCACCCGAGCGCACGCCGCTGCCTGACATCCGGCACGATCCGAATCGTGAAGTCATCACGCGGAATCCGACGTTGCAGCGCCAATGGCTGCCGCGCGGGTTTGCCGTCGTCTACTCCGAGTCGCCGGGCACGGGTCGCTCGCAGGGCTGCCCGACGGTGGGTGGCAAGAACGAGGCGCTCGCGCCCAAGGCGGTCATCGACTGGCTCAATGGTCGTGCCAAGGGCTATTCCAAGCCGCGCGGTGGCAAGCAGGTCAAGGCTGACTGGTGCACGGGCAAGGTCGGCATGACCGGCACGTCGTACAACGGCACCTTGCCGATCGCCGCGGCGACGACGGGCGTCGAGGGGCTCGATGCGATCATCCCGATCGCGCCCAACACGTCGTACTACCACTACTACCGCAGCAACGGCCTCGTGCGGCACCCCGGTGGTTACATGGGCGAGGACCTCGACGTGCTCTACGACTTCATCAACAGCGGTAGCCCGAAGCGTCGGGACTACTGCAACAAGGTGATTCGTGACGAGCTCATGGCGATGAACATGGATCGCATGACCGGCGACTACAGCGAGTTCTGGGCCGGTCGCGACTACCTCAATCAGCTCGAGAAGTTCAAGACCCCGACACTCATGGCGCACGCGTTCAACGACTGGAACGTGATGCCCGAGCACAGCGTCCGGGTTTACGCCGCGCTCAAGCAGAAGGGCGTGCCCTGCATGGCGTACTTCCACCAGGGCGGTCACGGTGGCCCGCCGCCGTTCGATATGCAGAACCGCTGGTTCACGCGCTACCTCTACGGCGTCGAGAACGACGTCGAGTCGGGGCCGCGCGCCTGGATCGTGCGCGAGGGGGAGCGTAAGCCGACGGCGTACGACGACTATCCCAACCCCGCCGCGAGCCCGGTATCGCTCTACCTCACGGCCGGCGGCAATCAGGCGGGCGGGCTCGTCGGCGAGCGGGTCGAAGGGCAGGAGCCCGAGACGGCGATCGACGACGTCAAGTTCCCGGGCCGGGTGCTGGCATCCGCCGAGCAGTCGCCCAACCGGCTGCTCTATCTCACCGAGCCGCTGCAGGCGCCCGTGCACCTGTCAGGCACTGCGAAGATCAAGGTGCGTCTCACCTCGGACAAGCCGGCGGTGAACCTGTCCGTCTGGCTCGTGTCGTTGCCCTGGGAGCGCGGCCGGGTCTACAAGAACATCATTACCCGCGGCTGGGCCGACCCGCAGAATCGCAGCTCGCTCACGGCGGGCGAGCCGCTGGTTCCCGGTAAGTTCGTCGACGTGAGCTTCGATCTGCAGCCCGACGATCACGTCGTACCCGTGGGCCAGAGCATCGGGTTGATGATCTTCGCGAGTGATCGCGACTTCACGCTGTGGCCGGAAGCGGGCACGAAGCTCACGGTCGACATCTCGGGGGCGAGCCTCGACCTGCCCGTTGTCGGTGGTTCCGCGGCGTGGGCAAAGGCGTTCGCGAAGTAGCTCTGTGGCGGCGTCGCGAGTCGTGCCTACGGGACGATCGTGACCCGCGTCACGTTGCTGGCGCGGAGCGTGGTCAACGACGCGTCGAACACGATGTGTGCGAAGTCGAGGTTCGTGCCCGCCAACCCTGGGGGGATGAAGTTCCCCGGCACGGCGAGTGCGGAGCTGCCGGCGCCGAAGCCGTCGAGCGTGCCGATCGTGTTCACGAAGATGCCCGTATTGAACGAACTCGCCATCGCGCTCGTCAGGAAGTCGATGTTCAGCGGCAGGTGCACACCGCCCACCGTCGTGCCCGGTGACGTGCCCGTGAACGAGCCGAGCAGCAGGTAGGTCTCACCTGCGAGCGCCGTGCCGTGGAGGTGGTCGAAGTTCACCTGCGCGCCGGCGACGGGCAGTGCCGCGGTGTCGGCCCACATCGAGCGATCGACGTATTGCGCCTGGAAGATGAAGTTCTGCGTGGGGTCCGTCCAGCTCCACACCGTCTGTCCCGCGCTCGTGACCTCGAACAGGCGGAACTGGGTGCCGCTGCAGATCAGCGTGTTGCCGTTCGGCAGGCGCTCGGCTCCCGAGACGAACGCGGCGAAGAAACCCGGCTCGGTGAAGGTCCAGTGCGGAGCAGACGGGCCGTAGCGCCCGGTCTGCGGATCGAGCACGAAGTTGCCCTGCGCGTCGCGCGGCAGAACGAGTTCGTAGACGGCCGATTGGTTCGCGAGGTGCTCGTTGTTGAACACCGTGATGTTGCCGGCACCGGAGTGACCCGGCGGGATGAATCGTGGGTCGTGCTGATGCGTCAGCTGCTGGTTGTTGGCCGTGCCGGCGCCGTAGGCGTGCGGGTTGCCCCAGCGCCAGAGGAAGTCGCCGCCCTTGCCGAAGTTGCCGCCCGTGTGCCCGGCTGCTTCCGCCGTCGTCGTCGAGTGGTCGATGATGTAGATCTCGCTCTGCTCGCGAGCGCTCAGGATGATCAGATCGGAGGCCGGGTCGTAGTCGATGCCGTTGAAGTGATTCCAGTCGCCGTTGGAGATCACCGTGGCTGGATAGTTGAGGTCGAGCAGCTCGGGGTGGTTCGCGACTACGCCGAAGTTCGCCTTCTGCGAATCGAAGTCCTGGATCACGTGGTCCATCATGTGCCACTCCCAGACGATCGTGCCCGTCGTTGGGCCGGTCTGCTGGATCTCGAGTACCGCATCCGGCAGCCAGTCGGTGCCCGTGACGAGCGCCGGGTCCCGGCCCGCCGCGATCGCGTCTGCGACTGTGTCGAGGTCCCACACGATGAGCAGGACGTTGCCGTTCGGCATCACTTCGAGGTCGTGATGGGCGAAGTGGTCCGGCCCGTTGACCAGGTGGTCCCAGAGCACAGTGCCGTCGAAACCGAGGCGCTGGATCCGACCGGTCGAACCGTTGGCGCCGATTCCGGGAACGCGCACACCGCGCATGAGCGAGCCGTCGGGCGTGAGATGGGCCGTGACCGCGGTCGTCGTCGGCCATGAGCGCACCACGTTGCCCGAGGTGTCGACGAGTTGGGTCGCCTGGTTGTTGACCGGCTGAAACAGCCGGAGTCCAGGGGCCTGACCAGAGGCTGCGGTGGCCAGGGTGAGCACACAGCACATCGAGCCGAGCGAGTGATTCATGCCTCAAGGGTCGCGGTCCTGCCGGGGCGCGCAAGCCCCCGAGATACCATCCGGCGCAATGCCCGGCCGGCTCGGCTGCCGCAGCGCCACGGATCGGGCGCGTGACGTTGGGGGCGTCAGTCGCCGAATCGCCGGCGAGAGAACGGCGGCAGATCGTCGCGGCCCAGCAGCTCGGCCACCTCGGCGGCTGGTCCCGCCGCGTCGATGAGCGCGCCCTCCTCGTGCAGTTCGACGAACCGCTGTCGGCGTGGGAACTCGCGTTCGTCCGCCCCGCGGATCGTCTCCTGCATGCCGGTCGCCACGACGCCGGGTGCGAACGATACGAGCGCGAGATCGCGGCCTCGCATCGAATCGACCTCGCCGAGCTCTTCGGCCAGGACCTGGCCCGCCATGTCGAGCGCGGCCTTGCTCGCGCAGTAGGCTACCCACCCCGGGTAGGGGCTCGTGGCGGCGCCGCTGGAGACGTCGACGATGCGTAGTCGCGCGCTCGCTGGCGCCGTGCGGCACAGCCAGCCGTGCAGCCAGACGGGAACGGTGACGTTGACGCGCATCGACCGGTCCAGGTTCTGCAGGCTCGAGCTCGCGACGGACTCGATGTCGAGGATCGCCGCGTTGTTCACGAGGCCGATCCGCGACCGATCGGCGAGCTGTCCCTGCGCTGCGACCTGCTCGAACTTCTGCGTGACCGCGTCGAGGTCGTCGAGGTCGCACGTGACGTGCGAGTAGTGCGGATGCGTCAGGCCCTCCGGCTCACCGCGAGCCACGCCCGTGACATCCCAGTCGTGCGTGAGCAGCGCGTCGACGACGGCGCGGCCGATGCCGCGGGAACTGCCGGTGACGATTGCCAGTGGCCGTGTCATCGGGGCATTGTCCCGGAGCGGGACACGTGCGCAACTCAACGAGGATCTCGGCCGAGTGCATCCTTGCCGGCTCGCAGAGCGAAGCTCGACGTGGGACCATCCCGACCACTGCCGTGCAGTTCCTCAAGGAAAGCGTGTTGCCTGCGAGCGTTGCCGACGTGTTCGCGTTCCACGAACGCCCCGATGCGTTCGAGCGGCTGCAGCCACCATGGGAGCGGGTCGAGATCATCACGCCGCCCACGAGTCTCGCGGTCGGCACGCGGGTCGAACTGAAGACCCGGGTCGGTCCGTTCTGGATTCGCATCGTGGCGGAACACGTGGCCTACGAGCCCAACGAGCGGTTCGAAGACATCATGGTGAAGGGGCCGTTCGCGAAGTGGCACCACCAGCATCTGTTTCTGCCGCATCCGGATGGGTGCCTCTTGCGCGACGAGATCGAATACGCGCCGCCGCTCGGCTGGCTCGGCCGACTCGTGGACCCTATCGCCGTGCGCCCAAAGCTGCAGAAGCTGTTCGACTACCGGCACGAGGTGACGCGCCGCGAGGTGCTCGCGGCGCTTTCTGTCAGCCGCCGCTGACACCCGGCCGCAGCGAGATGGCCAATGCCGATGTCTCGATCTCGGTCCAGTGCCGCTTGTAGGGCATGTCGGGTCCCATGTCGTAGCGCTCGATCCCTTCCTCCGTCAGCCAGCGCAGCTTCTCGAGCTGGAGCAGGTTGCCGATCGATGCGTCGCGCCATTCTTCGACGAAGCTGAACTGCTGGCCGCGATAGACCGTTTTCGCGAGGCCGCCGAAGATGAACCCGATGTCGGTGTCGCCGCGACGCGCGAGCACGACACGGCTCGTCGCGCTGAGGCTCAGACGGCGCAGCAGTTCGCGGTAGAAATCGCAGGATGGCGGTTCGGCCATGCCGCACTCGCCGATGCCCTTCCAGCTCTGCCGTTCGATCGCGAGCATGCGATCGAAGAGCGCATCGGCGGCGTCGGGTGTTTTCGGCATCTGCCGTTCGAACGTGACGCCACGTTCACCGGCGCGGCGAGCTGCAGTGCGCAGGTTGCGGCGGAGGCGGCGGGAGCGGCGGCCGAGGAATCCGTCGAGGCCGCCCTCGAGCGACGCGCTCCGCAGCACCTCGCTGGCGATGACCGCGAGGGCGCCGATCCGCCCGAGCCGCTGCACGGCGTGTGCAGCGAACTGGGTGTCGGGGCGCAAGCCGCTCAGGATGAGCGCGGGCGGGACGTCCTCGGCAGGCCGCTGGCTCGCGAACTCCGCGAGCAGTTCCAGTGCGTCGGGGCCGAGAGCGGGGCAGCCGAACAGCCAATGGGCTTCGAGCGGTTCGAACAGTCGCGGGTAGCCGGGCAGGTGGCGTTCTGCGAAGGCCAGCACGCTGTCAGGGGTCGTGCGGAGATGAACCCGGCGTTCCTGCGCGAACGTCGCATGGAACGAGACCTGCCATTCGCTGCGGCAGCAGAACGCGTCGGCGCCGGTCGAGGCCGCCGCGGCGCGGTTCCAGAGCCCCCGGTGTGCATCGAGCGTCGCGACTCCGGTGTCGGTCTCACGGTCGGATGATTCGGGCTGAGACTGCATCGGTGGTCGCGGCGCCGGAGCCCACCCGTCGGGGCAGGCGTCGGCCTGCGAGAAAGTAGCCGAAAAAACCGACTATCGTGCAGCACGGGGCCGACCTCCGGTCCAGAGCGATTGATGTTCTTCCGTACCGTCGAGCTGGCCTTTGCGCGCTTCCAGAAGCAGCGCGATGCCCGGGCGCTCGCGATCGTGTTCGATCGCACGGCGCCCGAGCTGCTGCGGGTCGCTCGCCACCTCGCGCCAGCGCCCGGGGATGCTGAGGATCTCGTCCAGTCCACGTTCCTGAAGGCGATCGAGGCGGCCGCGACGCATCAGCGCGGCCGTCCCGTGCTGCCGTGGCTCCTCGGGATCCTCTCCAACCAGGCGCGGGAGGCCCGGCGCTCGGCGCGCCGGTCGCCTGACCCGGCGCGACTGCGCCAGGACGTGATCGCCGACGTCGAATCCGACGTGGCGCACGCGGAGCTTCGCCGGGAACTCGCGGCCGCGATCGCCGATCTGCCCGAAGCCTATCGACCCGTGCTCCGGCTCTGGTTCGACCACGGTCTCGAGGCGCAGGAGATCGCCGCGACTCTCGAGCGGCCGGCGGGCACGGTGCGCTCCCAGATCAGTCGCGGCATCGACATGCTGCGGCGGGCGCTGCCGCCGAGCCTCGTCGGCGCGAGTGCGGTCGCGGTCTCCGCGACGACGGCGCTCGCCGGCGTGCGGAGCGCGGTACTCGGCGGGTGTGGCGGAACATCCCAGGGCCTCGGCTCTGCGCTGCTGTTCGGAGGTCTTCTCATGTTGCATCACAAGCTGTTGTCCATCGGCGCCGTCGCGGTGGCCGTTCTGCTCACCTGGTTCGTGTTCTACGAGCCGACCCAGGCAGCGCCGCTCGACCCGAACTCGCTCGAACAGATCGCGGCTGCAACGGGTGAAGTCGGCTCGGTCCCGGAAGACCGTGATGACGGGCCGGGTGTCGAGCGCGAGCCGGTGGCGGCGCCCGTGGAGCCGAGCGCGGAAGAGCCCGCGCCGGCGCCGGAATCGCGAACGACCGCGCTGCAGCTGCGATTGCTGGGTGCGCCGGATCGTCAGCCGCTCGCTGGCTTTCGCGTTGCGCTGCGGCCGGCGGCCGATATCGGCATGCTCGCCTACGCCGCCGCGTTCGTCGAGACCGACGCCCGTGGCTTGGTCCGGTTCGACGAGATCGAACCCGGGCAGTGGTACGTCGAGACGGCGCGCGCGGGCTTCGTTCGTGCGGTCGTCGTGCAGCCGGGGCAGTTGACCGAACAGACGATCGTCGTGCCCGCTGGCGCTACGGTCGACGGGGTCGTGGTCGACGAGGATGGGCAGCCGGTTCCGGGCGCTGACATCTGTGCGTCCGGCAGCCGGCTCGCGGCTCCTCGGATCACGACGAGCGATGGTTTCGGGCGGTTTCGGCTGACGCACCTCGAAATGGTCGAGTTGCAGGCGCGCAAGAACGGCTACGAGCCGTCCTTCGTCGTGCGAGCCGGCAAGCAAGGGGACTCGCAGACGGTCGAGCTACGCTTGCGGCGCGCGGGCTGCACGCTGGCCGGCCGGGTTCTCGACTTCGAGGCACGGCCGATGGTCGGCGCGGCGATCGCGATCGTGCGCGCAGAGCACCTCGGCAAGGACGTGCTCGTCGAGGGCCGACCGCAGCCGCGACCGCTGTGGCTTGCTGCCGACGCGACCGGATCGTTTGCCACGAACGAGATTGGCGCGGGGCGCTATCTGATCTTGGCGCGATCGACGACGGCTGACGCCAGCACTGCCTGGCAAACCGTGGACGTGGACAGCAGCGGCGCCAACGTCGAGCTGATCGCCGACCAGCCCACGCTCATCGAGGGCCGGATCGATCTCGGCGGCGAGCCGTCGCCGCCGCAGGGATTGCGCGTCGTGGCGTGGACCGAGGACTGCGATGCCGACGTCGGCTACCTGTTGAACCTCGTTGGCGTGCAGCAGCAATCGGTGTCGGCCAATGGCGAGTTCCGCTTCGTCGGCATGCTGCCCGGGACCGTGCAGGTCACGGCCTATGCCGGCATGCAGGTCGTGGGGCAGGAGTATCACGTCATGAAGCCCGGCGACGAGGTCCGCTGTGAGTTCGCGATGGCGCAGCAGGAAGAGCTTCGGATTCGCGTCGTTACGACCGACGGCAGCGACTTGCCGCAGCCGCTCACGGCGTTCGTCTATGACCTCGGCGCGCCGGACGGATCGGCGCCGGGACTGATTCCGATCAATCGCGGCCGCGCGAGCTACACCGGCCGCCGGTTGGGCAACCTGCGCGTGGTGCTCGCCATCATGCCGGGTGGTCGCAACATGACTCAGCTCGCGGACAGGGTCGTCGAGCCCGGCAGGAAGGATGTCACCTTCAAGTTGTCCGCTGCCGAGTTGCCGATGCATCACATTCGCGGCCGGTTCATTGACCAACAGTTCGCCCCGATCGTCGGTGAGACGATTACTGCGCGACTGACGAGTCCGCGTCGCCTGGTCGTTTCGGTGGCGGTCACGACGAACCAGGACGGCGTGTTCACGATCGGCCCGCTGCCAACCGGCGACTACACGTTGTGGGCCGGCGACATGCGGGAGGCCGGGCAAGTGGGGTCGACGACCGTGACGAGTGCCGGCGATGCGGACGTCGGGGATCTGAAGCGGAAGTAGTTCGCTACCGATTCCAGTCGATCGGCAGGCAATAGAACCACTTGTTCCACCGGTCGTGGTCGTCGAGCGGGAGCTGCAGCAGCAGTTCGCCGTATCGCAGGGCGCGGGATTGGGCGGCCATGTCGGTCGTCACCTCGGCGTGCATGAGGAGGCCAGCGAGCAGGATCTGGTGCGCGCCGCCGAGCGGAGAGTCGCCGAAACGGATGCCGAACGCGGCGTCGAAATGGTCCGCGGGCACGGCCACGTTGTCGTGCTCGGTCGGAACGTAGAAGCGCAGGCCGTGCTCGACGAAACCGAACGGCGGTTGGGTGACATTGCGCACCCAGCCGTATTCGACACAGCGCGTGATCTCGTCGCAGATCGTAAGGAACAGCGGGTCACCGAAGTGCTTCCAGGCAGCGAGATACCCGAACAGCATCGCACCGTGCTGCCAGGGCATGTAGAAGCCGTGCGGCTGTGGCCAGCCCGTTCGCGGATCGCTGCCATTGACCTTGATCGCGCGTGACGCGTCATGGCCGCCGCGGTCGGGCGCGACGATGTCGTGCAGGCGATCGAGCGCGGCATCGCGGTAGCGCAGGTCGTCGGTCGCGAGAAACGCCTGGACGAGCCCCTGCATGACCCAGCCCTCGGAACGGGCTTCCTGCAGGTCGCTCGTGAAGAATCCGTCAGGGCGCAGCAGGCCGCGCAGGTTCTCGCCGAGTTGGCGCAACTCGTCCTGGGCCCACGCGTCGCCCGTGAGCGCCCAGTAGTCGAAGACCAGATCCATCGACCAATGTTCGATGTCGTAGGGCGTGAACCCGTGCGCGTGGTTCGGCCCACCGCGCACTCGCGAGCGATAGTTCGGCCACGGATCGTCCTGGCGCAGGGCGCGGCGCCCGAGTGACTCGACGGACAGATCGCGCGAGCCGGGGTAGAGCGGCACGCCGTCCCAGAGAAAGATCTCGTCGGTGTTCTCGACGACCAGTCCGTGCAGGTGGTACGGCCGTACCGCCTGCGTCCACGCCTTTTGTTCGAGGATCGTGACGAGGCGGGGATCGCGGGCCTGTACCGCGTGCGCGGCCTCCGGCGTGAGTGGGTGGTTGCGCGGCGTGCCGGTTTGCGCCGACATCGCGGCGTCGCCGTGTGTGCCCCACGTGCCGAAGTGGTTGCCGTTGACCCAACCGTTGAAGTCTTCGGTAGCGCGCAGCTGCGCGTTGGCTGGCGCCGGGCCGGGGCCGCCGAGCAGCCCGAGCGCGTGCGTCGCGCGCAGCGTGCCGTGATCCGCGAGCGGATGGAGCGGCTGCTCCATCATCGCCGTGGCCGAGGTCCGCGCCGCGAGCTGTGCACTCGCATTCTGCAACGGGTCGTCGCGCAGCAGCAGGAACCGGTAGCGGCGCATCTGGCCGTCCGCGATCCACGTGTTCTGCATCACTTCGAAGCGCGTGAAGCCACCCGCGCCGAGGACGCCACTGCCGATGCCTTCTTCCTGCGGGCGATACGGCACCACGAGGTCGAAGCCGCGCGCAGCGAAGCGTGCCGAGTCGATGTCGACGCCACCGAGCGCGTAGTGATCCGGGTTCTGCGAGCCCGCGGGATCGTCGGCCCCGAGGTAATCGTTGCCGATCAGCCAGTCGACGAGCACGAGCGGTTGGTCGCGGAACTCGGTGACGTAGAACGTTGCGCTCAGGTAGTCGCGTCCGATGCCACCCGCGGCGGCGTAGTGATGGTGGCGGAACCGCCGCACGCGCACGAGCGGCGTTTCCTGCACGACATCGCCGTCACCCACGAGCCTGGTCGTGTATACGGCCCCGAACGGATCCTGCACCTCCGAACGCAGCTCGGGCAGCCCGCTCGCGAACATCGGGTTGGGTGTGAACGGGCCGGTGAGGGACGTCGGTTGCGGCTTGAGGCGGCGGCGGATGGTCGCCCCGGCGGGCAGGTTCTCGACCCACTGCGCCTGCGCCATTCGAACGCTGCGGTCGGGCCAGCGCTGCAGCACGAGCCACGCGGTCGGCAGTCCTTCGATCGAGAACTGCGTCGGGTCGGTGATGTCGCCCCAGGAGAACGGCACCGACGCCCGCACGGTCTCGGAGCGGGCGGGGCCGGGGTTCTGGATCTCGATCTGCGCGTGCAGCCCGAGCTGCACCGCACCTGGGCCGCGCAGGCCGACGGGAATCGGTCCCCAGTCACGCGGCGTGACCGGGCCGGGGCCGGGGCCGGGACCGCCGCCGCCGCCGCCACGCGAGCAACTGCCCTGGATCGCAAGCAGGAGCAGCAGCACGAGCAGGCCGCAACCGGCCCAACCTCGGGTTGAGAGCATGGCTCGTCGTGGAATCGTGCAGGACCCTGACTCGCAGGGTCGGTTCGTCTCAGGCCGGGGGCTCGGCACCAAGCAGTGTGCCTCACGGAGTTCGGGAGTGTCAACGGGTGGGGGCGGGAGCGATCGAGGTCGCGATGGCAACGGCGCGCCGAGCGTGCATCATTCTGAGACTGACTCTTACCGCTCCCGCCGAGCTTCTGCCCATGCCCGACCAGATCACCTCCACGAAGAACCCGATCGTTCCGCGGTTTCGTGACGCCGCGGTTGGCAAGGCGGGCGACGTGCTGCTTGCCGAAGGGGTGCGCCTCGTCGAGGAGGCGCTGTCGGCGGGCCGCCGCGTGCTCGAGATCGCGATCTCATCGCGGGTTCAGGAACCGGCGCTGCGGGCGCGGTTGCAGGCCAGCGGAACGCAAGTCTTCGACTGTTCCGACGCCGTGCTCGATCGGTTGAGTCAGCTCGAGACGTCCCCCGGCATCGCGGCCCTCGTCGAGCGACCCCAGTGGGCTGACGAGGACCTGCTCCGCGGCGATCTCGCGCCGCTCGTCGTCGTCGCCGCGGGCGTTCGGGATCCGGGCAATCTCGGCTCCGTCGTCCGCGCGGCCGAGGCGGCGGGTGCGAGCGGGCTGCTGACGTTGCGGGGTGGCGCCGACCCGTTCCGCGACAAGGCCGTGCGGGGCTCGATGGGTTCGATCCTGCGCTTGCCCGTGCGCCATGGACTCGATGTCGGAGCGCTGCTCGGGTTCGCCCGGGATCACCGGCTTCGGGTCGTGGTTGCGGACGGTCGCGACGGTTCGGACCCGGAGCACACTACGGTCGATCTCGCGCGGCCGACGATGCTCGTCGTCGGCGCGGAGGCGAGCGGCGTGCCTGCGGAATTACGTGCTGCGGCGGATGACCGCGTGCGGATTCCGTTGCAGTCACCCGTTGAGAGTCTCAACGTCGCGGTGGCGACCGGGGTGCTCTTGTTCGAGGCACGGCGGCAGCGCGGATGATCGCATGAGTCTGTTCGAGGACCCCGCGCCGGAGTCGGTGGAGAACGCGAATGCGCCGCTCCCCGAGCGCATGCGACCACGCACGCTCATGGAGTACCTCGGCCAGGATCCGGTCGTGGGTGAGGGGCGCACGCTGCGGGCGGCGATCGAGGCGGGGAGCGCCGGGTCGCTGATCCTCTGGGGGCCGCCGGGCGTCGGTAAGACGACGCTCGCGCTGCTCATCGCGCAGCATGCGAACCTGCACTTCCGCCCCTTCTCGGCGGTGCTCGCCGGCGTGGCGCAGGTCCGCGAGATCGTCAAGGAGGCGGCCGAACTGCGCGCGCGCGATGGCCGTTCGACGCTGCTGTTCGTCGACGAGATCCACCGCTTCAACAAGTCGCAGCAGGACGCGTTCTTGCCGCACGTCGAGAAGGGCGACCTCGTGCTCGTCGGCGCGACGACGGAGAATCCGTCCTTCGCGGTGAATGCCGCGCTGCTGTCGCGGGCTCGGGTCGTCGCGCTGCAGCCGCTGCCCGACGCGGCGGTCGAGCGGGTGGTGCGCGCCGCACTCACCGATCGTGAGCGCGGGATCGGCGTGCGTGAGCTGGCGATCGGTGAAGCAGCGATGGCACGGCTCGTGGCGCTCGCGGGCGGCGATGCGCGGCGCGCGCTCGGCTGCCTCGAGGCGTGTGCGGCGACGTGCGTCGACTGCGAGGAGATCAGCGTCGAGGCGGTCGTGGACGCGTTCCAGCATCGCGCTCTGCAGCACGACAAGGCCGGTGACCTGCACTACGACTTGTTGTCTGCGCTGCACAAGAGTTTGCGCAACTCAGACGTCCAGGCGGCGGTCTACTGGCTCGCGCGCGCGCTCGAGGCCGGGGCCGATCCGATTCATGTGGCGCGGCGGCTGGTCGCCGTGGCGTCGGAGGACGTCGGGCTGGCGGATCCGATGGCGATGCAGGTCGCGGTCGCGGCGCTGCACGCTCTGCAGTTCCTGGGCCTGCCCGAGGGGCGACTGCCGCTCACCGAAGCCGCCGTCTACCTCGCGGCGGCGCCGAAGAGCAACGCGGTCTATCGCGCGATCGCCGCCGCGGGTCAGTCAGCTCGCGAGGGCGCGCAGCACCCGGTGCCGCTGCATCTGCGCAATGCGACGAGCAAGCTCGGCAAAGAACTCGGGCATGGCAAGGGCTACGTCTACGCGCACGACACGGCCGCCGGGGTGGCGGGCTTCGACTGCCTGCCCGAGGAGCTGGCGGGCAAGAAATTCTACGAGCCGGGGGCGCGCGGCTTCGAGCAGCGGATCAAGGAGCGCATGGCCGAGAACGATCGCGCGCGCCAGGGCCGTGGCGGCGCCGATGACGGTGCCGGCGATTGATGTCGAGGCCGCGATTGCCGTGGAAGATCCGGGCGAAGTTCTGATCGGTGTCGCCGGCTGGTCCTATCCCGACTGGCAGGGCATCGTCTATCCGAAGAACTGCAAGGACACCTTGCGCGTCGTCGCCGAGCGCGTCGACCTGATCGAGATCAACAACACGTTCTACCGGCCGCCGAGTGCGAAGAACTGTGCGAGCTGGGTGCGCCGCACCGAAGATCTCGGCACCCGGTTCACCGCGAAGCTGCCGCGGGAGTTCACCCATACGCGACAGTTCGACGCGGCGTTCTCGGCCGCGGTGCGCGAGGGTTTCGCGCCGCTGTTGGAATCGGGGCGCATGCTCGGAGTGCTCGCTCAGTTCGACTACCGCTTCGAGCACGACAAGGACTCGCTCGACTGCGTCGCACGGCTCGCCGACGCGTTTGCTGGCCATACGAACCTCTTCGTCGAGGTCCGCCATCGCAGCTGGAACTCCGATGGCGCACTCGCGGCGTTGCGTGACCTCGGCGTGGGGGTGCTCGATCTCGACTATCCCGCGGCTGCCACGGGGTTTTCCCGCGATGTCGCCGGGATCAACGGTGAGGACGGCATCGCCTACTTCCGGCTCCATGGTCAGAATCGCGCATGGTTCAAGAAGGGCGCTGGCCGCGACGAGGTCTACGACTGGGAATACTCACCGCCCGAGGTGAGCGAGATCGAAGCACGCCTCGGGCGCATCCGCACGGGCGCGACCCGCACGATCGTCGTCGCGAACAACCACTTCGAAGGCAAGGCGATGAAGCTCGTCGACCAGCTGCTCGCGTGGTATCGCGAGAACTCGTAGCCCGCTGTGCCGATCATGACTGCCTACTTGCGGCCGTGCTTCGAGCGCTCGCCCCGCTCGGCCCAAGCGATGAGCTTCTGGAACAGCTTCTCGTTGGCCTGGTGGAAGAACGCGAGCATCTTCTCGTAGGCCGGATCCTTGCGGTAGCCGACGCCGTAGGACCAGATGCGGGTGCCCTGCTTGCCTAGGTCGTCGAACACGATCACGTTCATCAGATGTTCCGCATCGCGCTTCATGACCTCGGGCCAGGCTGCGCTCTTCTTCGCCTGCAGCGTCAGCACGCGTTGGGGGACGAAGTTGACGATGCGCAGTTCGTTCGTGCCGGGATCGCCGATCTTCGCGTCGTGGCCGTAGTGTGTCCGGATCGTGCCGCCGGGCCGCAGATCGATCTTGGCGACGGGTGAGGCCCACGCGGTCCAGCCCGCGCTCGTCACGTAGGCGTTCCAGACCTTCTCGATCGGTGCCGCGATCAGGACCTCCTGCACGAGCGTGTAGCCCTCAGCCGTCGTGATCGTGTGGCTGTGGATCGGCGCCTCGGGAGTGGTCTTCGGCGCGCGCTGCTGCGCGGGCAGGAGCGCTGCGCTCGACGCGAGTGTTAGCCAGAGGGCGATCGTCGTGGTGTTCATGCCGCGCACGATGCCGGGCGGGGCCGTGTGCGTATTGAACGTTTCTGACCGCGGGTCTCAGTCGTCGTCGGGGAAGAAGTTCGGTCGATCGTGGCCGGCGTCGTGAAAGCGCTTGGGCCGGAAGCCGGAGAACGCGCGGAACTCGCGGATGAAGTGCGCCTGATCGGAGAACCCGAGTTCGGCGGCGAGCTCGGCCCAGTTCACCTCGGCCTGACCCTGGATTCGTTCGAAGACGGCGTAGAAGCGCCAGATTCGCTGCAGCACCTTCGGGGTCGTGCCGACGAAGCGGCGGAACTGCGCGACGAAGTGCCGGTGCGAGATCCCGGCCTGTTCGGACAGTTCGGTCAGCGGCACGCTGGTGTCGCGTCGCAGCCGAGAGAGCGCGGTGGCGATCGGGGCGGGCGGCGCGAGGGACTCGTCCATGCGAGCCGTGAGCCAGCTCTCGAGTTCGTCGAGGCGTTGGGACGGTTCTGCGTCGGCGGCGAGGCGATCACGCAAGGCCGTGATCCCGTCGCCGAACACCTCGACCGCGGGCACCACCCGGTCGGCGAAGTCGCTGGCGGACCGCCCGGTGAGCGTCATCGACATGCCGGGGGCAATCTGGGCCGCCATCAGGCGATTGCCGGGTGCGGTGTCGCCGATCGTGAAGTAGTTCGCGTGCAGTCCCGAGAGCCACGCCCCGCGAAACGTCGCGCGGACGTCGCCGGTGTCGTTGTCGAACACGTGGCGCTCCCGGCCATCGAGTTCGATCACGAGCGTCATCTGCCCGTTGGGAACGATGCGCTCGCGCCGGTGGTCCGGCTGGTAGCCGTCGAGGAAGAACATCACCTCGATGGCATGACCGAGCGGCGGTGCCGGGGCGCGCGGTTCGTAGATCACCGCGATGGAGCCTCAGTCGTCGCCCACGATCTGGGCCATGACGTCGTCCACGAGCCCTTGCAGGGTTGCCGCCGTCAGGTCGAAACGGATGCCCGCGGTCGCGACGATCTCCGGCAGCGGTCGTGTTCCGCCGAGGGCGAGCGCTTCGCGGTACTTGGCGACCGCGGTCGCCGGATCGTCGCGATAGTTGCGCCACACCTGGAGCGCAAAGATCTGCGCGATGCCGTACTCGATGTAGTAGAAGGCGTGGTTGAACAGGTGAGTCTGCGCGATCCACTGCATCGCCTGCGCTTCTTCGAACCCGCGCCAGTCGACCGCGCCGCCGAAGCGCCGCCGGATGTCGAGCCACGCAGTGCGGCGCTCGTCGCGCGAGTGGTTGGGGTTGCCGTAGACCCAGTGCTGGAGCGCGTCGATCGAAGCGATCCACAGCAGCGTGCGCAGAACGCCTTCGAGGTGCTTCCTGTAGGCGCGATCGGCGTCGGCTTCGGAATAGACCGCTGCCAGGTGTTCGAGCCCGAGCAGCTCCATGCTCATGCTCGCCGTCTCCGCGATCTCGATGCTGTAGTCGCGGAACGCGAGCACGTCATAGTGCCGACACAGCAGGGAGTGGAACGCGTGACCGCCCTCGTGCAGCAGCGTCTGCACGTCCTGGTGGAGGCCGACGCCGTTGGCGAAGATGAACGGCACGCGCTCGTCCTCGAGCTGATACTGATAGCCGCCCGGCGCCTTGCCCGGGCGGGAGATCAGGTCGAGCAGGTCGCGTTCGACGAGCGCGTCGAACTCGTGTGCGAAGCGCGGATCGACCGCGCCGAACAGCTTGCGGCAGATCGCGATGACCTCGTCCTGCGTAGCGAACGGTCGCAATGGGGCGTGGCCTTCCGGGTCGACTTCGAGATCCCACGGCCGCAGGGAATCGAGCCCGAGCGCTGCCCGGCGCTGCTCGTCGAGCCTGCTGACGGCTGGCGCCACGCATTCGGCGATCGCGTCGTGCAACTGGCGGCAAGTCTGTTCCGTGTAGTCGTAGCGGCCGAGCTCGAGGAAGCGATAGGGCGTGTAGCTCTGGAAGTCGGCGTTGCGCGCGATCGTCGTACGTAGCCCGATGAGCTCGTCGTAGATTTCCTCGAGCTCGTCCCAGTGCGCGCGGCGCGCGGCGAGTGCTGTGCGGAACGCGGACTCCCGCACGTTGCGGTCCGCGTTGTCGAAGTAACTCGCGAGCTGTTGCAGCGTGCGGGTCTCACCGTCGAACTCGACCGTGATGCCGCCCATGATGCCCTGCTGCCGCGTCTGCAGCTCGGCTTCCCGCTGCTGCAGCTCCGTGTTCTCCGGGCGGAAGATCTCACTCTGCGTGCGGCGGCGACGGATCAGCGTCTCGAACTTCCGCTGATCGAGCGCGCCGAGCGCGGGGCAATCGAGGAAGTGGCGATCGAGTCGATCACACAGCACGCGGACGCGCGGCATGACCTGTTGTTCCATCTCGAGGT
This sequence comes from bacterium, assembly GCA_024743115.1. Classification (GTDB taxonomy): domain Bacteria; phylum Planctomycetota; class UBA1135; order UBA1135; family UBA2386; genus JAGQRA01. Next base: position 88,744 of record JANSXC010000011.1, on the reverse strand, counting down.
AGGCGCCCTTCTTGTCCGCGTCGTTGGTGTCGCACGTCATCGCGACGTAGCGTCGGGCCAGTTCGGCCCCGAGGCGCGACAGCAATTCGCTCTCGTCGCGCAGCCAGCGCTCGATCGCATCGGGGTCGGGCAGCGGCCGTTGCGCGAGATCTTCGAGCAGCGGTTCGATCGCGGCCAACGAGCCGGCGTCGAATTCTTCCGGCACGTAATGCCATTGCGGAGCGGTCAGTTCGGTCGTCAAGCGGAGTCTCCCGGGACGAGAGTTTGCGGGACGGATGCGGAGGCGTTCCCTGAGGTTAGGACGGGGACCGTTCCGAGACCACGACATTGACCGCCTGCAAGTGACCTGCCAGCAGGACACTCCAGCGTCCCCAAGTGTTTGAAAAACCAAGGGCAACGTCAGAAACCAAACGGCACGCCGGTTGCCTTCTTGCGCTGGGTGTAGGGCTTGTTGAACCCCCTCGGAGCCTAGTGATGAAGACCAAACTCCTGTTCCTGTTGATGCTGTCCATGGCGCTCGTCGGCTGCCGGCGGGCGCATCGCAACGACCCGGTGGTGGTGCGCACGTCGCGCCTCGTGTCGGTCGAGGTCGAGGTCTACGACCCGATCACGAACTTCGTCTGGGAAGGCGTCTCGGTCCGCATCGTCGAGGCCGACAACGAGTGGTCTGGCTGCATCTGCCCGAGCCCCTACCTCGACTGGTTCGATACCGGCCCCGATGGCCGCGTGTTCTTCGACGAGTTCCTGATCGCGGACGCGGAAGTCGGCATGCAGCTCGACTCGCTGGGCCGGGCGGTCCTGTCCCCCTCCGTGTTCGAGGACGAAGTCGTGATCACGCTCGAGATCGATGCGGTCGGGTTCACCCCGGTGTTCGTCGACGTGCCGCTCAGCTGGGACACCCCCGACGTGTTCGTCGAGGTGCCCTTCAACTGAGCGAGATCGTCGCGGCTTGCTGCGCGAGGCGTGAACTCACGCCCCGCGCACGGCACACTCAAGCGGTGAGCCGCGATACCGTCCTCGACCCTTCCCGCCATCACGAACGGCGCCGCCGCCTGCTCGAGCGGCTCGGTGATGGCCTGCTCGTGATGCCGACCGCGCGTGAAGCGACGCGCAACGGGGATGTGCACTTCGAGTATCGACCTGGCAGTGACTTCCATTACCTGACCGGGTTTCCCGAGCCTGACGCGGTGCTGTTCGCGTGGCGGACCGGGCGCGGCACGCACCACAGCGTGTTGTTCGTGCGTCCACGGGATCGTGCGCGTGAGATCTGGGACGGCAAGCGCTTCGGGGTCGCCGGCGCACGTCGGTCGTTCGGGGTCGACGAGGCGTATCCGATCGAAGAGCTGGCGCAGCGACTGCCGGCGTTGATCGCGCCACACGAGCGGGTCTTCCATCGGCTCATGTCCGATGCGGCGTTCGATCCGAAGCTGTTTGCCGCGTTCACCAGGCTCGCGACGCAGCGGCGTCGTCGTCAGCCCGTGGCGCACCCGACGATCATCGATCCCGTGCCAACGATCGCGGCGCTACGGTTGCAGAAGGACGATCACGAACTCGCCGCGCTGCGATCGGCGGCCGCTGCGACGGTCCGCGGTCACATCGCCGCGATGGCCGCGGCGAGGCCCGGGCTCCACGAGTATGAGGTGCAGGTCGCGCTCGAGGGTGAGTTTCGGCGTGCGGGCAGCCCGCGCAACGGCTACCCGTCGATCGTCGCGGGCGGCCCGAACGCGTGCGTGCTGCACTATCACGACAACGATCGGAAACTCCGCGCCGGGGACCTGCTACTCATCGATGCCGGCGCCGAGATCGGCGGGCTCACGGCTGACGTGACGCGTACGTTTCCAGTGACGGGACGGTTCACCGAACCGCAGGCCGCGGTCTATCGGGTCGTGTTGCGCGCACAGCTCGCGGGCATTCGCGCCTGCAAGGTCGGTGCGCCATGGAACGCAGCGCATCGCGCGTGCGTGCGCTCGCTGACGAAGGGGCTCGTCGAGCTCGGTGTGTTGCGCGGCGACGTGAAGCGGCTGGTCGAGAAGGACGCCTACCGTCCGTTCTACATGCACGGCACGAGCCACTGGCTTGGCCGCGACGTGCACGACGTCGGCGCCTACGAGGACGATCAGGGGCGCGCGCAGCCGCTGCCCGAGCGCAGCGTCCTCACGGTCGAACCCGGGCTCTACTTCGGGCCACGGGACCGCAGCGTGCCGTCGGAGCTGCGCGGCATCGGTGTGCGGATCGAGGACGACGTGCTGGTCGACAAGCGGGGGCCAATCGTGCTCACGGACGCGGCGCCGAAGTCGGTTCGGGCGGTCGAGTCTGCCTGCGGGGAGTGAGCCGGCCCAGGATCAGTGATCGATGCGGTTGGTGTCCCACATCCGCTCGGCGAACGGGCTCCAGCTGCGCGTCCAGGAGTTCCGCGGCTCGGTTTGCAGATACCGATCCATGTAGTCGAACAGCGCGTCGTGCCCCCAGGCCTCCTGCAGCCCCATGGCCCGCGCCGCGAGCACGAAGCCGACCCACGTGTTGGCGGTGCCGTTGCGGCGGTAGACGTCGGCGGTCCAGCCCTTGCGATCGTGCTCGGGTGATACGTGATGCATCTGCCCCCATTCGGCCAGCCCGATGTCACGCGGGCCGTAGCCGCCATGGCCGCCGTTGACCTCGCCCTGGCCCGTCGACTCGACGTAGAACGTCTGGACGTCCTCGGCGAACGCGAGCTTCCGTTCGCGGGCGCAGCGCAGCAGTTCCGCGTCGCCGAGCAGCGTGCCGGCGAACACGACGGCGAACTTGCGACCGGCACCGCTCGCGCCGTCGGCCACGAACCTGCCGCCGGCCTGCACGATGCCGTAGCAGTCGATGCCGAGCTGGATCATCGCGAGAGCGAGTGGGCGGGTCCGGTCTTCGGGGTGGCCGAGCTGCAGCGCGAGCGCCGCGTCGCCGACGAGTGTCGCGATGTCACGACCGTAGTCCGGCATGTTGCCGTTCGGGTGCAGATAACGGCCGCGCCAACCCGGGATGTGGTCGAGCCAGACGCGTTCGAATCGCACGAGCAGGTCGCGCGGGTCCGGGGCACCCGCCACGGTGCCGAGGCGCGCGAGTTTGCCGAGATCGACGTCGCCGGCGCGCCAACGCGGGGTCTTGTCCGAGCCGCAGTAGGGCGGCCGGAACGCGTCAGCTGGCGGGCGTTCTGCCAGCACCGTGAGCACCGCGGCGGTCACGAGCTGCGGCAGGGCTCCGGCTTCGGCGCGGCTCGTCGCGGAGATGAGGGAAGTGCCGGGGTCGAGGTGGAGCGGCGAATCCTGCGAGATGCGGTGAGCGACGTTGAGTTGGTGGTCGTATCCGGCCTCACGATCGGGCCCGAACATCGCGCTGTCGTAGCCTTGCACGGCGCGCGTCGGATCGGGATTGGCCATGGAACCGTGCAGTACGCGGCCGTTCTGCCCGCGACCGGTCTGCCTGCGGGAGCGCGGCGTGATGCCGACGACGTCTACCGGCCCGAGCACCCACCAGTCGCCGTTGACGAACCGGCCGCAGATGGCGGGCTCCGCGAACGTCCACGTCGTGCCGAAGCGTTCGATCGCGAGGTGGTAGCCCTGGGCGACTTCACCTGCTGTGGTGCCGGCCTGGTTTCCGCGGCCATCGCCCGTGCCACCCGGGCGGGTCCCGATCGCGGTGAACGGCAGCCCCGTCACGCCGAGTACGAGGCCGTCGCTCGACGACATGCGGCTGCGGTTGCCTTGCACGTCGGTTGCGCGGACGTTGACGAAGAGCAAGCGGTCCGTCGGTAGCGTCCGGCCGTCGGCTGCCGAGCCGTCGACGCTCATCGACGCGCGGGTGGCGCCGCCCACGCGCGTCCATTCGAGCACGTCGTCGCGCCCTGCGACCGTGCCGACGCTCCACTCGTAGAGCACGGGCGAGCCCTCGGGATCGACGAACGTGTCCCAGTTGGCGAACAGCGACGTCGTGACCTCCTGCGAGTCGATGTCTGCGCCGAGGCCATCGCGCACGGGCGCGGGGGCCGGCGGCCCGTTTTGTTCGGGTTCTGTCGGGGGCGGGCTCGCGCAGCTAGCCAGGAGGCAGCCGGCCAGGAGGGCCAGGCCGAGGACGCGCGCGAATTCGCGCGGGCGACGGTCGGTTCGGGTTGCTGCGGTGGGGCGGGGCATGGTCGGGCTCCCTGCTGGCATCGTCCCGACGATAGCTCTGACCTGAGTTGGAATCGCCACGGCATCGGCGTTTCGGTCAATCACGCAGTAGGATCTGCCGAAGAGACGGACACCCGACGGCATGACGAAATCCATCAACGACGAACTGCAGCAGACCGCGCGCCAGGCGCTCGCGGGCATGCATCCCGTGCGCCCCGGTGAGGAGCCCGGCGGCCTGCCGCTGCGGCGCCTGCTCGCCGCGGTGTTCCGGGCGCGCTATCTGATCTTCGGGACGACGCTGTTCGGCATCCTCGTCGGCACGTTCCTCGCGATCACGACGGCCAACTCGTACGTGAGCACCGGCAAGTTCGTGCTCAGTGCGGCGGGCGCCGAGGCGACGCGGGTCGAGACCAACCGCTCGATCGAGACCAGCCAGGAGACGATCGGCACGGCCGCGACCTACATCCTCAGCACGGACGAGCTGCTGCGGCGCGTCGTCAAGCGCGTCGGTCCCGAGCGCATCCTCGCGCCGTATCAACCGGCGTCCGAGGGCGCATCGGCGGCGCGCGCGTTCTTCTACAACATCCAGCGCAACTGGAACGCGACCAAGACTGAGGACATGACGCCGGACGAGGCGCTCAAGCATCTGCGCAATACGATCGTGATCGATCGGCCGCGGTTCACGGACGTGTTGGTTGCGACGTGTGAGGCCAACAATCCCGAACTCGCGCAGGAGATCCTGTCGGCGTATCTCGACGAGGCGCGGAAGTACCACATCGAGGTCTACGACGATCTGGAGGCCTACAACGACGCCGAGAAGACCGCCAAGGCCAGTCTCGAGGTTCGCAATCGTGCGCGCGATGCGCTGCGCGAGTTCCTCAAGAAGAACCAGCTCGCCGACTTCGAGGTCGACAAGGAGCGGCTGCAGGAAGCGGAGATCAATGCTGCGACGCGTGCCGCGAAGGTGAAGGACGACCTCGACATCAAGCGTGGGGTCTATCAGAAGTTCTCCGAGCAGCTCGAAGGGCCGAACGCGATCAAGCGCATGAAGACCGAGAAACGGCCCGAAGACGTTGCCAGCGGAGCGCTCGAGGAGCTCAATCGCCAGCTGGCGCGTCTGATGGTCGAGCGGGCCGAGGCGACTGCGCGATTGCGCGACCCCAACAACTCCGAGATCAAAAACTACACGCGGCAGATCAGTTCGACGCGCGACGCGATGAACGCCCTGCGCGAGGATCAGCGTAACGCCGAGGAGATCAGCGTAGAGGTCGAGAACCCGGCCTGGGTCGACGCGGACCGGGAACGGCGCGAGGCGCAGAACGACATCACGCGGCTCGAATCGGAGCACGCGTCGGCCAAGGAGATCGACAAGGCTGCCAAGGTCGCGCTGAAGCGCGTGCTGGATCTCGAACCGGAGTTCCAGAAGCTGTCGGCGGATCTGAAGCTCGCCGAGCAGGCGCTCGAATCGGCGCAGATCACCTGGGATGCCGCACAGCGCAAGAAGGCGCTGGGCCAGGGCAACTACAGTTCGCTCAAGCCGGCCGAGGCGGCGTCGGTGCCGCTCGAAAAGGTCGGTCCCAATCGCGGCAAGTTCCTGCTCGCGTCGACGTTCGTCGGGCTGTTCCTCGGGCTCGGGCTGGTGCTGCTCATGGCGCTGCCCGACACGGTGGTGCGGACGCGCAACGATCTCGAAGGCATCGAGGGGCTCGGGGTCATCGGCGTGATGCCCCGCCTCGAAGGCCGCAATCTCAAGCGCCACGCCTACCGGCGCAAGCGGGGCTGGTGATCATGGCGAGCTACGAAGCGATCACGCGGCACGATCCCAAGAGCCGCCGTTCCGAGGTCATTGCGACCGAGCTCGGCTATCTCTGGTCCAACCTGCTGCAGCGCGGCGTGCTGGAGACGCACCGGTCCGTCGGCTTCGTCGCGATCGGCGAGGGCGAAGGCTCGAACACGCTCGCGGCCAACCTCGCGCTGTTCCTCGGCAGTAAGGGCAAGAACATCGCGCTCGTCGAGGCGGCGCTGCGCAACAAGGACACGCTCGCGGACATCTTCCACGCGACGCCCGAGCCGGGCCTCGCCGAGGCCCTGTCGGATCGCGCATCGCTGCGCGATGCGATCCGCCTCGAGGTCGCGCCGGGGGTCAACCTCCTGCCCGCCGGCAAGCCCCTCGACCCGTTCTGGGCGTTCACGGGTGAAGTGTTCCGCGACTCCCTGAAGCAGCTGCTGAGCGATCACGATCTCTGCATCGTCGATGTGCCGGGTCTCAATCGCGCACCCGAGGCGAGCCTCGTCGTGCGCTCGCTCGATGCCGTCGTGCTGGTCGTCGAAGCCAATCGCCATCGCGCGGACGTCGTCCAGCGCAACATCGGCTACCTGCGCTCGCTGGGCACGCCCGTGATCGGCTCGGTCGTCAACGAGCTCGTGCACGACGTCCCGACGATCGTCGAGAAGCTCATGTAGCTTCGCGCCGCCGCCGCGTACAACGCGGCGGTGAGCTCAACCGCGCAGCGCCTGGCCGTCATCGTGCCGCTCAAGGACGAAGCTCAGGGTCTGTCGGCGCTGACGAAGGCGCTCGTCGCGTTGCGGCAGGATCTCGCGGACGTGGCCGACGTGGAGTTCGTGCTCGTCGACGACGGTAGTTCGGACGCGACGTGGGCGGGTCTCGGGGAATTCTGTGAGCCGGTCGCTGGCGGCGGCTCCGACGCGGACGATGGGCGGAAGCCCTGGGCCACGCGCGTTCGACACGAACAGAACCGTGGCCTCAGCGCCGCGATCCGCACGGGCATCGGCGCCACCGATGCCGCGATCTGCGCGTCGATCGACGGCGACCTGTCCTACGATCCGCAGGAGTTGCGACCGATGCTGGCGCGCTTCGTCGACGGCGTCGACGTCGTCACTGCATCGCCGTATCACCCCGACGGCGCGGTCGCGGGCGTGCCCGGCTGGCGGCTGCTGCTGTCGCGCACCCTGTCACGCTGTTACCGCTTGCTGCTGCGATCGGAGATCCGCACGTGGACCAGCTGCTTCCGCGTGTATCGCCGCGACCGCGTCGCGCGTCTCCTGCTGAAGGAGGACGGCTTCCTCGGCACCGCCGAGCTGCTCATCGCCGTGCTGCGGCGCGGTGGTCGGGTGGTCGAGCATCCGTGCACGCTCGGCGTGCGGCAGTTCGGTGCTTCGAAGATGCGGATCCTGCGCACGATCCTCGGACACCTGCGGTTGTTGCTGCGAACGGCGCTGGTGCGCTCCTGACGCCGACGCTCAATCGTCGGTCACGCGCGCGAGGCGGGTGGCGCGGGGTTCGCGACACAGTCGGCCGACGAGCCCGGGCCGCAGCAGCATGCCGACGGCGCGCGCGTAGAGTCCGGCGCGCCGGCCGCGGCCAACCAGCGCGAGCCCGACCCAGATCACCAGTCGGATCGTCGCGCTCAGCAGCAGGCACAGTCGCACCCACTCGGTCGCGAGTCGTCCGTGCCACGCGGCGTGGTAGAGCAGGCAGCTCTCGCGGAACGCCAGGAACGTCCGCACCGCCGCGCCCTCGGCGCTGAGGCCGCCGACGTGCACGAACGTCGTCTCGGGCAGCCAGCGCACGCGGTAGCCCGCTTGGCGCACGCGTTCGCAGAAATCGGCTTCTTCGAAGTACATGAAGAACCGTTCGTCGAAGCCGTCGACATCCGTGAGCACCGCGCGGCGGATCAGGAACACGCAGCCGCTCACGCAGTCGACGTCCGCCGCGGTGGGCCGATCATTCTCTGCCCGTGGTGCGGTGCCGCGACGGAACAGTCGGTCGAGGAAGAGCGCCTGTGGCAGGTAGTGCCGCGGCAGGTGTCGTTGCCACGTGCTGACCTGCGGGGCGCCAAGCTCGTCCGTGATGCCGGGACCGTAGATTGCTCCGTTGCAGGTCTCGGCGTCGGCAGCCGCGGCTTCGACGAACCGTGCGAGGCTGGCCCAGTCGGCGTCCGCGTCGGTGTTGAACAGCAGGATCCACTCGCCCGTCGCACGTTCGAGGCCGCGGTTGACGCCGAACGCGAAGCCGCCGTTCTTCGACTGCGGCAGGGTCGTCACCGCGGGGAACTCCGCCGCGACCGCGGCGACGCTGCCGTCCTGGCTGTCGTTGTCGACCACGAGGATCTCGGCCGGCCACGGTGCGTCGTCGAGCGGCAGCCGGCGGAGCAGCGTCAGTAGGAGCTCGCGCGTGTTCCAGTTGACGACGACGAGGGAGAGGCGCGGCGGCATCGCACGACGGATGCTATGGGGGCGGCGCCGAAGTTCGCACAGAAAGTCACCCTGCTGCCGGCGGCGCGTGTCCCCACTTCGAGTGGTCCGACCGTTCCCCTGCTCGGCCAGCCGGGGGGCGTGGCCGTCACGGTCGACTCCCCCGCGCTATATCCCGGTGCCCTTGAGCACCGCGCGGAACGTGTGCGCGATCAGCTTGAGGTCCATCCAGAGGGACCAGTTGTCGATGTAGAACAGATCCATCTCGACCCAGCGCTTGAAGGACACGCGGTTGCGGCCCCAGACCTGCCAGACGCAGGTCAGGCCGGGCTTGACCGAGATGCGGCGGCGCTGCCACCACGAGTACTTCTCGACCTCGCTCGGGATCGGCGGGCGTGGGCCGACGAGGCTCATGTCGCCGACGAGCACGTTGATGAGCTGCGGCAGCTCGTCGAGGCTGAACTTGCGCAGGAAGCGGCCGATGCTCGTGATGCGGGGATCGTCCGGGATCTTGAACGCCGGTCCGTCCTGCACGCTGGCCGACCGCAGTAGTTCCTGCTGCGACTGCGCGCCGACGCGCATCGTGCGGAACTTGAGGCAGGTGAAGACCTCGCCGCCCTTGCCGACGCGCTGCTGGCGGAAGAACACCGGTCCCTTGCTCGTGAGCTTGACGCCTACGGCGCAGGCGATGATCACGGGGAGTAGCGCGAGGATGCCGACCGTGGCGCCGACGACGTCGATCGCGCGCTTCAGCAGCTGCGAGACCGTCTGGTTGGACGTTGTCTGCAGCGCCAGGCCCTGGCGGTTGTCGTTCCACGTCAGGCCGACTCGCAGGTGCTCGAGATCGAGGAACGGCGGGAAGTAGTGGATGCCGATGCCCGCCTGATCGCAACTGCGGAACACGCGGTGGACTTCACCCGTGGTCGATCGGTCCGTCGGGCAGACCAGCGCGACGTCGCTACGCGAGCCGGCCAGTGCGCCTTCGATGTCGTCGATCGAGCCGGTCTGCTTCAGGTGCGGCATCTGCTGGGCATCGTCGGCTGCGAACGGCACGAAGCCGACGAACTGCATGTTGCGGCTGGCCTGTCGGCCGGTCGTGAGCGCGCGTGCGCTCTCCGAGGCGCCGATCACCAGCGCGCGCGGGCGGCCGTTGGCGGCCGTCAACGGCGAGCCGATGAGCACGAGGCGGACGAGCAGCAGCAGTCCGAAGCCGTAGAGCAGCACGAGCCAGATGGACAGCGATGGATGCTGCAGCGTCGTGACCGCGATGAGGCCGGCGACGCCCCACGTGATGGCCCAGGCTTCGACGAGGTTGCGCAGCGCGCGACGCGGGTCGCGCTGGACCGAAATCGCGTAGGTGCCGAGCCGCGAGGTGCCCAGGGCCCAGATGGTGCCGAACAACGCCACGTGCGCTCCGGCTTCGTAGGCCGCATGCCAGCCGCTTGCGCTGCCCCGCGCACTCCATACGCCCGCAAGCAACAGCGCGGCGACCAGGCAAACCAGGTCGACCAGCAGGCTGGCGAGGCGGATGTGACGAGTGCTGTACATGGCAAGTGTGGGCGCGTGGCGGTGGTGGCCCACTTCTCCTAATCGTTCCTAGTACCCTTGGTTCCTGAGACTACCGGCGGGGCCGGGAGAAACATTCAGACCGTGTCGGTTTTGCGAACATCGGTTGGCGATGTGCGCTGTTGCAGAAATCGCCAGCGCGACCAGAACCGAACGCGGATTTTTCGATTCCGGCCGGCCAGATTCGTCGCCTTACGGCAGGCCCGAAACGGATGTGGAGAGTTATCCAGGCGATGCGAGCGGCGTATCGCCCACCGCCGGGTCGTGGCTGGCGAGCTGGCGGGCCGGACTGGCACCCGGCACGAGCACCAATGAGCCGACCGCGGCGAGCGTCATGTGCCATTCGACGACGATCTGCTCGAAGTAGGACACCGCGATGAAGTTCATGCAGTGGATGAACACCGCGGTGCCGAGTGCCCAGGCCATGAGGCGGTGGGGCACGGACTGGCCCGGCATGCGCAGGCTGCGTGAGATGCCTGCGAAGACGACGAGCAGGATGGCGCCGAACGACGCCAGCCGCCAGATGCCGCCCGCGATCCCTTCGGCGACGTACTGGTTGGTCACGTCGTGCAGGCCCGGTCCCCAATGCCCCGTGCTCATCGTGCCGACGAGCCACCACTCCGGGAAGTTGACGAAGAACTTGTCGACCAGGTGGTAGCGGTGCCAGCCGGTCGAGCCGCTGACGATGTCGACGCGCGACAGCAGGTGCCACACCGGCATGTTCATCAGCACGAAGTGCAGGACGCAGAGCCACGCGATGATGAGCCAGCGCCACCAGCGCAGTGCGCCACGCAGGTAGAACGCCGAGGCGCCCGCGATGCCGAACATGACCGCCATGAGCGGGGTGCTCGAGGCCGAGAACGCGACGATCGCAAGTGCGGCGAGCACGCCGGCGCCGGTCAGGAGCCAGCCGCGGCCGAACCAGCCGCGCACGAAGTAGAGCGGGATGAGACAGGCCCAGAAGCAGCCGGCGAGGATCGAATGCGCAAATGCCCCCTGGCAGCGCAGGCGGCCGTTGCGGATGTCCGTCCACTGTGGCACGCCGCCGAAGACGTGGAACATGTTCTGCTGCGTGCGGTTCTCGATCAGGAAGAACACCGCGACCGCGAAGCTGCTGAGGATGAAGTTCGTGACGAGCCGGATCAGGTCGTCATGGTTCCGGATCAGCTGCCGGAACAGGAAATAGGTCATCATCGCGTCCGCGGCCGCGCCCGCCCGGAACACGAAGACCGTGAACGTCATGCCCGTCATCGTGCCGAACACGACCGAGACGACGGCCCAGAGGATCATGAGCCGATCCAGGTGGTTCCAGACCATCGGCCGGAGGTCGCCGCGCAGGATCATCCGGCCCCAGCTGGCCATGAGCAGCACGCGGATGAACGTGAAGTCGAGCCCCGCGATCACGACGCGCTGCGCGGCCGGGATGAAGCAGAGCAGCAGGATGATCGGCAGGGTCGCGTGCCGGCGCGGGGCCAGGAAGAGCACCGCGATCAGGCCGCAGAGCGCCGCCAGGCCCAGCGGATGAACCTGGGTCGCGCCGCCGACGTCCATGCCCGCCTGGGCCGGGACGTGGGGATCCTGCCATACTGCCCACACGGTTTGTTGCTCGGCGTTTCTCGGGGCGAGGCTTGACCCGAAGTGCCCTTGGCAACGATGACTTCAGGAACGGCCCGCCGGCTGTCGAAGAACCGATCAGACGATCGCCGGATCTCCGGCGCCCGTCCAGTCCTCGACCCGCAGGTTTTCGACGCGCCGCGCTCCTTTGCTACTCCGCACTCCCGAACCCATGACGTTCCGAATGCTCCGCTCCCTGTTCGCTGCCGCCACGGTCGGCTTCGCGCTCACTGCCTGCTACGCCGCGCCGCCGTTCGACGCGCGCGCGGTCGCCACCGAGTGGGCGGCCTACATGCAGCGCGACTACGTGCTGAGGCCGCTCGACCGGCTGATGGTGCGGGTCGATCAGTTCGCGGGCGGTTCGGGCGACGCGCGTGACAACGTGCAGGAAGTGATCGTGTCGCCGAGTGGTACGGTCGATCTACGCCGGTTGCCCGGCCCGCTGCAGGTCGGCGGCAAGACGATGAGTGCCGCGCGCACGCTGATCGTCGAGGCGTACAAGCAGGAATTTGCCGAGCCGCGCATCAGCGTGTCGCTGACCGAAGCCGCGGTGCAGTCGGTGTATGTCTGTGGCGAAGTGCGCGCCGCGGGCGCGATCCCGTTCCAGCCGGGCATGACGATGACGCAGGCGATCGCCGCGGCCGGGAGTTTTCATTACACGGTCAATCACGACCACATCCACATCCTGCGCGTCAGCCCCGATGGTTCGCAGCGCAACTTCCGGGTGAACATGGAGGCCGTGTTCGAAGGTGAGCAGCCGGACTTCCTGCTGCTGCCCGGGGACGTGATCTACTGCGAGACGTCGGGGATTGCCGACGCGGGCAACTGGGTCGACCTCTGGATCCGTCGTCTGCTGCCGCTGCAGCTCGGTGGTCCCGCGCTCGGTTCGGTCGAGTAGCGCGGCGCCGATCGGTTACCGCGTTCCGCTTTCTGCGTTCATCGGGCATGAGTCGAGCGACCGACAAACTGCGCGTCTGCATGGTCGTGCACGCCTACTACGAAGGCGATGCGCGCGTGCGGCGCTACGGCGAATCGCTCGCGGCGAGCGGTCATGAGGTCACCGTGCTCGCGCTGCACGCTCCCGGCAAACCCAAGCACGAAACGATCCGCGGCGTGCAGCTCGAACGTCAGCCGCTGTCGCGCCGGCGCGGCGGCACGCTGCGCTATCTGTTCGAATACTTCTGGTTCACGCTGCTGTGCGGCTGGGTGCTGACCTGGCGCGCGCGACGCTACGACGTCGTGCACGTGCACAACATGCCCGACTTCCTCGTGTTCGCGGCGCTCGTCCCGCGCCTGTTCGGGCGCGCGGTCGTGCTCGACGTGCACGACCTCATGCCCGAGGTCTACGCGAGCAAGTTCAAGAAGGGCCTCGGTCATCCCGGTATCTGGCCGCTCCGCGTGCAGGAATGGCTGTCGCATCGCTTCGCCAGCGCCTGCGTGTTTGCGACCGAGCGGTTCCGGCAGTGCGCGATCAAGCGGAGCACCGTGCGCGAGGGTCGTTCGATTTCGTGCATGAACGCGGCGGACACCACGTTGTTCGATCGCAACAAGCACCCGTTCCAGGGCGACGAAGAGGGTCGGTTCTCGATGCTCTACCTCGGCACCGTGTCCCACCGGCACGGCGTCGACCAATGCGTTCGCGTGCTGCCGCTGGTGCGGGAACGCATCCCCGGCATCCGCCTCGTGATCCACTGCAAGCTCTCCGAGGGCGAGGGCAAGCCGCTGCAAGAGCTCAAGGACCTCGCGAAAGAGCTCGCGGTGGAAGACCTGGTCGAGATCGGGCCACCATTGCCGCTCCAGGACGTGCCCGCGAAGATGAGTCGGTCGTCGGTTGGCGTCTTCACGCCGCACATGGACGTGCACATCGACATGGCTCTGTCGCTGAAGGTGCCGGAGTTCGTCGCGATGGGCGTGCCGGTGATCGCCGGTCGCACGTCGATCATGACGTCGCTGTTCCGCGAGGACGAGGTCGCGATGTTCGAGGACGGGGACTACGAAGCGTTCGCGGAGCTGCTCGTGAAGCTGCACGACGATCGTGAGTTCGGCCGGCAGATGGCCGATCGCGCGACGCGGTTCACGCGCGAGCATTCCTGGGAGCAGGAGTTCGCTGGTTACGCGGAGCTGCTTGGCCGGTTGACCGGGCGCGATGCGGTGGTTGCGGGCCTGAACCCGGCGGAGTAGCCGGCTGCGCCGCTCCCGACCTTCAGCGCCGCGTGACGTAGGTTCCGGACAGCCAGTCGTGCGGCAGGCGGATCCGTAGCAGCGAGGCGATCAAGTATCCAACCGGCAGTGCGACACCGATGTGCCACAGGACTGACGACAGCGCAATGGTTCGAACGTCGAACGCGGGCAGCAGGACCGATAGCGCGAAGCAAGTGGTGGGTGGGCCCACACGAACATTGCCCGGAGCAGAATGCGCGTCCTCGACGCAGGCCGGTTGTCGCTGTTGACGATCGCATGCCCGCTCGGTGACCAGCGCGGAAAAAGCATCACCAACAGCAAGCCGATCGCCGGAATGGGAAGGAAACCCAGTCAGATGGATCCGAGCTCCTCGAACTTCGGGGTCACGAGGTGACTCTCCACCTTCTCGATTCCTCGTTGGATTTGCTGTTGTTTCGTTGCGATCGGTGACACCGTCGTCGCATGCAGGTGCTGCTTGTGGCTTGGCGGTTTGGCAACGGGTTCACCAAGCAACTCCTGCAGGATCTTCGCGGAGTTCATATCGAACTCGCGGAGGCTCTCGTCGAGCCAATCGCTTCCGTCCGGACTGCGATCCACGAATCGGACGAGTGGCCACCAGTCTAGAGTGTCCGCTATGGGGGCCCTCAGGTCCGACGAACTGGAGCAGCGTGAGGTCGATGGCAACGCCAGGCTTCGGAGTGTACGTGACGCCGGTACTTCATCGAGTCGCAGGCTCGCTGCAATTGCATGGGCAAACGCGTCGGCGGTCTGCCAACGGTCGTCGCGATTGCGGGCGAGTGCCTTGCGCAAGACTTCGTCGAGCCGTTGCGGCGCGTCCGGCCTCACGTCTCGCAGCGATGGCGGCTCCTCGCCGGCGACCTTCGCCACCAGCGCCAGCACGTTAGGCTCGTCGAACGGCGTGCTGCCCGTCAGCAGATACCAAATGGTTGCTGCCGCCGAGTAGATGTCACTCCGTAGATCGAGCGTCTCGCCCTTTGGCTGTTCGGGTGACGCAAAGGCGGCCGTGCCGAGGGAGCTGGCGGAGCCCGTCAGCGCGCTGATCTGCGCAATGGTGCGCGAGAGTCCGAAGTCGCCGATCTTGGTGCGGCCAGTTGCGTCATCCAGGAAGCAGTTGCGTGGTTTGATGTCGCGGTGCAGGAAACCGTAGCGGTGGATCTCGGCGAGTCCGGCGAGCAGGTCGAGCGCTACGTGCCCGGCGCGTTCGAGACATCCAGCGTCGCGCGGGGCTCGCCGAACGCGACGCTCGCTAGTGAGCCGCCCAGGATGTAGCGGACGCCGAGGCGCTCGAGGACCTTGCCCATTTGTGCCGCGATGCGGACCGGGTCGGGAGGGCTCACTCGAGCCATGCCTCCGCCGCGTCGCCGAAGGCGCGGCGTGTGAGCTCGGGGCCGAGCCGGATCGCGCCCGCGCGCCGTCGCAATTCTTCGTCGGCGGCGTTCGGATACTTGATTCGCAACCCCGCGATCGTGAGCTGCTCGAGCGACCGGCTTGCTGCCGCCGCCAGCTCGAGTCGTTCGGCCGGAGTCATCGCCCGAAAGCCGTCGAACACGAGCCGGTCGATGGCCTCCGTGGTGTCGCTGGCTTGCGGCTTGTAGTCACTCACGTTGATAGGATAGGGCTTCTGCCGGGTGGATGCAGGCCGATTACCGCCTGCTGGGACGTGATCTTGGGAAGCGGGGCGGGCTAAGCTGATCTACCGAATGAAGATCGCGTGCATTGGCGGTGGGCCGGCCTCGCTCTACTTCGCGTTGTTGCTCAAGCAGCGGCTGCCCGAGGTGGAGATCGATATCTACGAGCAGAATCGGGCGGACGACACGTTCGGTTGGGGCGTCGTGTTCTCGGACGAGACGCTGGGCAACTTCGAGGTCGCAGACCCGCCGAGCTTTGCGGCGATCAAGTCGCACTTCGCGTACTGGACGGACATCGACACGTTCTACCGCGGCGAGAAGGTCACGAGCACGGGGCATGGGTTCTGCGGGCTCGCGCGCAAGCAGCTGCTGTTGCTGCTGCACGATCGCTGTCGTGAGGTCGGGGTCAACCTGCACTTCGAGCACACGATCGAGGACATCGACGCGATGGTCGCGTCGCACGATCTGGTCGTCGCAGCGGATGGGGTGAACAGTCGGATTCGCGAGCGTTTTGCCGACTCGTTCCGGCCGGATCTCGATCAGCGCAAGTGCAAGTTTGCGTGGTTTGGCACGACGAAGAAGATGACGGCGTTCACGTTCGTCTTTGCGGAGACGGAGTGGGGGCTGTTCCAGGTGCACGCGTACCCGTTCGAGGAAGGGCGGGGCACGTGGATCGTCGAGTGTCGCGAGGAGACGTGGCGGAATGCCGGGCTCGACAAGCTCGATGAGCAGCAGTCGGCGGCGTTCTGTCACCAGCTGTTTGCGGAGCATCTCGAGGGCGAAGAGCTGCTGATCAACCGCTCGATCTGGCGCACGTTTCCGACGGTGCGGTGTGAATCGTGGCGGCACGAGAACGTGGTGTTGCTCGGGGACGCGGCGCATACGGCGCACTTCTCGATCGGGTCGGGCACCAAGCTCGCGATGGAGGACTCGATCGCGCTCGTCGACGCGGTCATGGCCCACCAGAACGACATCCCCGCAGCGCTCGCGGCCTACGAGGACGCGCGGCGGCTCGACGTGCTCAAGACGCAGCGCGCGGCGCAGACGAGCCTCGAGTGGTTCGAGAACAGTGAACGCTACCTGCCGCAGACGCCGGTGCGGTTCGTGTTCAACCTCATGACGCGCAGCAAGCGCATCACCTACGAGAACCTGCGGCTGCGCGATCCCGAGCTCGTGGCGCGCGTCGATGCCGATGTGCGCGCCGAGGAGACGCCGGCCGGCATCGAGGTCGACGGCGATACGCCGCCGGCGTTCTTGCCGTTCGTCGTGCGCGGCTGCACGCTGCCGAACCGCATCGCGGTCTCGCCGATGTGTCAGTATTCGGCGACCGACGGCGTGCCGAGCGACTGGCATCTCGTGCATCTCGGCAGTCGCGCGATCGGCGGCGCCGGGCTCGTGATCACCGAGATGACGAACGTCTCGGCCGACGGGCGGATCACCTATGGCTGCACGGGCATGTGGAACGACGAGCAGGAGGCCGCATGGCGCCGCGTTGTCGAGTTCGTGCACGAAAACTCGGGCAGCAAGATCGGTATGCAGCTCGCGCACGCGGGCCGCAAGGCGTCGTGCAGTCTGCCGTGGGACGGTGATGCGCCGCTGGCAGTCGGGGCCGGTGCGTGGCCGACCATCGGGCCGTCGGCGTTGCCGTTCGACAGCGGGTGGCCCGTGCCGCGTGCGATGACGCGCGCGGACATGGATGCAGTGCGCGATGCGTTCGTGCAGGCGGCCGAGCGTTGTCAGCGCGCCGGGTTCGATCTGATCGAGCTGCACATGGCGCACGGCTACCTGCTGTCGAGCTTCCTGTCGCCGTTGAGCAATCAGCGTGACGACGAGTACGGCGGCACGCTCGAGAACCGTTCGCGGTTCCCGCTCGAAGTGCTCGCGGCTGTGCGCGCGGTCTTCTCCGACGACAAGCCGATCTTCGTGCGTATCTCGGCGACGGATTGGTTCGACGACGAGGGCCGCGGCTTCACCATGGACGAGGCTGTCCAGTTCACGCGCTGGTTGCGCGAGAACGGTTGTGAGGTCGTCGATGTCAGCTCCGCTGGCAACTCGCCCGAATCGAAGCCGTTGTATGGCCGCATGTATCAGGTACCGTTCGCCGAGCGGATTCGTGCCGAGACCGACATGCCGGTGATGGCCGTCGGTGGCATCCAGGGCGTCGACCATGCGCAGACGATCGTGGCGGCCGGGCGCGCGGACCTCTGCGCCATCGCCCGCGCGCACCTGAGTGATCCCTACCTCACATTGCAGGCGGCCAACGAGCGCGGTGTGCCACAGCAGTACTGGCCTCGGCAGTACCTCGCCGCGCGGCGCGGCTGACGCGTTGCCGGATACGAGTTCGATACCTCGGTGGGGCAAATGCGCCCGATCGGCGGCGGTCCGGTGGAGGGGCGTTGCCTGGGGCGAGTCTTCCGGGGACACTCGCCCGCATGAACCCCCAACACGCGTGGCTTGCCGCGCTGCTGCTCTGCTGCCCGCTCGCGGCGCAGGAGGGCGAGGCGGCCAAGCCCACAGGCGCCGACGCGCGTCTGGAAGCGCTCCAAAAGGAGCAGAAGTCGATCTACGACTCGTGGCTGAAAGAACGCCGCGAGGCGGCCAAGAAGATGAAGGCGGGCGGCAAGCAGGCGCGCGCCATCTCGATGCGCCCGGACTACTCGGGGCTGCGCGGCAAGTTCCTCGCCGCGGCCGATGAGTTCCAGGGCGACGCGCCGCGCTTTCTCGTTCCCGCGCTCAACCTGAGCAACGGCGCCGACGACTACCGGATGCTCATCACTCGGATCGTCGACAATCACCTCGACAGCCCCGAGGTCGGCTCGCTGGGTCGCATGCTCGGCTACCTCGATCGCATGGTCGACGAGGAGTTCAAGGCCGCGGTCGTCAAGAAGGTCAAGGCGCACGGCAAGAACGCCGGGCTCATGGGCTGGATCACGTTCCAGGAGCACGAGCCGACGTTCCGCTCGAAGTCGCCGAAGTCCGACGAGTTCGTCGCGGCCAAGGCGATCGTGAGCAAGGCCGTGAAGGCTGCCGATCAGGAGATGCTGACGCGGCAGTACGAGCAGCTCATGACCGAGCAGGAGAAGTTCGGCATCGGCATGGCCGCGCCGGACATCTCGGGCATCGACCTCGACGGCGTGTCGTTCAAGCTGAGCGACTACAAGGGCAAGGTCGTCTTCCTCGACTTCTGGGGCGACTGGTGAGGCCCTTGCCGGGCCATGTACCCACACGAGCGGTCGCTCGTGAACGAGTTGAAGGACGAACCGTTTGCTCTGATCGGCGTCAACAGTGATCGCACCATCGAACGCGCCAAGAAGGCGATCGAGGAGAACGATCTCAACTGGCGCAGCTTCCAGAACGCTCCGAAGGACAGTGAGCGCAAGATCTCGGATGACTGGGCCGTGCGCGGCTGGCCGACGATCGTCGTGCTCGATCCGGAGATGAAGATCCGCTACCGCGGCCACAACGGCGAAGAGGCGACGGACGTCGTGCGCGAGCTGTTGGCACACGACAAGAAGTAGCTGATTGTTGATTCGACTGCGCCGGTTCGCCGGCGCCGAGCGGCCCGGGTGCGATGATTCGCGTCCGGGTCGCGTCGGTTTTGGCGCAGTCCGGTGTGATAACATCGCGGCCATGGTTGCCGAGAGCCTGATTCCTGCTGAAGAGCTGCTGGCTATGCCGTCGCAGTGCAGGAGAACGCGCGCAGTTGGATCGAAGCCGGCGCCGTGAGTGTCTGGGTCGTCGATCCTGTGGCTGGCGCCGTGTCGGTCTTCGGCCGATCTGCGATCCGGTCGCTCGGGCCAGGCGACGCGCCGACCGATCCCGAGCTGTTCCCGGGATAGGGACTGCGGGTGGCGGAGTTGTTTCCGCAGCTCGATCGGTAGTCGCTACCTCAATCGTCCGCGACGTCGACCGCCCGATACGCCTCGATCAACCGTCGCTCGCCGTCCTTGCCCGGATGCGCGTTGCCGTGCTCCATGCCGACTACCCCGCGGAAGCCCTTCTTCCAGAGGTGGGCGAAGACGTTCTTGTAGTGGATCTCGCCGGTGCCGGGTTCTTTGCGGCCCGGGTTGTCGCCGACCTGGTAGTAGGGGATCTCGGCCCAGGCGCGGTCGATGTTGGGGATCAGATTGCCTTCCGTGATCTGCTGGTGGTAGAGGTCGTTGAGGATCTTGCAGTGCGGGCTGCCGACGTTGCGGCAGAGGTCGAAGGCGTCGGCGATCTTCGTCACGAACAGATTCGGGTGGTCGCGGAAGTTCAGCGGTTCGAGGACCATGCAGAGGTCGATGCCCCTGCTGTCGATGAGGTCGCAGCAGCGTTTGAGCAGGTCCACGACGTTGCTGCGCTGGTAGCCGAGGTCCTGGCGGTGATCGACTGTGCCCGGGACGACCGTGCACCACTTCGCGTTGACCCGCTGGCTCAGTTCGCACGCCTTCTCGATGTCCGCGAGCACGCGCTTCTCGAACTTCTTCGTGCCAGCGGCAAACGTCGGCTTGCCGAAGTCTGCGTGCGCGACGAACACGCCCATCGTGATCCCGAGCTGTTGCATCTTGGCGGCGAGCTTGTCCTGGGTCGCGCGATTGCGACGCGGCATGCCGTTGTCTTCCCAGGCGCGGAAGCCCTCATCGAACGCGAACTGGAGCTGGTCCTCGAGGCTCTCGGCGTGGTTTCGGAACATGCCGAAGTGCGGCGCGAAGCGCGTGCGGAACGGTTGCCCGCGAAGTGCGCTGGCGGACGGGGTGCGATGCTCGGCGGTGGCGGCGACCGTCGAGCCGGCCGCGAGGCCGGCGGCGCCGGAGACGAGGAAGTGACGGCGGTCCATGCGCCGATCCTACTCGCCGAGCCCGCGTGGCTCAGCCACCGACTCGCCCGCGCAGTTGTCGGAACTTCGGATCGTCTCTGAGCTCTTCGAAGAGCGCGGCTTCGTCTATCCGTCGGCCGGCGGAGAACCCGCGATCGATTGCGTTCTCGAGCGCTTCGAGCGCCGCGCTGGCATGTGCTGCGTCGTTCATGGCGGTGGCGAGGTCCGCGTGGGTCTGCGCGAGCAGGAACCAGGCTTCGCGGTCCCCGTTGGCCTGCTCGGCAACGATCGCCGTGAGAGCTGCGGGAGTCGGCTCGTCACCGCGGGAGAGTCCGGCGCGGGTGTCGAGCAGGCGGGCGAACACGGCATAGCGCTTCGCGGCCCGTTGTCCGGGCTGCTGCGCGAGTTCTGTCAGGATCGTCAGGGCCGTCGCCGAGTGCCCGGCAGCCGCGGCGCGTCGGCCGAGATCGAGGAACGCGGCAGCGCAGTTGTAACGCGCGAGACCCAGCCGCAGTGCGACTCGGCGATCGGCGCGGTCGAGTGCGAGCAGCTGCGTGAGGGCATTGGCGCTGCGCACGAACGATTCCGCCGCTTCGGCGGCGCGGTCCTGACCGGCCAATGCGAGGCCGACGGCCTCGTGAGCCATGGCGAGGCGACGCTGCAGATCGCGTCGATACGGTTGTTCGCTCGTCAGTTGGGTCAGGCAGTCAACCGCTTCGCGCGCGCGCGTCTCCGCCGGCTCGTAGTTGCCGGCCTGATACAGCAGATTCGCGTGATTGCCGAGGTGGAGGCCGAGCCGCGCCCGGTGGGCCGTTGCGGGGTCGTCCGCGACCAGCCTGGACAGTTCGTCCGTGGCCGCGTCGAAGTCCCGCCGGGCCTCTTCGTGGCGACCGGCTTCGTGGCGCAGGAGGCCGCGCAGGCCCATGGACGCCGCGTGTCCGAGCCGCGCTTGCGCGTTCGTCGGGAACTCTGCGAGCCAGTGTCCCGCCACGGCGAGCGCGGCGTCGCCGACCTCGATCGCGGTCTCGGACCCGGTGTCGTTCTGACTCACTGCACGGTTGTGTAGCAGCTGGCGGCGCAGCGCGAACCAGAACTGTCGGTCGCTCGGGATGGTTCCCGGGCCGGGATCCGGGCCGAGCAGGGCCTCGGCTTCGTCGAGGAGTTCGAACACGGACGCGCCGCGCACCACGCTGCGATCGACGAGCAGGTCGGCGAGGTCATTGGCCGCTGCGCGGTGCAGTTGTGGTTCCTCCGCGAGCACCCGGCGCATCGTGGCTTCGGCCTGCGACCGAGCGCGCTTTGCGTCGTCGGCGCGCCCCATCTGACCGAGCACATGGGCCGTCTGGCGTTGGAGTCGCGCATGCTGGAGCTGCAGGTCGTAGTCGTCCGGCCGCTCGGTCAGGAGTCGTTCGAACAGCGCGATCGAGCGCTCCATCACATCGAGCCGGATTGGTGCGGCGCCCGGCACGTTCCGCAGGTCTTCGTCGCCAACGCGCGCAGCGAGGCCCACGATCGCATCGCGGGCGTCGTGAAAGCGCGCTTCGGCGCGATCGCGCGCTTCGCGAATCTGCGCGTTCACGATCAGCAGCGCGACGGGCACCGCGATCGCGAGAATCGCCGCGACGAGGACCGCGAGCGTCGCGGCCGGCCGGCGGCGTGCGAGGCGGCGCAGCCGCAGCCATGAACTCGCGGGCCGCGCGGTCACGGGCGCGAGTTCGAGCACCGCATCGAGATCACGCGCGAACTCGGCCGCGGTGGCGTAGCGGCGGTCGCGATCGGGGTCGAGCGCCTGCTCGAGCACGGCGACGAGATCGGCCGGCAGGCGTGCGTTGCGGCGCGCGAGCGCGGGTGGTTCGCCCCCCAGGATTGCCGTGCGCAGGTCGGCTTCGGTCGGGGCCGAGAACGGCGGGCTGCCCGTCAGCCATTCGACCAGGGTCGCCGCGAGCCCGTAGACATCGGTGCGCCGGTCGCTGACTTCGCCGCGGACCTGCTCGGGCGCCATGTACGGCAGCGAGCCGACGAGCGCGCCAGTGCGCGTCAGGGTGGCGCTGGCGTCGGTGGCATCGTCGCGCGCGAGACCGAAGTCGACGAGCCGGGCTCGGCCGTCCGCGCCCAGCAGGATGTTGGATGGCTTCACGTCACGATGCAGCACGCCAGCGCGGTGTGCGTGATCGAGGGCAGCCGCGATGTCGCGCCCGACCGTCAGCCCCGCTTCGCGCCAGCTCATGCCGAAGACTGGGGCCTCCTCGATCTCGCCGCCGGCTGCCGTCGCGAGGGCTTCGCGCAACGCGGCGCCGTTGGCGTTCGCGAACGCGCGTTCGCCACAGGCCCCGAGCAGCGCGGCGAGGCTCGATCCCGTGATGCGTTCCATCGCGAACCACGGCAGGCCGTCCTGCTCGCCCGAGGCGAAGACCGGCACGATGCCGGGATGCGAGAGCTTCGCGACGGTGGCGATCTCGCGTTCGAACCGTTTGCGGGCCGCGGCCGATGCGAGCAGTTCGGGGCGGATCGTCTTGATCGCAACCTCGCGGTCGATACCCGACTGGGTGGCGCGATACACGACTCCCATGCCGCCGACGCCGAGCTCGCCGCAAACCGTGTAGTCCCCGAACTGCGATGGCGTGGTCGGCGCTCGGGCGGCGCTCCCGAAGTCGAGTAGTCCAGCGTCCGCGAGCGCGTCGATACGTCGCCGGAGCGCCTTGGCGAGGCGCGGGTGCCGCGTGCAGAAATCGTCGACCGCGCCGAGGCCGGACTCTTCGACGGCCGCCAGGCACGCGGTCACCAGCTCGCCGAGGTCCGGGTCATCCCCCGGCTGCGACTGCTTCGGATGATCGGTCACGTTCGTGCCTCATTGTCGGGTGTGAGTGCCGGTGTGGTAGTTTGCATTCCCCCGAATCCCCCGCCATGCGTTCCAGTCACGATCTCGGCCGCGATGCTTCGCGCGGTGACGACGAGGCAGTCGACGAACTGCTCGTGCGCCACTTGCCCGGGCTCCGCGCCTACGTGCGGTTGAAGGCCGGGCCCGTGGTGCGCGCGCGCGAGGCCGAGTCCGATATCGTGCAGTCCGTCTGCCGCGAGGTGCTGGAGCAGCAGGGCAACTTCCGGTTCGGTGGCGAGGCCGGGTTTCGGCATTGGCTGTTCGCGACCGCGCTGCGCAAGATCCTCGACAAGCGCAAGCGCCATACCGCGGCCCGTCGTGATGTACGGCGCGAGCGTCGTCCCGACTTCGACCCGGGGGCGGATCCTTTCGGATCTGCCGCGGCGTTCGCTTCGCCTTCCGGCGTCGCGATCGGGCACGAACGGCTCGAGCAGATCGCGGCCGCCTTCGAGCACCTGTCGCCGGATCATGCCGAGGTCGTGCTGTTGTCGCGAGTGGTCGGGTTGTCGCGAGCCGAGGTGGCGATCGCGATGAACCGCACCGAGGCGTCGGTGCGGAACCTGCTCCATCGCGCGCTCGCCGAGTTGTCCGAGCATCTCGAGGGCCGCGACGACGGGTAGCAACTACAGCCCGAGGAACGCCTCGACGCCGTTGGACGTGATGATCCCCGTCGAGTTCGCACCGAGCGCGATGGCCGCCGATTGCGCCGCGATTTCCACCCCGATGAAGCCTGGGGCCGCCGGGATGGGCAGCAGGTAGTTCGACTTGCCGTTGATCGGCAGCATGATGACGTTGACGCCCGGGCCGACGTATTGATAGCACCCCGGCATGCCGAACTGACCGAGATCCGGGCCGCGGTTGATACGGGTGAAGCTCAGCATCTGCACACCGAGCTGCGAGCCGACGGGATAGTTGTCGGTCGTCAGGACCAGCGTCGTGCCGAGCTGCGGCAGCGTGCCCGAGAGCGCGAGGGCTTCGGTGTCCCGTGGCCAGGTGCGGATGCCGACGGGGATCTGGGTCGACAGGTCGCGGCTGCCGGTGTCGGTCGAAGGTCCGGCGGCGGCGAAGCCGACGACGCATCCGGTCGAGTTGTTCAGCTGCATCGTGCGCCAGGCCAGCGTCACGTTATCGCTGTTGGTGTCGAACTGCAGCTGGAACGTGTTCTCGAAGGGCGTGTTGTAGGCATACATCCGATCCCAGGTGATGCAGGTCACGCCGTTGTTGGTGTGCACGAGGACGTCGCCGGGCTGGTTCGTGAGCTTCCAGAACGCGTGCCACGTGCCCCAGCGCGCCGCGGTCGAATTGAGCCACTCGAATGGGGTCGGGGCGGCGGCCGGGTTGCCGGGCTGGGCGGCGACGAAGCCGTTCATGTCGACGCTGAGGCGTGGCGTGGCGCCGCCCGGGTAGGTCAGAGGGTTCGGCAGGTTGACGAGGGCCGTGCGGTTGAGGTTCGTCAGGCCCAGTGACACTGCGCTGCCCGGCGGCGGAATGAACGGGCCGCCGTTCTGTGCGACGTAGTGGTCGCCGCGGAAGTCGAGTTTGACCGAGCGCGTGTCGAGATCGAAATCCGGACCGTGGTCGAAGAACTCATAGATGCTGCGCGAGGTGCGATAGCAGCCGGTGCCGTACGGCTGCAGCGTCGCGCTCGCCGACGGCGGACCGGAGACCGCGAGCTGGAACCCGCCGCTCCGGGAGGTCGGGCTGCCGACCCGGATGTAGTGGGTGCCGGCCTGCACCGGCACGGTGAGCAGTGACTGCGCGCCGCAGCCGTCGTCGTTGCAGCCGAGGCTCAGAAGGCCGCGGCAGGTGCCCGAGAAGATCTGGATCGCGGTGTCGAACGTGGCGAGACCGCAGGTCTGCACCGTCAGATTGCCGGGCACGCCGGCTTCGTAGGAGAACCACACGTCGCGGCCGACGTTGCCGCACGGCCATGCCGAGCTGACGGTCGCTGCGGCGGTCGTGAACGGGCCGTTGAGGCCGTTCATGAGCGGGATCGCGCCGACGCAGCCGTCGTTCGCAGGTGGGCCGACGCTCGGAACCGGCAACGAGTGCTGGTTCGCGGCCCAGGTGATCTCGGCGGCGTGCGGAGTACCGTTTGCGAGCGAGCCATCGTCGTCGTCGGCGAGGAACACCTCGAGCACTGCGTCCGGCTGGTTGGTGGCGTTCGCGGCGATCGTGCCGATGACGATGCGGTTCGCGAGCGCGATCGTCGTCGGCGAGTTGCCGAGCGTTGTGATGAGTCGCTCACGGAGCTTCCACGCGAATCCCATCCACGTCTTGCCCTGGTGGTGGACGCCGCCCGTCGTCGGATACTGCACGGTGTTGGTGCCGTCGCGGATCACGTAGCCGGTCGTGAGGTCTTCGCCGACCTTCGGGTCCGCGAGCACATACATGGCGAGCGCATCGGCCCAGCCTTCGCTGAGGCCCTGGATCTGCGAAATGCCGCCGTAGACATCGTCGAGGCCATGGCCCAGCTCGTGCACGATCACGGACGAGAACGCAGTGTTGTTGCAGCTGCCGCCGGCCGCGTAGAAGTTGATCGAGTTGTTGGTGTAGTAGGCGTTGCAGGTGGACGCGATGTTGACCGTCGGTTCTACCTGGTCGAGCGTCGCCAGTTGGGATGAGTTGCCGAGGATGTTGCGCAAGTTCTCGGCCGCGCGGTGGACCCAGTAGTAGGTCGTCGGGTGCGAGGCCATCTGGGGCGGCGACTGATTGAAGCCGAACGTGAACTGCTGCGTGACGCCGGGGTACATGGTCCGCGGCACGATGGGTCGCGACGAACCCTCGACGAGGTCCAGGTGTTCGCCGCGCAGTTCGACCGTGACGTTGACGGGGCTCATCAGGTTCACGAAGAACTCGCCGTTCGTGTTCGTGGTGTAGATGCCCTTGCCGGGCACGGTGACGCGCACGCCACCGAGCGGCGTCAGCGTGAGCGGCGCGAGTGCGCTCGTTCCGAGTCGCGTCCACGCGCGCACGATTCCCGTTGTCACGATCGGCTGGGTCAGGGGCGCGGCCGGCGAGCTGGTGGCGGGCGCTGCTGCGTTCGGCCGATGGGGGGAGCCGTCGCAGCCAGGGAAGCCGCACTCGTGGCGGTCGTTCTCGAACCGCAGTACCGCGCCGGTCGTCGCGTCGACGAACGATCGGCCGACGGTGCCGGCGCCGTCCACAGCGATCGCGGAGATCGGGATCTCGTAGGCGAGTGCGAACGGCGCGAGGTCGGTGGCGTGCACGTCGCCCCAGATCACGAGTCTCGGTTTGCGTTGCTGGCCGGGTTGCCGGTTCGCCGGCGGCACGACGCCGGCGGCGTCCCAGGCGATCGCGGTCGCCGTGATCTCGTCGATCGCGGGAGTCGTCGAGAAGTCCGCCGGAACGGGCCACGCGCGGCTGCCGAACATCGCGATGCGACCGGCGCGGCTGACGCGCACGTCCGCGCGGCCGCCAATCACCGGCAGGCCGCGGAAGTGTTGTTCGAATACGAAGCTGAACGTCCAACCGATCGGCTGGGCGATGGTCTCGCGAAACTGCGAGGTGCCGAGTCCGAGCAATTCGCCGCGTTCGGTCAGCACGGCGCTCGCGGCCTCACGGGCTGCGGCCATGCTCTTGATCCGACCGGTCGACAGCGGCAGGCCGGCGCCGAAGATCGCGCTCGGTGTGCCCGTAGCCGCGCACCAGCGGGCGCGCCACGGTCCGGGCGTCTCGGCCACGAAGCGCTGCCAGGCGGCGTTGCCGGCAGGCTCTGTGGTCTCGTTCGGGCTGCGGTCGGGCGGGGCGCCGGTTTGGGCCGTGAGAGCGGGAAGCGCGGCCAGGCAGGCGGTCGCGACGGCGAAGAGCAATCGGTTCATCGAATCGGGCACGGGGTTGGGCCGGCGATTCGCCGGCGTCGCCCCAGCAATCGACAGGCCCTGCGGGCTGTCTCGCCGATTCGAAAGAAATCCCGTGGCGTGACCAGGCGGGCCACAGGAACCGGGCTACTTCATCCGCTTGAAGAGGCGGAACAGCTCGCTATCCGTCGACAGCACGAGGTTGCCGCCATCGAGAACCGTCGTGTAGGTCTCGAGCGTCTTCATGAAGCGGTAGAACTCGCGAGATTCAGGGCTCTGGTCGTAGGCCTCGGCGTAGATCCGCGTCGCCTCCCCATCGCCCTCGCCGCGCAGCTCATGCTCGCGGGTGTAGGCGGTCGATCGGATGCGGGCGAGCTCGCGTTCCTTGCGGCCGAGGATGCGCGCCCGTTCGCCCTCGCCCTCACTGCGGAAACGCTGTGCGATCTGCTCGCGCTCGCTCTTCATGCGCTGGAAGATGTTGGGCAGCACGCGGTCGTTGTAGTTGACGCGCTTGAGCTGCACGTCGAGCAGTTCGATGCCGAGCGGCGCGAGCTTCGGGCGCGAGGCCTTCTCGGCGTCCTCGAGGATCGCGAGCCGGCCGCGCTTCGCTTCGCGCAGCTGCATCTTGGTGGCGCCCTGGACCTGCAGGTCTGCCGGCACTTCGCGATCCTTGTCGCTGCGGATGACCTCGATCAGATCGTGGCGGCCGACCGCGGCCCGGACTTCACTGCCGATGATGTCTTCGATGCGCGACAGCGCACTGCGCTCGTTGCGCAGCGTCTCGTAGTAGATCGCCGGGTCGCTGATGCGCCAGCGGCCGAACGTGTCGATCTCGATCAGGTTCTTGTCCTTGGTCGTCATCGACGTGGCTTTCGAATCGAACGCCAGGATGCGGTTGTCGATCCGCACGACGCTCTGCATGAACGGTAGCTTCCAGTGCAGGCCCGGGTCGGTGACGGGCTCGCCGACGCGGCGCTCGAACTGCAGCACGATTACGGTCTCCGTCTGGTGTACTGTGTAGAGGCCGCTGCCGAGCACGAGCAGTCCGATGAAGCCGATCACCAGGACGAGGATGGTCTTGGGTTTCATCGGTTCGACTCCTCGGTCTCGTCGTTGCTCGCGGCGTTGCTCGCGGGTGCGCCGATGCCCTGCAGCATCGGGATGAGTTGCGTGACACGGTCATCGACGACCCACTTGCCTTGCATGCGCGGCAGCACCGTGCTCATCGTCTCGAGATAGAGGCGCGTGCGGGTCGCGTCGGGCGCCTTGAGAAACTGCTCGAACACCGAGCGGAACGCGGCGACGTCGCCCTTGGCTTCGTTGACTCGCTGCAGCTTGTAGCCCTCGGCTTCACTGATGCGCTGCTCGGCTTCACCCTCGGCCTTGGGGATGACCTTGTTGTACTCGCCGTTGGCGACGTTGATCATGTTCTCGCGGTCCTGCTCGGCGCGGTTGACCTCGTTGAACGATTGCCGCACCGGCTCGGGTGGGTTCACGTTCTTGAGCTGCACCTCCTCGATCTCGACGCCGAGGCTGTAGTCCTTGGCCAGCTCCTGCATTTTCTTGCCTGCGGCCTCCTCGATCTCGCGCCGGCCGACCGTGATCACCTCGTCGATCGTGCGGTCGCCGATGACCTGCCGCATCGCAGCTTCGCCGACGTCGCGCAGAGTCGTTGCGGGGTTTCTGACTTTGAAGAGGAAGTCCTGCGGATGGTCGATGTGGTACTGCACGACCCACTCGACGACGGCGGCGTTCGTGTCGCCGGTGACCATGTTGCTCTCGAGCTTCTGCTCGCGCCGGCTGCTCGCCTGGTAGTCGTCGGTCGCGCCCGGTGTGGCGAAGCCGAACTCGAGCTTGAGGCGGCGCTGGATCGGCACCAGCGTCACCGAGTCGACGAACGGGATCTTGAAGTGCAGTCCTGGCGGCGCTTCCGACGAGAACGCGCCGAATCGCAGCACCACGCCGACCGAGTCGGCCGGCACGGTGAAGTAGGACATCAGAAGCAGGATCGGAACGAGGATCAGGATCGGCAGCCAGCGCAGGACCTTCAGTTGCGAAGGGTCGAAGCGGCGGCCACCGAGAATGATCTTGGGGCGTGACATGTGGAGGAGTGTCGCAGAAGCGGGGGGCGGAAACGAAGCCGAAGCGACTTCGAGCTCTTCGTCCTTCAGGTGGACACTTCCAACCGCCGCCTGTCGATTCCCCCGCCAGCCGCGCCTCGAGCAGGACCTATCGCCAGCGCAGGTCGTCGATCTCGACCCCTGAACCCAGTGCCTGGCTGCCGGCTTCGGCCATCGTGGCGGTGTCGTAGAGCACGATCGTTCCCGGCACGCAGGCGGCGAGGGTGTCGCCGTCCGGCGTCAGCGCGAGATGCGTGACGTGCCGCATCCACGTGGTGCCGTTGCCGTAGGAGAACGCGAGCGATGGCAGCTCGATGCGTCCGACGAAGCCGCCGCCGAGCGCTGAACCCGCGGCGTAGAGGGCGTCGCCGGTCGGGGCGATCGCGATGCGACGCACACCGGGTGGCAGCGTGACAGCGGGCACGGGATTGGCACCGATGTGGTCGACGAACCACGGCGTGCTCGGGTCGAAGTCGACCCAGCCGGTCGTCCGGTCGTAGCACGCGATCTCGCCGGGGTTGGTGTTCTGGTTCTGGCGCGCGATGTAGACGCGTTCCGAATCAGGAGCCCAGACCACGTTGTTGTTCACCGTGAAGCCCGGCGCCGACGTGCTGGCGGGGATTGGCGTGCTCGTCAGGATCTGCAGGTAGGTCGAGCTCGCAGGGTCGGCGTCGACGATCGCGAGGCTGCCGTTCCACGCGCTCGCTGCGGCGACGAAGCGGCCGTCGGGACTCAGGCCCCACGAGCCGACTGGGCCGATCGCGGCGTCGAGTCCGTTCGTCTGGCCGACGATCTGGCCGTAGGTTCCACTGCCCGGCAGCAGGTCGACGAGCCGCAGTTCGACCGCCGTGCCGCCCGCACGCGAGCCAGTCCAGCCCCACTGCAGGGGGTATTGGATCTCGAGGTTGCCCCAGGCCGTGGTCGTGCTGCCGAGGTTCGAATTGATCGCCGTCCAGACCGGCGCGCCGCGCAGATCACCGTGCCACAAACCGCCGCCGACGGTGACGTAGAGGTCGCGCCCTTCGTTGTCGAACGCGATGCCGTGCCGCGGGGGCCGTGCAGGATGGTCTGGACCATGGTCTCCTGAACGGCGTCCTCCGCGTGGTGCTCGTCGAGCAGGAGCCCGACCGCAAGTGTCCTCAGGAAAGGGCGTTGTGCCTGCAGGGCGGCTGGTGAGAAACGCTGGGAGTCGGCCATCGCAAAGAGATCCACACCGTTGGCGCAGTGATCTCATCCGAATCACGCGAAATCTACGCGGAGCTACCGCCAGGGAAGGGCCGGGGTTGTGACGATCCCGCCGGCGCGGCGCCGGATTCCACCGGACTTGGGGGGAACAGTGGAGAGTTCCCAACCGTCGTACGGAGCAGAGGAATCCTACCATGACCACTCGTTTCCAACTGTTCGCAGACGACCGCGGCCGCGTTTCCTACTGCCTGACCGACGATTCGGGCGAGGTGCTCCTGCAGGGGCTGCCTTGTCGAGGCAAGATCGCGGCCCAGACCGAGGTCATGCACACGCGCAACGTGCTCAGCAACGACCATCTCGTGCCCCATCGCGACGACGATGGCCGTCACTTCGTCGTGCTCAAGGACGACGACGGGAACGTGTTGGGTCGCAGCCGCCACGTTGCGTCCCCGAACGAACTCGGCGCCATCGTCCGCGAAATCTGCACGGCTGGCCCGGGGGCGGCTGTGATCGACCAGACGCGTCTCTGAGAACGCTTCGGCGCGGAATTGCGCTCGCGGGTGCTCGGGACGGCTCTCGGGCTGGCGTCATCGGACCGGATGCGCTTCTCTTGCGCGGGTGATGCGCGCCGCCGTCGTCGTTCTTGCCGCCCTGATCGCGGCAGCCTGCACGGATTCGAAACCCGCCGCACCCACCGGGTCAAAGGGTGGCACGCCGGGGAGCACCGGCGGCGAATCGGCCGAGGGCCGCGAGGACGGAACGCCGGCCGAGCCGCAGCCGAAGGCCGCCCAGGGGCCCAGGCCTGGTGAGGAAGACTTCCAGGTCTACCGCCAGGCCATCGGCGACACCGGCGTCGAGTTCGAGATGGTGCCGATCCCGGGCGGCTCGTTCACGATGGGTAGTGCCGCGGACGAAGCCGGTCGCCAGGAGCACGAAGGTCCGGCGCTCGAGGTCACCGTCGGTCCGTTCTGGATGGGGCGCTGCGAGGTCACCTGGGCCGAGTACGATCGCTGGAACGAGGACGAGGACCGGCCACAGGCCAAGAAGCCCGACGGTGTTGCCCGTCCGACCCCGGCCTACATGGACATGACGTTCAACATGGGGCGCGAGGGCTTCCCCGCGATCTGCATGTCGCACATCGCGGCGCGGCAGTACTGCAAGTGGCTCAGTGAGAAGACCGGCCGGTTCTATCGGCTCGCGACCGAGGCCGAGTGGGAATACGCGTGCCGCGCCGGGACCACGACGCCGTACTCGTGCGCTGCGGACCAGCTCGACGAACATGCGTGGCACAAGGGCAACAGCCCGCGCGAACTCGAGCGCGGGGCGGCGCCGCAGCCGGCCTATCATCAGGTCGGCAAACTCGCCGCCAACCCGTGGGGTCTGCACGACATGCACGGCAACGTCGCCGAGTGGGTGGCCGATCACTACCTCGCGGACGCCTACGCGGCGGCCAATGGCGCGGGGCCGCGCGTGCGGCCGTTCTTCGCGCCGCCCAAGGACAAGCGCGGTCGGCCGATCCGATTCCCGCACGTTGCGCGCGGCGGGAGCTGGATGGACGATGCGGCGATGCTGCGATCTGCGGCCCGTCAGAAGTCCGAGAAGGTCTGGAACTACCAGGACCCGCAGATTCCCAAGAGCTGGTGGTACCTCACGGACGGCCAGCACATCGGCTTCCGTATCGTGCGGCCGTACCGCGAACCTTCGGCCGCAGAACGCGCGCGGTTCGAAGCGCTCTGATCCCACCTCTCTGATCTCCCTCTCTGGTCTCTCCCCTCTGGCGCCTGCCCGCCCCCGACATCAAGCCCCCGAGCAACCATGAAGTCGACCCGTCGTTCGTTCCTCCACACCGCCGCGGCTGCGGCGACCGCCGCCAGCGTCGCCAAGGCCGAAGCCAGCGGCCGTTTCACCCGCGTCACGCGGCAAGGCAGTGAAGAACTCAAAGTCGGCCTCATCGGCTGCGGTGGTCGTGGCAGCGGCGCGATCACGCAGGCGCTTTCGACCAAGGGTGAGACCCGGCTCGCCGCGATCGCCGACATGTTCTCCGATCGGCTCGAGGGCTGCCTCGACGCGCTCGGTGAGAACGACAACCTCAAGGGCCGGGTCGACGTCGCTGCCAACCGGCGCTTCGTCGGGCCGGACGCCTACAAGGGCGTCATGGCGTCCGACTGTGACGTCGTCGTGATCGCGACCCCGCCGCACTTCCGGCCCGCGCACTTCGAGGCCGCGGTCGCCGCGGGCAAGCACGTGTTCTTCGAGAAGCCGGTCGCGGTCGACGCGCCGGGCGTTCGCAAGGTGCTGGCCGCGGGCGAAGTGGCGAAGGCCAAGAAGCAGTCGGTCGTGAGCGGTCTGCAGCGCCATCACCAGTATGGCTACCTCGAGACCATCGACCGCATCCACAGCGGGGAGATCGGCCGGCCGCTGTTCGCGCGCTGCTCGTGGAACATGGGCTTTCTCTGGAAGGCCGATCGCAAGCCCGAGTGGAGCGACATGGAGTGGCAGCTGCGCAACTGGCTCTACTTCACCTGGCTGTCCGGCGATCACATCACCGAGCAGCACGTGCACAACATCGACGTCGTCAACTGGGCGTTCAAAGGCCCGCCGAAGAAGGCGCGCGGCATGGGCGGTCGGCAGGTCCGCACCGATCCGGTCTACGGTCACATCTTCGACCATCACAACGTCCAGTTCGAATACCCGAACGGCGAGTGGTGCTTCTCCGAGTGCCGGCAGATCAAGGGCTGCGTCAACGACGTCAGCGAGCACGTCTACGGCACCGAGGGCGAGGCCCACATGGGTGGCGGCGGCTGGCGCATCACGGGCGAGAACGCGTGGCAGTACGAGGGCAAGCGCAACAACCCGTACCAGACCGAGCACGATGACCTGTTCGCGAGCATCCGCGCCGGCAAGCCGCTCAACGAAGCGAAGTACGTCGCCGAGAGCACGATGACCGCGATCATGGGTCGCATGGCGACCTACTCCGGCCGTTCGATCAACTGGGACGACGCGCTCAACGACGACACCGTCTGGGGTCCGGACAGCTACGAGTTCGGCCCGCTGCCGGTGGACCCGGTGCCGATGCCAGGTCAGAAGCGGCGCTGATCCCGCGCCCGACATCGATATGGCCATGCAAGGTCCAGCGGGCTTGCTCGCGCTGCTGCTCGCCGCGGTTGTCGGCGGCGGCGTCGCGGGGGTTGCCGTCTTCTACCTATCCCAGCCGGAGGTCCGTCCCGCGGACAGTGGCTCCTCGGATCGAGTGCGCGCTGCGGGGGAAGTCGGCGATGCGGTTGCTGCCGGATCTTTGCATGGCGACGCCTCGCCCGGCATCGATGCTGCGACGATCGCGCGACTCGTCGACCGACTCGAGCGACTCGAGCGCCGGGTCGACGAGTTCGTGCAGCAGCCGCTGCGGGTCGAGATCGACCCCGAGAAGGGGGCCGCCAAGATCGCGCCCGAGCAGATTGCGGCGGCGATGGCCGAACTCGAACAGCAGAAGCTCGCGGCGATGAGCGACGAGTCGCTCATGGACACGGCGATGCGGTCGTTCAAGGCCGGTCAGATGGAGGATGCGATCGCCCAGCTCGAGAGCCTGTTGCAGCGACCGCTCGCAGGTGAGCTGCGCTTCCAGGCGCGGGCGCGCCTGGCGACCGCGCACAGCAAGACCGGGGTCGAGGGCTGTCAGCGGGCCGCGCGAATGCTGCAGCAGCTCGTCGACGAGCACGGCGAAGCGAGCAGCTTCGGTCGCCAGGCGTCGATGCAGCTGGTCTGGACCCAGTCGGGGAGCGGGGATCGTGCTGCTGCGCTGGCGACCGCGGATCGGCTGACGCGGAATTCGACACCGGGCTCCGTCCATCACCGCAACAGCCGCTGGGCGGCCGGCATCATGGCGGCAGGGCTCGGGGATACGGCGCGCGCGCGCGCCGAGTTCACGACGCTGCTGGCGGAGATCGAGAACGAGCCGGACCAGGGCAAGCTCGCGGGGGACATTCGCCGGCGCCTGGCCGAGCTGTAGCCCGCTCCCACCGCCCGGCGATCGCACTTCCTCTCGCGGCGCCAGGCGGCGCCGGCTACGCTTCGCGGTTCGCCCCTCCCGAATCCCTGAGACCCGACCTCGGTCTGCCGTCTCATTCCCTTCCAGTGCTCGATCCGGCCCGGTTCGAGCGGCGACTGTCCGAACAACTTCGCAATGAGTTCCAAGCACCGTCACGGTTTGCCCCGAAAGCGCCCCGGCCGCAGCAAGCGCGAGGCCATCGATGCTGAGATGCCCACGCTCGAGCCGGTCGAGGGCGAGCCGACGCTTGAACCCGTCGACGACGGTCCGGTCTCGATCACCTGCGAGGGTGGTGAGGTCGACGCCGACACCGAAGCCGCGCTGGTGATCGACGTGCCGGAGATGGAGAAGAAGGCGGTGCAAGGGGCGGTCGAGGGGCCGCTCGGCCGCGCGGTCGAGCAATACGGCTCGCGGCTGCGGTTCCGCGACGTCGTCGTGCGCTTCACTGGCGATGCGCTGATCGGCTCGGCGATGAAGGACGTCGTCAAGGAGGCGGTGGCCCCGGCGAAGCCGACGAAGATCACGGTCAAGCGCGGGTTCGGTGACGAGGTCGTGCACGAAAGTGAGATGCCGAAGCTCGGTGTCCAGGAGTCGAGTGAGGCGAACGGCACGCAGGTCGCGATCGATGCCAGCGGCTTCGAGGCCGGGGATCTGCCGCGGTTCCTCGGGCCGGTGCTCACCGACCTCGCGGGCAAGGCGTCGGGCGCAAAGTTCACCTTCAAGTTCTCGGGCGGTGCGAAACCCGACTCCGAACTGCGGCAGCGTATCGGGGACGAGCTGCAGGAGGCGGGCGCCGTGCGCGTCGCGGTCGGCGCCCGTGTGCTGTTCGATCGCGAGCTCACCGATCGCTGCCTCGTCGAGGAGTCCGGCGACGTGGTGATCGTCACGATCGACCCGGCTGCGGATCCCGCGATCACGGGCGAGGCGATGGAAACGGTCATGCCCGACCACGCGCTCGGTCTCGCGGGTCGCACCGTGCGCGTGCATTGGCGGTCGGAGCCGGGCAGCGGCGAGGGCGATCACTTCGTGCGGCTGGTCTCGCAGTTCGCTCCCGAACACATCGAGTTCGTTCGCGATGGCGAGCCCGAGGTCGTCTGGCCCGGCGTGCTCGAGGTCGTCGCGGGCAAGCGCGAGGTCACGTTGCGCGTGCGACCGCACGGCCGCAGCCACACCCGCGTGCTCGAGCTGTTGCCGCAGGAGTGTGCGGACCTCGAAAACGAGATCCAGGGCAAGAACGTCGTGGTCGACTGGCCGAAGCTGTTCGTCGTCGACGACGACACCGAGGGTTGTCTCATCGACACGTTCGGCAAGCTCGGCGCCGAACGCGTGAGCTGCACGGTCGCGGGCGAGGATCGCGAGCCGTTCCTGCCGCCGCCGGTTGTGTGCACGGATGCCGATGGCCGATGCCATGTGACGATCGATACCGACGCGGGCAAGCCGGCCGAGGTCGTGCGCGCGATCGAACGGGCGGTGCCGCGCTTCGCGGACCGGATCAGCGGCAAGCCCGCACGCATCGTGATCGCGGGTGACGGGGTGCCGTCGCGGACGCTGCATCGCGCCGCACTCGATCGGGTCGCGGCTGCCGGGCCTTCGCGGCTCGAGTTCGAGGATCACGGTCCTGTCGACATCCTGCTGCCGCCGATGCTCGAGATCGGGCGCGATGGCGGTTCGGGCGTCAAGCTCGGCGTCGATCTCGCTGGGCGCGACGCCGATCAGCGCGGCCGCGCGATTGAACGCGAGTTCGGTGACGGTGCGCTGCCAGCCGACGCGGAAGTGACGCTCGCCGGCGAGATCGCGGACGACGTCCGCGAGCAGCTGCTCGCGGCACTCATCGAGCGCGGGGTGCTGAGCGTCACGGGTGCCGATGGCACGCAGCTCTACCCCGAGGTGTTGCCGGAGCCCGAGCCGGAACCCCTGCCCGAGCCGGAACCCGAACCCGAAGCCGAAGAAGTCGCGGAGCTGCCGGCGCCCGAGGCCGCGGGGCCGGCCGAGGTCGTGGCCGAGCCGGCCGCTGCGGCCGCCGCCGTGGCGCCATCAGCCCCGGTCGCGGCGGGCGAAGCCGGCGTCCGCGTGCTCGGCCGCAACGACGATGGCATTCCGCCGACCGTGCTGCTCGGAATCGACAATGGAACCGACGCAGCGCACCTCGCTGCGATCGAGCAACAGCTCGTGGCAAGCCTGCCCAAGTTCGCCCGCCGCGGCGTGATGGTCGTGCTCCAGCAAGGTGGGGTCGACGTGCCCGTGCGCAAGACCGATGCGATGGTGGATCTGCTCGGACGGGTCCTGCCGCAGACCGCGGCGGCGACGATGCTGTTCCGCGGACCGGATGCCCAGGGCCGGCCGCACTTCCAGGTAATCCACAGCTCTTTGCGCGCTTTGCCGGTCGGCGCGAACTTTCGCGACCCGCGGTCGTAGAACCACCGCCTCGGCTGCATCGGTGGTCGGGGCCGTTTCTACGACCGTGAATCCGTGAAGACCATGAACCGACTGACCGTCGCGTGCGCTTCGGCGCTGTTCCTGGTCGCGTGCTCTGCCATGCAGGGTTCGCCGGCGAGCAGTGATGCGCCGGCGGCCAGCAGTGCCGCGACTGCTTTCGTCCAGATGGACCTGGGCAAGCCCGCTTGAATGGGCTGTGTCGCCACCGTGCGTGGCGCCGTTGAAGACATCCCCGGGGTTGCTGGCGTCCAGATCGAGCCAGGCAAACGGGACTTCCGTATCGACTATGATGCGGCGAAGGTCGAGCCGGACGCGCTCCTGCAGGCGATCCGCGCTGCTGGCGAGAAGGGCACGAAGATCAAGTCTTAGGCTCGTCGATCGGCACGGCTCCGAGTCGGGTGCGTCGCCGTCGCCGCCGATCGATCAGGCCGGGCTCCAGCCGTCCGGCATGCGGCGCGCGTTCTGACCCCCGCGCGCGGCGCCGGTCGCATCGTCGAGCACGGACTCGAGAACCGCGATGTAGGCCAGGTAGCGCCGACGGCCTTCTTCCGTCAGCTGGCAGAGGGTCTGTGGTCGACGACCGCGATAGCCCTTCTGGATCGCGACGATGTCGGCGTCCTGCAGCACGGTGAGGTGGCGCGACAGATTGCCGTCGGTCAGGTTGCAGAGCGCCTTGAGGTCGCCGAACAGGATGCCTTCGGTGCGGGCCGCGAGCGAGGTCACGATTCCGAGTCGCGCCTTCTCGTGCAGCACGCGATCGAGGCCCTCATAGGCGTAGCGTCCTTCGTCGGCGGCGTTCTGTTCGTCCGACGCGACCTCGTTCTGGAGGCGCTTGGGGTTCGCGGGTTTCGCCGCCGGGGAACCCGTGGCCTTGCGGCTGGTCGATCGGGCGCCGGTCGAGGCCCTGCGATTGGACTTGCTGCTCATCGCCACTCTCCCCGCTCGTGGTGCCACCAGAGGATGCTCGCGAGCGCGAGCTGTCCGGCCGCGAACGGCAAGCCCATCGCCCACGGATCGAGCGCACGTTCACCGAGCCAGAGGCACCACGCGCCGCTGCAGAGGTAGAGCATGCCGACCCACATCGCGGCTCGCGGCAGCACCATCTGCGCCGCGAGATTGCCGAGCGCGAACAATAGTTGCCACACTCCGGGCAGCAGCCACAGCAGCTCGGGGGCTTCGGTCGCGACCCACGTCGTGAAGACCGCACCGGCGACGAGGCTCGGCAGCAGCTGCATCGCCGCCGCGCGCAGGTTGGCGACGTCGTGCATCGAGGCCGACAGGTGGGCGCGTCGCGCCACGACGACCGCCGCGGCCGAGCCGCAGAGGATCGCCGTGCCGACCCAGAGGGCGAGATAGACGTACGGTTGCACCGTCGGCTTTTCGAGGACGAAGAACTGCACGGTCGCGGCCACGATGGCCATGGCGCCGGACAGCGCGACCGGCACGGCGCGCAGGCTGCGCAGGCGTTCGGTCGCGGCGAGTTGGGTGCGAATCGTCGTGATGTGTTCGAGTGCGTCGCGCAGTTCCATCGGGCCTCACTTTGCGTCGGAAAGTGTAGCACGCGGGCTGCCGTTGCCCACCCGGGTCGGGCCACTCACCACGATTCGCCGCTCGCGTCGGCCGCGCAGGCGCCGTCAGCGCAGCTTCTCGAACTCGTCGCCGGGCGTCCAGGTCGGGGCGGTATCGGCGTTTGCGGTCCGGACCAGGCACTCGAACAGCAGTTGGACGTCGGGCACCGCACCGTCGAAGCGCCACCAGTCGGCGAGCTCGTCGCTGGGCTGGTGGTAATTGACGGTGGTGTAGCTCGCCTTCATGCGGCGGCGGTCGGCGGGGCGATCGTAGAAATCGCGGCCGGCCTTGAAGAAGGCCGCGGGCACTCCGATGCGCGCAAAGCTGAAGTGGTCGCTGCGGTAGAACAGGCCCTTGTCGGGGCTGCTGTCGGGTTCCATCCGGCGACCCTGTTCCGCCGCGATCGCTTCGGCGAGTGCGGTCAGGCTGCTCTTGCCGTGGCCGATGAACTCGACGTCGCGCGTCTTGCCCCAGATGTTGAGACCGTCGACGTTGAAGTTGGCGAGCAGCTTCTTCTTGTCGACCGTCGGATTCTGCGCGTAGTACTTCGAGCCGAGCAAGCCGGACTCCTCGGCCGTCACAGCGAGGAACAGCAGGCTGCGGCGCGGCGCTGGTTCGAGCTCGGCGGCGGCCTGAGCGATCGCCAGCATGCCGGCGCAGCCCGTCGCGTTGTCGACGGCGCCGTTGTAGATCTCGTCGTTGCGGCGCGGCTTGCCAATGCCGAGGTGGTCGAAGTGTGCCGTGATGACGACGTATTCGTCCTTCAGCTTGTTGTCGCTGCCCGGCAGCACGCCGAGGACGTTGGCCGACTCGAGTTCGCGCACAGTGTTCTCGATGGCGAGGTCCATCGCGACGCCGAGCGGCACCGGCGGTTGGTTGCCCTTCTCCGCGCGCTCGCGCAGCGCGTCGAGATCGTGGCCACCGAGCTCGCAGAGCCTTTTCGCGGCGCCTTCGCTGCACCACGATCGGACGCCGAGCGTGGGCACCCCGTCGGCAAAGGGCAGCCAGAAGTTTTCGCGCCCGTGGCTCGCCTGGATCACCTGGAACGGATAGCCGGCCGACGGAGTCGTGTGGATCACGATGGCGCCGATCGCGCCGCGGCGGGCGGCCTCCTCGAACTTGTAGCTCCAGCGACCGTAGTACAACCGCGTCTTGCCGGCGAACTTCTCGGGGTCGTTCGACGGGTCGTTGTTCATGAAGA
Organism: bacterium; assembly: GCA_024743115.1. Lineage (GTDB taxonomy): Bacteria > Planctomycetota > UBA1135 > UBA1135 > UBA2386 > JAGQRA01. The sequence goes on along the minus strand of JANSXC010000011.1, from coordinate 49,330 downwards.
GCAGGACCTTGCCGGTCAGATCCATGCCCTGGTAGTCGTCCCAGCTCTGCTCCGGCGCATGGATGCCGTAGCCGACGAACACCAGTTCGGCGCCGTTCCAGCTCGCGGTCGCATCCGGGCTGCCCGCGACGGCGGTGAAGTCGGTGGGGGCTTCGAACGTCGCGCTGTCGCCGTTGCCGCGCGCGGCCATCGGCTGCGTGACCTTTGACGTGATGCCACGAATCGGTACGCGTTGTTCCCAGGAGCCGTCGGGTCCACCGGGTTGGAGTCCGAGGCCGGCCATCTGCGTCGCGAGGTAGCTGCGGGCGAGCTCATCGCCGCGTGTGCCGACACCACGACCTTCGAGGTGGTCGCTCGACAGAAAGCGGACGTGGGATTCGAGCAGTTCGGGGGTGATCGCGGCCGCGGCCTGGGAGGAGTCCGCGGCGCTGCCGGACTGCATCGCCGAGCAGGCGCAGAACGTCAGCGTCGTGGCGAGGGCGATGCCGGCACCGGGGCGCGGGGAGAGGATCGGCTTGCTGTGGTTCATCGTTGGGTCTCCGAGAGCAGGAAGGACAGATCGCATGGCGGCACGAACTCTTCGGGTGGTTGCCCCGCGCGGAACAGTCGCGCGCCGGTCGTGCCGCGGAGTTCCATGCGGTCGTCGTCGACTCGCAGCATGCAGCCTTCGCGCAGTCCGAGCACGGGTGTCGCGTTCTCTTCGTGGAACTGCGCCAGGCGTTCTTCGCGGGTCTCCCCCATGTGCGTGCTGCCCGGGTCGGGGTCGAGGTAGTGCGGGTTGATCTGGAACGGCACGAGTTGCAGGGCGTCGAACGACTGCGGCATGACGATCGGCATGTCGTTGGTCGTCTTGATCGACAGCGTGGCGACGTTGGTGCCCGCGCTGCTGCCCATGTAGGACATGCCCGCGGCCACGCGCGCGCGGATCGCTTCGATCAGCCCGGTGCGATAGAGCGTGTCGAGCAGGCGAAACGTGTTGCCGCCGCCCACGAACACGCAGTCGGCGTCGGCGATCGCATCTGCCGGATTGCCCGCGTGGTGGACCGACTGCAGGTCGTGACCCATCGCGGTGAACGATTCCTTCGCCTTGGCTTCGTAGCCGTCATGGTCGGCGAGGGCGTAGGGCACGAACGCGATGTGCTTCTTGCCGCCGGCGAGGAAGTCTTCGATCTCGGCGCGGCAGTGGGCGAGGTAGCCGCCGCCGTGCATCGTCGAGTTGCTGATGAGGAGGAGGCGTCGCTGCATGCCGACGGATTGTGAGGGGCGAGCGGTTCTACGCCAGCCAGAATCCCGTCACGGCTGCGATCCTGCCGTCGGTTGCCAGGCGCATGACGTTGCGGCCGCGAGCCTTGATGTTGCCTTCGGCGTCACGAACGTGCCAGTCGACGAGGGCCGTGCCCTGGCACTGGCTGGGTTCGCCGTCGCGTTCGCCGGTCATGCCCGGCATGTGCATCTGGCTCATCGCGATGTGCTGCCCCAGATCGTCGTGGCCCGTGAGGCAGGAGTGTCGGTCCGACATCGTCACGTCGGGCGTCGTGCAGCGGGCGAGTAGTTCGGCGCGCCGAGCGCCATCGGCCTCGACCCAGGCCTCGAACCACGTGTCGATCGTGCCGGCCGCCGCGGCGTAGTGCTCGTCGCACACGACGTTGGCGAACTGCGCGAGCTGGAACCGCCAGCCGGGGACATGCTGATCACGCATCGACTCGGTCGGCAGGTCGTGCCGCAGTTCGAGTCGCGTGCCGGCGGGGTCGTCTTGCAGGGTGACCGTCACGAGCGAGCTGCCGGCGGGTAGTTCCGGCTGGGTGCTGTCGTAGCCGTAGGTGAACGCGATCGACCGCCCGGGATCGACGCTCTGGACTTCGCCGCGAACGACGACCGCATTGGGATAGACGATCTCGACGGCGCCGCCGGGCCGGGCGTCAATGCGCGAGCCCTCGCCCCACCACGCCGCGAAACGCTCGGAGTCGGTGAAGTAGCGGAACACGATCTCGCGCGGGGCGCGGATCACGATCGTTCGCGAGAGTGAGTAGGGCAGGTCCATGGTCGTTCAACGGCTTGCCGCAGCCGCGAGCGGCCCACGGCGCGAGGCTTCGAGTTCCGCATGCAGCTTGAGGCGGTAGAGCGCGTCGTCCCAGGACCGCTCGAGCCAGTGCCGCAGCGGGCCGACGGCGCCGCGGCGGGCGCGATAGAGCCGCTGGCGGCCATTGCGATCGGCGGCGACGAGGCCGGCATCGCGCAGCACGCGCAGGTGCTGCGACACCGCGCCGAACGTCACGTCCGGTAGCGCGCGGTGGATCGCCCCGGCAGAGATCGGATCGCGCCAGCACAGGCGAAGGATCTCGCGACGTCGTGGGTTCCGCAGCGCGTCGAGGTGGGGCTGGATGGTCGGCGACATTAATATAGTTAAAACTAAACTATGGGATCGCGCAAGGGGGCGGCTCGTTGTCGATTCAGCGAGTCAGAGCTCGGCCGTCAGAACCGCGTTCCCGCCAGTCGCTCGACCAGCGCGTCCTCGCCGCGCGCCTCGAGGTCCTTGCGGATCTGCTGGCTGATGCTGCGGGGGGTGCGCCCGAGGCCGTCCTTCTCGCGCAGACTGGCATCGCGGAGTTCGGCGGCTCGCAGCAGGTCGTCGACGGCAGCCGAGCTGTCGCCCTGTTCGTGTCTGGCCAGCGCGCGTCCCGCGAGTGCGAGCACGGCGAAGTGGTGGGCCGTGTTGGTGTAGTTCGGGTTGGCCTCAGCACTCGCGACGAAGCGATCCACCGCGTCGGTGTAGGCCGCGATCGTGGCCTTCGGGCGGCGATCGCGGACGTGGCGCTCGGCTGCGACGATCGCTGCGTAGCCCGCGAACCACTCCGCGGTCGGGCGATCGGCAGCGCCTTCGACGAGGGTGCCGGCGGCGTGGCGCATGGGTTCGGTGCCCATGTCCGCGAGCCAGCGCGCGCGCCAGCGTTCGTGGGCGGCGTTCGAGCTGGCGAAACGGCGAACCGCGCTGTCGAGCAGGCGCCGCGCTTCGTGGCGGGCGCCGACGTATTCGAGCAGGCCGATGCCGCTCAGGAACGGGCCTTCTTCGGTCCAGCGGCTGGCTGCGAGCATCGTGAGTGCGCCGCGGACCCGAGTCAGCGCAGGGTTGAGGATCGCCGTCCGGTCGGCGGCCTTCGCGTAGGCATTGCGCGTCTCGATCTGCACGATCATCTCCATCAGGCGTGTAGCGAGCCATGCGCTCGGCTGCAGTTCTCGGCCCTTGTCGGCAATCGCTTTGGCGGCGAGCTTGGCGGCGCCCTCCGCGTCGTTGCGCAGGTACGTGGCGACGGCCTGGATCGCCAGGGCCTCCGGCTTGCGCTCACGGTCGCTGATGCGCGATGCCGTGTTGCGTGCGTCCTCGAGCCAGAACTCGACGCCTTTGCCGTTGGTCGCGATCAGCGTGCGTGCGAACGCGAGCTGCGCGATCGCGAGCCGCAGGCGCGTCGCCTGATCCGTCGGCTCTTCGCGCAGTTGCTTCTCGCAGGCGTCGAGCTCGGCCTCGACCGAGCCACGCTGCCAGATCTCGTACTCCGGTTCGGCCCAATCTCCGCGCCAGAATCGGCCGACGCCCGGATCACCCGGCTGCAGATGGGCATGCAGCTGGGCGGCGCGTTCGTCCTTCTTGGCGAGGTTCGCGATCACCGCGAGCGTGTTACCGGGATCCTGGGAGCGCGCGGCCGCATACTCGAGGTCGGCCAGCGCCGCAGGCGTTGCCTGGCGCAGCAAAGCGTCGCGCCCGCGTTCGAACTCACTCGTGTCCTCGCTGAAGAGGGCGAGTCGGATCAGGTCGAGCGGCGCGCTGTTCGCTTGTTGCGCGGACTCGAGGATCGCGGGGTCGCGGGTCTCACGATAGCGCGCCTCGAGGTGTCGCCGCGCGGCCGCGTCCCGGCGCGCGAGCAGCGTCTTCACGCTCGTGGGGATGGCCCGCTCCTTCGGTGTGCCGCGGTGTTTGGCGATCGCGTCGATCGCGGTCTGCATGCTGCGGTCGAGGAAGCGGTCGAACAGGATCTCACCGCCCGGGCTCACCGCGACGTGCCGGGGCGCGTTGCGGTTGCCGTTGAAGTAGCGCCGATACAGCTCGGGCTCGATCGCGATATGTTCACCACACGTGCAGCCGGGGAACGCCGGGCACTCGATGCGATTGCCGAGTGAATCGTAGTCACGTTCGTTGTGGCGGTCGGGCGACGCGACGACGCAGACGTAGCCGCGGGTCGACTCCACGAACGCCGCGCTCTTGTAGGTGCGGGTGCGAAAGCGATCGTTGAAGACCTCGCCGTTCATGTTGACCGCGATCAGTAGCGGCAGCCCGGTCGCCTTCTGGGTCGCGAGCGCATCCTCGAGTGAGCGCTGCCAGGCGATGCGAGGTGCCTCGGGTTCGGCCTGGGGCGTCTGCGGGAGCAGAGCGAGAACACACGTCAGCGCGGCGAGGGTCATCGGTGTGACGATCATACGGCGGCGTGGTAGAACGGCGAGATGCCACGCCGACTCGCTGCGTCGTTCGTCTGGTTCCTGGTGTTCGTTTCTGCCGCGTGCAGCAGCGGAGCCTATTACTCGACGGCTCCCAAGGGGTTGATTGCCCGGTCTGCGGCGCCGAGCAATGCCGCAGAGACCGCCAGCCTCGATGGGGTGACCAACGGCATGGCGAGCAACGACGCTGCGGGGGCGCGGTTCGCTGCGGATCCCGCGATGAATCCTCTGCTCGGTGCATTCTTCAATGACGGTGGCAACGGTGACATCCGTGCGCGGGCCGAGAACCTCTACGAGTTCCAAGCTGGTCAACAGGGTCAAGGTTCGCAGCAGGGTGAGCCGGGTGAGCGGGTCGCACGTCTCCTGATCCACAGCGGTACGGTGGCGGTCGAAGTTCCCCAGCCCGAGGTCGCGATCGCCGACCTCTTGCGGCGGGTCGAGGACTGGGGCGGCTACCTGCAGAGTCGCGCTGGCACGACCGTTACGCTGCGAGTTCCCGCTCAGCACTTCGATGTCGCATTCGAGAGCTTGCGCGATCTCGGCCGTGTGTTGTCCCAAGCGCGCCGCGCCAACGACGTGACCGAGGAGTATCGCGATCTCGAGATCCGGCTCGGCAACGCCCGCAAGTCGCGCGAGCGCCTGCTGGCGATCCTCGAAGAAGCCGAGAAGGTCGAGGACATCCTCAAGATCGAGGAGCAGCTGCGGCGGCTCACCGACGAGATCGAAACGATGGAGGGGCGGCGGCGCTTGCTGGCGGACCAGGTCGCACTCTCGACGCTCACGGCCGAGTTTCGCGCGGTGTCCGAACCGCCGCCGGATCGTCGCCGCCGGCGGCCGAGTCGGTTCGCGTGGATCAACCTGATCGGCGCCGAACGACTGATGGAGGACTTCTGATGCGTCCGCTCCGCTGCGTCGTGCTGCTGGTCCTCGGCTGCACGATGTTCTTGTCCTGTGCCGGCCCGATCGCGCTGTCGCGCGACTTCGTGACGCTCGCCGGGCATTCGCGCGACGAGGACTATCGCGCCGTCACGGGTGACGATGCGCGAGTCTGGTTGCGGCGCTTCCGCGATCCCAACGGCGCTGACCTCGAGTTCTGGGTGCAGGCGCTCCAGCACGATTTCGTGCAGCAGCGCGGGTACGAACTGATCGGGGACGGCGATGTACGCGATGCGGATGGTCGGCGCGGCCATTGGTTCGAGTGCGCGACCAACGTCGATGGCGAACGCGTCGGCTATCTCATTGCGCTCTGGGCCGAGGACGGCGACGTGATCGTCGTCGAGTTCGGGGCGCGCGGTGCGGTGTTCGATGCCCGGGTCGACGAGGTTCGTCGGGCGCTGCGAACGGTGCGCGGATGAGTCGGCTGCGAATGCAGGGCGGTTCCCTGGCGTCCCGTGTCACCGCCATGTTGCTGGCGCTCTGCGGCAGTGCTCACGACGCGCTCGCGCAGGGCGACGCTGTCGCGCCCGACTGGCTGCTCGATCCGTCGCCCTACGTTGCCCACTGTGGTCACGACGCTGCGCGCGGGGAGTTCGTGCTCGACAACGGCCTGCTGCGGCTCCGGCTGCTCGCCGACGAGCGTTTTGCGCTGGTGTCCATGGAGCAGCTCACGGCCTCGCGCCAGCTGCTACGGGCAGCGGCGCCGCTGGGTGAGTTCGTGCTGAACGGCGAGGTGGTGCGGATCGGTGGTGTGACCGGTCAGGGCAACCGCGCGTTCCTCACCGACGCGCAGCTCGGCGAGCTGAAGCCGGATCCCAAAGCCTTCCGCGGTACGGAGATCACGGTCACGGATATCGCGCCGCGGTTTGCGTGGCGTCGATCGCGACACGCGAGCAAGGCGTGTGAGTGGCCGCCGCGCGGGCGGCACGTCGCCGTGCGCTGCCTGCCGTCCGAGGGCAAACACGACGGCATCGTCGTGACGGTGCATCTCGAACTCTACGACGGTTTGCCCCTCATTTCGCACTGGCTCGAGCTCGAGAACGGCAGTGGCGCAACCCTCGAGGTCGACCGTTTCACGTCGCTGCGACTGCCGCTCGTCGAGGCGGAATCGCGAGTCGAGCCCCAGCGGCTGGGCGTCAAGCTGCCGAACCTCTACGTCGAGACGGACTACGCGTTCCGTGCGATGACGGGCGCGGACGGCAGTTCGCACTGTGTGCGCTGGCTCACCGATCCGGAGTTCCACACGCAGGTCAACTATCGCAAGCAGACGCTCTGCGTGCTCGAAGTCGGGCCCGATGTCGGGCCGGCGCAGACCGTGCCGCCCGGCGGGCGTTTCGAGACGTTCCGCGCCTTCGTCCTGGCCCCCGACCGGGAGGATCGCGAGCGGCAGACGCTCGCACAGCGGCGGATGTATCGCACGCTCGCGCCGTGGAGTACCGAGAACCCGCTGATGATGCATGTCCGCAGTGCGGACCCGCAGAACGTTCGGACCGCGATCGATCAGTGCGCGGATGTCGGCTTCGAGATGGCGATCCTCACGTTCGGCAGCGGTTTCAACATCGAGGACGACAGTCAGGAGAACCTCGATCGTTGGCGCGACATGGTCGACTACGCGCATGGCAAGAACGTCGAGCTCGGCGGCTACTCGCTGCTCAGCAGCCGTCGCATCAAGCCGGACTCCGACAATTGCATCAACCGCGAGACCGGCAAGCCCGGCGGGCAGGTGTTCGGTCATGCACCGGCGCTCGCGAGCGATTGGGGGCAGCGCTACTTCAAGAAGCTCTACCGATTCTACGACTACACGGGCTTCGATTTGCTCGAGCACGACGGCAGCTATCCCGGCGATCACGATGCCGCGGCGCGCCCGCCGCTGCAGAAGGGCTACGACGATTCGCGCTGGGTGCAGTTCGGCGTCATCCGCGACTTCTATCGCTGGTGTCGCGGTCGCGGCATCTACCTCAATGTGCCGGATTGGTACTTCCTCAATGGCAGCAACAAGACCGGGATGGGGTATCGCGAGACCAACTGGTCGTTGCCGCGTATGCAGCAGGTGATCCATACCCGGCAGAACCTGTTTGACGGCACGCGTGAGAAGAACCCGACGATGGGTTGGATGTTCGTGCCGCTCACGCAGTACCACGGCGGTGGTGCCGCGGCGACGGTCGAGCCGTTGTCCGAGCACCTCGATCACTACGAACGGATGATCATCAGCAACCTGGCCTACGGCGCGCAGGCGTGCTACCGCGGGCCGCGGCTCTACGACACCGACGCGACGCGCACCGTCGTGAAGCGTTGGGTCGATTGGTACAAGAAGTATCGCGACATCCTCGAGAGCGATGTGATCCATGGCAGTTCGCGGCGCGCCGACGGGCTGGACCTCGACTGGGTGCTGCACGCCAACCCGGCCGCCAGCCCACCCGCGATGCTCGTCGTCTTCAATCCGACCGAACGCGACATCCGCCGGCGCGTGCCGCTCGATCTCTACTACTCGGGCATCACGAACACGGCTCTGATCGGCCATGGCCGTGGCGATGCGGCGAACGCGGGCAAGCGCGCGCCGCTGTCGCTCGATCGCCTGTCGCGTGGCGCCATGGAGATCGCGGTCGATGCTGGCGATTTCGCGTGGTTCACGATCGAGTAGGCGGATGCCCGCTGTATCCGCGAAACCGAAGCGCCGCCTGCGCTGGCTGTGGCGCGCGATCGCGATGCTCGTCTCGCTCGCGGTCGTTCTCGTGGTGGTCGAGGTGCTGCTGCAACTACTTGATCCGATCGGGCTCAACTACGAGGTCGAGCACCTGCGCTATCGCAACAACGCGTTGCGGTTCGCGTGGGTCGGCAAGCCGCCCGGTCAGGTCGATCTCGACGGCACGCTGTATCGCCACAAGAAGAACCTCGATCTCGACATCGGCAGCTACCGGCTGAAGACCAATTCGCTCGGGTTTCGTGGCCCCGAGATCGAGCTCGAGAAGCCGGCCGGCACGTTCCGCATCTTGATCCTCGGCGACTCCGTGAGCTACGGCACGGGGGTCAACGACGAGGTGACGTTCCTGCGGCGGTGGGAGGTCGCGCTCAACGAGCATGCGAAACCCGGGCAGCGATTCGAAGTCGTGAACACCGGTCATCCGATGTACGACTCCGTGCAAGAGCTCGCGATGCTGAAGGACGAGGGGCTGGCCCTCGATCCCGACCTCGTGCTGCTCGTCTACGTCGTCAACGATATCGAGCCGACGCGCGACGTCGTCGAGCAGGCGCTGCTCGGCAAAGCGCCACGGCCCGAAGAACAGCTCGAGGATCCCGGCGACACCTGGACCGCGCTCGCGGGACTGTTCCGGCCGATGATGCCGGCCACGGCCAAACTGCTGGAGCTGCAGTCCGACGCGGCGGTACGTTTCCTGTCGACGCAGCCCGAAGGGACCGAGTGGGTGCCCGAGAACTTCGGCAAGGGGCCGCGCGGCTGGCGTCGCAGCAAGCAGGCGCTGCTCGAGATGCGCGATCTGTGTCGGCAGGCGAAGGTCCCGTTCTACCTGCTCGACAACACGATGCCCGCGATCCCGTCGCTGCCGGGCTTCTGCCAGGACAGCGAGATCCCCTACTTCGAGTTCCGCTTCACGGACGAGGAGCTGAAGCTGCCGATCCGCAACTCGATGCTCGATTCGCACTCGAACGATGCGGGTCACCTGCTCCTGCTGGAGAAGCTGCAGAGGATCGCGGCGCAGTTACCGCTGCCGCGGTAGCGCGCTTCACGTGTCGGTGGACACGTCGTCCCAGGCCTGGTTGCGGTAGCCGATCAGCCAATTCAGCGCGTAGTGCCGCTCAGCAAGCGCGCGGCGTGCGACCGTTCTGGCGTCACGTCGCGGCGAGCCCGACACGGACTCGAGTCCGGGCAGATGAACGTTCAGCGGAACGCCCCGGGCTCGCAGGATCGCATGGGACCGTTCCTTGCGCACGATCGACTCCGGGCGCGTGTTCATGCCCCTGGCGCGTGCGGGTTCTGGGGCACGGCTGCAGCCGACTCCAGCGAGAACGAGGCCGAGTAGCGCGGTGTTGGGTACTGCCATCAGTCTGGACCATGGGCCCAGCCGATTCGGATGGCCTGGTCTACTTCGGGTCCACGAACGCACGCAGCGTCAGGTCGATCTCGCGCTCGAAGAGGGGCGCGACCTTCGTCCGATCGAGCGACTTCATCGTGTAGACCAGCAAGGACTCCAGCGCCGGCAGCTTCGCGATGGGGCGCAGCGCGTAGGCGTCGAGCCAGTCGCCGCCGTTCTCGAGCAGTTCGAGATGGCGCAGGCGGGGCGCGGTGGCGAGCGGTTCGAGATCCTCGAACGAGTTCGAGTAGAGGCGCAGTCGCGTGAGGTCTGGCTGTCGGGCGATCGCGGTCAGGAGGTCGGGGCCGATCGAGCCGGAGTAGTCGAGGTCGGTGAGGCGGAGTTTGCCGATGGCCGACGCGACGGCGGCGCGGCGCTCCTGACGTTCTGCGGGCGGTGTGCGGTCGAACAGGGATCGCCGGAAGCGGCCGGTGGCGATCTCCAGTTCACGCAGTTGCCCGAAGCGATCGAGATGTCGCAGCGCGGCGGGGGGCAGCTCGTGGCCGCGCAGTCGGAGTGACGTGATGCGGGTCGGCAACGCCCGGAGTTCGTCCTCGCCGAGGTCGCAGCTGAAGAAGTCGAGTCGGGTCAGGTTGGGCAGGTCACCGAGTCTGTGCAGGTCCGCGGGCTCCGGCTTCCAGAGCAGGCGGCCGTCGTTGGCGCCGAATTGTCGGCGGCCGAGATCGCGGAAGCCGAGGCTCTCGAGTGTCGGCAGCGCACAAATCGCCGCGAAGCCCTCGGCGTCCAGGCCGGGGCAGCGACCGATCACGAGCTCGCGGAGTTCGAGTTCGGCAAGGCGCGTGATCGTCGCGGTGTCGATCGTGACGATGTCGAGGCGCAAGGTGTCGAGCTGCGGCAGCGCTGCGAGCGCGTCGAGGAACCCCGGGGACAGAGTCACCTGCTCGCCGACCAGTTCGACCTCCCGCAGCTTTGGGCAATCGCGCAGCGCGGCCAGATGTGCCGGCCGCAGCTTCATCGAGGACGGCAGGCGGAGGGTTCGGAGCGCGGGGAGGTCGCTCAGCGGTTCGAGCACGCGGTCGGGTGCGTTCTGCCATTGTGGGTGCTTCTGACGTCGCAGTCGCATGCCGGCGAACTTCATGTCCGCGGCGACGAGGATGAGGCGTTCGAGATGGGTGAGACGCGTGAGTGCCTCCAGGCCGTCGGGGCGGGTGATCCACGCCGCGAGATTGCGGGTGATCACCGGGAGCGCGTCGATCTCGCTGCGGTTCTCGGCCCGGGTCTCCGGCGGCAGCGGGCGGGTTGGTGCCGGATCCTGCGGCGTTGCCGAGCGGTGGTCCGACCGGACCTGCCACAGCGTGGCCGCGACGGCGGTCAGGCCGAGCACGACCAGGGCGGCGGCGAGTCGGGGCGAGGACGGCCGTCCTGGCGCAGCTTCTTCCCGCGGGGGATGTGTGGACTGCGGCCGCAGCGCGCCGGTTTCCGGCTCGGCCAGGATGGTTGCGAGCCCGACATCGAGCAGTCGTTCTTCTGCGGGATGAACCGGTGGGGTCGTCGTCATCGTTCGTTCTCCGCGAGGCGCGAGCGAATGCACTCGTGAAGCCGCGTCCGCAGGCGACGCAGCGCGCTCTTGATGCCGTCGAGGCCGAGCCCGAACCGCGCCGACGATTCCTGGCGGGTGGCGTCCTCGGCGTAGGTCGCGCGCAGCAGTTCACGGCTGCGCTCGGGCAGCTGTGCCAGGCAGTCTCGGAGCGCCTCGAGGTAGCGATCGCCCGTCCCGTCGGCGCAGCGCGCATCCCAGATGCGATCGGCCTCGTCGATTTCGCGGGTCGACAGATCATGGCGTCGCGACCGCAGCCAGAGCTGCCGCGCGGTCGTCCGCAGGAAGCCGAAGACGCCGGCGGGCGACGTGGCGTCGAACTCGGTCCGGCGCAGCACGATGAGAAACGCCTCCTGCTGCAAGTCCTCCGCATCGGCGTGCGACGCCCCGAGCACGCGCAGGTAGCGATAGAGCGCGTCGCGGTGCGGCGCCAGCGCGGCACCGCGGTCGGGTGGGGAGGTCGCCGTCTCGGGCATCACTGGATGATCCCCGGAGCCGCGGCGAAGGGTGCAGGGATCTGCAGAACTCAGGCGGGTGTTCGCACCGCCCGTTGGCGCGCCCGCCAAACCCGGAACATCAAGACGATCCCACCGACGAAACCAGCAAGGTAGCTGGCCGAGTGCGCCCACAGATCGGCGATGAACACGTCATGGCGGTCGCGCGGAACGTTGTCCGCGGCCCACCCGACGAGGAACACCCAGCCCTGTGTCGCCGCGAAGTAGCCGACTGCGCCGGCAAGCAGGGCCGCTACCGCCATCACGGCCAACAGGATCGCGATCGGCCGCACCAGCGTCCGGGCCGTCCGCGCCGGCCGTTGCCCGCGCAGACTGGCAAACGCCAATCCGAGCCCGAGCAGCAGGCCGACCCACCACGTCGCGAGGGCTCCCCAGCCGATCGCGAGCAGCGTCGGCGACTCCGTGGGGAAGATCCTCGGGTGCCCGATCGTGAAGTACTCGACGCAGACCCGAGCCGTGATCTGGTCGTGTGCGATGCCGTACACGATCGCCGCCAGGATGCTGGTGGCGATGATCTTCAGGGCTTCGACCGTTCGGTTCATGGGGTGGTGCGGCGATCCGTCAGTGGATACCGAGATCGTTTACGAAGTGTGCGTCTTCGTCGAACAATCGACCGCCGATGACCCCTGCGATGCAACGGCGCACGCGCAGCGACACTTGCTCGCGGGTCCAGCCGGCGTCGTAATCCGGCTCGCCGCGCGGATCGGCGGCGGCCAGTTCGTGCACGAGTTCACGAACCGTCTTGCCCCGGAACTGCGAACGGCCCTGCCACGGTGCCTGCTCGGGCCAATGTCCCAAGTCGGCCGATTCCCGGAGACGCCGCCAGGTGCGGGGCCACTCCTCGTGTGCGATGAGTTCGTCGAGTCTCGTCGCAGGACGCACCGAATCTCGTTGTTCGTGCCCTTCGCCACGAAGTCCGCGCCGCAGCCGGAAGAACGTCTGTTGCCGAAGGCATTCGCTCGCCTCGGTCTGTTGCAGTTGCCCCAAGAAGTAGTCGGTCACGAGCCGCGGCGTGACCAGCTCCTGGGCTGCTTCGTCAGGGATCGCGATTCCGAACTCGTCTTCGAGAGCGATCAGTAGTTCGACGCTGTCGAGGCCCATTGCCATGCATGCAAATGCCGCTGCGCCTCGGGTGTCAGAAGTCGTAGCGATGGCGGGTGTAGTTGCCCTTGCTGTCGAAGTAGACGTAGACGATTGGCCACGCGATCACGCGGGAATGCGCCCAGTTGTCTTCGTTCTCGTCGGAGGGTGCGCCGAGGATCTCGTGGACTTGCTCCTTCGACATCTCGTGCGTGAGCCGGTCGAGCCGATCGAGTGGGAACGGTGGCCGATTGAACTGCCAGGACAGTAGGACGACCCCGAGCAGCAATACGCCGAGAACGATGCCGGCGATCTGGAGCGGCTTCCGGCTCGCACTCACCTCACCGCCCTACGGCAGCGGGTGCGCTTCACACAGCGCCTTCACCGTATCCCGGAACTTCTCCGGGTCCTCGCCGCGCACCAGGCCGCCGAGGATGTCGGCCACCGTCTTGACCTCGTCGCGGCCGAAACCGCGGGTGGTGATGGCGGGGGTGCCGACACGGAGGCCGCTCGTGACCATCGGTGGACGCGGGTCGCCGGGGACGGCGTTCTTGTTGACCGCGAGGCCGGCGGCGAGCGCGCGTTCTTCGACTTCGGCGCCCGTCATCGGCGCCTTGCGCAGGTCGACGAGGACGATGTGGTTGTCGGTGCCGCCCGTGACGACGTCGAGGCCGTGCTCGACGAGGCACTCACCGAGGTATTGGGCGTTGTCGAGCACCTGCTTCTGGTAGTCCTTGAACGCGGGCGACAACGCTTCGGCGAACGCGACGGCCTTGCCCGCGATCTGCTGCACGAGTGGACCGCCCTGGCCGCCGGGGAACACCGACGAGTTGATCGGTTTGATGACGTCGGGCTTGGCGAGGATCATGCCGCCGCGTGGGCCACGCAGCGTCTTGTGCGTGGTCATCGTCACGACGTCCGCGATGCCGACGGGGCTCGGTAGCACGCCCGCGGCGATGAGGCCGGCCGGATGCGCGATGTCGGCGAGCAGGTAGGCGCCGTGCTCGCGCGCGATCTCGGCGAACGCGGTGTAGTCGATCTTGCGCGCGTAGCTGCTGCCGCCCGCGATGAGCACCTTGGGTTGATGCTGCTTGACGACGTCGCGCACCTCGTCGAGGTCGATCAGGCCGCGGTCGTCGACGCCGTATTGCGCGGCATCGAACACGGTGCCGGTGTGACTCTTGTGGTGACCGTGGCTGAGGTGACCGCCGGTCTTGAGCGACATGCCGACGATCTTGCCGCCGGGGCCGGCCAGGGCGAGCAGTGCACACAGGTTGGCAGTCGTGCCCGAATGCGGCTGAACGTTGACCGCTTCGGCGCCGAACAGCTCGAGTGCGCGGCTCCTGGCGAGCTCCTCGATGCCGTCGGCGACCTCGCACCCGGCGTAGTAACGGCGGTTGGGGTAACCCTCCGCGTACTTGTCCGTGATGCGGCTGCCACAGGCCTCGCGCACGGCGGCGGAGCAGTGGTTCTCGGAAGCGATCAGGGTCAGTGATTCGCTCTGGCGACGGTCCTCACGCTGCAGCCAGCCCGCGACCTCGGGATCCTGGGCGTGCAGCGGGCTCTGGTATGACTCGACTTGGCTCACGCGAGCAGGTTACGGGGCATCGCAGTCGGCGGCCAGTGCCGGGCGCGGCGGAACCCGTCCCAAAAAAGCGCCGATGCATCCCTGCCATGATCGGCGGCGGTGGTGTTCAATCCTGGCTTCGCGTCGTCCCTCCCAACCGCCCTCTTGAGTTCTCAACAGAACGAACTTCGTGCCTGGACCGTCCGGGACAGCTTCGAGCTCTATCAACTCGGGGCCTGGGGCGGCGATTGCTACTCGATCAGTCCGACCGGCGAGCTGATGGTCGAGCCTCGTGGGCGCGGTGGCGGCGGGTTCTCGCTGCCAGAACTCGTGGAGGACCTGCGCAGCCGCGGGATCGAGCTGCCGGTGCTCTTGCGGATCTCCGACATTCTCCAGCAGCGGGTCGAACGGCTGTCCGGGGCGTTTGCGAAGGCGGCGAAGGACCACGCGTACCGGGGTCGTTATCGGCCGGTCTTCCCGATCAAGGTCAATCAGCAACGCGACGTCGTCGAGGAACTCGTCGAGTTCGGCAAGTCGCACGCGCTCGGTCTCGAAGCCGGCAGCAAGCCCGAGTTGCTCGTCGTGCTCGCGCACATGACCAACGAGGACGGATTGGTCATCTGCAACGGCTACAAGGACCAGAGCTACATCGAGACCGCGATGCTCGCCCAGAAGATGGGCCTGCATACGATCATCGTCGTCGATCGGTTCGAAGAGCTCGAAGCGATCCTCGAGGCGGGCAAGCGGTTCAACCTGCGGCCGCATCTCGGCATCCGCGCGAAACTCGCGAGTCGCGGCGCCGGCAAGTGGCAGGAGTCGGGTGGCGAGAAGTCGAAGTTCGGGCTCACGGCGGCCGAGCTGATCGCGGTCGTCGATCGGCTGCGCGAAGCGGACATGCTCGACTGCCTCGAGCTGCTGCACTTCCACATCGGCAGCCAGATCACTGCGATTCGCGCGATCAAGGACGCGCTGCAGGAGGCCACGCGGCTCTACGCCGAGTTGCACGATCTCGGCGCGGGGCTGAAGTTCCTCGACGTCGGTGGCGGGCTCGCGGTCGACTACGACGGTTCCAAGACCAACTTCCACAGTTCGGCCAACTACTCGCTGCAGGAGTACGCCAACGACGTCGTGTTCGCGGTGCAGCAGGCCTGCGACGACAAGGGCATTCCGCACCCCGACATCGTGAGCGAGTCGGGGCGGGCTCTCACCGCGCATCACGCGGTGCTGGTCTTCGATGTGCTCGGCGTCGCGCGCCAGTCGATCGAGTGCTCGCCGGACGTCGCGGACGACGCGCACCAGACGATCCAGAACCTGGCGCAGTGCCTGCGCGGGGTCTCGCGCAAGAACTTCCAGGAGAGCTATCACGACGCGCTGCAGCTCAAGGGCGAGGCGATGAGCCTGTTCAACCTGGGCTACCTCGACCTGAAAGGCCGGGCCGCGGCGGAGGGTCTGTTCTGGGCGATCTGCGCGCGGATCCACGAGATCGTTCGCGAACTCGATTATGTGCCCGAAGAACTCGAGCGGCTCGAGCGGGCACTGGCGGATACCTACTACTGCAACTTCTCGGTGTTCCAGTCGGCGCCCGATCACTGGGCCGTGAAGCAACTGTTCCCGACGATGCCGATCCATCGGCTCGCGGAACGGCCGGAGCGTCGCGCGATCCTCGCCGACCTCACGTGCGACAGCGACGGCAAGGTCGACAAGTTCATCGATCTGCGCGACGTCAAGAACGTGCTCGAGGTCCACGACACCACTCCGGGGGTGCCCTACTACCTCGGCATGTTCCTGGTCGGTGCGTACCAGGAGATTCTCGGCGACCTGCACAATCTGTTCGGCGACACCAACGCGATCCACGTCGCGCTCGATCCCGATCACGGCTACCGCATCGAGCGCGTGATCGAGGGTGACACGGTCACCGAGGTGCTGAGCTACGTGCAGTACGAGAAGCAGGACCTCGTACGGCGTATGCGCCGGCGGCTCGAGGCCGCAGTGCGCGCCAAGCGGGTCAACATACGCGAGTCGGCGCTGCTCATGCGGCGCTACGAGGAAGGGCTTGCTGGTTACACCTACCTGTCGGACGACGATCTCATCGAGCGCGTGCCGGACGCGGAGTCGTCGTCGGATGTGGTGGCCCCGAAATCGGATTCACCGGTATCGGGATCTCCCGAGTCGGATGGTCCCGTGTCGGGCCGTTCGGTATCGGGGTCCGAGGCGTCATGATCGTGACGCCGCCGTTTCGAACTGTGCAGCGGCCCGCGAGGGTTCGGCTGCCATTGCAACTGCCAGAACTGAACTATGAACGCAGCAGTATTCGTCGACTTCGAGAACCTGTTCCTCTCCCTGAAGAACCGCGATGAGCTCACGGGTCATCGCATCCGCGATCTTTGTCTGAGCATTCTGGCGCAGCTCAAGCAGCGCCTGAGCGACAAGAAGGCACCGATGGTTCTCGGGCGCTCCTACGCCGCGTTCGACGCCTACCCGGGCATGGAAGTCGCGCACGACCTGTCGCTGATGGGGTTCGATCCCCAATACGTGCTCGTCAGTCACGCGGGCAAGAACTCAGCGGACGTACAGCTCGCGTGTGACGTTTGCCGCGTGCTCTACCGTCGGCCCGACATCGACGCGATCGTCGTCGTGTCGGGTGACCGCGACTTCATTCCGATCGCGAAGCAGGTGCTCGAGGAGAACCACGAACTGCGCGTCGTGGCGATCCCCGACAGCACTAGCGGCGATCTGCGGCAGCGCGTCGGCAACGACCGGTTCTGGAACGCGCTCGACCTCATCGAGGTCGACGAGGAGATCGATGCCTCGCCCGAGGAGGCCGCAGCAGCGCCGGACGAGCAACCGTCCGATGCGCCGCAGCCGGACGAAGAGGCCGTGCCCGCGGGGGAGAACGGGTCGGCGGATCCCCGCAGCCCGCGTGCGCCGATCGTCGGTCATATCCCGGTCACGTGGCGCACGGCGGATGCGTTGCCAGGCGATGGTCAGCTCGCCGAGCGGCTCGCCGATTGCGTCGAATTGATCATGCGGGCGCAGGCGCGACACGGAAGTCCGGAAGTTTGGCTCTCCCCGTTCCTCAAAGGGCCGATGAGCCAGCACTTCAGCAACCTCGTGCACCCGGAGCGCCGCGGTCTCATCAACGAGTTGCGCCAGCTCGGCGCGATTCGGATCGAAGAGCGCGAGAACCAGTACGCGGACCATCCCTACTCGGTGATCGTGCTCGACAATGCCCACCCCCTCGTGCAGTCGGCGATGAGCCGGATGCGCGAGTAGTTGCCTGCCCCGTCGTCGCGGGCCCCCTCACCGTGACGACCCTCTCAGACCCCTCGAGTTCGAATGACGCGATCCGCGAAGTTGCCGTTCCTCGCCGGCTTAGGCTGCTGCCTCGGCTGGCTCGCACCGGCGAGTCCCGGTCAGTCCCCCAATCAGTTCCTGACCGACCTGACGGACAAGCGCAACCCGACGTTGCCCTACCGGTCCCTGTTCCAGGTCGAGGCCGGAATGATCGGGACCACGGCCGCGAGCGAGGATCCGGCGGTCGGGCTCGAGGACGGCTTCTCGTGGGACGGGCACGTCTACTACCGCGACGAGGACTTCGGCGAGCGCAAGGGCACGCTCGTTGGCTACGCCGGGCGTGACGGCATCTATGCCGGGTTGTTCGACGGTCAGCTGATCGGCGACCAGACGATCACGCGACTCGAGTTCAAGGCGCGGCCGTGGCAGTTCTATCGCGATGGCTCGTACAACGGCGACACGTTCTCGCCGAACGGGCTCTACGAAGGCAGCGACTACGAGGGCTACCTCGGATTCGGCCGCGAGGCCGCGCCGGGGCTGTTCATCGAGATCGGCACCTACTACCGCGACCACAGCTTCTCGACGTCGCCGCTGACGGCCGGGGCGTTCCAGATCCCCGAGGACTTCGCGGCCTACGGCGCGCGGGTGTATCTCGAGCAGAACACGACGCAGCTCGATCGCCGCCGCGGCACGCCGCGCGACGGCGGCGTCGTCACGATCGTGGCGGAGCAGGAGTGGAACGACAGTAGCGGCAGCTTCGGGGCCCCGGGTTTCACGACCACGCTGCCGGATCAGATCTGGCGCGTTCGCGGCAATGCGGAGGTCTACCTGCCGGCTTCGGACAACACGTTCTGGGAGGTCTTCCTGCGTGGCCAGTGGGCGGACCGGAAGGATCGCGTGCAGAACTTCGAAGCGCAGCGGCCGCTCGGTCATCAGTGGGCCGAGGGTTTCCTGCGGCTGCGGATCCACTTCGGTGACTCCTGGACCCTGACGCCGTTCGTGCACGGGCAGTGGTCGCGCATCGTCGGTGCCGGCGGTGGCAGTTCCACGCAGGAGGTGTTCTTCGGCGGTGGCGTCGAGAGCTACCTGCACTTCAACGAATCGATCTCGCTGCACGGGTGGTACTCGTTCCTCGATAACGAGAGTCGGCCCTCGATCAAGATCAACGAGGACGTGCATGGCGAGCACATGTTCTATCTCGGTGTCGTGATGCGCTTCGGTGGTGCACGCCGCTGAACAACCGCTGGCGCTGCGGCGCCCGTGGCCATGCCGCGCGCTGACGCTGCTGCTCGCGGCCACCTCGGGTTGCCGGGACGCAGCATCCGACGAACTGCTCGTCTTCGCGGCGGCCTCGACCCACGCGCCGATGCGCGCGATCGCCGCGGAGTTCGAGGCGGCTCATCCCGGCCTGCGGGTCAGGGTTCACGTCGCGGGGACTCCGACGCTCGCGATGCAGATTCGCGAGGGTGCCCCGGCGGACGTGTTCGTGGCGGCGGACGAACGTCAGATGCGGCGCGTGACGCCGGACTCGCGGATCGTCGCGACCAATCGGCTCACGATCGTGACCGCGGCGAACAACCCGCACGGCATCACCGGGCTGGCCGATCTCGCGCGTCCGGATCTGCTGGTCGCGCTCTGCGCTCCCGAAGTGCCGGCCGGCCGCTACGCGCGTCAGGCTTGTGAGCGGGCCGGGGTTTCGGTGTCCTCCGTCTCGGACGAGCCCAACGTGCGCGCGTTGCTGGCCAAGGTGGCGCTCGGCGAACTCGATGCGGGGGTGCTGTACGAGACGGACGTGCGCGGTCAGGCGGGTGTTTCCGGCGTAGCAATCGCGCCGGGTCACAATGTCATTGCGCACTATCCCGCGGCGGCTCTGAGCGAGCGTTCCGTTGCCCGGGACTTCGTCGCTTATCTGCAAACTTCAGAGGCTCGCTCCCGGTTCGCTGGGGCGGGGTTCCTGGCGCCGTGAGTTCGAGCCGGGATAACGCGCTGGCCAAGGCGAAGCCGAACGTGACGTCGCGCGGCGTCGATCGCAGTGGATTTCTCGGCGGTGCACTCGCCACGATCGCCGTGCTCTTCTTCCTGTTGCCGCTGATCGGACTCGCGGCACGGGCACCGTGGGATGAGCCCGGCAGATTCTTCGCGGCGCCGATCGTCGAGGCGTTGCTGTTGTCGCTCGGCTGCGCCACGGCGGCCGCGTTCCTCGCGGCGTTGTTCGGGCTGCCGCTCGCGATGTGGCTCGCCGCGCGTGACACGTTCTCGCGCCGGCTCGTGCGCGTGCTCGTCACGCTGCCGCTCGTGATGCCGCCGGTCGTCGTCGGCGTCGCCCTGCTCGCGGCGTACGGCCGGAACGGCTTGGTCGGTGGCCCGGCAGCGGACGCGCTGGGCATCGTGCTGCCGTATTCGATCGCGGGCGTCGTGATCGCGGAGGCCTACGTCGCGATGCCTTTCTTCGTGCTGGCTGCCGAAGCCGGGCTGCGTGGATTCGACGGCCGCTATTCCGACGTCGCCGCCACGCTCGGGGCCTCGCGTTGGTGGCGCTATCGCAGCGTGGTGTTGCCGATGCTGCTGCCGACGTTCGCTGCGGCGCTCGTCGTGGCCTGGGCGCGGGCGCTCGGCGAGTTCGGGGCGACGGTGACGTTCGCGGGCAATCTCGCCGGCAGCACCCGCACGATGCCGCTCGCGATCTTCGTTGCGCTCGAGTCCGATCTGCCTGCGGCCGTCGCGTTGAGCCTCGTGCTCGTGGGGGTCTCGGCGACGATTCTGTTCTGTCTCCGTGATCGCTGGTTGCCGCGAGGGCGGTCGCGGTGACGCTCGATCTGCAGTTCCGGCTCGAACGCGGCGCGCTCGAACTCGCGGTCGACCTCGCGATCGCGAGTGGCGAGACGCTCGCCGTGGTCGGTCCGAACGGTGCCGGCAAGAGCACCCTGCTCACCGCAGTGGCCGGGCTGCTGCGGATCGGTGAGGGGCGCATTGAGCATGCTGGACGGCTACTCGACGGTGGCCCTGGCGCCGGATTCGTCCCGCCCGAGGAGCGCGCGGTCGGCTGCGTGTTCCAGGACGCGCTGCTGTTCCCGCATCTGACCGTGCTCGAGAACGTCGCCTTCGGTCTCCGTGCGCGTGGCGTGGAGCGTCCGGCCGCGCGCCAGCGCGCGGCCGAACGGCTGGAGCGTGTCGGGTTGGCCGAACAGGCGGGTTGGCGGCCGGCGGAGCTTTCGGGTGGGCAGGCGCAGCGGGTCGCGCTGGCTCGCGCGCTTGCGACCGATCCCGCGATGCTGTTGCTCGACGAGCCGCTGGCGAACGTCGATGCGACGGCGCGGCTCGAGCTGCGCCGCGAGCTGCAGAGTCACCTAACCGAGTTCTCGGGCGTGCGCATCGTCGTGGCGCACGATGCGATCGACGCGCTCGCGCTTGCGGATCGGGTGGCGGTTCTCGAAGGCGGAAAGATCACTCAGGTCGCGACGGTCGCAGAGATCTGCAGCCAACCGCGGTCGCGCTACGTCGCGGATCTCATCGGCGTCAACCTGCTGCGCGGTCGCATGGCCGGGGACCGCCTCGTGCTGCCCGGCGGTGAGTCGCTCGTGGTCGGCGCAGGGTACTCGGGTGAGGTACTCGCGACGGTGCATCCGCGCGCGATCGCCCTCTACCAGCAGCGGCCGGAAGGCTCCCCGCGCAACGTCTGGCGCGCGACGATCGGTTCGCTCGAAAGCGCCGGCGATCGCGTGCGCGTGCAGCTGGCCGGTCAGGTGCCGCTCGTCGCCGAGGTCACGCCCGCCGCGGTTGCGGATCTGGAGCTCGGCGTCGGCGGCGAGATCTGGCTGGCGCTCAAGGCGACGGAGATCACGATCTACCCCGATTGACGGCGGTTTCGCCCGTCGCCCGCCGGCCTATTGGCGCTCGGTGACCGGCTGCCAGCGCGACACGACGGCCTCGACGCGCGTTTGTCCGTCGTCGACCTCGGTCAGGCGGCGGAACGGCACCCGCAGCGCCGCAGCGTTGCGGTAGTCGGACCACGCATCGCGAACGTGGAACAGACTGCCATTGCTCGCGGTCTCCCAGACTTCGACGACGCGGATCAGGTGTGACACCGTGTCGAGGTGGATGCGGAGCCGGTCGAACTCGGGGCCGACAGCCTCGAGCAGGATCAGGTCGCGGTCACCGACCGTGCGCTGCGCGACCGGGCGGAACTCGATCTCGCCACGGGCTGCGGCGGCTAGCAGTGTAGTCGGGTGGCGCGCGAGCTGGCGGCGCAACATCTGCACTTCGGTCGGCGGCATCGGCTTCTTCTCGGTGCCGTCGGTCTCGGTCGCCTGGGAGGCATCGATCGTCGCCGTGATCGTCGTACCGAGCAGCGTGCGTACGCGTTCGATCGTGTCAGCTCGCGGGTCCCAGCGGATCGATTCTTCGACCGTTGGCGCCCCTTCACTGCGCAGCGTGACTGCGGACTCGAAGCCGCGCAGTTGGGCCAGCCGTTCCTTGCCGCCGGCCGCCTCGATCGCACTGTCGACCCAGGGCGAGGCGGCCGCAGCCTGCGCTTTCGGGTTGCCGCCCGCGAGCCGTGCCAGCGCGCCCGGTGGCAGTAGTTCGAACGTCTCGAACGCCGATTCCGCGAGGTCCTCGGGCGGTTGCGCGCCCAGGACGATCATCGCGGCCGGCTGGCGGAGATAGTTGCGTGCTGCGGCTATGGCGTTGAAGCGCCCTGGTTGCTCGAGCGTCGCGAGCCGGCTCGCGAGGGCGCCTTCGGGCTGCCGGCGGGTTGCGGCCATCGCGGCCGTGCGGCCGCGGGCGGCCGAGTTGCCGTCGAGCAGTTGGGCCGTCAGGCGAGCCCGGCGAACGCCGAGCGCGAGTTCGGAGGGGGTCGGCGGAACCGTCGTGAACGACTCACGTGCCGACTGCACCAGCGTCCAGAGCGAAGCTGCTTCGGCCGGTGTGACTTCCGTGCTCAGCACGAGTGCCGGCACGTTGGCGAGATCGACGAAGTCCGACTGCCAGGTGACATGGCCGAGACCGTTCTTGCGCTGGAGCTCCTCGAGTCGGCCGCCGATGCCGTCGAGGGTCAGGCACGCGTGGAGCACGAGCGCTTCGGGGGCGAACAGATCGCCGAGATCGGGCAGTCCGAGGACGAGCATCGCGCGGCAGCGATCCGCAGGGCCGGCCGCAGCCCAGTGCAAACCCGGCTCGAGCCGCCGCTCCGTGACCTCGACGGTTTGACGTGCGGCCGCCGGTCGCGGCCAGGTGGCCATGCCGGTCGTGAGCCGCGCCATCGTCGCTTCTTCGCGACCCGGAACGCTGAGGGCGAGCACGGTCGATTCGGGGCGGTAGAGCCGGCCCATGAACAGCGAGATCTCGCTCGCGTCACGTTCGAGCAGGGACGCGATGTACGGGGAGGTGCCGCGGTTGCCGAGCAGGAACGCGCGGGGGACCTCGCGCGTCGGCTCGCGCCACACGTCCTGGATTCGCGTTACCACGAACTGCTCCCGCAGCCGTTCGATCTGAGCCCGTGACGCGGTCGGTGTCGCGAGCGCGGCGGCGATCGCGTCTTGCAGCGTGTGCCACTTGCCGCCCGGCACGCGGCATGTGATCCAAGTCGTGAGTGGGTTGACCTCGACCTCGATGCTGCCGCCGAGGTTGGCGACGACCTGCCGCAGGCTCGCCCGCTCGTTCGTCACGTTCGAACCGCTGACGAGGATTTCCGCCGCGAGTTCGGCGAGGCCCGGCGCGGCAAAGTCGGATCCCGCCAGCAGACCGACCTGCAACTGGGCTTCGGCGCCGCCCTGGTACGGCAGCAACGTGACGATCACGCCGTTGGGCAGCAGTCGCAGTGTGGCCTCGCCCGCGGCGGTCGCCGTTGGCGTCACGCGGTCGCGGGTCGGTGTCGGCGCGGGCGGTGGTGTGGGGGGGCTGCTGCAGCCGCTCCACAGCGCGGCGAACGCGAGCAGCGCGAACGTCCGGTAGGCGAGTCTTCTTCGTCTGCGAGGCAGCATCATGGTCGCGTTTCCACGACGACAGGGTGCGGGCGAAAGGTTGCCTTCAGCAACCGGTGGACAGCACCCGGGGCCGCCGTTTGCGGGGTCTTCGGAAGAGGTTGCCCAGGCCACAGCAGCACGTGGCGAGCGATATCACGGGCATGCCATCGCGGGTCGCCGGTCACGAGACTCCAGTTCGATCGCACCTGCCGCAGGGCCTGGGCAAGCTGACCCTGTGGCGGCGCTTTCGCGGTGAGTGAGCGACAGAGGTTCGTGACCAGATCCGCGAGCCCGTCGGTGCCGCTCGGATCCTCGACCTCGAGCACGAACAGCGACCGGCCGCCGACGGCCTCGGGCCAAGGTGCGCGCGCACGAGCGACAGCCTTGGCCCGCCCCTTGCGACGTAGCTCGCGGGTCAGGCGGCTTGGCGAACCGCCGGTCAGCCAGCGCGTTGCGTTACTCAGTTCGAGGGGGTTCTTGACCTTTGCGAGTGGCCACGCCAGGAGGACGGCCCGGCGCCCCGTTCCCGGGACGACCGAACGGCGACTCGCCGTGAACGCGCGCGGACGCTCGCGTGCGACGGTCGGTGGCGTGGGCAACGCCGTGCTGCGGAACGTGGTATCGAGGATGGCCTTCACCGCGTCAGCGTCGAAGCCGCCGAGGAGCACGTGAACGGTGCGCGACGGGTGTTGGGTTGCATGCCACACCGCCATCGCCTGTTCGCGGCGCGGGATCGCCCGCCCGGGTGGACCGGCGGCGTCGGCCTCGGGGCTCCGCGGCATCGCGAGTGCCAGCAATTCGGCATAGGCGGGGGCCAGCGGGTTCGCGGCGTAGCGCGCCTGACGCGTGCGCGTCTCCGCGAACCAATGCTGCGGCAGGTTGCGAAGCACCTGGCGTTCGCGACGCTGCACGAGCAGCGCACCGACCTCGCCGATCGCCGATGGGATCGTCGTCAGCTGAAAGATCGCCACGACGTCATCGACCCGCACTTCCGGCGCGTGGGCGGGTGCCGCCGCGAGCACGCGGTCGAAGATGCGCGGATCCCCGAGCCGGGCGGCGAGCGCCTCGGCGGCCTGGAGTTCCTGCATCAGGGTCGGATCACCCGGTTTCTCGAGCAGTGCGTTCTGTGTCGCAGCGAGCTTCGTGAGCGCCTCGCGCTCGCGAGCCCGGTCGGCGCTGCCGATCTCCCACGTGCCGCCGAGGGACGCCTGCTGAACGGCTGCCGCGAGTCCGCGCATGGCCGGCGGGTCGGTTGCCGCGTCCGCGATCGATGCGATGGCCCACTGCACCTGCGGCACACCGGGGGTCGGCACGAGCACGAACCGGCTGCCGTCCGGGGTGCGGAATCGCCGCACGGCATCCGCTGGCTGGCGGGGCCGCCGCGGCTTGTCCTGGTTGCCCTTCTTGGTCTGGCCGCTCTTCTTGCCTTGGCCGTTTGCGTTCTTCGACTGCTTCGCCGCAGCCTTCGGACTCTTCGGCGTCGCCATTGCGCCGGCTTGCGCGCCGACGGGTGTGGCGACTGCGATGGCGATCAGGGCGCTGCAGAGCGCGGCGCCGAACGCATCAAGCCATCGTTGCATCGCCGCTCTCGAGATCCTTCTGGCGGGCACTCGCATGCGGTGAGAGGCGTCCGGAGCGCGGACTGCACACGCCGCGCTTGCTCGAAGCGACGAAGTCGACGATTTCGCGCGCGAGGGGATCACGATGGAGCGGGTTGTCGCGCACGGCTTCGAGGCGGTCGTGCAGTGGTCCGGATCGCCAGAACAGCAGCCGGAATACCCGCTTCACGATCGCCTTCTGCTCGACGTCGAAACCGTTGCGATCCATGCCGATCAGGTTGACGGCGACGAGCTTGGCGCGGTCGCCCTGGATCGTAGCGAAAGGCGGTGCGTCATGGGAGACCATCGCGCCGGCACCGATCATCGCGAGCCGTCCGATGCGGGCGAACTGATGGATGCCGACCATCGCGCCGAGGATCGCGCGGTCACCGATCACGGTGTGCCCCGCGGCCATCGCGCCGTTCGTGAAGACCACGTGGCTGCCGACCGTCGCGTCGTGGCCGATGTGCGCGCCGACGAGCAGCATGTTGTAGTCGCCGATGCGCGTCTCGCCGCTGCCATACGCCGTGCCGCCGTGAATCGTCACGCTCTCGCGGATGCGATTGTGCTCGCCGATCCGCAGCCGACCGCCCGGCTCGTCGCCCTTGAGCTTCTTGTCCTGTGGCTGGCAACCAATGGTCGCGAACGGGAAGATCTCGCTGTCGTTGCCGACCCAGGTGTCGCCGTCGACGACCACGTGCGACTCGAGTCGGACCCGGTCGCCGAGACGGACCCGGCCTCCGACCACGCAGTACGGGCCGATATCGACGTCTTCGCCGAGGTCGGCGGACGGTGCGACGATCGCGGTCGGATGAATTCCCATCGGGTCAGCAAGGGTCGCGGGAACCGGCCCCGCCATATGCAATGTCTACCCGAGCGCCGCCGCAGGCGCTACCTTTCGCCCCTCGCCGTGGACCGACGGCGGCGGCCAGGCTCGCTGTCCTGGCCGTGCTGTCGGCGATTCCCAGCAGCACGATGTCAGCCTCCGTTTTTCCTGTCCTCTCGTTCTCCGCGCCCGAATCCCAGCGGGTGTCTCGGCCATGAATCGCGTCCGCGGTGAATCGGTGGCGCCCGGCATCTGCGTCGGGCCGGTGTTCCTGCGTGGGTTCGCGGCCGCGGATACCGGGCGGCGACTCGCGAGCGACGAGATCGAAGCTCAGCTCAACCGGTTGCGCGAGTCGCTCCAGCGCAGTCGTGAGCAGGTCGAGGAGATCAAGCAGAAGCAGAGCGACACGCTGGGCGAAGCCGAGCTGCGGATCTTCGATGCGCACCTCGCGTATCTCGCGGACTCGATCTTCGTCAGCGAGATCGAGAACCAGGTGATGGAAGAACGGTTGCCGGTTCGCGAGGCCGTGCAGCTGGTGTTCGACAAGTACGATCGCATCTTCCAACTCGTCGAAAACGACATGCTCCGGCGCCGCGCGAGCGACCTGCGCGACGTGGCGACGCGGCTGTTGCGCAACCTCGCGAGCGAAGAACTCGCGAGCAGCGCGGGGCCGGCGGGACCCTATGTGCTCGCGGCGCGCCGCCTGACCACGGCCGACATGTTCAACCTCGACAACGAGCACGTCGAAGGCATCGTTGCCGAAGAAGGTGGCATGAGTTCGCACGCGGCGATCCTGGCGCGCAGCATGGGTATCCCGACGGTCACGGGCATCGCCAACCTGCCCGCGCTCCTGCGCGACGGGGACGTCGTCGTGCTCGATGCGACCGCGGGGGAGCTCGTCGTCCAGCCGGACGATCGCGCGGTGGCGCAGGCCACGACCGCGGCCGAGCGCTGGCAGTCGACACGCGCGGAGGCGCAGGCGCCAGCGGAGGCGGCCCACACGATGCGCGACGGCACGGCAATCCGCATGCTCGGCGCGTGTGGCAGTCTCGGTGAGGCCGAACTCGTGCGCACGTTCGGCATGGCCGGCGTCGGGCTGTTCCGCACGGAGCTGCAGTTCCTCGTCGCGAGCGAGCAGCCGGACGAGGACGATCTGGTGGCGAGCTATCGCAAGATCGTGGAATCGCAGCGCGGTGGCGATTCGAAGCAGATGGGGGCGGTGTCGTTTCGACTGCTCGACGTGGCTGCGGCGACGCTCGATCAGCGTGCTGGGCGGGAGAGTCCGCAGGAACGCAATCCTGCTCTCGGGCGCCGAGGCGTGCGCGGTCTGCTGTCGAACCAGGAGGTTCTGCGGATGCAGATCCGCGCGATCCTGCGGGCCGCGATCGGTGCGGACGAGGTCGCGATTCTGGTGCCGTTCGTTACGGGCGTGCCGGAGCTGCAGCGCGTCAAGGCGGGTGTGATCGAGGAACGACTCGCGCTCAACAAGGCCGGAGTCGAGTGTGCGACGTCGATCCAGATCGCGCCGATCATCGAGGTGCCGGCCGCTGCGATGTCGATCCGTGCGCTGCTCAACGAGAGCGATTTCGCGGTCGTCGCGATCGACGATCTGCAGGCGCATCTGCTCGCCGCCGACCGCGACAATGCGGCCGTTCGTGAGTACCACCAGATGGTGCACCCCTCGGTGTTCGAGATCGTGCACCGGATGGCCAAGCAGGCCTCGCAACTCGAGAAGCCGCTGCTGCTCTTCGGTGAGAGTGCCGCCGATCCCGTGCGCCTGCCGTTCTACGTCGGCGCGGGCTATCGCAGCTTCTCCATCGCACCGGTGCGCCTGCGTGGCGCACTCCGAGTACTGTCGCGTTACACGGTCGACGAATGTCGCCGCATCGCCGCGCGCATCCTCGAGGCGCCACGCACGCTCGACGTGCAGAAGGTGCTCGTCAATCTCGAGGTCGATTAGCCTCGAGCCGCTGGATTCGCGATCTGGCTATCAGGCCGACGCGAGCCGACGGCCGTGGCGTTCCAGCCCCGCGATCTCGTCGCGCAACCCGAGCACCGCGAGGCGCACGTGTGCGACCTCCATAGCGAGCTGGTCGTACTCCGTCTCGAGTCGCGCGCACTCGCGATCGTTCTCGACGTCGAGTTCGGGGCCCCAGAGCAGGGAGCGCCGACGCTCGCGCTGGCAGTATTCCAGTTCTTCGCGAACCCTGGTCAACAGGCGGGACATGGCGAGCTCTTCGGCGCGGTACTGTGCTTCGAGTTCGGTGAGATGTCGGCGGGTCTGATCAGGCGATGTGGACATGATCGGTCGGGTCGTCGAGGGTTGGTGGCGTCGAGTCGAGTTCGGTTGGCAGTCCGAGACCGGTCGCGAACTCGCGCAGGCCATCGAGTTCGCGGCGCCGATTGCCCGCGTTGACATGGGCGGCGAAGGTGGCGTGAGCTGCGAGATCACGTTCGGCGGCCCGAAGTGCGGCGACCGCGTGGCGCACGTCCATTGCGATGCGCGCAGCGATGTCGGCGGCGGGGCAGGCTGGCGCGAAACCGTCGGAATCATCCATGGCGACACGACAGCGCTCGGCCGTGAAACCGTGGCGAACGGCCATTCAAGATGCCGGCAAGACGTCGGCGGGGCGGCGATCCGCGCCCGTTCCCGGTTCTCGGCTGCTCAGTTCCCGGCGGCGGGTGCGAGCTGTTGCGCGAGCGTCACGACGTGGCCGCCGGGCGTTTCGACGACGATCTCCGCCATGCCATAAAACGTCTCGCGCCGCGGCATGAGTACCGGGGCTTCGGGGACCCGTGCCGCGACCGCATCGACGTCGTGTACTTCCAGGAAGATGCAGGTCTGGCCCAGCCGATCGGCCAGTGGCGGCAGGTCCGCGGCGACGCTACCGCGGGTCTGGAGCATGATCTGCACCTCGCCCTGCTCGAACATCGCGAAGCCGAGATGGTCACCGTCCGGGACCTGGGCCGTGATGGTGAAGCCGAGGCCGTCCGTCCAGAATGCGAGGGACGGTTCGATGCGATCGACGACGAGGACCGCCGTGGCGCGGCGCGCGAGATTCTGGTCGGGCATGGTGCAGGCAGTCATTGCGAGTGGGAGGAGCCAGCGAAACATGACGCCAGCATGCCGCGTCGCCGGCAGCCGTTCTTGTAGGAACGGAAACTCACCGGCGCTCGGCGCTGGAGCGCCGCGCCAGTGGAATGGCTCAGTCGATCACGGTCAGTCCGTTGCGCCGCAGCCGGCGCGGTGTCGTACCCGTCAACTCCTGCACGTCGTGGCTCATGTGGGCCTGATCGTGGAAACCCGCGAGCAGGCTGCTGTCGACGAGCGCGAGCTCGGGGCGGTGTTGCCAGATCTCGCGCAGGCGTTGCAGGCGCATGATGCGAGCGAATCGCTGCGGGTCGATCCCGACGTATTCGCGGAACCGGCGGGTGAAGTACTGGCGACTCACCCCGTGCTGAGCGGCGAGGCTCGCGACCGCGGGTGGTGTCGGGGTCGCCAGCGCGTCGCAGGCGGCCCGCAGCGCCGCCGGAACCGCGACCGCACCGGGGGCGCGCGCAGCGAGCAGCTCGCCCAGTCGGTGTGCCCGCGCGTCGTCCTTCGTGGCTATCAACACCTGGTCGACGACGGCGTGCCAGTCTTCCCATCGCGAAGCGAGAGCAGCGTCGCCGTCGGTCCAGGTCTGCGCCGTAGCCCCGAAGAACGCGCGGGCACCACCCGGCCGGAATCGCACCGCGACCAGTGGTTGGTCCGGTGCCACGATCGCCGCGGCGGTCATGGTGCCGACGATGCGCGCCGCACCGTCGTCCTGGATCAGCAGGTCGATACAGCCGTCCGGCAGTACGCGGTGCCGGCCGACGCTGGCCGCGGGACGGCACGTCCACACGCAGTCAACGTGGCTGCGGAGTTCGGCAGGAGGCGTGTATTCGCGGTAGTGCAACGCAGTGAGTGTACCGCACGCAGTGAGTTCCCAATGCCCCGGTCGGCCGGGCGGGTATCTGGCCGCAGAACCGCGGGGCGGAGGTCAGTCGTGGACCCACTCGGCGACGAACACGTTCGTCTCGCCGCGCTTCTTGTTGTAGCGGTTGCTCGCGAACGCGATGTACTTGCCGCAGGGCGAGAACATCGGGAAGCCGTCGAACTCGGGGTGGACGGTGACCTGCTCGAACTCGGTCCCCTCTTCGTTCGTGATGAACAGATCGAAGTTGCGTGCTGCGCGGTGGTCGCCGGTCTTGCGCATCTGCTCCATGCCCTTGAAGTTGCTGGAGAAGATGATGTGGCGGTCGTCGGGCAGCCAGTAGGGCGCGAAGTTGGCGGCGCCGTTCTTCGTCACCTGGCGGAAGTTGCTGCCATCCCGGTCGCAGACCGTGATCTCCATCTGCGACGGCTTGACCAGCGCCTTGCTCAGCAGCTCCTTGTTCTCGTTCGCCGTGGCATCGTCCTTGGGATAGGCCGACCGGAAGACGAGCTTCTTGCCACTGTGCGAGAAGAACGCCCCGCCGTCATAGCCCGGGCGGTTGGTGATACGTCGCGGGTCGCTACCGTCCGGTTCGCAGATGTAGAGCTCGAGATCGTTGTCACGAACCGACGTGAACACGATCGCGCCCGTAACGCGACACACGGTCGGTTCGGCGTCGTAGCCCGGCTCATCCGTGATTTGACGCAGCCCCGTACCGTCGACGTTGGCGGTGAAGAGGTCGTATTCGCGATGCACCGCCCACACGTAGCCGCCGCGTCCAAGCTTGACGACCGGCGGTGGTGCTTCGCCGTGATGGTGGGTCGACGAGTAGATGATGCGATCGTCGCCCTGCATGAAGTAGCTGCAGGTCGTGGCGCCACGGCCGGTACTGACGCGGTCCATCTTGCCGCTCGCGAGGTCCAGCACGTAGATCTGGTCCGCCGGCATGCCACTGGCCTTGCGCTGCAGGATCAGCCTGGTGCCGTCGTTGGACCAGTAGGCCTCCGCATTCTCGCCATCGAAGGTGAGCTGGCGGATGTTCTTGAATCGCCGTTCTCCGGGCAGCGGCTCGACGGGTTGCCCGGCGCGGATCTCGAAGTCCTTCGGCGGGATGACCGAGCTGGCTTCCTGCGCGGTACCATGGTTGCCGGCGGTGTCTTCGGGCGGCGTCGCGCACGCGGCCAGCAGGAGCGGTAGGAAGAGCGAGCGCTGAACGGCTCGAAACGGGGCGGTTCGACGGTGGGCGGTCATGCTATGAGCATGCTGGTCCGCCGGGTCGTCGATCGCAACGGCCCGTTGAAGGAGACGCTGTCGCCAGCGTCACGCGAACGTCATTCGGATCAGGCGTCGACCATCTGCGCGACTGCATCCCCCTCGGGCTCGGTGAGTCCGAGGAACCGGCGCGCGGCCGGTTCGAGATCGGGGTTGGCCGTCACGAACTCGTCGCGGTGGCGTTGTACGAAGCTCCGCAGCAGCAGTAGCAGCTTGTCAGGATCCGAGACCTGGTTCAGGCCACCTTGGGCGATCGCCTCGGCCGCACGGATGCCGCCCACGCGGTCCGTCGGCTCCGGCAGCAGCCGTTCGTCGTCGAGCCAGAAGTCAGCTCGCACTTCGAAGAAGGCCACCAGATTTCGCAGATGCGGCAACGTGATCGCAGAGCGACCTTTGCAAATGTCCGTTGCAGTCTGCGGCGATACCCCCAAGGCCCTGGCCAGGTCCCGCTTCTTGAGTCGCCGCTGCTCGAGCAGAGCAGTGATCTTCTCGTGGATGAGGACCATCGGCGCGTAGGATAACGACTGCGTGCAGTGCGCTCACCAACGATCCTGGCAAACGTGGGCCCGACGAGTCGTTCTCGTCTTGGGCGGGGTCGCGTCCGCATGTGCCGGCGCGGGTGATCGCAGCACGATCTGGCCCCCGCCCGATTTCGAGGTTCAGTTCGAGGAGTTCGCCGTCGCGGATGCCGAGCAGACGCTCGAACGCCGCTTTCGCGTGCGTGCGGACGGTCTCGCGTTGTTCGCCGAGGCCACCGCGCATGTCGAGGACCCGAAAACGGGGACAACCCTGCCGGTCTGGACCCGGCTCGCGGCCTACGACCTCGTGCCGACGTGCACCCGCGCGCTCGCGCGCCGCATGCATCGCGCGGGAGTCCACGATCTCGAGCCGGAGCAGGGTCAGCAGGACAGCGTCGCGACCGTCGTGGCCCGTCTGCGCTGGCAGGCGTTCCAGGAACTCGACGTCATCCGGTCTCGGGGCCGCGTCCACGGCACGATGGCCGAGATCCTCGCGATTCTGGCCGCGCATCTGCCGCCGGGCGAACGCTTCGAAACGCCCGGAGTCGCGGAGCGGGGGCTCGAGTCCGTGTTGCGCGGCGTTCCGGAGCCTCGCGACGACGCGGCCGGCGCGCTCGACGCTCTGCTCGCCTTGCAGGCGCGTGCGCCCGAGGACCCCGAACTGGTGCTCGATGCGTTCGCACTGGCTTGTCACCTCGGTCGGCGCGAGGTCGCCGAACGGCTGATCGAACGGTGGTCGGCGCTCGTCGATTCGCAGCGCGCTGCGGTTTTGGCCAGCGGCGCGGATGGTGGTGGGGATGGAACCGAGGCGAGGATGGTCTCGGACCCCGGCAACGGAGAAGTGGGAGAAGTGGTCGGGCCGGCCGGCGCGGTGCGGTCTGACGGTGGAGGGGCGGCGAGCGAGAGCCGCCTCGGGCCCGCCGTCCTCCGCCGAATGCTCCCGGGCAACTGATCGGTTGAGTGGGAAGCCGCGTGCGCGAAGCCGCCACGGCAGTATCGGATTCGATGACGCCGGATATCGGCCGTTTGATTGGGTGTGTCCGGTGACGCCGTAGCAGTCGATTCACGATTCGCCCGGAGAGGCAGCGTTTTTCCGGGGGCCCGATCCACCTTGCTCTTCCCGGGCTTTCCCACTCAACCGATCAGTTCCTCGTGGGAGCGGAGGTGGAGTTCGAAGGCAACGAGCAGATACAGCCCATGCCCCAGATTCGCCGCGCCCCGTCGATGGCGATCGATCACGTCGGCGACTCCTCCCGGTCGCAGGTGTGGGCGCTGCAGCGTGCGCGCGTCCCGGAGCAGGTCGAGCCACGGCAGATCGCCGCGAAACCAGCGATCGAGCGGCAGCGCGAAGCCGCGCTTTCGCTGCCGGAAAACCGCTCGCGGCAGATCTCTCGCGAACGCCGCGCGCAGCCGTCGCTTGCCGAGGTCCGTGGCGGCGCGGGCGTTTGCGTCGAGGTCACCTTCGAGGAACGGGCAGCGTGACTCGACTCCGGCGGCCATCGTGGCGACGTCGACCTTCGCCAGCAGGTCGAGCGGGAGGTAGTTGGTGAGGTCGTGGTCGCGAGCAGTGTCGGCCAGGGACCGGCGTTGCCGTTTGGCGTTCGGACCGATCCGGTCGGCGGGCGCGGTCCTCGAAGCCGATCGCTCGTGTTCGGGGGCGAGGACGGTGGCGGTGAACGCCGGCGGGGTCACGGCCAGCAGTTCGGCGATCGGATCGGCGCTGACCACGGCCCGCCACCAGCGCGCGGGGTAGCGCATCGACCACTTCGGCGCGGTGGCGCGCAGCCAGGGCAGGCGCGGCAGCCACGTGAGCGCGCGGTAGCGGCGGTAGCCGTAGAACAGTTCGTCGGCGCCCTCGCCGCCGAGTAGCACGCGGACGCCGTCCGCGGCAGCGGCGCTTGCGACGGCGTGAACCGCGAGGGTCGATGGATCGCCGAGGGGGAGCCCCGCGAGTTCGGTCAGCTTCGGCAGCGCTTCGAGGACTTCGGGGCCGCCATCGATGGGGTGGAACGGCAGCCCGAATCGTTCGGCGACCGCGCGGGCGAGTTCACGCTCGGTCGTCGGCGAGCCCGTGGCGCAGAACTGATACGTCGGCAGGAGTCTGCCGCGGGCGTGCATTGCAGCCGCGAGGCAGCTGCTGTCGATGCCGCCCGACAGCAGCAGCCCGGTGGTGACGGTGGTGTCCGTGCAGCGCGCGACGCTCGTGAGGAGGCGTTCTCGCAGGTCGGCCGGGGTGGGGCTCGCCGTGAACTCTGGCGCCAGGTCGGTCGCTTGCCAGGCTGCGAAGCCGCGGTCGAAGAAAGTGGCAAGTTGTGGGATCGTCCCGGGCGGTGGCGCGCCGACGGCGGCGAGAGCCGGGCCGGTCGAGGCGAACGCGACGAGCTCGCCTGCGTGATGGTGGCGCAGAAGCGGCTTCTCGGCGAATCGATCCTGACGGAGGACGAGTTCGTTCGTGGTGCCGTCGACGATGGCGAGTGCGTGATGGCCGCGCAGCCGGTCGAGCAGGTAGCGCCGGTCGCGTTCCACGGCGAGCAGCGGCAGCCACGCATCGTTGGGCGGGGCGGGGCGGTCCCCGACGCCTGGCAGGAGCTCGTTCCAGAGTTCGCGCGCGTTGGTGATCGCGCCGTTGAGAACAGCGGCCAGGGGTCGATTCCGGCGCACGACCGGTTGGTGGCTGTTGGGCTGCGTGATTGCGAGTCGAGCGCAGCCGAGCCACCAGTCGCCGATACGCGTGATGCCGATGCCGTCCGAGCCGCGCCAGAGCAGGCGGTCGGCGGCGAGCTGCATGGCGGCGCGCGGTTCGAGGCCGCGGTTACGCAGCCAGTCGTCGCGCGCGCCGACGATGCCGCACATCGTCTACGAGTCCGCGCGGACGCGGTCGAGGTACTCGGTCAGCGCATGCCATTGGCTGTGCAGATCCTGCTCGGCGACGTCGACGGGCTGCTTGAAGAAGCTCGCGAGGTGCGTCATGGCGCCGGTCTCACCGCGGCGCGCGGCGAGTTCGGCGAACCGGACGAGATCCAGCACGAGCGGCGCGGCGAGGATCGCATCGCAGCCCTGCCAGATGAACTGCAGGATCATCTTGAAGCCGAGGAAGCCCTCGAAGTGCACGAAGTCCCAGGCCGTCTTGTGATCGTTGAGCGACGGCACGTAGTCGATGCCGACGTGCGTGTGTAGCGGGTAGCCGAGCAGGTTGGGTAGCAGCTGGTCCTTCGTCGCGACCTTTGCGCTCTTGTTGGCGCTGTCGGAGAGCACGCGGCCGTCGCGATCGCCGAGGATGTTGTAGCCCTGCCAGGTGAGCACGCGCAGGTTGCGGTACTTGAACATCGGCGCGAGCGCGGACTTGACGAGCGTCTCGCCGGTCTTGCCGTCACAGCCCATGTAGGGCGCGCCGTTCTGCTCGAACAGCTCGCGGATCGCCGGCGTCAGCGTGGCGTTGCTCGGTGTGAAGTGCACGAACGGCATGCCGAGTCGCGCAGCCGCGTAGGCGTAGATCGTCGACGGCCGCACGGCCTTGGTGTCATCGCGGTCGAGCGCGCGTTCGAATGCGGCGAGGTTCTTGTGCGCCGCGCCGAGTCGCAGCGGCGGTTCGGTGGACGCGACGTTGACGCAGATCACGCGGTCGAGCTTGTGCTCTCGCTGGAACTCGCGCAGGTCCGCCTCGATCTGGTCGACCTGGGCGCGAAGCTTCCGTTGCTTCTGCCGCTTGCCACCGACGGGCGCCTCGACGAGCGCTTCGATCGTGCGGCCCGCGTTGGGCAGCACGCCCTTGCGCACGTTCTTGCTCGCCTTGCGGAGATCAGCGCGCAGCGGCTGCAGCAGCGGCTGCGGCATCGTCCCCGTGTTGTCGTGGATCTCTTTGGCCGCGGTGTAGTAGTCGCCGTCACGGACTTCGTGGCCGCCGAACACGAGTCCGTCCAGCGGCTGCCATGCGACCTCGGCAGCCGCGGGCGTCTCGGTCACGAGGCCATGGGGTGCGCTGAGGCCACGCGCGATCGCGCGTGCGCCGACCACGATCGTCGTGGCGAGGCCGCCATAGGCGCCGAACAGCCAGACGCCGGTGCGCTGGCTGCGGGGCTTGCGTGGGCGCCTGGTGCGCCGCGGAGAGGGGTCTGGTTTACGTTTCGTTGCCAAGTGAGGGCCAACCAGCTTAACGAACGGGCCGACGCTTCCGAGGGTTCGCTTCTCGGGGGAGTTCCTGATCCCGCTCCAATGGCGCTCCGGCGGGGCCCGCATTCGTGCCGGCCCATCATGGAAACTGCCGATGACGCGGGCGATAACCGGGTCCGTGACCAGCGGCAGCCCCCGACGTCGGTTCGTTCTCGCCGCGCTTGCGTTCCTCGTGTGGGCCGGCGCGATGTGGGGTGGCAGCGCCTATTTCACGCGCCGGGCCGCGAAGGGCGACCGCGAGCTACCGGTGTATGTGATGGGTGGAGAGCGCCTCGCGGCCGGCGAAGAGATCTATCGGCGCGGCGCCGATGCCAAGCCGTTTACGTATCCGCCGTTCGCGGCGGTGCCGTTCGTGCCGTTCTCGTGGCTGCCGCGGGACTGGCAGCCGGCTGCGTGGTTCGTCGTCAACTTTCACCTGCTGCTCGGGATCGTGCTCGTCCTGCAGCGTCACGGTCGCCGGCGGCTCGAGGGGCGTGGGCCCCCGCGCATGGTCGGCTTCTGGCTCCTGACGCTGTTCCTCGGCGGGCATCACGTCGCGTCGGTGTTCTCCAACCAGAGTCACGACCTGCTCATTGCCGGCCTGGCCGCGTTGACGTTCGTGGGTTGGGCGCGCGCTGCGCGGGGCGGTGGCGTACTGGCTGCCGTCTGGGTCGGGATCGGTGCGGCGATCAAGGCGACGCCGCTGCTGTTTCTCGGCCTGTTCCTCGTGCGGTATCGCTGGCTCGCCGCCGTCGTCGTCGTCGCGGCGTTCGGCCTCCTGTCCTGGTCACCGGACCTGCTGTTCCCGCGTGCGGATGGCGGGTCGTGGTTCAAGGCCTGGATCGACGTCAACCTGCGGGGGCTCGAGGTCGGCGGCACGGCGAGCGCCGCCGGCGCGTGGAACGCGCACAGCTATCTCAATCAGAGCCTGTCCGGCACGCTGACGCGCCTCTTCACACCGGCGGCCGTGACGGGTGCGTTCGTCGACGAGTCCGCGATGTTGATCGATCTCGGCGCGACGGGCTGCAAGATCGTCACGGTCGCAGGGCAACTCGCAGTGCTCGGGCTGCTGACCGGGGCGGTGCGCAGCGCGCGCCAGGCCGTGCTCGCGGCCGAGAGCGCGGACTCGATGCAGCGCACGGTCGCGCTGGGCGAGATCGCCGTCTTCGTGTGCGGGATGGTGTTGCTCTCGCCGCAGAGCAGCAAGGCGCACTTCTGCATCTGGCTGTTCCCGGCGGCCTACCTCGCTGATCGCATGTTGCGTGGCCCGCGCGATCGGCTGCTCTGGCCGCTCGCGATTGCGGCGTTCGTCGTCGGGCCGTTGATGAGCAAGGGGGTCGTCGGGCGGGAGTTCGGCAATCTCCTGCTGGCGCGCGGCAACGTGACCTGGGCGACGGTGCTGCTGTTGCTCGCGACCGTGCGGTCGTTGCGGACGGGGCGGTGACCGGACCCG
This sequence comes from bacterium, assembly GCA_024743115.1. Lineage (GTDB taxonomy): Bacteria > Planctomycetota > UBA1135 > UBA1135 > UBA2386 > JAGQRA01. The sequence goes on along the minus strand of JANSXC010000011.1, from coordinate 12,066 downwards.
GGTGGGCGCGGGTCGCGCTGGCGGGCGTGATCCTGATCGGAACGGCGGTCGGTGCATGGCTCCTCGTCCGTCGCGAGGGCGGCGCCGGGGCCGGCCCGGAGCGGATCGAGCTGCCGGACGAGTTGCGCGAGATCTCCGGGATCACGGTGGGGCCCGACGGCCGCCTGGTCGCCGTGCAGGACGAACTCGGCGTGTTGTTCTTCCTCGACCTCGCCGATCGGCGTTCCCCGCGCACGACTCGCGTGCCGTTCGGCGAGCCGGGAGACTACGAGGATGTCGTGGCCGTCGACGACGACTACTGGGTTCTGCGCAGCGATGGGCGGTTGTTCTGCGTTCAGGTGCGAGGTGGCCGAGGAGTCGTCTCACGACGAGTGAGTCTGCCCGTTGCGGGCGAGTTCGAGGCGTTGGCTCACGATGCCGGCAACCGGCGCCTGCTCGTGTTGCCCAAGGCGCGGCTCGCCAAGAAGGCGCGGCGCAAGGTCGGCGCCGACCACCCGGTGTTCGGTGTCGACCTGCGCGCGGGTGGCGAACTGATTGCGCAGCCGTTGCTCGATCTGCCCGTCCGCGACTGGCAATCACGTCTGCCGGGACTCGATGCGCGTATCACGGCAGCAGTTCGCATTCCGCTGACCCCCGATCTCCTCGTGCTGCTCGGCTCCGATCGCATGGTCCTGCGGCTCGATGCGGCGGGTCGATTGCTCGACTCATTCGAGCTGCCGGCCGGCATGCCGCAGGCGGAGGCGATGACGCTCACTCCGTCGGGTCGACTCCTCGTCACCAGTGAAGGGCAGGACGGGCCGGCTCGGCTCGTGGATCTCGGCCCCTATCGATAGCGCGCGCGCGCCGCTGCGATTCGTTGCTCGAGATCGGTCGGTGCCGTCAAGGACGGGAGATCGAGCTGGGACTCCGCGGTGTCGAGCAGTTCGCGTGCCCCCACGGGGTCCCCGTTCTGGAAGCGGACCTCCGCTGCGACGATCGTGAGCCACGCGTTCGGCTTACGCCGCAACGCCGCGCGCGCGAGGGGTTGCTCGAGCAGCCGGGTCGCGACCTCCGGATCGCGCGAGGCCGCGTCGCGATCGGGGTGGACCGCGAGCCATGCGAGTTCGAACCAGGCTTCGGCGTTGGTTCGGGTGCGGTTCTGTCGTGCGGCCGCGATGTGCTCCTCGAACGCCGTCTTCGCGCGCTCGAACTCCCCGCGGCGCGAGCAGGCAATGCCGCGGAAGAACGAGACTCGCTGCGCGTTCTGGTGGCAGTGTTGCGACCAGCGTTCGCAGAGAGTTGCCAATTCGTCGAACTCGCCGAGCGCGACGAGCCCGATCGCCTTGGCGTGGCCCTGTTCGTCGACGCGCGCCCGCGGCACGCGCAGATCGCGAACCAGTCGCGCGGCCTCGAGCGTGCGGCCGTCCTTGTACAAGAACGGCGCGACCTCCCAGCGGAAGCGGGCGCGATGGGGGTGTTGCTGGCAGGCCTTCGTAAGCGCGGCGATCGCGAGCTCGCGATCCTTGCGGCGGAACGCGAAACCGAACGTCTGCTGGAACATCGCTGCGGACAGCCCGGACGTCGCCAGCAGTTCTTCGTAGCGCGTGTGGGCCGCTTCCGGGTCGATCAGTTCGAGCTGCAACAGCCACGGCCCGAGCAGACTCGCAGCCGGGGTCGGCAGGCTCTCGAAGAGCTGTCGGGCCTCGTCGTTCTGGCCGAGTCCCACGAGTGCCTTGGTCCGCATGAGCGCGCGATGGCGGCCTGCGCGTTCGTTGGTCGGCCGGGCGGCATCGAGCAGTTCGAGCGCCGGTGCGAAGCGTTCGACCTCGAACAGCATGGCCACCACCCGGACGGTGACCGGATAGTTGCCGGGCTGGTTGGCGAGGAACTCGCGTCCGATCCTGATCGCGGCCTCGAGGTTGATGACTTCGGCCGCGAGCATGCGCCAGAGGCAGGCCGACTCACTGTTCGGCCAGATGCTCTGCAGCGCGAAGTCCGCGACCCGCAGCTGGTCGAGGTCCTCGAGCTGTGCGGCGATCCACGCGCCGAGTCCGTGCGCGAGCGGGTTGGCTTCCCGAAAGCCGGCCGTCAGCTTGTCGACGGCATGTTCGACCGACTCGAGATCCTCTTCGACGAGTGAATCGCGGTTGCATAGGACCCGATCGAGCACGACGAGCAGCAGGTCGAACAAGTCGTCCGACTCCGCCAGCTCGGCGACATCGGCCGTCGCGTAGAACGGTTGACCTGCCGCGAGGCGGAGGTCCAGCAGCTCGGCGCCGCGGGTGTTGCGCAGGTGGTCCGGGAGCATCGCGATCTCGGCCCGGGCGTCAGTCATGTGATCCTGACCGAGCACCGTCAGGAGGCACGCCGTGACCATTGGATCTTCGCGATCGAGCGCGAGGGCATCGCGCAGTCGCTTCAGGTTGACCTGGCTCGTGGACTCGGTGACGAGGAACGACTGGAACGAGTACTGCGCGTCCGCCGCAGTCTTTTCGCGCAGTTCGCGGCGCTGGCTGGCGCGGATACGCGGCATCTCGCTCCACAGCGTCGTGCCGAGCCAGGTCAGGCTGGGAACGCCGATGAGCAGCACGGCAACGAGCGCCGCCTGCCACGGTTCGGCGCGGGCCCAGCGCCGCACTCGCTGGAGCGCGGGCAGCGGCTTCGCGCTCACGGGGCGGCCGTCGAGGAACGCGCGCAGGTCCGCAGCGAATTCGTTGGCGTTCGCGTAGCGATTGCCGGGTTCGACCGCGATGGCCTTGTGGACGATGTTTTCGAGATCGGTCGCGACCTCCGCCAGAGTCGAGAGCCGCGGCAGGCGGCCGGCCTCGACGCGTCGCAGCATCTCGGCGAGGCCCTCGCGCTGCAGCGGCTGCGTGCGCGCGAGCAGTTCGTAGAGCGTCATGCCCAGGCCGTAGACGTCGGTCGCCGGGCCGAAGTGCTCGTCGTCGCGCCGCAGTTGCTCGGGGGCGGCGTAGATCGGGGTGCCCGCGAAGCTCTGAGTGTGCGTGTGGTCGAGGTCGAGTTCGCGCACGACGCCGAAGTCGGTGAGTAGTGCCGTCCCGTCGCGTCGCACGAGCACGTTGCTCGGCTTGATGTCCAGGTGGAGCAGCTTGTTTTCGTGAGCGCAGGCCACTGCGAGTGCTGTGTCGTGCACGAGGCGGACGAACGTCCGCACGACGGTCGTTTCGAGGGCGGCCGTCTCGGCCCCCGGGTTGGTTCCGAGAGCTGCGCGCAACGTGGCCATGTCGTTCTGGGTCGGCTGCTGTGGCAGGGCTCGCAGCAGCCCCGCGAGTGACAGGCCGTCGACCCACTCCATTGCGATCGCGATGAGATCCCCGGCTTCGACGATGTCGTAGACCGTCACGATGTTGGGGTGCTGCAGCGTCGCCATCGCGCGCGCCTCGCGCAGCAGGCGTTCGCGGCCGCGCGAGTCGTCGTGACCGCCCGCGTGCAGGATCTTCAGGGCGTCGTGCCGGCCGAGCTGTTCGTGGCGCGCGAGATACACCGTGCTCATGCCGCCGGAGCCGATTTCCCCGAGCACGGTGTAGCCGGGGATGCGTAGGCCGGCCGGCTCTGCTGGCTGATCGCGAACCTGGCCGAGTTCCTCGAGCAGGCGCGGCAGCTCTTCGCGCAGCTCCGCGTCGCCCATCTCCGTGTTGGACAGCGCGACCGTGCGGCCGGCGGCGAGATCCGCCGCGAGACGGGCGCGCAGAGCGGCGCGATCGGGCCGTTGAGGTTCGGGGGTCGACTCAGTCATGGCGAGGTGGCTGCGGGAATATACCGCCCGCAGTCCCCGATCTGGCGACGTTCAGCCGACGAAGCGCAGCAACACCACGATCGCGATGCCGTAGAGCAGACCCGACAGAACGAGCGGCACGTCGCGGAACAGCAGACGCGCCGGATCGCCGCCCTCGCTCTTGCGGTAGACCAGGAACAGGTAGCGGAAGACGCCGTAGACGACGATCGGCACCGTATACATCAGGCGGTCCGAGCCGTGGCGGCTGACGGTCTGCTCGCTGACCGTGTAGAGCGCGTAGCTCAGGATGCTGAGCGCGGCCATCGGGCCGATCATCATGTTGAGGAACGCGAGCGAGTAGTCCTCCATCGTCGCGCGGGTCAGGCCCTCGGCCTGCGTCTTCTTGCCGACCTCCTCGTAGCGCTTGCAGAACGCGAGGAACAGCGAGAAGAAGAACGTGCACAGCAGCAGCCAGTGCGACGCTTCGACCTGGATCGCGGCGGCGCCGGCCATCACGCGCAGCTGAAAGCCGAGTGCGATGCACATGCAGTCGATGACGACCAGGCGTTTGAGCGCGAACGAATACGCGACGTTCAGGACGAGATAGCCGGCCGGCCAGAGGATGAACGGGGCGCCGCTCTCGGGCGGGGGCACCAGCAGGGCGAGCGTGGCGCACCCGGTGAGGACGAATCCGAGCAGGATCCACGCGCTGCCGACACCGAGGCGCCCCGACGCGATGGGGCGGTTCTTCTTCTTGGGGTGGTTGGCATCGGCCTCCCGGTCGACGATGTCGTTGAGCAGGTAGATCGAGCTGGCGGCCAGGCAGAAGGCCGCGAAGGCGAGTCCTGCGGCCTGCCAGCTGGCCGGATCGAAGAACGAACTGGCCTCGTTGGACTGGCGTTCCGACGCGAACAACAGCGGGGCGAGCACGAGCAGGTTCTTGACCCACTGGTGCGGCCTCATGGCTTCGAGATGCGGAGGCATCATGCGGCGCCCATCATTGTGGACCGCATCGCGAAGGCAAGCTTCACGCAGATTCGATCTCGATCGGTCGCAGGTGTATCCTGCGGCCGCCGCGATGCCCGAAGACTGCCCCTCTGCCGAGCCGAGATTCTCACTGATCGTTCCGATTCACGACGAAGAGGACAACATCGACGAACTGTTCGACGAGGTCGCGACGGTTCTGGGGCCCCATGGCCCGTTCGAAGTGCTCGCCGTCGACGACGGCAGCCGGGACGGCAGCCTCGCGGCGCTGCGGGACTGGAAAGCCCGGCAGGCGTCCGATTGGCTGCGGATCGTGCGGCTGCGGGCCAACGTCGGCCAGAGCGCGGCCGTGATGGCCGGGATCGAGCTGGCCCGCGCGCCGGTCGTTGCCACGATCGACGGCGACATGCAGAACGATCCCGCGGACATTCCCGCGATGCTCGAGCGCATCGAGTCCGGCGAGGCCGACGGCGTGTTCGGGGTCCGGGCGCAGCGCCAGGACACCTGGGTCAGGCGCTGGTCGTCGCGTATCGGCAATGCCGTGCGCAACCTGATCACGGGCGATTCGATTCGTGACGCGGCCTGCGGGATCAAGGTCGTGCGCCGTGACCTGTTCGTGCGGGCGCCGCACTTCGTCGGCATGCATCGATTCATGGCGACGCTGGTGCGCTACCTCGGGGGGCGCGTGGTCGAGGTCGACGTCAACCATCGGCAGCGCAACGCGGGTCGGGCGAAGTACGGCATCGGCAATCGCATGTTGCGCGGCCTGCGCGACTGCTTCGCGGTGCGCTGGCTGCGGTCGCGGGTGCTGATGCACCGCGTCGAGGAGGAATTCTGATGATCGCGAGCTTCGCAGACGGCGCGTTCGAGAGCACGCCGTGGTACTGGTGGGTGATCGGCTTCGGCGGGCAGCTGGTCTTCGCCTCCCGATTCTGGGTGCAATGGGTCGCGAGCGAGCGTGCCAAGCGTAGTGTCATGCCGGTGGCGTTCTGGTGGTTGAGCCTGTTCGGTGGATTGCTGAGTCTGTGCTACGCGATCTACCGGCTCGACCCCGTCTTCATCCTCGGTCAGACCACGGGGGCGGCGATCTACTCGCGCAACCTGTATCTCATTCGCAGCGTTCGTAACGGCGATTCGGCTGCGACCTCATGATCCTGCGCGCGCTCCTGCTGCTGGCGATCACCGTCGCCGCCTGTCTGCCGCAGTTGCTCGTCAGCGACCTGCGCGGCACCGAAGGGCGCCGGATCCAGATCGCGCGCGAGATGGCGAGCAGCGATTCTTGGATGGTTCCGATCCTCGGGGCCGAGCCGACGCTCGCGAAGCCGCCGCTGCACTACTGGGTGCTCGGCTGGTTGAGTGAAGCCGCCGGGACCGCGCCGTGGATCCTGCGATTGCCGGCCGTGTTCGCGTTGTTCGCCATGGCGCTGCTCGCGATGGTCTTCTTGCGACGAACGCTCGGCCCGGGGGCGGGGTGGGTCGGCGCCCTCGGCGTCATCGCGGCGCCACTCGCGATGTTCGAGTGGGCGACGGCGGAGATCGATCCGATGTTCGCGGCGCTGACCGCGATGTCGTTGTGGTGTCTTGCGGTCGGGGTCTCGCGCCGGCAGGGGATGCTCGTCATCGCGTCCGGCGTGCTCGGCGGGCTGGCTCTGCTGCAGAAAGGGCCGCCGTTCTTCGTGTTCGCGACCGGCGCGTATCTCGTGTGGTGGCGGCGCCGTGGCCTGGCGCTCTCGTTGCATCACTTCGTCCCTCTGCTCGTGGTGCCGTTGGCCTACTACGTGCCGCTCTGGCTCGAGCACGTCTCGCCGTCGGAGATGTTGGCCGTGGCGCAAGCCGAGACCATCGGTCGCATGGGCGGATTCCGCTGGGAGCACGCGGCCAAGACCCCGTTGTTCTGGGCCCGCGCCGTGCTCATTCAGCTACCGCTCGTGCTCTGGTGTTTCTGGGAATGGCGCGGTCGGCGTGACGCGCGCATGGATTCGGCGGATCTGATGCTGCGCATGTGCAGCGGCGCGGCGGTCGTGGCCATCGTGATCCTCACGTTCTTTCCGGGTCGGCCGACGCGCTATCTGCTGCCGAACGTGCCGCTGTTCACGTTCGCCGTCGCGCCGGCCGTGGCGCACTTCGCGAGTCAGGTGCGGCCGCTCGGCATCTTCTCGCGCCGGGTCTTGCGCGTCATGAGCGCGTTGGCGGCCATCGCGCTCGCGGCTCTGCCGCTCTACATGGAACACGTCGGTCTCGCGATCGCGGGGGCACTCGTGGTCGTCGGCCTCGGGCCGATGCTCGTCCGGACCCCGCGGCACCTCGTGACCTTCGCGCTCGCGCTGCCGGTGATCGCCGCGTGGACCGCGGGGTTGGACCGTGCGCTGAGTTACCGCGATTCGGCCCGTGCCGCGGGCCCGGTCGGCGACCTCGTGCGCCGCGAGTTCGCGACACGCGGTGCTGTGGCCGACCTGCAGACCTGGGGTCACGTCGACAGCAAGATGCTGCTCGGCGGGGAGCTCATCGTTCCCGGTGACGAGTTCTGTCGCGCGCAGCCGCAGGCCCGCTTCGTGCTCACGACCCACGGCGGAACGCTCGGCCCGTTGCCGGCGGAGTATCGTGATCGCGTGTGGTTCTGCTCTGCGCGATCCGTGTTCTCGTTGCACGAGCGACCGGAGTGATCCAGGTCGGCCCAGCGCGAGGAAGGCCAGCGCGAGGAAGGCCAGCGCGATGAATTCGGTTCTGTTGGTGCGACTCTCCGCGATGGGCGATCTCGTGCACGGGCTCGGCGCGATCGCGGCACTGCACGCGGCGCGCCCGGAACTGCGTCTGACCCTCGTCACGCAGCCCGAGAACGTGCCGCTCGTGCAGGGTCTGCCCGCGCTCGCGGAGGTGCTGGCGTTCGATCGGCGCGGCGGGCTGGCGGCCTGGCGGCGGCTCCGGGCCGAGCTGCGGGCGCGTGATTTCGACGTCGCGCTCGATCTGCAGGGCAACTGGAAGAGCGCGTTCGTGGCGTGGCTGAGCCCGGCTCGTGATCGCGTCGGGGCCGGCGCAGCGTGGCGCCAGGAGCCGCTGAGTCGCTGGCTGCTGCGGCGGACCGTCGTGGTCGATCGGGGGCCACCACACCCGGCGGGGATTGCGCACGCGCTCGCGGCCGAACTCGCGCCGGGTCTCGAGTGGCAGGCACCCGAGCTCGACGCCACGGCGGCGGAGCTCACTGCCGAACGTGCCGAGCTGGCGCGTCGCGGCATCGATCCTGCGCGGCCGTTCTGCGTCGTCGTCGTGACCGACCCGCGTGATCCGCGGGCCCTGCGGCCGGCGGCGATCGCCGAGCTCGCGCGTTCGAATCCGATCCCAGTGGTGCGCCTGCTCGGTCCCGCCGAAGCCGCGCTCCCGGCGCCCGAGCCGGCAGCCGGTGATCTCGGCGCGGAACTGCGCCATGGCCGCGGCGAGATCCGGCGGCTCGTCGCGCTCGGACGACTCGTCGCGGCGAGCGGCGGTGAGGTCGTGGGGCCGGATCAGGGGGCGACTCACGTGCTCGCGGCGACCGGTGCGCGGTGCCGGGTGCTGTTCGGCTCGCAGGATCCGGCGCGAACCGCCCCGATCGCAGCAACGGCGCTCGTGCATCCCGACCCGCCCGATTGCAGTCCTTGTCGTTCGCGGCGCTGCCGTCATCCGGACGGCCCCGTGTGCATGGCGTTCGGGCCCGACGGCGGTCGCGAAGTGGAGTTCTAGCCCAGGCGGCGGCGTGCGCCTGCCCGACCGGACGCCGCGACCGGCTGGGCGCGGCTCCTTCGCCGAGTTGTGCAACGGGCTGTTGAGGTCGATCGCACGTCCGGCTTCGATGCAGTCATGGCCGAAGCGCCCCGCCCGCACGATACCTCCCTGCTCGAGACGTTCCCGAACCCCAATCCGGCGCGCGACTATGAGATTCGCCTCGATTGCCCCGAGTTCACGTGCGTCTGCCCCAAGACCGGACAGCCGGACTTCGCGACCTTCGTCATCGAATACGTCCCGGGTGACGCTTGTGTCGAGCTCAAGAGCCTCAAGCTCTACCTCTGGAGCTTCCGCAACATCGGCGCGTTCCACGAGAAGGTCACGAACGACATCTGCAACGACCTCGTGAAGCTGCTGTCGCCGCGGCGGCTCGTGGTGACGGCGGATTGGTTCGTGCGCGGTGGCATCACGACGCGGGTTACCTGCCGGCACGACGGCAGCGGCGGTTCGGGATCCGGGTTGCGGTCGCCCTGATTTTCTGGCACAGGCGACGCTCGTCGGTGCATGAACGGGACCCCGTGCCCGACTGCCCGTGATGGATCCGATGCGCTATTCGCCCCTCGCTGCCCTGTTCGTCCTTGCTGCCGGCTGCACCTCGGTGGAGTGGGCACCGCCCGATCCCGAGCTACCGACCGGCTGGCGGGACTATCGACTGTTCGTGAGCAGGGCAGCGTTCGTTCTCGCGCGGCACGAGGACGCTGCCGCCGAGGTTCACGAGCATGTCGCCAGGGCGCGCGCGGCGGTCGCCGAAGAGCTCGGCAGCATGCCAGAGCGCGGTCTCGTGCTCGCGCTGTCGTACGACGACCCCCTGCCGATCGAAGACCCTGACGAGTACGGCAAGGCCGTCAGCGACTGGGTCGGCGCAGTCTTCCGCGGGCAGCGCGGCGGGAAGTTCGAGTTCGGCTCGCGTATGCGGATGCGGCCCGGCGGCAAGGAGCTCGAGGTCGATCCCGCCATCCCGCTGCACATGGTCACGGTCCCGATCCCCGGCGACGACGAGCGGCTCGACCTGCCGTCGGCCTTGGTCGAGCGTGCGAAGTTCGTCGCGCTCGTGCCGACGGACGCATGCCTCGAGGAGTGTATCGACTACATGATCGATCGCAGTCTCGAGGCTGAGGGGATGTCGCGGCTCACCTACGCGGCCATCACGCTCATCGTCGGCGACCCCGCGGACAAGTTGTTCGAGAAGCTGCGTGAGCAGACGCACGAGACGTTGTCTCGCGCCTGGGGCCTGGCCGTTGGCGTCGACTTCGACCGGGAGGGCGACGGCGCCAACGCTGCGGTCGCGCTGCCGATCCTCGATCGCAAGGAGATTCGCTATCCGCGCCAGATGCCGTGGTTCATCGTCGGCGACATCGAGGACGCGGAGACGCTGACCCGTGTGCGGACGCACCATTGGCGCGGCGTCGTCGATACGACGGCGGAACCGGCGCCCGAGGTCGACCGCGAGATGGCCGCGGCGGGCAAGCACTACCTGCACCTGCCGCGGAAAGCCGAGTTGCCGAGTCGCGCCGAGGCCGAGCGTCTCGGTGAGTTCTATGACGAGTGCCGCCAGAACGGCAGGGATCGCTTCGTCATCGTGCGCGGCGAACCCGAGTACGGTGCCGCGCTGGTGGCGAGCCACGCCTACTACGTCCGTGGGAAGTCGGTCGAGGACGCGCTTGCCGTCGGCGCCCACTATGGCTCGGGGACGCTCCAGCCACCGCTGGCGGCCGAGCTGAAGCGGGTTGCTGCCGAACAGAACCGCTGATCACGAAGGGGCTGAGCGGCGGCGCCGCAGACGCAGACTCGTGATGGCGTAGCCGGGCCGGTATCGCGTCGGGCGATCGCTCGGTGGGTGCCGTGTGGTCTACCGTCGGAGCGGCTCCCGCCCTACAACTTCGGGGTGCGCGTTCGCCTCGTCCGTCGTCTGATCTGGGTCGCGGCCTTCGGCTGCCTGTGGTTGCCCGTCATCGAGTCGCCGCCGCTGCATACCGCACCGTTCTTGCAGCGGGTGACGACGGATTCGGCGTCCGTCGTGACCATCACGGCGGCGCCGACGCGGCTGCGCTGCGAGGTCCGTGATGGCGGCGGCGAGATCGTTGCACAGGCGGAGACGGCCGAGCCCCGGCGCCGTCACCGGCTGCGGTTGACGGGTCTGGCGGCCGGAACCGAATACACCTACGAGGTTCGGGAAGGCGAGGCCTTGCGCGGTGGCGGGCGGCTCGCCACCGCCCCGGCCGATGACCGGGCGCCCGTGCGGTTCGCGATGATCGGCGATTCGGGTGGCCAGCCCTGGTGGGTCTGGCTGCAGAACGCGCCGATCATGCACCTGCCCGCCCGCTGGCACTGGTTGCCGCCGCGGGGTCGCGTGTCGCAGATCGGCGATGCGATGGCCGCGAGCAAGCCCGATTTCGTGCTCCATCTCGGCGATATCGTCTATCCGCGCGGGCGGCACTGTCACTACTCGTCGGCCTTCTTCCGGCCGTTTGCCGACGTGCTGCGCGACGCGCCGTTCTATGCCGCGCTCGGCAACCACGACGTCATGGATACCGGAGGGTTGCAGACGATCGCCAATCTCGATCTGCCGGTCGGCGACGCGACCGGTGATCCGCGCTGCTACTCGTTCGCGTTCGGCAGTGTCGGGGTCATCTGTCTCGACTGCAGCAACATGTTCGAGGTCAACGGCAGGTTCGAGCCGGGGCACCCGGGGCATGACTTCCTGCTGCGCGAGCTCGCAAGCCGCTCCGAGCCGTGGATCGTCGTGGCGACGCACTATCCCATGCGCAGCGCATCGCGGCAGCAGGACCGCGCCGATCTGCTGCTGTACCTGGAGCCGGTGCTCGAGGAACACGGCGTCAGCCTCTACGTCTCGGGGCACGATCACTGCTACCAGCGGTTCGAGTCCTCGCCGGGCAAGCCGGAGAGTTTGCCCCTGATCGTCACCGGTGGCGGCGGCAAGAGCGTCTACGACGTCATGCCGATGGCCGTCGCGAATGGATTGGGGAAAGGGGCGGTCGTGCTCGATCCGGCCTACCACTGGTGTGCCGTGGAGGCGTTGCCATCGGCTTTGACGGTTCGAGCCACGGCGCTCGATGGTCGCGAGATCGACACCCTGCGCATCATTTTGCCGGGCGCGGAGGGGTTGGCGAGGATCCGTGCCCGGAATCCCGAACGGGCGGCCCGGATCGAGTCACTGCGTTGAGCGCAGTGCTCGCCCAAGCTTGCTCTGTGCAAAGATTTACGCAGGCGTCAAAAATACTCGACTGCGGCCTTGCCAAGACCCGGGCGCTCGCTAGGTTTATTCGCCCTTCGCGCCGGAGCGGCAACCCGTTCTGGCGCAGATCTTTGACATTCTGGGTGGCCTCGAAAGAAAGCGTGTGAGCAAGAGGTCGGCGCGTACGTCTGCGTATCGTTCGCAAGAGCGATGCACGGAAGTGCCGTAGCCATGGGCGGATAGCGTCAGGCGAGAGTCTGATGCGGTTCGTCGTGGAAGCGGGGCGTAAGTGCGTGCCGGCAGCCAGCCCTGCAGGACCAGCTTCGGTTGGGCCTGTGGGAGCGACAGAAAGAAATGGATGAACTCATCAAGTGAAGGGTTTGATCCTGGCTCAGAACGAACGTTGGCGGCG
>JANSXC010000001.1 GCA_024743115.1 bacterium | reverse complement strand
GCCCGAGCCCTGGCGCCGACTGCAGGGGCGCCTGGTCTTGGCCCGAGACCAGTCGCCGATGAAGTCGTCGAAGATCCGCGGCGGAACGAACGTCGCCGAACCACACTGCACGCTGCCACCCGCTGCGACCCAGCCGTTACTGGCTCGAGTGCCGGTCGGCGGATCCTGTTGGTTGCACGGATGCGCCGCGTTCGGCATCGAAGCGTCGACGTAGCGCGCGCCGGTGACGAGAACCATCCGGTCGCGGGTCTCGTCATAGACCATCGCGCCGCCGTGCGTGTTCGGCGGGCCATTGAAGCGCTGCAACGTGCTGCTGCTCCAGCTGGTCCCCGACGAATGGAACTCCTGCGTCGAGGAACGCTCCGTGGTGAGACCGGATCCGGCCCCCTTGAAGAGGTAGAACTTGTGACCGTTGCCGTCGAGGTCGCCGGCCGTCATGCCATACCGATTGAGCGTCGGCACGGCCATCGCGTGGCCACTGAACGTCGTGATCGAAGAGTTCGAGGGCGTCACCAGCCAGCCCAGCGTGTTGTTGCGGATCGAGCCCGTAGCGAAGTACTGACCGCCGCCGAGAACGATTCGGCCGGTCCCCGGATCGTAGTCACCGTAGTGGTAGGCGACCGCCCGTGAGGTGTTCGCCACCAGGTTCCAACGCGGGGTCATCGCATCGAAGCGGTAGAGCTGCGAAGAGAACGCGCCACCCCAGCCACCGTGCAGGTAGATGCTCGAGTTGGCGGCGCAGTACAGCAACACGTGCCCTTCCCGCGCAGACGGCGCACCCTGCGTCGCCTGCTGGGTCCAGGTCGTGCCGTTCCATTCCCAGGTATCACTCAGCTGGTTGCCGCTACCGTCGGTGCCTCCGAACATAACGACGACCCCGCGACCCGCATCGTACGCCATCGCGTGCAGGTCACGCGGAGACGGTGAGACTGCCGGCAAGTGGTACGTCCACTTCTGGCCGTCCCAAGTCCACGTATCGTTGAGAACCTGGCCGGCGTTGAGGCCACCGAACAACACGAGCGTGCCGTTGGGACCCCGACACATGGCCGCGGCGTTACGCCGCTGAGGCCCGCCCGATTGTTTGTGCCGACTCCATTCTCCCCCTTGCCAGATCCACGTATCGCCCAGCGGCGCGGGCGCACTGACGGCGCTCGCGGGATCGGTCTGACCGCCGAACATGACGATCTGGCCGGTGACTCCCGGCCCCTGCTCGATCATGCTCATCGCGTATTCGATGCGCGGCATCGGATAGAGCTCGGCCCAGTCCGACTGGGCGGAGACCAACGATGTCAGGAGAAGACCGCACGCGACCATCGGGAGGCGTGCACCACGTTGTGTAGTTACGATCATTGGGACACGACTCCCCGGGCCGCCTGGCCCATTACGAAACCGGCCGCGTTCGCCGTGGGGTCGGCGATCAGCCATTGACAGAAGAAGCTCGCCCCGACGAGCGCCGGGTCGAACGGAATGACCCAACCAGCCAGCGACGTACCCTGAGCATCCGTCTGCCCCGGCAGGACCAGATCGACGCTGCACAACAGGTCACAGCCGGGGGCGCCGTACGGCGTGAGGTCGAGCGGCAACGGCACGCCATTGGCGCTGGCATTCGAAGTACCGATTGCCGCCACCGCGGGAGCAAACGCCGGCGCGTTGCGACCGATGAGGACGAGTTGCCGACCGATACGCGGCTGCGCCGCCACGTCGATCTGCAGGTTGGCGAACGCCTGGCAGCCGGTGCCGTACGGCGTGAATCCCGTGACACCGTTGTTCGACGTCGGGACCGTGAGCCCGTGCGCAGTTGCGGCCGGGTTCATCCAAAACGAGTGCGGCGCCCCGTTGGTAAGGTCCCCGTCGTCGTCGTCGAGCAGATAGACCTGCAGCACGGCACCGTTCTGGTCCGCGGCATTGGCCACGATCGAACCGATCACGATCGACTCGGCGTGCGCGATGGCCGCCGCAGCCGTCGGGAACGCGTTCTGTTGGCTGCTACCGACACTCGCGATGAAGTTGCTGCGCACCTTCCACGCGAAACCCATCCAGGATTCACCCTGGCAGTGCACCTCCATCGCGGCCGGCGTCGCACCCGTCGGGTAGTCACAACCGGTCTGCCCCATGGCTGCCCAGTTGTCCCACTGCTGGGTGTTGTTGCCGCTGCGCGCCCAGTCATGGGCCGGGAGCGCCATCGAGTTGTAGAACTGCTCGTTCACGAACTCGCGGCCAACGTGATACATGCCGATGATGTCACCCCAGCCCTCGGACAAGCCTTCGTAGAAGCTCTCGCCGCCGAAGACGTCATCGAGCAAATGACCGTACTCGTGCTGGATGATGTTCGAGTAGGCGCTGTTGGTGAACGCGTTGCACGGCACCGTAGTGCTGTTGGTCTGGATGTTCTGGCTCTGCGGACTCGCGAAGAACGTCATCGCGTCGGAGTGCGCCGAGTAGAAGGCGTTGCACACCTGCGGCGAGTTCACGGCGCCCAGCAGATTGAACGTGCGGGCCGGCAACGGTCCGACGATGCCCTCGAGATACCGACTGACCGAATCGAGGTAGTAGGCCGTCGTCGTCTGCGACAGATCGTCCTCCGTGATCGACGCGATCGCGCCGAGGTTCACCGTGAACGAGACCCCCGGGGTCACGGTCGGCGTTGCCGTAAGGGCGGCACCACGATGCGGCAGGATCGCGCGGTAGCGCTCCGCATCCAGCAACTTCACCTCGATCGGCACCGCGGTCCCGCTCGGATGCGGGATCGAGAACGCGCCGCTGGCGTCCGTGTACGCGAACGCGCCAGTGCTAGGCACGCGCACTCGAACGCCACGCAGCGGTACGACCTGAAGCGTGTTCGTGCGAGTTGTCGAGTTCGTCAGATCCCCGGGATCGTGATTGATCGGAATCACGGCGTTGACGTTGCCGATGATGGGCACCGGCACGCTGACCGCAGCCGTTGCGGGAGCCCGCGTCGCGTTGCTCGCCGAAGCATCGTCACCGAAGTGATCCGCAACCTCGAGCCGGCGACTCAGCCCGGGGTGAAAACCACGAACGTGCGTGTGACCACTCGAGCAGTAACTGAGATCCGTCTCGTAGCCGTGCAGTTCGCCGGTGCGGGCGTCCACGTAGGCCCGGCCGACGATCTTCTCCGCGAGCGCGTCGATCGTGACCTCCCAGCACAGGTGCGCGGATGATGCGACCTCGGCATGCGCATTGGCCCAGTAGACCAGGCGGTGCGGCGGCGGTTGCAGCGCAATCATCGCGGGCCGCAGCGATCGAACTTCGAGCGCTGCGCACGCCGCCATCGCGGCATCCTGCGCGGTGATCGCCGGCAACGGCTTGCTGGCCGGGTCGATCGCGAAGCTCTTGGCGCCGAGCATCGAGATTCGGCCCTTGACGTGAATCCGCACGTCCGCGCGGCCACCGACGACCGGTAGACCATTGCGTTGTTGGTCGAACACCAGCATGAACAGCGGACCGACGCGCCGCGCGATCCGCGGTACCCAGACATCGTCCTCGTGTGCCAGGAGCGCGGCGTGCTCGGCGAGCGCCGCCAGCGCCGCGCCCTGGGCGGCTTCGGGCCCCGACACGGCAGCGGCGTCGACCTTCAGTCCGCGACCGAACACCTCGCTCGGCGTACCGGTCGCCCGGCACCAGCGGGCGCGATGCGGCCCATGACTCGCGACGAACCCGGCAAAGGCGGCTGCTCGCGCTGGCTCGACCCATTCGGGCGGCGCCTCGGCCCACATGACTGGCGCGTCTTGCGCCCCGATCGTCGCGATCGACAACAGCCCGGCGATCATCGCGCCGGCTGGCCGTACAGATCTCAGCATCTCATTCTCCTGGGAACAAGTAACTCGAAGGGCGACGCTTCGTGATCGCCCGATTCCCGAGGGGTGCCCGGACGAGTCCGCTGCTAACGCGGATTTCTCGAACGTCATCACTTTTCGGGGACCCGCCGGCGTCGCAGCCACCGGGCAGGGGCCGCGGTAACGAGCCGGGTTGACGAGCCAGCGGCGACGGCGGATCCTGGGACGGCCTGGAACCGGGGCGAGTCGCCGGCAACGCGCGCGCCGCCCGCCGCCCTGTGCCGCTTCGCCACCACCAACGCGGGCCGACGAATGAACACCCCATCGGCACTCCTCGCCGCCGCTTCGCTCCTCGCCATCACGCCGGAAATCGCGGTCGCTCAGGCGCCCGAACCGGCGGCCGGCACATGGCTGGAGCAGCGCCGTCTCGGCATCACCAACGCCTGGTACCGCTTTGCGAAGGCGCACTCTCGCCCGGATCGGACGGACCACTGGCGGGTCGAGTGGAATCGCGCGGCGGGCACTCCCGCGGCCATCTTCGGGCCGGGCCTGCCGCGACACTCCGCGCTCGTCGAAGATCGGGCCACGGCAACGGCGATCGCGCGGCAGCTGCTCAACGACCACGCGGCTCTCCTCGGGCAGGGCGCGAGCACGTTCGAACTCGACACCTACGCCCGCGTGCGCCAGATGCACATCCTGGTGTTCGAGCAGAGGTTTCGCGGCATACCCGTCATCCAAGGGCGGGCCGATGTGCGCCTGCACGACTCGGGCGTCGTAGCCCTTTTTGGTTCGGTGTGCTTCGCGATCGACCCGAGCTATCCGGTCCAGCCAACGGTCCCGGCGGCAACCGCTGTCGCCACGGCCAAGGTCCGCGTGGTACCAAGACCCCGCCGGCCGACCGCACCCGCCCGGCTCACGCTGTGGGCCGATCGAACCGCGGATGAGCCATGCGTTCCACGCCTCGCCTGGGAAGTGGATCTACAGAACACGATCGCCGCCGGCCTCGCGTACGTCGACGCGCACACGGGCGGTTTCATCCAGTTCGAGCGCACCCGCTGCTCGCTCCTCGCCAGCACTTCGGAGACCGTGACGCGCCAGCCACACCGGACGACCGCCGCCACCAGCCCCGCAACAGCGCGGCCGGGCACCGGCAAGCTGCCCGTGACCGGCACGGTCCGGAGCTACGTCGCCGACGGCTTCGGCCCCGGCACCGCAGCGGTCAATCGCCCCCTCGCGGGAGTGCGAGTCACGGTCCGCGGTGGCGGCTCGGCGCTCACGGACCTGTCGGGCTGGTTCTCGATCCCGCACGCCGGCTCGGCACCGGTCACGGTCGATGTCAGCTTCAACGCCGCAGAACACGTCGGCACGATGACCGCCGTTCGTGGTATGCCCATGTCGACGACCGCAACGATCACGCCAGGAACACCTGGTTCGATCCAGGTCTACGACGCCAACGCGAGCGAGTTCGAGATCGCGCAGAGCACGGCGTTCTACTACACGGATCGGGTCGCCCGATTCGCGCGTCAGGCTCACATCCTGGGCAATCACCCGAACCTGATGGCACTGCAGAGTCTCGTGGTGAGGGTCAACGACAACCTGACCCTCTGCAACGCCTACTACGTCCCTGGTCAGCCGCCGGGGGTGCGCTTCGCAGCGGCCTCCGTGGCCGCGGGTTGTCCGAACTTCGCGTTCCCAACCGTGATCGAGCACGAGTGGGGCCACGGCCTCGACGACGCCTTCGGTGGCTTCGCCTTCGACAAGCTGTCCGAGGGTTGGGCCGACATCGTGGCGAACTACAGCACGGGGCAACCGATCATCGGCGAGGACTTCTACGGTCCGGGTCAGCACGTCCGCGACGCGCGCAACAACGAGCAGTACCCCAACGGCGTCGGCCACGCAGGTGGCCTGCCCTGGATGGGCGGCGCGTGGAAACTGCGCGAGCGCCTGATCGCCAGGCATGGTGCGGTGGCCGGTCGGCAGCTCGCGGAGTCCCTCGTGATCGGATCGATCGCCGCCGACGCCCGGTCGATTCCCGCCGCTGTGCGCGAGATCTACCTGCTCGATGACAACGACGCCAACCTCAACAACGGCACGCCGAACTGTGCCGAGCTGCTGGCTTCGTTCACGAGCGATCACAGCATCCCGAGCCCGCTGACCACCTGCAGCACCAACCCTGGTGTCACCACGCCGTTCGGCAACGGCTGCGTCGGCACGGCCACGAGCCCACCTGTCTGCCAATCACAGAACGACCAGAACACCGGCAACGGGCTCGCCTCCCCCGTCCAAGGCCCTCTGCGAGTCGCGTACACCGCCATCATGAATCAGGCGATGGTCATCGACCGGGTCGATCTCTTCACCCGCAGCGGCACCGGCGGAGGTCGCCTGTCGATCCATCGCGACGCCGGCGGGATCCCTGCCGCCACGGCGACAGCGACGGGCCAACTCGCCGTCCCGATGACGACGGGCTGGGTGTCCACGACCCTGACGCCACCACTGCCGGTCGCGACGGGCGAGCGGATCCATCTCGTGCACATCGCGGCGGATTTCGACTCGGCGCTGCTAACGATCGGGGCGCCCTCCGCATCCCCGACGCTGCTGGAGTTCGGCATCGGCACCTGGCTGCCGCTGTTCAGCGCCCCGGACCATGCCGTCTGGCGCCTCGGCTGCCCGGTTGCTGGCCCGTTCGTCGCTCCCGAACTCACGACCGCAGACCTGCCGGAGATCGGACGAGGCTTCACCCTCGATGTGAGTCAGGCGGCCCCGAACACCAATGGCCTGCTGATCCTCGGCACGTCGAACACGGCATCGTATGCGCGACCCCTGCCCTGGGACCTCACCCAGGTGGGCGCCCCAGGCTGCAGCTTGTTGGTATCGGCGAACACGACCGAACCGCTCGTATCCGACTCGCTGGGCCACGCCGCCGTGACCTTCGCCATCCCAGCGAGCAGCGCGATCGTCGGACTGGTCGTCTATGGCCAGACCGCCATGTGGGACGCCGGCGCCAATCCTCTGGGCGTGGCAATGAGTGGCGCACTGCGCATCCGCATCGGCACGCCCTGAGGCGCGGCGCCGCTGCAGGTCACCGGCCTGCCAGCCTACAGCCCATACTCCTTGATCTTGCGATACAGGGTCCGCTCGGACACCCCCATCGACTTCGCAGCCTTCTGCCGGTTGCCCGACGTCAGCTCGAGCGCGACGCGAATGTGGTTGCGCTCGACCTCCTGCCAGGTGCGACCGGCGAGGAACTGCCACGCGTCGCTGTCAGCGGGGATCGGGGCGCTGATCTCGGGTGGCAGGTCGGCACGGGTGAGGATGTTGCCCTTGGTGCGCACGACCATCGACTCGACGGCGTTGCGCAGTTCACGGACGTTGCCGGGCCAGTCGTACTGCATCAGCGCGATGAGCGCATCGCGATCGATGGACTCGACGTCCTTGCCGTGCAGATCGCTGAAGTGCTGCAGAAAGTGCTCGACGAGCAGGCGGATGTCGGAGCGCCGTTCGCTGAGCGGCGGCAGGTCGATCGTGACGACCTTGAGGCGGAAGTAGAGGTCCTGACGAAAGACGCCGTCCTGGACCTTCTGCTGCAGGTCGGCATTGGTCGCCGCGAGCACACGCACGTCAACGGGTCGCAGACGGTTGTCCCCGAGGCGCGAGATCGCGCGCTCTTCGAGCACGCGCAGCAGCTTGACCTGTGTCGCCATCGGCATGTCGCCGACCTCGTCGAGCAGCAGCGTGCCGCCGTCCGCGTACTCGAACTTGCCTTCGCGATCCGCGACGGCGCCCGTGAACGCGCCCTTGATGTGACCGAACAGCTCCGACTCGATCGTGCCCTCCGACATGCCGCCGCAGTTGATCGCGACGAACGGGCGCTTGCTGCGCGGCGACAGCGTGTGGATCGCCCGCGCGACGAGTTCCTTGCCCGTGCCGGAGCTGCCGAGGATGAGAACCGACGCGGCCGTACTCGCGATCTGACGCACGAGCGACAGCACGCGCTGCATGCGCGGGTCCTGCCCGACGATGCCCTCGATGCCGAACGTGCGCTCCATCTGACCCTTGAGGTCGTCGTAGGCGACGTCCTTGCTGTGGTCCTCGAGCGAACGCTTGACCTTCGCGCGAAACTCGCCGAGGTCGACCGGCTTCTCGACGTAGTAGGTCGCGCCGCGCTCCATCGCCTGCACCGCGACGTCGCGGGAACCGTGACCGGTCAGCATCACGACGCGGCAGTTGGGATAACTCTGCTTGGCCGCGTCGAGCACCGCAAAACCGTCGGTGCCCTGCATCTTGAGATCGGTGACCACGACCGCAAACCGCCGCTGCCCCAGCAACTCGACGGCCTCGTCACCGGTGCTCGCCGACGTGATCGCCACGGGCAGGATCTCGAGCGCGGCCTCGAGGGATTCGCGCAGGGCGTCGTCGTCGTCGACGATCAGGATCGGGTCGGTCGTCATACTGGTCAGGCGTCCTGCAGCGGCAGGGTCATCGTGAACTGCGTGCCCTTGCCGATCTCGGATTCCATGGAGAGCGTGCCGCCATGCTCGGCGACGACGCGGCGAACGGTCGCGAGGCCGAGCCCGGTGCCGGCCTTCTTCGTGCTCACGTAGGGCTCGAACACGCGCTCCTGCAGTTCGGGCGCAATGCCGGCACCGGTGTCGGTCACGCGGACCAGCACGTGATCGGGTCGGCCATCACTGCCGGCGACGCGCTTCGTCGACAGCAGGATCTCGCCACCCGCGGGGGTCGCATCGCGCGCATTGCGCAGCAGGTTGACGATCGCCGCGCGCAGGAAGTTCCAGTCCGCCGCGATCTCGCGGACCGCGCTGTCAGGATAGAACCGCAGCGAAACCTCGGCCTCGGCCATCTCCGGCTGGTGGAACTCAACGACCTCCTGCAGGCCGTCGTTCAGTGTGACCGGCACGAGCTTGGGTTCGGGCGCGCGCGCGAAGCTCAGGAACTCCTCGAGGATCGTCTGCAGCCGCTGCACCTCCGCGTGCACGGTCGACAAACGCTTGTGCGTGCGCTTGTCGCGGGCGCTCTCGGCCGCGGCGTACTCTTCGAGGACGAGCTGCAGGTTGAGCCCGATCGTGCTCAGCGGGTTGCGCACTTCGTGGGCGAACCCCGCGAGCAGCGTGCCGAGCTGCGCGAGCCGCTCGAGGCGGATCCGATCGGCACGTTCTTGGCGGGCATTCGCGGGCATGGAGCGCGGGCGAGGATACGCGCGCGGCCCGCAGAATCCTCGCGCTTCTCGCCCGCCCTGGTATCGTCCCGCCATGCCATGCGACCGCCGCGTGCTCGCGGACGCCGATCCCAAGACGCTCGTCGACGAGACCGTCGCCCTGCTGCGCCAGGGCAAGCTCTGCGTGCTGCCGACCGAGACCATCTACGGCATCGCGGTCCTGCCGAGCCACGAAGACGCCGTCGCCCGCATTCGCGCGCTCAAGGGGCTCGACGCGAGTCACACGTTCACCTGGCATCTTCCGGACCGGATGGATGCCGCGCCACTGGCGGGCGACTTCAGTGACCGCGTCACGCGCCTGCTCGACCGCTACTGGCCCGGACCGCTCACGATCGTCGTGCCGAGTAGTTCGGCCGACGACGGCGACTCGGCTCTCCCTGCCACCGATCCGGACCCGGCCGGCAACGCAACCCCGACGGTCGGCCTGCGACTGCCCGCCCACGACTTCACCCGGGAAGTGATCCGCGCCGCCGGCCAACCGCTGTGGCTGACGGGCGTCCATCGCGCGGGCGAACCGCCGTTGCTCGATCCCGCGGCGATCCACACGCAGTTCGGCGACGCGCTCGATCTGCTCGTCGACGACGGCATCTCGCCGCTCGGCAACGCCTCGACCGTCGTCCGCGATCTCGGCGACCGACTCGAGGTCCTGCGCGCCGGCATCCTGGATGCCGATCAGGTGCTCCATACCGCCGCCGAACTCACGTTGTTCGTCTGCACCGGCAACACCTGCCGTTCGCCGCTCGCCGAAGCGCTCGCCCGTGACCTCGTCTCGCGCCATCTCGAGATCGATCCCGGCGACGTGCTCGCGCGTGGGTTCGCGTTCGCGAGCGCGGGCATTTCGACACTCGACGGCATGCCCGCGAGCGACAACAGCATCGCGGCGGGGCAAGAACTCGGCCTCGACCTGAGCAACCACCAGAGCCAGCTCGTCACGCCCGAGCTCATGGCGCACAGCACGCGCGTCTACTGCCTGAGCCAGAGCCACCGCCAGGCGCTGCTCGCCGAGTTCCCCGACGCCGCGCGCAAGATCCAGATGCTGCGCGCCGACCAGCTCGACATCCGCGACCCGTTCGGCGGCCCCCTCGAGGTGTATCAGAAGGTTCGCGACGAGATCCGCGCCGCGATCGGCGCGCGCGTCAGCGACTGGCTGACGTAGACGGCTGGCGCGCCGAGCCGCGCGACCTCACTCCTGCTCTTCCTGCGCCTTCTTCCAATCGGCGCGCATCGCCGGGAAGTCGACGATCTGTTTCTGCAGGCGCACCCAGGCCTTCTTCTCGATCGGCGGGTAGCCGATGTATTCGCCGGGCTCACGGATACTGCGCAACAGGCTCGTGCCGCCACCGAGGTGCACGTGCGGCGCGATCGTGAGGTGCCCCGCGCACGCGGCCTGACCGCCCCAGATGTTGTATTCGCCGACCTTGGTCGAGCCCGCGACCATCGCACCCGCGGCCATGATCGTGTGCCGGCCGAGTTCGACGTTGTGCGCGATGTGACAGAGGTTGTCGAGCTTGCAGCCCTCGTGGATGACGGTGTCGTTGACCGCGCCGCGATCGATCACGGTACTCGCCCCCAGCTCGACGTCGTCGCCGATGCGGACGCCACCGAGCTGCGGCACCTTGTGCCACTTGCCGCCCTCGGGCTTGTAGCCGAAACCGTCGCTGCCGATCACGCAGCCGCCATGCGCGACGAACCGGTCGCCGATCGTGACCTGGTCGTAGATCGTCACCTGCGGATACAGGACGCAATCACGGCCGAGCGTGACGTCGTCGCCAATCGTAGCGTTCGCCATCACCACCGTGCCGGCCCCGATCTTCGCGCGCCCGACCACGGCGTTGGCACCGATCTGCACGGGTTCTTCGAGCACGGCTTCGGGGTGCACGACCGCGCTGCCGTGCACCATGTGCTCGACCGCCTGCGGCTTGGGGTGGAAGTGACTCGCGATCACGAGGAACGCATAGTCGACGTCGGCGACGAGGATCTGCACCGCGTCCGTCTCGAGCTCTGCGGCGGTCAGCAATGCGCCGGCCTGCGTGCCCTTCGCCGCATCGGCCCAGCGCTCGTCGCGCACGAAGCCGACACGGTCAGGCTGCGCCTGGCGAAGGTCCCCGATGCCGCGGATCACCCGCGTGCCATCGCCGATCAGGCGGCCCTGTACCATCTCGGCCAGGGCGGAAACAGTCAGCTCGGTCATGGCGCGCGATTATGCAGAACGCGGACCCGCTCCGCTGCGACGAAGCGCTTTCCGTAGCCCCATTTCGGATCGAACTCGATCCGGCCGCGACCGGTGATCGGGACGGCGCGGGCCGCGGCTTCGCGCACCGCCAGTTCGGGATCGAGCATCAGGGCTGCGAGGGCCGCGAGCGAACGTTCGTCGCGCCGGCCCGCGAGCACGCCAGCCAGCCCTTGCCGCTCGACCGTCGTCCCGCGCAGCAGCAGCGCGAGCACGGCCGGCATCGCGAGGTCGCGACGCCAGAGCCCGATGAGTTCGGGCAACGCCGAGCGCTCGGCGAGCGCGCGCCCGGCCATCGCGAGCACGAACGGGTCGGCGAGCTGGCGCAGGGCCTCGAGTTGCGCCGCCGCGAGCGGACCGCGGGCGAGCTCGGCGACGAGAGCCCGCGCACAGGCCGACGGAAACCGCACCCGCAGGGCGACGGCGAGCGTGCTGGTCTCGGCCAGCAATTCGGCCAGGCGCGCGGGCGCAGGCAGCCGCGCGAGATCTTCCAGATCACCGAAACGCCGCAGCGGTCGTGGCAGGTCCGCGAGCAGCGGCGGCAGCGTGTCGTGGAACGTCGGATCGATCGCGAACGCGGCGAGCGTCGCGAACTCGGGGTCGGCGAACCGCGTGCCGGCCGCGTCGGGTAACGCCAGAGCCGCCTGGACGGCCGCCGAGCGGCCCCCCGTGGGCAGGAACGCGGCCGCCGCGGAACGCAACCGTTCGCGCGCGACCGGATCCGTGCCGGCCTGCCGCAGCGAGCGCTCGAACGCGCGCAATCGCGAACGCAGATCGACCCACCACAGCAGCTGCGACGAGCCCGCGGCGGTCAGCGCCGGCGCGGGCTCGAGGCAATCGTGGAGCACGCGAAGGGTCGCGCGCCGACCCGCACTCGCTGCAGTCTGCGGCCAATCGGTATCGCCGGCGCCGGCCTCACCGCCACCGCCGGCCGCGAGCAGGACGGCCGGTCGGGCCAGCTGGCGTTCCGCCGTGACGGTCCCGAGCCAGGCGCGCTGCAGGTCCTCGGCTGATCCGAGATGGGCCGCGTGCGCCTGCCATCGCGCCGCCGCTGGCCACGAGTCGAACGCCGTCGCCGCCGGCCAACGCCACGGACGAGCCACGCTGAGCAACAGCCCGCAGTCCCCGATGGCGAGCACCACGTTGGTCGGATGGGCGACCGCGGCGGCCGTAAGCAACGCCGCGAGTCGCCCCGGCGGCGTGCGATCCATTGCGAACGGCTGCACGACGAGGCCATCGCCGGCGACCCGCCGGAGCTCGCGTTGAGCCGCGAGCTCGCACTGCCAGTCGCCGACCGGTGACCTCGTGCGATCGCTGCGCGACTGGGTTGAATGGTCTCGAAGCGGCTCCTCGCCGCCGGCCCGGTCGACGGAGGCCGTCGCGAACGCATCGCAACCGTGCAGTGGCTCCCCCACGACGATCACCTGCCGAGAACCGGCAGGGAGCGCGGCGAGCGTGGCGCGAGCGCCCGCGAGCCGCCGCCCGCCGAAGATCCCGCTCGTCGCCGACACTTCGGTCCCGGCGGGATCGTCCACGGCACCGATCGCCCGGCCGCGGCCCAGCAGCGGCGTGACCTCCAGCCGGTGGTGCACGATCTCCGCACCGGGCAGCCCCGCGGTCGCGAGCGCCGCCGGTAACCGACCGAGGCCGGCCCCGAGGACCAGCACCCGATCGCCGGGGCTGGTCAGCGCACGCACGGCCGTCGCGACGAACGGGGACCGCGGCCGATCGGGCCCTTCGGCATCGACGAGCTGGCCGCGCTGCCAGAGCTGCAGTTCCTGCGTTCTGCGGTCGTAGATCAGAACCGCTTCGCCGTGTCGGGCCAACGGCCGGGCGCGACCCGCTGCGATCGCCTGGCGCAGTTCCGGCGCCAACGCCGGATCGGCCGCCCACTGCACGAGCACGATCGCGACGGCGGCGGCGCTCACACTGGGCACCAGCCGCAGCAACCCGGCGCCGCGCACCCGACCCGCCGCCAGCAGCGCGACCCCCGGCGCGAGCAGCAACGCAGCGGACTGCCAATGGACGGGACAGTGCGGCCCGAGCAGGCGATAGGCGACCACGAACAGCAACGCACCGATCCCACTCGCGAGCACCGGCAACCAGCCACGGGCGGGCGCCAGTGCGCCGAGCGCCAGTCCGAGCAGCAACGCCGTTGCGACGGCCATCGGCCGCAGCCAGGTCGCGGGCAGCCCGGACCACGGGACCCCGGGCACCCCGAACCCCGCGCCGGCACCCGAGGCCACGGCGAGACTGATGGCCACGATCGCCGTCAGCAACCCGAGCCACGGCACGGTCGGCCGGCGGCGCCGTAGCGCGACCCCGACCAAAAACCCACCGATCGCGGCGCCGAGGCCGAGACCGAGCTCGGGATCCGGCGCGCGGTCGAGACCCAGACCAACGGCCCGCATCGCCGGCCACACCATGACCGCAAACGCGAGCAGGGCCCCGAACACCAACCCGCGACCGGCGCTGGCGCTGCGGCGGTCGCCGTCAGCGCTCGCGGCGTTCAGCGCAGCTGGCCCCGCAGGCAGTCCGCCGGGAATGGCGTCAAAAGCCTCGGCGACACCGTTGCCGTGGCCCTGACCGCGCCCACGACGCGCCTCGCCAACGGCCTCGAAGAGCCGATCCAGCCCACCCTCCGGCGCAATGTCGAAGAAGTGTGAGTTCTCCTGTGGAAAGTCTGCGCCGGAAGCCACACGGGACGCGTTCAGACCGACACCGTCCTCCCGAGGAGCACGGGCCTCCCCGGGCGCGGGTGGCGCGGTCTGGTCGGGGTCGTCAGCGTCGAGGGTCACGGTTGGCAGCGCCCACCCGGCCGGACCCGGGGGCGAACGGAACATCCTAGGCCGGAAGCCGTTTCCTGCCAGTTCCAGCCTGGATCCGGCGACCGAACGGCCCAGCGAGTCCTACCGCGGCTGCCCCTGCAGCTCGGCGAGCGCCGCGACGGCCTCTTCAGGGGCCGTGCACCGTAGCAACCGGTCCCGCACCTCGGCCCGCGACAGCAGCTTGGCGATCTCCGCGAGCGTCTTGATGTGCATCAGCTTCTTGCTGCGCGGGATGATGAGCCCGATCACGATCGTCGCGGGGGCGCCATCGAGCGTCTCGAACGGAATTCCGACCGGATTCAGCCCGAGCACCGCGACCAGGTCGTCGAGGCCGTCGATCGCGGCGTGCGGGATCGCGATGCCGTTCTCCATCCCCGTGGTCATGCTGCGCTCGCGCAGGACCAGGGCCTCTTCGACCGTGGCCGCGAAATCGGCCGGATAACGCCCGGCAGCGGCCGGAACGGCGGCAATTCGCGCCAGAGCCTCCCATTTGTCGGCCGCCTGGAGCGGCACGTCGACGAGTTCCGGGGTGATCAGATCCGAGAGTTTCATGCGCGAAAAAGCCCGTTGGCGTCCACCTCACGAACTCCGGCTCATCCAACCATGCGACGGCATCGGTGCAATCGGAAAGTCGGAAACCGCGACTTCCGGCTTCCTTGCATCACTTGGGCGAAATAAAAACCGCGCGCCGCCGGTCGTAGACGGATCAATGACCGCTCGCGTACCGGACGAGCACCCGAGCCACATAAGATGACGGACCCAGTTCTCCAGCGTTTCGCCGTTCTCAACCGCATCGCCGGCTATCGCCGGGGGTTGCGACGGATTCTCGCGACCCTGACGGTGGCGCTGCTCGCCAGCGCGGGCCTGCTGTCACCGGCCGTCGCCCAGGGCAACCAGCCCGGCCAGGCCCCGGGTGGCCAGAACCCGGGCCAGAACCCGGGCGGCCAGAACCCCGGTGGCAACACACCGGTCATGGAGTTCGACGAAGAGAACGATCGCATCGTGATCTCGCTGAGCGAAACCAACGGCCTCGAGCTGCCGGAGTTCGTGAAGTGGGCGCAGGTCGTCACGAAGCGCGTGTTCATCTTCAACGAGAACGAGATGATGAACCAGGCGCAGGGTGGCAGCCGCGTGAGCTTCCTCGGCTCGCTGCCGTTCGCCCAGGCGACCTTCCAGCGCGACTTCTTCTCGTTCTTCCAGACGATCCTCTACATCAAGGGCTTCGCGATCGTGCCGCGCGGTGAGGGCGATCTGCAGATCCTCGAGATCATCTCGACGAGCGGTCCGCGCATTCGCGAGGTGACCAACGGCGCCCGGTACGTCACGCCGACGGAGCTCGAGGACTACAAGAACCAGACCGGCGTCCCGATCCTGACCACGGTCCAGCTCAAGCACATCAACGCGCAGGTCGCGAACAACGCTCTGCGGCCGTTCTTCGCGAGCACGGGCTCGGCCAACACGGGCGGTGGCGTCACGCTCGGCAACGTCGGCAACCAGACCGCGATGCTGCTGCAGGGCTACGGCCCGCAGGTCTACGCGGCGGTCAAGCTGCTCGAACTCGTCGATGTCGAGATCGCGCCGCCGAACCTCGTGGTGCAGAACGTGCCGCTGCAGCACGCCGCGCCCGAGGAGATCGAGCCGATCCTGACGGAGGTGCTCGAGAGCCGGAACCGCATCCGCGCGCAGGTGCTGGCCGAGAACAGCCAGGGCGGCGGCGGCTCCGCAGCCGCGGGCAACCAGCCCCAGCTCAAGATCGTCGTCAACAGCTCGCAGAAGTCGCTCGTCCTGAGCGGCATCAACGACCATGTGACCGAGGCGCTCAACCTGATCGCGCAGCTCGACAACCCGAGCCAGATCGTCGAGGGCCAGGCCAGCGTCATCTACCTGAAGAACGTCCTGGCCGAGGATCTCCGGCAGACCCTCAACCAGTTCATGCAGGAAGACAACAACGCCGAGCAGCAGGCGCAGCAGGCCCAGGCCGGCGCCGGGCAGGCGCGCCGCACGCGGCGCACGGTCATCCAGGCCCACGACGAGAGCAACAGCCTGCTGGTCTCGGCGGCGCCGACGAAGTACCAGCAGATCCGCGCGCTGATCGACCGCCTCGACGTGCGCCAGCCGCAGGTGCTCATCGAGTGCGCGCTGGTCGAGCTCACGACCGGTGACCTCGATCGCTTCGGCATGGAACTCGGCCTGCTCGACCTCGCGTCGGGCAACAACAACGACTTCAACCGCGGCTTCGGCTTCACGGACTTCGGTCAGGCGGTGTTCCAGGACACCGACGACGACGGCCTGCCGGACACGCGACTGCCCGACTTCGACAACATCGCGCAGGGCTTGACCGGCGGTATCATCAGCGGGCGCGACTTCGCGGTGCCGGTGCTGATCAACGCGCTGTCGACCGACGATTCGGCCAACATCCTGTCGCTGCCGAGCGTGCTCGTGAACAACAACGAGACCGCGGTCGTGACGACGGAGGAAGAGCGTCCGACACTCGAGAACAACGTCGGCACGGCGACCACCACGACCGGCACGGGCCAGCCGCGTAACGCCGGCATCACGCTCGAGATCTCGCCGACGATCTCGCCCAACCGCTACCTGCGCCTCAACATCAGCCTCGAGGTCTCACGCTTCGTGGGCGCGTTCGATCCCAACTCCGCGACCGGTGGCGGCATCGTCCTGCGGCGCTCGATCCGCACCCAGGTCACGATGCCGACGGAGTCGACGATGATCATCGGCGGCGTGATCGAGGACTCGGAGTCGACCAACGAGGGCGGCGTACCGTTCCTCAAGGACATCCCGATCCTCGGCTACCTCTTCAAGAGCTGGGAACGGCAGTCGAACAAGACCAACCTCTACTTCTTCGTCACGCCGACGATCCTCGACGAGGACGACTTCCAGGACCTGTGGCACCTGAGTCTGCAGAAGAAGCTCGAGGCCTCGAACTACATCGGTGAGCGCCGACTGCGGATCATCGACAAGCGCTGGACGACCGGCGACGAAGCGCGTCAGCTCGATGACGAGGGCGCGACGAGCGAGGACCTCGACGCCAACGGCGGCTTCGAGATGCCGCTCTACGATCGCGGCATCACGCCCGGCAACATGCCGATCGCCCCCGGCGCTCCCCAGCCTGGCGCCCCGTCGGCACCGACGGACCCGTCGCAGCAGTAGGCTTACCGACACCGCTCGCCGGACCCGACCAACCGCCACTCATTGGCCATGACCGAAACTCCAGTCAGCCCCGACTTCTCCGCGATCGCGGGATCGAACGATCGGATCCGTGAAGGTTTCCTGCGCCGCGCCGGCTTGAGCCAGGCGCAGATCGACGAGGCCCTGCTGGCCGAACGCGAGACCGGCCAACAGCTCGATCAGATCCTGATCCAGAAGAACATGCTCGGCGAGAGCAAGTGCCTCGAGCTGTTCTCGGAGTTCCTCGGCCTGGAGTTCCGGAAGAGCCTCGACGGTGCCAACGTGCCCGGCGACTTCATCCAGCACGTGCCGGTGCAGTTCGCGCGCACGCACGGCCTCGTCGCAATCGAGGAGGACGGTGCGGTCGTGAAGGTCGCGACCAATCGTCCGCTCGAAGTCCAGCCGATGGACGACCTCGCGACGATGCTCGGCCGCGAGGTCGAAGCCGTCCTCGCGATCCGCAGCGAGGTGGCCAACCTCATCAACCGCGCCTACCGCCACAAGGCGGACGGGGTCGACGAGGCGCTGCAGGACGTCAAGGACACCGACATCGTCAGCATCGCCGAAAACATCCAGGAGTCGGAAGACCTCCTCGATGCCAACAAGGCGCCGGTCATCAAGCTGGTCAACATGCTGCTGTTCCAGGCGCTCAAGCTGCGCGCCTCGGACATCCATCTGCAGCCCTACGCCGATCGCGTGCAGGTACGCATGCGCATCGACGGCGTGCTCTACGACATGGAGTCGATCCCGAAGCGCGCGCAGGAGGCGATCGTGTCGCGCGTCAAGGTCATGGGCAAGATGGACATCGCCGAGCGCCGCCTGCCGCAGGACGGCCGCGCCGCGATCCGCATCGGTGACGGCGATGTCGACGTTCGTATCAGCACGGTCCCCGTCGCGGGCGGCGAACGCATCGTGTTTCGTATCCTCGACAAGACGAGCAAGGTCTACTCGCTCGACCAGATCGGCCTCGAGGAGGAGGAACTGCGTTCGATCGAACGCTACATCAACTACTCGCACGGCATCATCTTCGTCACCGGCCCGACGGGCTCGGGCAAGACGACGACGCTCTACGCGTGCCTCGACGCGATCAATGCGCCGGACCTCAATATCCTGACCATCGAGGACCCGGTCGAATACAACCTCGACGGCATCAGTCAGGTGCAGGTCAACACCAAGAAGGGACTGACGTTCGCTGCGGGCCTGCGCTCGTTCCTGCGTCAGGACCCGGACGTGATGATGGTCGGTGAGGTGCGTGACGCCGAGACCGCCGACATCGCGATTCGCGCCGCGCTCACGGGCCACCTGGTGTTCTCGACGGTTCACACCAACGACTCGGCATCGACGATCACCCGCCTGATCGACATCGGCCTCGAACCCTACCTCGTGAGTTCGTCGCTGCTGCTCGTCATCGCCCAGCGCCTGCTGCGCACGATCTGCCCCAACTGCAAGGAGACCGTCGAGCCCGACCAGAAGCAGCGCTACGTGCTCGAGGATCTCAAGCTCACGCCCGACCAGTTCCCTGACGGCAAGCTCTGGGTCGGCAAGGGCTGTGACGAGTGCTTCAACTCCGGCTTCGCGGGCCGCACGGCGATCTACGAGGTCATGCCGATCGACCCCGCGATCCAGAACCAGGTCGTCACGAAGGCCACCGCGAGCGAGATCAAGCGTGGCGCCATCGAACGCGGCCTCGGCACGCTGCGCATGAACGGCGTGAAGAAGCTGCTCCAGGGCCTCACGACGCCGGATGAAGTCGTGCGCGTCACCCAGCTCGACGTAGTCTGACAGCTGACCCACCTGTTCTGCCACCGGCCGCCGCCTGACTCCCCGATTCGTTCCGCATGCCGATCTTCGAATACAAAGCGATCGACTCCGCCAACAAGGTGAAGCGCGGGATCATCGACGCCGACACCGCGCGGGACGCTCGGCAGAAGCTCAAGAAAGACGCCCTGTTCGTCACGGACATCAAGGAGTCGCGCAAGAAGAAGAAAAAGGGCGCGGTTCAGATCCGCGGCGTGACCGGCGTCGAATCGCCGAACAAGCAGCGCATGGAGCAGGTCGGCGCGGTCACGCGCCAGCTCGCCTCGCTCCTGCAGGCCGGCATTCCGCTCGCCGAAGCGCTGCGGATGATCATTGAGCAGGCCCCGGACAAGAAGATCGAGGCGACGTTCCGCGACATTCGCGAGAAGGTCACCCAGGGCATGCCGTTCGGTGACGCGGTGCTGCAGCACCCCGGCTACTTCACCGATCTCTACTCCAACATGGTCAAGGCTGGCGAGTCATCAGGCGCCCTGGACAAGGTGCTCGTGCGACTGAGCCAGTTCCTGCAAGCCCAGACCCGCCTCAAGAACAAGGTCGGCGCCGCGCTGATCTACCCGACGATCATGGTGATCATCGGCGCGATCGTCGTCGCGATTCTGATGACGTTCGTCGTTCCGCGCGTGACCCAGCTGCTCAAGGGCCGCGGTGAAGAGCTGCCACTGCCGACCTACATCCTGATCACGGCGTCGGACTTCCTGGTCAACTATTGGCTGATCGTGCTGATCGGCATGCTGCTGCTGACGATCGGCTTCCAGCTGTTCATCAACAGCGACAAGGGCCGCCTGGTCTGGGATCGCTTCAAGCTGCGCGTGCCGGTCTTCGGCGACCTGATGCGCAAGCAGTCGATGGCACGCTTCTCGATCACGCTCGCGACACTGCTGCGCTCGGGCGTCCCCGCCCTGCAGGCCATCAACGTCACGAAGAACGTCCTCGACAACAAGGTCCTGAAGAATGCACTGCAAGACGTGCACGACCGCGTCGTCGAGGGCACGGACATCGCCACGCCGATGAAGATGTCGGGCGCCTTCCCCCCCACGGTCTCGTACATGGTCGGCGTCGGTGAACAGGCCGGCAACCTCGAAGAGATGCTCGAACGCATCTCGACGAGCTACGACGAAGAGGTCGACCTCGCCACGCAGAAGCTGACGTCGGTGCTCGAGCCGCTGATCATCGTCGCGCTCGCGGTCGTGGTCGCCGGCATCGTCGTGGCGATCGTCATGCCGCTGTTGCAGTTGCAGAAGGGATGATGGACGCGGCCGAGAGGCCGCGACCACCAACCCTCCTACAACTGCAACAGCCGTTGTCGTCGTTTCTCGGCGTTTAGCACTCGGGCGATTCACGCAACCGGCGCCGGCACGAAACGACGGAGGAGGCTGGGGCGCTTCGCGCCCACGCCTCCGGGGGGTTGAGACGGCGTGGGTCTGGCTCTGGATAGGGCTCATCGCGCATGGCGACTGCAACGCTGCTGGGGCTGGTTGCGCTCGTTGGGCATGCATCGATTTCTGTGGTCTTTCCTGCTGGCCGGGCTGGGCGGGTCCACGGGGCCCAGGTTCGTATGCGTCGAGTTTGAGCCGGTGTCGCTGAACGAGTTGGAGGGCTTGGGCGTGCTGCCGCACTGGCCAGAGGTCCGGATCAACGGGAACCTGGTGCAGGGTGGAGCCGAGTTGGAGTGGGCCTGGTGTACGGGTGGCGGGCAGCCAGCGACGGCTTCGGTGTCGAGCTTCCACAGCGACCCCGAAGGTTCGAGCAATGCGACGTTCGCAGGGCCGTGGACCGGCCTTACCTACCTGACCGCGCACATGCTGAAGTGCCTGACCGACCGGAGCCAAGGCCACCGCTAGCCTGAATCACCTGCAACGCGAGGGCCGCGGTTGACGCTGAGGGGTCATGCTTCGGGTCTTGTGCGTGGTCGCCCTCGCCGGGCTGGGAGGGTGCCTGGGGCATGGCTCCGTGCGCATCGGCATTCATCCCGTCTCGCTGGCCGAGTTGGCGGCGTTGGAGCCGCTACCGCGTTGGGCGGACATGCGGATCGGCGGGGTGTCCGCGCGGGGTGGGATCGAATGGACGCCGTTCGGCGGGGTAGAGCGGCGCGTCCAGAATCAGGAGCAGGACGACGAAGACGACGACGACTACGGCGTCGGAGACGCCGTCTTCGAAGGGATCTTCGGCCTCATCGGACGTGGTCTCGAGCAGCTGCTGCGCTGCCTCGATTGAAGGCAGATCGCCTCCCCACGGCGCCGGTCCTCGCAGCTAGTTCTCTTCTTCTTCCAGGCGGCGGTGGTAGGCGCGCGAGATATTGTAGCTGCCGAAGTTCTGGCGCAGCGTGTTCAGGACGTCCTCGTCGTAGGTGATCGTCGAGTAGTCGGCGGCGCCTTGTACGGTCATGCTGCCGGTGGTGACGACCGCGCCGCGGATGTCCGACGGTGCATACATCGTGAAGTTGCCGTTCACGAACAGGAAGCCGGAGAAGTTCGAGAGGCTGCCGGCTGCGATCGTCGCGTTGCCGTCGATGACGACGATGCCGTTGCCCTTGAGGGGCGTGCTACTGTCGAACGTGACCGAGCTCGCATCGATCACGATGAGCGAACTATCGGGCACCGGGTCCGGAAACGCCGACAGGTCGGATAGCACCATCGACGCCATGGCCTTGAGTTCGGCGAGGGACACGCTGAACACCGTCTCGTAGCTGTCGTCGTAGGTCGTCGTCGACGCCAGCGACGGCGTGCCGGTGATCCGCGAGCCACCGCTCGGCGTGCCCGAACCAGCGACGTAGTAAATCCCCGCCGCCGTGCCGCCGCCGATTACCTGCCCCTTGTTGTTGATGTAGCACGTGCCGCCCGTGCGCACGTTGACCGCTGCCTGCCCCGGAATCTGCAGGATCAGGCGCTGCACCTCCATGTCGAGCAGCTGACTCGCGATGACGCGATTCGGCTGGGTGTCGAAGTCCGCGCCGCCATCGAGCCGCTCGTAGACGTAGCCCATGCACGACAACCGCCACGCGGCCCCCATGCCGCTCGCCGAACGCAGCGACGAGATATCACGACACTGCCACTGCGCGCGTTTGGCCGCACGCACCGGATCGGGGTCGGCGGCCCACTCCTTCCAGACCTCGTAGCGCGCCCAGACCTGACCCGCGACCTGGAACTCACGCACGATACCGATGTCGGGATCGATCGTGTCGAGCACCTGCGGCGACGACAACAGATCACGCACCGGCTCGAACGCGACCACGGGCTGCGAGACCTGCCGGTTGAGCCAGCTCCGCGCCTCCGTCAGGCCGGCGCGCGCGATCTGCATCGCCTGTGCATCTCGCGCAAACACGAGCTTGGTCTGCTGCCGGTTGGACTGCAGCACGATCGCCCCGGTCAGCACGATCCCCAATACGACGACCGTGAAGATCAACGCCAGGATCAGCGCCGTCCCGCGCTCAGCCGCAGCACCATCGACGGACCGAAGAGAAACGTTCTGCTTGTCGTTCATTGGCCGCACCGTCCCCTGCCACCGACTCCCGAGCGGCATTCCGAGACTCTTCGCTATCGGCCAACCGCGACCCCGCCTGTAGCGCCACCGAAACGCCCCGTCCCGATTCGAGGCACCCCGACGCCGACCCTGTGGTGATTCCGAACACCGGCCACCGCAATCAGGTGCCCCGACCCGGCACCCCGCCGACACGCTCAGCGCACGTCGAACGCCTGCACGTCCGCAACCACCGCGGCAACGTCGCGCCCCGGCCCCTGCACGATCATCGCGCTGCCATCGCCGACCCAGGCCACCCGCACTCCCGCCGGCACGCGCGCCGCGTCCTCCAACCGCCCCTGCACAGCCGCCGCCGACACGAACCGCAGCCGCATCGTCGTGATCACGTCATTCTCGTCGACCCAGTCCCCAGCCGCCAACCGCTCGGGCTCGACGAACCGCGGCCCCACCACCGCGTCATCACCACGACCGGAAGCCGTCACACTGCAGCCGCCAAGCAGAGCCACCAGAACCACCACCGACAGAGAGCGCATCACGCCCCTCCGACGCCGTCCTTATCCCGGTATTCCCCAAGGCGGCAAGATCGCATGCACGCCCTGCCGCACCGCGCCCCGACCGAGCGAACGCCAAGAAGTGTCGCGGCTGCCGACCGCGCCCCCCTGGGCCGCGCCCGCCAGCCCCCCCTTCCCGCACCCCAAAAAAACCCAGCCCCTCTGCCGGAGGCACGGGCGCAAAGCGCCCTAGCCTCCCCCGCCGCGGCGTGCCGGCGCCAACGGGCTTCCTCGCCGTCTCCGGCGGTCGCCGAGCCGCGAGCGAAGAACGGAAAGTATCGGGTGCTGTTGTTCTTGCTCGCTAGAGCAAGAACAACATCTCCCGATACTTGGGCAACGACCAGTCCTGGTCGTCGACCAACGTCTCGAGAACGTCGGCGTGTTCGCGCAGTCGATTCATCGCCACGAAGACGTGATCACGATACAGCTTCGCGTGCTCGTGCTCGGAGCCCTCGAACTCCTCGGCGCGCTCGAACTGCGCCGCGAGTTCATCGATGGCGTCGATCATGCATTCGATCGTGGCCGTGAGGTGTTCGAGGCGACGGGCCTGCGCCTTGACTTCGAGTCCGGCCGCCTTGGCCGCGGCGACGCTCTGCGCGACCGCGAGCTGCGTGCGCTGCGCCGCGGGCAGGATCATCGTGCGGCCGAGCGACAGCGCGCTCTGGGCCTCGACGGCGATCGTCTTGCAGTAGCTCTCGAACATGATGTTGCGCCGCGACTCGGTCTCCTTCGCGGTCAACACGCCGACGCGCTCGAACAACTCGACGTTCTTCTTGGCGTTGAACTGCGCGATGGCATCAACGGAGTTCTTCAGGTTCGGCAGACCGCGGCTCTCGGCCTCGGCGTGCCACTCCTCGGAGTAGCCGTTGCCGTTGAACACGACGCGCTTGTGCGCCTTGAAGAGCTCAGCGACGACCTGACTCACCGCCGCGTCGACACCCTTGTCGGACTTCAGCCGCTCGATCTCGTCCGACACCCAGGCCAGCGAGTCGGCGACGATCGCATTGAGCACGGCGTTCGGCTTCGCGACGCCCTGGCTGCTGCCGACGGCGCGGAACTCGAACTTGTTGCCCGTGAATGCGAACGGCGAGGTGCGGTTGCGATCGGTAGCATCGCGTGGCAGTGGCGGCAGCGACTCGACGCCGAGCTGCATCTGCTCGCCCTTGCGATCGCTGCCCTTGCCGGTGCCCGCGATCATGCCGTCCATGACGTCCATGAGCTGCTCGCCGAGGTAGACGGACAGGATGGCCGGCGGCGCTTCGTTGGCGCCGAGGCGATGGTCGTTGCCGGCGCCCGCGATCGTGATGCGCAGCAAATCGGCGTGCAGGTCGACCGCGCGCAGGATCGCGGCGAGCAGCACGATGAAGCGCATGTTCTCCTCGGGCGACTTGCCGGGTTCGAGCAGGTTCTCCCCCGTGTCGGTCGACATCGACCAGTTGTTGTGCTTGCCCGAACCATTGATGCCCGCGTAGGGCTTCTCGTGCAGCAGGCAGTAGAACCCGTGCCGACCCGCGACCTGCTTGAGCACCTCCATGCAGAGCATGTTGTGATCCGTTGCGACGGTCGTGCGCTCGAAGATCGGCGCGACCTCGTACTGACTCGGCGCCACCTCGTTGTGACGCGTCTTGATCGGCACGCCGAGCTTCCAGAGTTCGAACTCGGACTCCTGCATGAACGCGAGCACGCGCGGCTGGATCGAACCGAAGTAGTGATCCTCGAGCTCCTGACCCTTGGGCGGTCGCGCGCCGAACACCGTGCGACCCGTCGCAACGAGGTCGGGCCGCAACAGATAGAGGTCACGATCGATGAGGAAGTACTCCTGCTCGCAACCCAGCGTCGGGTAGACGAAGCCGACGCGGTCGTCGCCGAGCAGCCGCAGCAGGCGGATCGCCTCGCGATTCAGCGCATCCGCGGACCGCAGCAGCGGCGTCTTCTCATCCAACGCCTCACCCGTCCACGAGCAGAACGCGGTCGGCACGCACAACGTCACGCCGTTGGTCGTCTCGCGAATGAACGCGGGCGATGTCGGATCCCACGCGGTGTAACCGCGCGCCTCGAACGTGGCGCGCAGGCCGCCGCTCGGGAACGAACTCGCGTCGGGCTCACCCTTGATCAGCGCCTTGCCGTCGAACTCCATGAGGAGTCGACCGTCGACGAGGTTCGCAAAGCTGTCATGCTTCTCGGCCGTCGCGCCGGTCATCGGCTGGAACCAGTGCGTGAAGTGCGTCGCGCCGCGCTCGACGGCCCACTCCTTCATCGCCGTGGCCACCTGGTCGGCCAAGGCCGGATCGAGTTCGTCGCCGCGCTCCATGCACGAGCGCAGACCCGAATAGGCACTCTCGGGCAGACGGGTCCGCATCTGGTCGAGACCAAAGACGTTCGCACCGAAGAGCTCGGGCAGCTGGCTGCGCCCCTCGGTCGAAATCGCGACCGGGCGTTTCGTGGCAATGGACCGGATGGCCGCTGAACGCTGCGACGTCAAGGTGATACCTCCCTACGGACGTTTGGATTTCTGAGAACGAAAAAACCGCAGGCTGGAGGCTACGCCACGCCAACTCGTGCCGCACCAGGAAAGCGCGGTGGGATTGGCGAGTCGTGGCCTCAACGGCGGGTTCGAGCTGTGGAGACTTCCTTGGGAACTCTCGACCATGGGCTCCGGCATCATTGAGAGATTGCCGGCGCAACGGCAACTGCGCGCGACGGTGTTGACGGCCGGGCTCACGGGCCCAGAATCGAAGCCCCGAAATCCCGCCCGTGCCCGCCACCCGTTCTCGCTTCGTCGCCGTCCTGCTCCTCCCGCTCGCCGGCTGTTTCACGCCCCCGCCAACCCCGCGGCCACCGCTCGGAGTCGAGATCGGCTACGAGCCGGGGAGCGCCGTCTTCGTTGACGACTCCAGAACCGGCAAGGACGGCAAGCCGGCCGCAGCAGGCCCGCACACCGGCGACACGCGAGCACTCCACGTCACCGTGCGAGCGTGCCAGGACCGCCCGAGCGTGCCGCTCGACACCGTCCTCGACGCCGTCCTCGCGACCCGCGGTCAGCCGTTCCGCGCCGGCAGCCCGGGGCTCCGCGGACTCGCACTCGCCACCGACGACACCGAGTCCGCCGCGCCGCCGGACGCCACCGCCGCCGCCACGATCGCCGCGGACTTCGTGACGACGATCCGCATCCTCGAAGCGGACTGGCCGCTCCTGCTCGTGCAGCGCACCGCGACCGGCGTGCGACTCGTGATCCGGCAGAACGCGCCCCCCACGGTCGAGTCGCCCGCCGCGGAGGCAGCGGGCGCTGGCGAACGGACCAGCACGCTCGCGCGCCTGCAGCCGTTCGACCTCGCGCCGGGCGAACGCCTCACGTTGCTGCAGCGGGAACCCGGTGGGGCCCGACACGTCGCCGTCGAACTGCAGCTCGGGGACCCCGCAGACCCGGACCGGATCAGCGCCGTCCAGGCCGAACTCGCGAGCCGCGCCACAGCTGCGAGCGAGCCGGCGTCCGCGCCGCCGCCGACGGCGCTCGCGCGCAACTCGGTCGGCGCCCGCCCGCGCCGCGGTGCGCTGCTCGCACTCGCTGCGAACTTCAACCTGCCGCGCTGCCTCGATCTGCTGCTCTGCCTCGAAGAGGCCGAGCTCATCGCGATCAGTGATTCGCTGCCGGCCGACCCGGATTCGGGCTGGCTCGTCGAACGCGCCTTCCTCGCCGCACTGCTGCCGCGGCTCCAGCGCGGCGAGCTGCCACCGCCGGTCGTGCTCTGCCTGCGCCGCCACCTCGGCGCGCTCGCACTCGATCCGACGGGCCTCGAGTTCGCGCTCGCCGCGAGCAAATCGACGGCCGAACTGTCCGACAACGTCGTCGCGAGCAATCGCCGAGCCCTGTCGGCGCGGCGCGCGTCGCAACGCGCACTCGCCCACGAGTGGCTGTCCGCCCTCGACCTCGCCGTGCCCGACTACGATCCGATGGCACCGCGCAGTGCGCGCAAGGCGGCGCTGGCCGCCGCGCACCGGAGGGCGCGATGACGGCCAACGAACCGCAGCCCGAGACCGCGAACGCCAACGCGGACCACGTCGAGCCCGCCGCCAGCGACCAGGCCGCCGACGTGGTCGAGACCGCAGCCACCGCCACGTTGTCCAAGCCAAAGCCGCGCAAGCGCCGGCGTTGGCGGCGAGCACTGGCATGGCTCGTCGTGCTGGTGGTCGTGGCGCGCATCGGCCTCGAGCTCGCACTCCCGCGCCTGATCGAGTACGGCGTGACATTCGGCAGCCTCGAAGGTGAATGCGCGAGTGCGTCGCTGTCGCTGTTCGGCGGATCCGTCCGACTGCAGCGCGTGCACCTGCGCGATCCCGAAAACGGCGAACACGGCCTCGCCCTCGCCGTGCACGAACTCGCAGCCGACGTCTCGACCTGGCAACTGCTCAGCGGCGAGTTGGTGGTCAGCGACGCGGTGTTGCGCGGCGTGAGACTCGATGCCTGGCGCCGGCCCGACGGCTCGTTCGTGCTGCCGAGCGCCTGGACCGCGCCTGCTGCCGAGCCAGAACCGGAACCGGAACCCGAGGCCGAACCCGGAGCGCCGTCCGCGACGCTGCCGTTCCAGATCGCGGGTGCGCGGATTCACGACCTGCGTCTCGGCTTACGTTCGACCGACGGCTCCCGCCCGCCCCTCGAACTCGTGATCGACGCCGACATCGATGACGTCGGCCGCCGGGATCGCCCCGGCCAGCTCGCGCTGCGTCTCGCGGGCGAGGGGCTCGCGGACCGCATCGAGCTCACCGCCGAGGTGCACTCGCCCGCCGACGGCCTGACCTGCGATGCCAGGCTCCTGGCGCACGGACTCGACCTCGACCGGCTCGTGCCCGAGCTCGGCATCGCGCCGCTGCACTTCGATCTGCACACCCGCCTCGAGCTCGCGGTGATTCCGGCGACCGCCGACGCGACGGCCGCGGGCACCAGCCTGCACTCGACGATCACGATCGAACGTGCCCCGGCACTCGCGAAGGCCCTCGCGATCACGGCCGACGGCACGTTCCACGGCGATGGCCAGAGCGAGTTCGCGGTGGAACTCACCGGCCGCGGCATCGTGCTCGAGCCGCTGCGCGACCTGCTGCAAGGCGCCGGTATCGAGTTCGAAGCCGGCGGCCTCGACCTGACCGCCCATGCGACGACGGCGGCCGCAGCGGACGGCGCGACGAACCTTCGCGTCCACGACGTGCGCGTGGGCAACGATCAACACGCGCTCACTCTCGACGAACTGCGCGTCGACGCGCTGCGATCGCGCGAGGACGGCGGCTTGGACATCGGCGGCGTGACGATCGTCGGCCCGGCAACGGCACTGACCAGACAGGCCGACGGCAGCCTGTCGGTGGCCGGTGTTCGCCTGCTGGCGGCGCCAGCGGCGCCGCCCCCCAGGACACCAGCGGCCGTCGCGGAAGCCGCATCGGGCGGCGCCCAGCCGAACACGGATCCCGCCGCCTCGCCGACGGCTCCCGGAGTGCCGCCGATCGTGCTCGCGAAGCTCGACTGGCGCGGCGCCGCCGTCGCGTTCCAGGACCTGACGCACCCGGCCAGCCCGACTCTCGCGTTCGAGAACCTCACCCTGTCGGGCAGTGACCTCGCCTGTGGCTGCGACCGGGACCCGGGCCAGGCCGAGCTGACGATCGAACTGCCGGGCATCGCGCAGCGCCTGACGGCGAACCTCGCGCTGCAACCCCAACCCGGCGGCGCCCACCTCGAGACCACGCTCGATGTCGACGGCATCACGCTCGCCCGCCTCGCGCCGTGGCTCGAACCCGCGGGGATCGCACCCGCGTTCGACGCCGCGCGACTGCACGGCGCCGTCGTCG
Organism: bacterium; assembly: GCA_024743115.1. GTDB lineage: Bacteria > Planctomycetota > UBA1135 > UBA1135 > UBA2386 > JAGQRA01. The sequence continues at coordinate 541,052 of JANSXC010000001.1, read as the reverse complement.
TCGACGTCGCGGGCGAGGGCCGCGCGGAACGCGTCTCGGCCCGGCTCGCCAATCTGCGGTTCACCGCGGGCGACACCGTGTTCGCCAGCGTGCGTAATCTCGAACTCGACGAGCTGCGCCTCGACCATCCCGGTCTCGCGTTCGAACGGCTCGACCTGCTCGAACCCGTGGTTCATGTCACGCGGCAGCCCGAGGCGACGATCGTCGCCGGCCTGCGAATCGCCGCCACTCCGCCGAGCGCACCCGCGACGCAACCGAACGCCGAGGCCGGCAACCGCCCTCTGCTGCCCACCGTCGTCGCCACGCCCTCGCAGCCGGCAACATCCGCACCAGTTGCCGCGACACCGCCCGCCAAGGAACCGCTCGAACTCGCGACCGGCCCCATCCGACTGCGCGGTGCCACGCTCCACATCCGTGACGAGACCGCCGAAACCAAAGATGCGACGGCGGCAAACGCGGCGACCAAGGCCATCGGCCTCGACGTCGAACTCGGCGCGATGCGCGGCACCGGTCGCGAAGCGCTCGCCACGCCCGTGCCATTCGCGGTCACGCTCCATCTCGACCAGAAGGTCGATGCGCTCGGGCTGAAAGGCTCGCTGACGCGATCCGCCGCGGGCACGCGGGTCACCGCCAGCCTCGCCGGCCGCGGCCTTCGCGGCCAGGCACTCGCGCCGGTGCTGCCCGCGGGGATCCGTTCACCGCTGACCGACGGCGCGCTGACCGGCGAACTACAGTTCGTCGCCAATGCCGAGAACACCGCGTTCGAGGTCACGCTCGAGCAGCTGCGACTGCTCGACGGCTCGACCGAGCTCGCCGGTATCGATCGCATCGTGGCGGCAATTCCGACCGTGACGAGTGAGCTGATTCACGTCGGCAAGGTTCGCATCGAGGGCGTTCGCGCCCGTGCGGCGAGCACGCCCGACGGCCTGCAGGTGCCGGGCTTCCTGCTCGGCGCGCCGGCTACCGCCGGCGACGAATCCCGCCCGCGCACGCCGGTCGCCGACAACGCGGCCGCCGCCGGCCCCGCGACGATCACCGCGCCGCCGGCGGGAGCGATGTTGCCCGCGTTGCGCCTCGATGACGTCGCGATCGTCGTCGACGAACTGGAATGGACCGACCGCCGCGACCCCGCGCACGACGGCACGCCGGTGCGCGCGCAGCTCGCGCTGCGGCTCACCGAGCCGTGGCGGACGGCCGAGGACTTCGCGGCAACGCCGCCGCTGCGCTTCGAACTCCGCGCCGGCGCCGCACCCGTGCTGAAGCAACTCGGTGTCGACCTCGCGATCGCCCCGTTCGCGCTGGCGCCGACGCTCGATGTGACCGTCGACATCGAGGACCTCGACACCACCCAGCTGCCGAACGTGATGCCCGCGCTCGCTGCGACGCTGCAGGGCACCGAGACCGGCGTCGACCTCGCCCTGCACCTGCATTCGGAACTCGAACTCGGCCGCCAGGAGCCGACCCACTTCGACCTCTCGCGGCCGTTCGGCGGCACGTTCGTCGTCGAGCACCTCGCCGTGCGCGACACCGCCGGCGCAGCCATGGTCACGTTGCCGTCGCTCGAGGCCGAGCTCCGGGCGTTCGATCCGCGCACCGGCGACGTGCTGTTCCGCTCGATCGAGATCGACTCGCCGCAACTCGCGGCCGCCCGGACGCCGGCAGGCCTCGCGGTCGCCGGCTTCCTGCTGCCGGACCCTCCGCCGCCCGCCGCGGCCGCGCCGGAGCCGGATGGCAAGGGGCCGAACCCCGAAGACCCGAACCGCGAGGACCCGAGCGGTGAGATTCCGAACGGCAAGCCCGCACCCGAGTTCGCGATCGACAGCCTGCGGCTCTTCGGCCTCGGCGTGACATGGCGCGACGCCACGACGACACCCGCCACCCACCTGCCGATCGAGGACCTCGACGTCAGCCTGCAGCGGTTCTCGACGCGCGCACTCACCGAACCGCGACGCTTCGCGTTCGAAGCCAGCGTCCGCGGCGGGCTCGTCGAACTCGAACGCCGCATCGTTCGCAGCTCGGTCTTCGCTGGGATCGCGGGTTCGGCGACGGACCTGGTCACGGGCACAACAGACCAGCACGAGAAGGAGCAGCGCCCCCTGCTGGACGAACTCACCGTCAAGGGCCACCTGCAGCTGCACCCGCTCACGCTCGGTCGCATCGATACCGAGCTGCGCGGCTTCGAACTGCAAGCCCTGCGTGGCCTCGCCAAACCGGCGGGCGTCGACATCGCGGACGGCGTGCTCGACGCTACGATCGGGATGGACTTCACCCAGAAGGGGGTCGGCGTCAAGACGCAAAAAACGTTCACCTGGCTGCAGGTCTCCGAACCGCCGGGCGGGCCGATCTCGACCTACCTCAAGCTGCCGGCCCCGCTCGACGTCGTCCTGTTCGCGCTGCGCAACGACAACGACGAACAGCAGCTGCCGCTGCAGCTGTTCGTGCCCAACGAGGGCGACTCGACCACCCGCATCGTCCAGGCCGCCGCCGAAACGCTGACCCTCCTGATCGGCGACGCGATCGCGAGTTCGCCGTTCCGCGCGGCCCGCTCGCTGACCGACGTCTTCGGTCTGACGGGCCGCGACGACATCGCAACACCGCCGGCGGAGATCACCTTCGCTCCGGGAAGCGCGACTCCGGATCTGACCAACCTCGAACCGTTCCTCGCCGAACTGCAGGATCGTCCGACCGTCAAGTTCGTGCTGCGTCACGAACTCGGCGCCGCCGATCGTGAACGGGTCGCAGCCCTCGCGAATCCGCAACCCGAACTCACCCGGCAGAGCATTGCGCGCCTGACCGCCGAACGCGACGCGCTGGCAGCCGCGCGTGACCGCCTCGCGCCGCAGGTGCGGATCCGCCTGCTCGCGGGTCAGCACCACGCGGCGGCCCCCGCGTTCGCGGAGCTGCGCCGCATCGACGGCGACCTCGCGGCCGTTCAGGAGACGCTCGACGTTACCCGCGACCTGCTCGACAACGACAGCGACCGACACCGTCGACGCCGGATCCGGCGGGCAGCGACGAACCTCGGCGAATTGCGCCTGCTGGCCGTGCGCGAGGAGCTCGAACGCCGGCTCGGGCCCGACCGGCCAGCCGTCAGCATCCAGGTCCGGGCCGCCCGCGGCGTCGTCGCGGCCGGGGTCGACGTGGCTGGGCGGATCCTGATCGAGCCCCGCAAGTAGCCGCCCGCACACGAGCCGCGCGCGGCACGGCCACGGCGGGCACCTCGGACTGGCAGCCCGCCCCTTTCTAGCTCCTCTCCGCTTCTTTCCGCTCCACCGAATACCTCGCTTCCCACTCGTTCGATCAGTCCCCGAACCGCGCCCAGCGACAACGTTTGTACGGTCCCGCGGGTGGTCCGATACCGATGATTGGCGTTCAATGATCGTGTGCGGCCCATCGACCCGGGCCGTCACAGCCACGTCACTTCCGAGGTCGCCATGAATCGAACCCTTCCGGGTCTGCTCATCGCCGCGATGGCGGGTTCTGCGCCGGTGCTCACCGCGCAGACCAGCTCCGTGAATCCCCAGGCCCCCGAGCGCTCTGTCGAGCGCATCATCCCGGGGAACAAGATCGCGACCGAGGCCGCGCGCCTCGACGCGCTGCTCGAGCATGCGTTGCGCCGGCACCAGCAGGAACCCAACCCGATCGTCGATGACTCGACGTTCGTGCGCCGGGCCTACCTGTCGATCGTGGGCCGCATCCCGACCCTGAAGGAAACCGAATCGTTCCTCGCCGATCAGGCCGCGGACAAGCGAACCCGGCTCACGGATCTGCTCCTCGATTCGGCGGGCCGCACCAGCCACTTCGCGAACTGGTGGTTCGACATCCTGCGGGTGAAGAGCCGCGGCCAGAGCCGGGTCAGCGGCGAGCCGTTCGCGCACTTCATCCGCGAGTCGATCCAACAGGACAAACCGTACGACGAGTTCGTGCGCGACATGGTGACCGCCACGGGCGCCGCCCACGCCCCCGGCAACGGCGCGACCGGCCACCTGATGCGCGACTTCAACATGCCGCACGATTCGATGGCCAACACGCTGCGGATCTTCCTCGGCACGCGCCTCGAATGTGCCCAGTGCCACAACCACCCGCACGACATCTGGACGCAGCGCGACTTCTACGGCATGGCCGCGTTCTTCGGCGACGTGCGCTACCGCGACTACACCAAGGTCGCCAAGCTGCGCGATGCGCGCGACAAGCTCAAGGGTGCGAGCGACCGCACCCGCCTCACGGCCCGGCGACTCTCACAGCAGCTGGCCCTCGGCCTCAGCGGCAACGGTTCGGGGCAGGCGAAGCTGCCCAAGGACTATGCCTACGACGACGCCCGCCCGGGCAGCACGGTCGTCGCGAACACGATCTTCGGCGCCAACGTCAAGCTCAAGCGGCCGACGCGCTCCCAGGCACGCCGCCAACGCGCCAAAGCCAACCGCCGCGGTGAACGCTACGACGGCGCCGTCAACGCGCGCGGCGCGTTCGGCGACTGGCTGACCAGCAAGAAGAACCCGATGTTCACGAAGACGATCGTGAACCGCATGTGGGCCCGCACGTTCGGCCGCGGCCTCGTCGAGCCGATCGACGACTGGAAGAAGAAGACCAAGGCCGTGCACCCCGAGATCCTCACGCATCTCGAGAAGCTGCTCGAGCGCCTCGACTACGACCTGCGGCAGTTCGAACGCGTGCTCGTTCGCACGGAGCTGTTCGCCCGCGCGTGCCCCGAGAACGATCCGCCCGCCGACCAGCCCTACACCTTCGCGGGCCCGGTGATGCGTCGCATGACCGCGGAGCAGATGTGGGACTCGCTGCTCACGCTCGTCTATGCCGACGTCGACGATCGCTTGCGCCCGATGGGCGCGCGCGCCCAGCCGGTCTACGACAGCTACAACAAGATCAAGGACCTGTCCGTCGACGAGATCATCGAACTCGCCGAGAAGGGCCGCAACGCCAACCAGATGATGCGCGACGCCATGCGCGAAGCGGCCAAGAAGGCCCGCAAGGCCCGCGTCAACGATGCCGAGATGCGGCGTCGTGCCCGCCCGCTGATGCGCGAGCTCGCCGCCGCCCGCCGCGACGGTGACCAGGAACGCGTCGCCGAGATCGCGTCGCGACTCGAGGCCATGGGTGTGCCACTCGGCCGGCGCTCGGCGAAGGGACTCGAGGGCGGCATGGTGCGCGCCAGCGACCTGCCACAGCCCGCCCCGGCCGGCCACCTGCTGCGGCAGTTCGGGCAGTCCGACCGCGAGACGATCGAGGCCAGCAACGACGATGCGACGGTGCCGCAGGTGCTGACGCTGTTGAACGGCTTCCTCGACCAGAACGTGATCCGCGGCGCTTCAGCGCTGTCCGGTGACCTGGTCACGGCCAAGAACGGCCGCCGCCGCGTCGAGGTCGCCTTCCTCACGACTCTGAGTCGCGAACCCAGCGACCAGGAGATGCGGGACTGGCGGCGCGCGATCGCGATCGATGGCGACGACGCGATCAAGGACCTGGTCTGGGTCCTGTGCAACACCAATGAGTTCCGCTTCGTGCGCTGATCCGAGGACGACCACGATGACCCTACGCAACCTGATTCACGGCACCGACCTCGCCACCCGGCGCAACTTCCTGGGCGGCCTCGCCAAGGGCGCGCTCGGCGTTTCGACCGCTGCCACGTTCGGCAACCACGCGATCGCGCAGGCGCTCAACGCCGGCAACCTGACGCTGGGACAGGATCCGCAGGATCCCCAGCCGACACTCGGCCGCGCCACTGCCAAGCACGTGATCTTCCTGTTCATGCGCGGCGGCATGAGCCACATCGACACGTTCGATCCGAAGCCCGGCAAGGAGACCGGCGGACCGACCGCAGCGATCAACACGCGCGCCGATGGCGTCCAGCTCGGCCACTACCTGCCCAAGCTCGCCGACCAGGCCGACAAGATCTGCGTGGTCAACTCGATGACGAGCAAGCAGGGCGCACACGAGCAGGCCCAGTACGTGATGCGGACGAGCTACGAGATGCGCGGCACGATCCGCCACGCGAGCCTCGGCGCCTGGCACCATCGCATGGCCGGCCGCCTCAACCCGACGCTGCCGGGGCACGTCGTCGTCGGCGGCGGCGCCGACCTGCCGAGCGCAGGCTACTTTCCACCGCAGTATCAGGCGCTCCCGATCGGCAGCGCGGACGCCGGCCTGCAGAACGCGACGCTGCCGCGCGGCGTCAGCGAGGATCGCTTCCTGCGGCGGCTGAAGCGCCTGTCGAAGCTCAACGACGCGTTCGCCGAACGCCACCAGCACCGCGGTGTGAAGGCCTACGACGACGCCTACGACGACGCCGTGCGGCTGATGCGCAGCAGCGATCTCGCAGCGTTCGACATCGGGCTCGAGTCCGAGACGATTCGCGCCGCCTACGGCAACACGCAGCTCGGCCGCGGCTGCCTGCTGGCCCGGCGCCTGGTCGAGAACGGCGTCCGGTTCGTCGAGGTCATGGGTGGCGGCTGGGATACCCACTCCGACAACTTCGACCGCCTCGACGACCTGTGCCCGCCGCTGGACCAGGCCATCGCCGCGCTGCTCGCGGACCTGCACGCGCGTGGCCTGCTGCACGAAACGCTGGTCGTGCTCGCGACGGAGTTCGGTCGCACGCCCGACATCGACCCGGACAACGGCCGCAACCACTACCCGAAGGCGTTCAGCGCCATGCTCGCCGGTGGCGGTGTGCGCGGCGGCATGCGGTACGGCAAGACCGACAAGGAAGGTCGCGAGGTCGAGGACGGCGCGGTCACGATCCAGGACTTCAACGCCACGATCGCGTTCGCCGCGGGCATCCCCACCGACCATGTCGTGATGTCGCCCTCGGGCCGGCCGTTCAAGGTCGCCGATCGCGGCGACGCCGTGACCGAGATCTTCGCCTGAGCGATCCGCGCCACCCCGCAACCACTGGCCGTAGCGGGGCCCTGGATCCGCCGCGCCTTGCGGTATCCTGTCGGCCGACCCTGACTGCCCGTTTCTGATTCGAATCCAATGCTCCGACTCACCCTCCTGATCCCGCTCCTGACCCTCTGCGCCGCCCCCGCCCTGGCGCAGAAGGCCACCAAGAAGGTCGACTTCGCCAAGCAGATCTGGCCGATCCTCGAGAAGAGGTGCATCGACTGCCACAAGGCGCCCTACGTCGACAAGAACGGCCGCAAGCGCAAGCCGAAGGGCCGGGTCGAACTCGACACCCTCGCGGGCATCAAGAAGAGCAAGCGCGGCAAGGTCGTGAAGGCCGGCGACGCGGACAATTCGCTGCTCTACGAGGTCATCGTCCTGCCGGCCGATGACGAGGACATCATGCCCCCGTCGAAGAAGGGCAAGCCGCTCAGCAAGACACAGACCGACCTGATCAAGCGCTGGATCGATCAGGGCGCGAACTACGGCAAGTGGACCGGCGAGAAGAAGTCCGCCAAGAAGACCGGGAAGACGACGGGCAAGGACAAGAAGACCGGCACAGGCGACGCCAAGAAGAACTCAGGCGGCGGCAACTCAGGCAGCGGCAAGTCGAGCTCGGGCAAGTCGGGCAAGGCCGAGGTCTCGCCACTGCTCACTCTCAGCAAACGCCTGAAGCCGGTGTCGCAGGAGACCCTCGCCAGCTTCGCGAAGAGCCCGTTCCGCGTGCGGAGCGTCGGCGACGACAACCCGCTGCTCCAGGTCACGTGCTACGGTCAGACGGACGCGATCGACGACGCGGCGCTCGAGGAGCTCGCACCGATCGCGAGCCACATCGCCGAGCTCAACCTCGCCGCGACGCAGATCACCGACAAGGCCGGTGCCGCGATCGCGCGGATGCCGCGACTCGTCACGCTCGACGTACGCCAGACCGAGATCGGCAACCACGGCGTCGCTGCGCTGGGCAAGTGCAAGGAGCTGCGCCGTATCAATCTCTACGGCACGAAGGTCGGCGACTACGGCCTCGCCGCGCTCGGCAACCTGTCCCACCTGCGAAAGGTGCACGTCTGGCAGACCGAAGTCTCCGCCAACGCGGCGCTCCGCTTGCGCGAAGCCGTTCCGGGCGTCGAGGTCGTCATGGCCGCGGACCTGCCGGAGCCGATGGCGGACAACGGTAACTCGGGCCGCCGCCGCCGGCGCTGAGCCGCTCGAGCGCGCAACTGCGGAGTGGAACGCACGACGCCGGGCCGACTCCGGGCCGCCCCATCAGCCGCTTCGCGGCTCGTCGCGGTCGGCCGCTGACCACGAACAGAACGGCCGCTCCGCGAGCTGCGAGTTGGCGTAACGCGCGTCGGTCGTGATCTCCCGCCCGAGCCACGCGGGCGCTTCGAAGCGATCGTCGCGGGTCGCCAGTTCCAGCTCCGCGATGACGAGCCCCGCGTTGTCACCCGCGAACTCGTCGACGACCCACTCCCGACCGTCGGGCCCCGCCAGCGTATGGCGCGTCTTGTCGATGCGACCCGGCAGGCACATCGCCAGCAGCTCGCGCGCTTCTGCTGCGGGAATCTCGTACTCGAACTCGGGCGCGACACCGGCCTGGCGACGGCCCTTGATCGTGAGCCAGCCACGTTCACCAGCCACGCGAACCCGGACCGTGCGATCGGGGTCGGTCACGAGATAGCCCTGGGAGATCACAACCGCGGCAGTCGCCTGCCTGGCGACTCGATCGCTCGAATCGGCCACCAGGAAGCGGCGCTCGATCTCGATCCGTGTTGGCTCCGCGTCTGGCATCGCGCGGAAGATACGCCGCTCGCCCGCAAAAGGGCAGCAGCACGAAGAGCAGTAACACCGGCCGCCCGGTTCCCACGCCGGGCAGCCGATGCCACGGGTCGACCGGACCATGCACTGCCCGGCCAACCACCTGCACGTCGTTCGCCCTCGCTCGCGACGCAAAACACATGTCGCCGAGCGGCCCCGGTTCTTTCCGAAAAAGTCGGGAATCGGACTTCATTCCCGAGCCGCCAACACGACCCGCCCGTGGCAGCGTTGCCTCCCACTCTCGAACGCGGAATGTTTCCGTCACCGCCAACACCAACCGTAGGCTGCGCGCATGCCGCGTCGCCACCGACCCGATCTGCCGATGCTGTCGATCCTGTGCCTGCCGCTCGTGGCGCTCGCCGCCGCGCCGGCCGCCCAGACCCCGGCGCCACCGCCACCCCCCAACGTCGTCCTGATCTACGGCGACGACGTCGGCTGGGGCGACCTCGGCTGCTACGGCGCGGATAAGATCCCGACCCCGAACCTCGACGCCCTCGCCGCCGCCGGCCTGCGCTTCACGGACGCCCACTGCACGGCCGCGACGTGCTCGCCCTCACGCTTCTCGCTGCTGACCGGCGTGCACGGCTTCCGCAAGAACGTGCGCATCCTGCCACCCGACGCGCCGCTCGCGATTCCGACCGCCTGGCTGACGCTGCCGCGCCTGTTTCGTGATCAGGGTTTCGACACGGCGGTTGTCGGCAAGTGGCACCTGGGGCTCGGGGAACGCGGCAAGCGCGTGGACTGGAACGCCGACGTGGCTCCGGGGCCGCTCGAACTCGGCTTCGGCTACTCGTTCCTGCTGCCATCGACCAACGATCGCGTGCCCTGTGTCTACCTCGACGGCCATCGGGTCGTCGGCCTCGACCCCGTCGACCCACTCTACGTCGGCAAGGCGCCGACCGACTTCCGGGGCACCGTGTTCCCGAACGGCAAGCAGGATCGCGCAGCGATGACCTACTACCCGAGCAGCCACGGGCACAACGACTCGGTCATCGGTGGCATCGGCCGGATCGGGCGTCAATGGGGCGGCGCCGCCGCGGTCTGGAACGACGAAACGATGGCCGACGTGTTCGTCGACCGCGCCAAAGCATGGCTCGCCGCGCGCCGCGACCGACCGTTCTTCCTGTTCTTCTCCTCGCAGGACATTCACGTGCCGCGCACCCCACACCCACGGTTTCGGGGCCGCTCGCAGCTGTCCTTCCGGGGCGACGCAATGGTGCAGCTCGACTGGGCCGTCGGGCAACTGCTCGCGGCAATCGACGCCGCCGGGCAGCGCGACAACACGATCGTGATCTTCGCGAGCGACAATGGTCCGGTGTACGACGACGGCTACGTCGACGGCACGACCGTGCGAACCTCGACCGCGGAAGTCGACCGCGGTCACGACGGCTCCGGCCCCTTCCGCGGCGGCAAGTACCAGGTCTATGAGGGCGGCACGCGCACGCCCCTGATCGTGCGCTGGCCCGCGCGGGTCCGACCGGGGGTCTCGCATGCGCTCGTGAGCCAGATCGACTTCCTGGCGTCGTTCGCGACACTGCTGGGCGCCGAGCTGGCACCGGAGCAGGCGATCGATAGCCGCAACCACCTGCCCGCGTTGCTCGGCGAAGACCCCGCTGGCGCGCCGCACCTCATCGAGGAAGCCCGTCGCCTCGCGCTCCGCAGCGGGCGTTGGAAGTACGTGCGGCCGCAGCAACGCCGCCGCGGCGAGCGTGGCAAAGACGAGCTCTACGACCTGGCAACCGACCCCGGCGAGACGCACGATCTCGCCCCCGAGCGCCCCGACCTCACCCAGCGCCTGCGAGCCCTGCTGAACGAACTCACGAGCTCACCGAAGGGACTGCGCGCCCACGGTTGAATCGCCAGGCGCCCGGGATCAACTGGTTGCGTGGGCACGCGAGCAGTTGATCTTCGATTCGGCCGCGGCCGCCTGCACCTCGACCTCCCCACCGGTGCGGACATCCTGATCGGCCCGGAGATTCCCGCCGTCGCCGATCCTGCGGGCACCGTGATCGCGGCCCTGCAGCAACCCATCGGCAGTGCGCCACTGCGCGCCATCGCGACCCGCAAGCAACCGCGCAGCGTCGTGATCACGATGAGCGACATCACGCGGCCCGTGCCCAACGAAGTACTCATCACGGCGATCCTCGCGGAGCTGGGCGCGGCCGGCGTTCCGGACTCGGCGTGCACGATCCTCGTCGCGACGGGTATGCATCGGCCTTCGACGGCTGACGAACGCCGTACGATGCTCGGCGACGAACTGCTGCAGCGCTGCCGCGTCGTCGATCACGAGGCCGACGATCCCGACACGCTCGTGCGCGTGAGCGACGATCCACCGGTCAGCGTCAACCGGATCTACGCCGAAGCCGATCTCAAGATCGTCACAGGCCTGATCGAGCCGCACTTCATGGCCGGCTACTCCGGCGGCCGCAAGGGCATCTGCCCCGGCCTCGTCGACCTGCACACCGTGCAGCGCTTTCACGGTCATCGCACGATGGGCGATCCGCGCGCGACCGAGGGCACGCTCATCGGAAACCCGTGTCACGAAATCGCGCTGCGTGTCGCGAGGCAGGTCGGTTGCGACTTCCTCGTCAACGCGGCAATCACCCACGACCGCCAGCTCGCGGCGGTGTTCGCCGGCGATCTGCTGGCCGCGCACGAACGTGGCTGTGAGCGCGTCGCCGAGTGGACCTCGGCGACGGTTGCAGAGCCCTACGACCTCGTGATCCAGTCGGCCGGCGGCTACCCGCTCGACGAGAGTTTCTATCAGACGATCAAGGGCATGGTCACGGCGCTGCCCGCGCTGCACGAACGCTCGACGCTGCTCATGTGCAGCGCGTGCAGCGAAGTCGGCTCCCCCGAATTCTCCGCACTGCTGCAGCGCTTCGGCCGCGACCACCGGGCGTTCTTACGTGAGATCACCAGCACCGCGGCGACGGCAAAGGATCAGTGGCAGTACCAGATGCAGACCCGCGTGCTCGAGCGCATCGGGGTCGAGCGTCTCGCGTTCGCCAACGACGGGGTGCCGATCGCCGAGCAACCCGATCTGGCGGTGGCTCCGATCCCGGGCCCGGGCGACGTGGCCATCCGCGCGCAACGATTCGTCGACGAGTTCGCCGCGCGACACCCCGGCGCCCGCATCGCCGCGATCCCCGAGGGGCCGTACACGATGTTGCGGATCCCGGCATCGCCCTAGCGCTGGCGCTCGGCGCTCGCTGCACACGACGCCCGCCATGCGGCGAGTTCGGCGCGCATCGCGACCCGCACGGCCGGATGTCGGTTGCCGACGTCTTCGGTCTCCCCCGGATCCGTCACGAGATCGAACAGCTGGAACGACTCGCCGGCGTCTCGCGAGTAGAGCTTGAAGCGGTCGCCGATCAGCGCGCGCTGCCGCTTGAACTCGAATGCGAGCCGCCGCGGCCGCGCTTGCATGTCCCCATCGATCAGCGGCATCAGATCGACACCGTCGAACGGTCGATCATCACCCGGCCCCGCACTTCCGGTCGCCGCGAGGATCGTCGGCAGGTAGTCGACCGTTCCACAAGGCACGTTCGTGGACCGTGCCCCGCGGATCCGCGCCGGCCACTCGAGCAGCCCCGGCACCCGGATGCCGCCTTCGAGCAGATCACGCTTGCGCCCGCGCAGCGGGCCGGCCGAACCCGGCGCCTTGCCCTTCCTGCCCTCCGGCCCGTTATCGCTGCAAAACGCAACGATCGTGTTCTCCGCTACACCGAGTTCACGCAGCCGCGCGCGCAGCCGCCCCATCTCCGCGTCGAGCGCCATCACCGCGCCGCGGTAGCTCGTCGCGTAGTCCGTGGCAGCCGGCGCCACGACGGGCAGGTGCGGCGCGTGCAACCAGATCACCGCGAGGAACGGGCGCTCTGCCGCGACCGCATCCCCGACGAACCCGAGGGCCCGCGCCATGATGATCGCCGAATCGTCACCGCGCAGCTCCGCGCTGTGCGGGTCCACCATCGCGTCGGGACCGGCCCAGTAGTGGGTCCCGTACGGCACGGACTCGGAATCCGCCGCAAGCCTGGGCCACCAACGATTGCCCGCGCCGCGCGGTTTGATCATCGGATCGTACGTCGGCGTCTTCGCCTCCGTCGCGAACGTTACCTCGACGGCATGCTCCCACGGCGGCGAGTAGTGCGCGGCACCCCGCGGGCCGCCGCGATTGGACTCCTTCACCGTCTTCGTCAACGTCCCGAGGTGCCACTTCCCGAAGTGGCCCGTGGCGTAGCCGTTCGCGGCCAGGGCTTCGTAGATCGTGAACTCACCGGCTGGCAGGTGCCCCGAGTTCGCGCCCGCGATTCCGTAGCGCGTCGGATAGCGCCCGGTCACGACTGAACCGCGCGTCGGCGAACACACGGGCGAGCTGGCATAGAACCGTTCGAACCGCAGACTCCCAGCCGCCATCGCATCGAGGTGCGGGGTCGGGATGTGCTTGCCGCCGTTGAACCCCACATCGCCCCAGCCGAGATCGTCGCACATGACGAGCACGACGTTGGGGCGCGACTCGCCATGGCCCCGAGCCGCGGCCCCCGGGCCGACACAGCCGCCGAACGCGATGAGCGCGGCCAGGAAAGTAGCAGGGCGCAACCCCACCGTGAAATCGCCTGCTTCACCGCATTGCTTCATCGGTCTCCGAGCTCCCGTTCCAGTGCCGCCATGAGCGCATCGACATCGCTCATCGTGTTGTAGAGATGTGTCGAGAACCGCAGCCCGTGTACCTTGTTCGCAGGCAGCTGCTTCACTGCGATCCGATCGCGTTCTCGCAGCGCATCGCGCACCGCGCCGCAGTCGACGTCCTCGTGGAGTTCGATGGCAACCATTGGCGCCGCGAGGTCGCCGGGCGGCGGACTCACGATTCGCACCCGATCGAAGGCCGTCAGCGCTTCGTAGAGCCGATCCCGAACGGCGAGGTCATGGGCCGCGATCGCCGTAACGTCGAGCCGCTCGAGGAACTCGATCGCCGCGCCGAGACCGATCACCGCGGGCAGGTCGCCGGTGCCCGTCGCGGCGGTGTAGACCCCAGGGCCATCGAACAACCGGCTCGGCGTGATGCGCTCGCGCGCCGACTTCGCGAGGTACAACAGACCCGTGCCTTTCGGCGCCAGCATCCACTTGTGCGCGCTGCAGGCGTAGGCATCACAGCCGAGCTCGTGCACATCGACCGGCGCCGCACCCGCGGCCTGTGCGCCGTCCACGACGAGTAGCGCGCCGCCAGCATGCGCGACCTCCGCGAGCTGCCGCACCGGCAGCCGCGTACCCGTCGTCGAGGTCACGTGGCTCACACTCACGACCCGGGTCTTCGGGGTCAGCGCCGCACGCACGAGCTGCACGATGCGATCCGGGTCCACCGCCGGCAGTGGCAACCGAACCCGATCGATCGCAATACCCCGGTGACGCTCTGCATGCTGCCAACACCGCTCGCCGCCAGGATGCTCGTGATCCGTCGTGAGCACCCGGTCGCCGGCTTGCAGCGCCAGCCCTTCCGCGACGAGGTTCATCCCATCGGTCGTGTTCCGCGTCACACAGACCTCATCGGGCTCGGCTCCGAGGAACGCCGCCGCGCGTTGGCGAACCCTATCCGCTGCAACGCGGAGCGGCCCGAACTCTTCGTGCACGGGTGCCAGCTCGAGACACCGCCACGCCGCCATCGTGGCGTCGAGCACCGCCTCGGGGCACGCACCGAGCGAGCCCGTGTTCAAGAACACATGGTCAGCCGGCAACAGGAATCGGACGGACGATCGCTCCGCGAACACCGGCGCGATCCCACGACCGACGCCGGCCCCGGGATTCCGGGCCGCCACCCGACAGCCAGCTGTGGTGGCAGCTGCGGCAGCGGCGCCAGCGCCGAGCGCGGAGAGAACCTGGCGGCGGGACAGCTTCGACATGACATCTCGGTCGGCCCGCAGGATACCGAGGACGTCACGCCCAGTACTACCCCTGATTTCCAACCGGTCGGCGGAAGAAACCCGCCGCACCCTTGCGTCGGGACCGGCCAGGACGTTGCCTCCCGCCATGCGCAATCTACCCCTGACTTCTTTCGCTCTCGGCTCGCTGCTCTGCCTCGGGTCCTGTGAGGCCCTCGGCAGCATGGACACCTCGCTCGAGGGGATCGTCGCCGGCGCCAGCAAGCTGGCCGGCAGCCTCACGACCATGCTCGACGGCGTCGGCGCCGGCCAGCTCCTCGAGGGCACCGGGCTCGACTCCCTCGGCGCCCTGATCCAGACCGGCAAGGGCCTGCTCGGCAACCTCGAAGGCGTACCCGCGGACAGCTCGGGCACGCTCTCGCTCGACGGCCTCAAGGGTGCCCTCGGCAGCCTCGCCAACTTCGATCTCGGCAGCCTGCAGAACGCCACGACCGCCGAAGGGCAGTCAGGCCTGCTCGCCCAGCTCAAGTCGATCGCAGGCAACATCGGCTCCGAAGCCTCGACGCTGCAGCAGTCGATGCAGCAGTAGCTCTCGACGAGTCGAGATCTGCGGACATATCTGTCCGGTCCGGATCGCGGAACGCGTTCAGGCTGATGACTGCTCATCCTGTCATCAAGCCTGAAACGCCATGTCCGACACCGCGATCACACCCCAGCTCACCACGATTCCAGAACGTCACACCAGCTCGCTGCGCTTCAACGTCATGCCGGGCAAGCCGGTGGAGGAAGACCTCGAGGTCCGCGAGTATCGCGTCGGCCATCGCTACGCCGAGGCCCACTTCGATCGCTCGTATCGGAGTTCGATGAAGGCCAGCCCGAGCCACCTGATCTTCCTGTCCGTTCAGGTCCACACGCAGAAGGTGCTCTACCTGCTGCTCTGCCGCGAGTTCGGCCTCGACTACGACCCCAACGGCCCCGAGTTGCTCAAGATGTGGCCGACGAAACTCACCGTCGCGATCCCCGAGCTCATCGGCGACGAACGCGACCTCGTTCAGAAGGTCTGGATCCGCAAGGTCCGCAAGATCCGCGACAAGGCCTACAAGGTCTCGATCGAGACCCGGGTCGGCTCGCTCAAGGTCGAAGCCGAGGTTCCCACGTTCCTGCTCTGAGGCACCACGTCATGCTGCACGAAACGATCGGGATCGCGACGTTCCTAGCGATTGGCATCGGCTCGGCCCGGCTCTACGAGCCGGGCCATCGCTCGCGTGAGTACGCCACTGACAGACCGGGCACGATCGCATCGCCCCGCGGCTTTCGCGCCGTCTACCACTGGATCCGCTACTCGACGATCGCAATCGGAATCGCGGCGGTCGGCTGCCGACATCCCGCCCTGCTCCAGTTCCATCACACGCCCGTGCTGCTACATCTCGGGCTCGCGATCGCGGCCGCAGGTTTCGTCGTGTTCGCAGCCGCCAAGCAGACGCTGGGCCGGCAGTACTCCCCGTGCTTCGATGCCTACCTGCCAACACGTCTCGTGCGCCGCGGCCCCTACCGATTCGTCCGCCACCCGATCTACACGGCGAACCTCACGACGATGGTCGGCCTCTCGCTCGCCTCGGGCAGTCTCTGGCTGCTGGCGAACACACTGCTGCTGACCATCTACTACTGGCTCACCGCGCGCGTCGAAGAACGCGCGCTCGTCGCCGAGGTCGACGGCTACCTGGACTACAGCCGGACGACCGGGCGGTTCGTCCCGCGCTTGTGGCGTCGCACCTCGGCGACGGCCGGCTAACTGATCGAACTCAGCGTCTCGGCGCTGAAGTAGTGGACCTTCGCGTCGCCGAGTCGAAGCGCCAAGGCCGCACCGAGTCCGTCACGATCCCAGCCGCCAGCGCTCTGCCGCGAGAACGTCACGGCGACGAGATCGATCGTGTAGCCGGCGGGCCAGTCGTCGGAATCCATGGCATCCTCTGCCGCGTCCCTCGCAGCAACGTAGAGGTGGAGGTTCTGCACGTCGAAGATGCTCGACTCCTCGACGGACGGGACCAGGGAGTTCGAGAAGAGGGCATAACAGGTGGCGGCATCCCCTTCCGGGTCTTGCTGCTCGCCGATCAGATCGGAACACCTGGATGTGATATCTACGGTCGGCATTGTCTTCTCCTACTGCAGGTGAACCTCGCGGCCAATGTCGTCCCGCAAGGCATGGGAACAGAGCAGCCCGAAGCGTTCGGCAAGCGCTTCGCTGCCGGCCTGGGCAACTTCGCGGTAGCTCTCACGCAGCCGTTGGCACTTGGCGTGAGAAAACCCGCGTTCGAGCCACGCGAAACCGTAGCTCGCATATGTGCGGCAACCACCGTTCCAGTAGAGCTCGAGGAACATCTCGGCCGTCCGCACGAAGGTAGGCAGGACCCGCCGCCAGATCGGATGCCGTTCGGCATCCGATTCGATCGTCAGGGCAAGCAGCGCAAACTCGGCGAACAGCAGGTAGTTGATCCCGTTCGGCGCGCCATGACTCTGGAGCGGGTTCTCTTCGCCGTGCGGAACCACCGCGAGATCGCCGCAGACGAAGCGCTCGAACGTGCGATCGAACACCGCCAGATTCCCGTCGTCCTGCAGGTCGCCGAAGCGATCCTCGAACAGTTCGCAGAGTTGTCTCGAGATATCGACCGCGTAGCGGATCTGCCGCACCGGTGGATCTTCGGGAACGAACTTGCTGCCACCGATACGCGCCCGGCCACGCTGTTTGAGCCGCACCCGCAGCAGATAGGTCAGCGCCTGCATCAGCCGGCGCTTGCGGGCCTTCAGCAGCGCGGGCAGCGTGCCGAAGTCGAGATCGTGAAAGAACTGCATGAAGCGCGCTCGCTCCTCGGACTGCAGATCCACTGATTGCGACGGCATCGACTGTGAGGCCCTGGACGTCGAACCCGTCCGCGCCGCGCGCTCCTCGTCCTCGATCCTCTTGATCTGCTGCTGCCGGTTCGCATAGACGGTCCGCGGACTCAGCCTGGCCATCACTTCCTCGGCCTCGTCACGGGACTCGTCACCGGCCTCGTCATCGGGTGGCGGGTTCCACTGTGCTTGAATCACGACCGGCGGCTCACCCCGCCAATCGACCTGGAGCTGCGGCGCCTCCTCGGCGACCGCTTTCGGGTCGGAGAAGTGGAATGTGAACTCGCGCTGGAACTCGGCCTCCGGCGCCATGACCTGCTCACCGAGGCGAACACTCTGAACCATGGCACGGTTGGCCGCTAGCACGACCCGCAGCGAACGCACGGCCTCGCCTTTCGGCGGCGGCTTGATGGGCAACGTGGCGAGCTTGTTACAGCGAATGAGATTCGCCCGATGATCGTAGTTCGAGGGCATGGTGTTCTACGGCGCGGAGCGGGCACATCGAAACCCGCGGGAATAGGCAGCGTGACTGTCTTCGGGCCCGGCACGGATGAGAAGCGTCAACGTGCTCGCCCGATCCTCGGCCGTCCAGTCCTCGCCGACGACGAGCCGCGTGCCGTACCGGGCGACGAGTTGACCGGCCACGAGTTCTGGCGCGAGACTCTCGCACCACTCCGATACGTTGCCGAGCAGGTGGTGGATCCCCGACTCGGTCGCCGACTCTCGCGACGAACGCACGGGCACGGCTCGTTCGAGGTAGCGCCCGAACTTGGCGTCCCAGGTCTTCGCCGTGACCCGCTCGTGGCGCGTGTTGCCGCGATATGTGCCATCGGCATCGGGCCACGGATAGTCGCGGCCTTCGGTGCCGCGCGCAGCGAGCATCCACTCGGCGTGCGTGGGAAGACGCTTGCCCACCCACTCGGCGTAGTCCCGCGCATCGCGCCAGCTGACGAACACGACCGGCAATCGATCGCCGGGCGATCCGGCCGGGATCCGTGCAAAGTGCGCGGGCGGACGCCGCGTGGGATGAGCCGCGAGAAACCGGCGGTAGTCCGCGTTCGAGACTTCGTAGCGGTCGATCCAGAACGCCCGGACGGTGAGGTCGCGGCCGTTGATCCCCGACATCGGGGTATTCGCGTCGAGATAGGAGATTCGCGACGAACGAACCAGCACCATGTCGTCATCCCCGCCAGGGTCGGCGACTTCGCGAGCTGCGAGACGCGGCGCGAGGATCAGCTCCGCCCCCAATCGGCGCGTGCGACGGGTGAACTCGCGGACACCGAAGCCCGCGACCTCGAGCCGTATTCGCAGGAAGCCGACGGGCAGCTCGAGCCGCGAGATCGGCAATGCTCCGAGACTCTCGAACGGGCCCGGCTGCCCGGTGATCGGATCAATCATCGCAAAACCGGCGACACCGCTCACGGGCGTGCCAGCGGAGTCCACCGGCCGCACGCTGATTCGCGGAGCAAACGGGTTGTCCGCGAGTTCCTCGAGATACCCGGGTTTCTCCGGGAACAGGATCGCGAGGTCCTGCAGTTTCCCACGGGCTTGCAGCACGAGAACGTCGTCGCCCTCGGCCCGGCCGCGTTCCGTGAGCTCCTCCCGAGCCCGCGACCATTCGCGTTCTACCGCGGCGATCCGCCGCTCCGCCTCGCGTGCCAGGAACTCTGCTTCGCCGCCGGCTTCCGCGAGCAACGCCGCATCACGACGCAGGTCCACGAGCGCCGGCAGCGTCGCCCGCTCGCCCGCGTCGAGCGTCGTCCGTGACCGCGCCGATGCGTCTTCGACCAGCCCACGATGGGCCGACGCCTCGGCCCACGACCAGCCCAGCGCGGCGAACACGAGTCCCCCGAGGCCGATCGCGATTGCCCGGGCGTGGCGCACGAGCGCACGGCGAGTCTTCTGCCACACCGTGGGCGGCCGGGCGTCGATGGCTTCGAAGCGCAGAAAGCGCCGCAGATCCACCGCCAGTGCGGCGGCCGATGGGTAGCGGTCCTCGGCATCCCGCTGCATCGCCTTCTGCGCGATGAGCTCGAGATCACGGGGAATCGCCGGGTTGATGCGCCGGACGGGGCGTGCCTCCGAGGTGCGGATGCGGTGCCAGATCTCGCCCGGCGAATCACCCTGGAACGGCCGCTGCAGCGTGAGGCATTCGTAGAGCACGACGCCGAGCGAGTAGACATCGGTGCGGGCATCGACCGTGGCCTGCGCCGCACCGGCCTGCTCTGGACTCATGTAGTGCACCGTGCCCGCGAACGTGCCGGTCAACGAAACGCTGCCCAGACGCTCGTCGCGCGCGAGCCCGAAGTCGACCAGGTGCACCGCCCGCTTGCTGCGGTCGATGAGCAGGTTCTGTGGCTTGACGTCGCGATGCACGATACCCGCGGCGTGCGCGGTCTGGAGTGCTTCGGCCGCATCCGCACACAGCGTCGCAACCGCGTGGACGTGCCCGGCCGACCCTGGCCGCGGCAACAGCGCTGCGGCCGACCGCGCGCGCTGCAGCTGAATCTCTCGCCCGAGATCATGGCCGTCGATGAGATCCATCGAGAACCAGTTCGTCGGCCCCTCCTGCCCCGTGGCATGGATGCCGACGATATGCGGATGCTTCAGCCGCGCGATGCGCTGCGGCTCGGACCGAAACCGATGCAGCTGCGACGGCGTCGTCGTGATGCCGGCTTCGAGCACCTTGACCGCCACCTCGCGCTGCAGCCTGGTATCCCGCGCCCGAAACACGGTGCCCGTGCCCCCCCGACCGAGGACTTCGATGAGCAGGTGCCCCGCCAGTTCCCGCCCCGTGATGTCCTTCGCGCCGACCTCGTCGACCGGCGGCTCCGCCGGCTCCAGTTCGCCGCTGTCGAGGTCGACCGTCAACAGGGACATCACTTCGTGGAACAACGATTCGTCGCCGTCACACGCCGCGCGCACGAACGCCTCGCGCTCGGCCTCCGGCAGCTCGCGGGCCTCGCCATGAATCTCACTGACGCGCTGCCAGCGATCCGTCACTTCGCCAGCTCGCGCTTGAACCAGGCCTTCGCCGTGCTCCACATCCGGCGCCCGGTGCGAGGGGACACGGCCAGGATCGCCGCGGCCTCCTCGGTCGACTGACCGAGGAAGTAGCGCAACTCCACGAGCCGCGCCCCCAACGGGTCCTGCTCCTTGTAACGCTCGATGAGATCGTTGAGTTCGATCACATCGAGCGGCGTGCGCTCCTGCTGGTGAGCGAGCGCGATGTCGAGGATCTCGGAGATCGCCACGGTCTTACCCTCCGGCGATCGCTTCTGCCGCGACTTGCCGCGGGCGTGATCCGTCAGAATGCTGCGCATGGCGGTCGCTGCCAGCGCCATGAAGTCGGCGCGCTGCCCCGACTCGACCCCGGTGCCACGGCACAACTTGACGAACGCCTCGTTGACCAGGGCAGTCGGCTGCAGCGTGTGCGACACCGACTGCCGGGACATCTCACGGCGCGCGACAGCGTGCAGCTCGGAGTAGAGCAGCGGCAGGATCTCCTGCCACGCCGTCTGGTCGCCGGCCCGCAGTCTCGCCAGAGCCGCCTCCACGGCCGCGTCGGCACACCGGTCGTCCTTCTCCACCATACGTTGGCGGAGCGTAGGGAGTTGGGTCGCCGCGGTAAAGGCTGGCGCAGCGGCGGACGCCACGGGCGGCACCGAGGACGACGAAAGCGGGATCAGCGGCATCACCATCACGGCAGGGAACGACGAAACGGTCGTCGCTCGGCCAAACCTTCAGGTGATTCCTTGCGAGAAACCGGCCGCGCCGTTCCGGTCGCGACGGGAACGCCGCGCGCTGTCACAACGCCCTTGGCGGCCGGGCCTCCGTGCAACAGGGCCCTTCTCGGCGGGGCGACTACTGCCCGATCGTGTGCAGTTGGCGATCCGTGACCGCGAACCCGGGATAGATCGCACACGGCGCGGTCGCCGGGTCGTAGGTCGTCCACTGGGTCTCGAACTGCACGCCCGCGAGCGTCGGATCGCACGGGAAGCCGTAGGTGAAGCGCGCGCTCCCCGACGCGGTGATCGGCAGGATCAGCGCGACCTGCGGCTGCAGCCACTCACACGTTCCGCAGGTCACGACCGTCGGCGTGAGCGTGAAGTTGAACATCGTCAACACGGCCGTCGGCGCCAGGCCGTAGACCGAGCAGTTGATGGAACTCATCCCGAGATTGGGTGCCGTCACACTCTGGGTCCCGCCCGCGCCGCACCCGCCCCCGAGATTGACGACCGTGCCCTGATTGCCGTAATCGGCGATCCGCTGGGCCCAGATATCGAAGTTCTCCTCCCAGACGACGAGCCCCTCCTGGCGAGACGTTTCGTTGCCGGACATCGTCGTCGCAACGACGACCCGCGTATCCCCCGCCGGCACCTGGGCGGTGAAGAGATCCTGACAGTAGATACACGACTTCGGGTCGATGCCTCGGGCGCGGAGCGCCGTCGATCCGAGGAAGTTCTCGCGATAGCCGAGCCACGTCTTGCCGTGCGAGTAGCCGACCGACGGATGGTCGAGCCGCACGAGCGACGAACCACCGAGCGTCTGCGTCGCGCCGAACGACAGGTTCGTGCCATCGAACTGCGCCGACCGCACGGCGACAGCATAGAGCGTCGTGCCGAGTGTGTTCTGGCGCCACGCGATCACCCACTCGTCGCCGTACCCGTCGACGTCGGGATGCCAGAACTCGTCGGTCGAGTTCATCACGATGGTGGTTCGGTTCGTGACCGTGTTGTTCCGCGCCGAGACGAGCGCACACGACACCCCACGCTGCGGTCCGACCCCGGAGAATCGCCGCGCAACCACCATGAGTTTGCCGCCAGACTCCGCCGATCGCGCGATCGCAGGCTGCGAGTAGCCGTTGAAGGTGCTGTCGTTGAACACCGAGAACGGCGACCACAGCACCGTGTTGCCCGCCGAGTCGATGCCGACCCGTCGCGCGTAGATGCGATCGTCGTCCGTGTCGTCCCAAACAACCACGAACGCGTAGTCCTGCTGGAACTGCCCGCCCTCCGAACCGATGTCGACATCGAGCAACGTCCACTGCGGGCCGCTCGCGAGCGTCGACGTCGGCGACATCGCGGTCGACGCCGGCCCGCCGTGCACGGAGACCGAACGGAAGTGGACGTAGCTCTGGCTGCCGACTCGCGACGCCCAGGCCACACCGAAGCGCTCTTCCCGCGAGAAGCTCGCCACGCGCGGGCGGAAACACACGCCGCCCGTCGTGATCCAGTGGACGCCCTGGAACAACCCACCCACACGGTCCACGAGCTGGGCCCGCAAGCGGATGTCCGTGCTGCTGAACGCGCGCTGGAACGTCACGAGGAACCGGTCCTGGGTCCTCTCGTACGAGCAATCGGGATCGTTCTCGGAGTACAGCGTGCCGTTCCAGATCCCGAACTCCGGGCCGATCACCGGATCGAGCACGAGCGGATAGGCCGCGTTGTCGACGAAGGCCGCGGGCAGCGACAACTCGAGTTCACCATCCGCGTACCGCAGGCCGCCAGCGATCCTCCGGCCCAGGGCGTCGATACCGGTAACGCTGCCGATCGTCACACCGCCGATCCCCTCGAGCCCGAACCCGATCCCGCCGTCGGCGAGCGACCGCGGCCCCGGCATCTCGGTCGCGAGTTCGTAGCGCACGACGAGGTCGCCCACTCCCGGCGGCCGGGCATCGAACACCCACGACAGCTCGACGCCATCGACGCCGACCGCGAACCGCTCGCGCACCCCGGCGGCATGCGCGAAGACCGCCGTTCGGCCGTGCTGCTCGGGCAGTGCGGACGAAGGCAACGCGATGCCCGGTTCACCGCCGCGCCCGACCGAGATCGGAGTCAGGGACAGATGCTGCGTCACGGCCACCGCCGTCCCCAACGCCGGTTCGAGCCGCATGCCCGCGGCGCGAAACCGCACGTCATACTGCGCGCCACCACCGTGAAGCACCCCCGGTGACAGCTCGAACAATCCGGCGTTCCGCTGGACGGCGATGCGCTCCGCTCGCGTGGCCACCGGGCCGGTCGGCGGATCCTGTTGGGCGGCAGGGGAAACGGCAGTGAGACCGACAGTGAGTGTGGCCAGAATTGCGGCGCAGCGATTGGTCATGAGATCCTCCGATCTCCCGACCGGTGTCCCGCGGCGAGCGGATCGGACACGGTTTCCGAGGAATCAGCGACCGGGGACACAAACCGCCTGAGCCAGCCGCAGGCCAGGTCGCACAACCCCATGGCGAGGCGCCCTCACCAGTCCATCACGAGCCACGGCAGCCCACCGAACAGGACCGCGCCGACCTGAGCGGTGACGAACGCTGGTGCGAACGTCACGAACTCGGCGTTCGCATCGGTCATCGGGACCGTGATCGGTAGCAGGGCAATCGCGAGTGGTACGCCTGCCGTGCCGAAGAGGATTGCCCCCGTGCTCGCCGGCGCAGAGACGGCGACGCACTCGTGGCCGATCAGGTTGTCGAGCGGTTCGTAGAAGTTGGTGCAACCGCTCGCGGACAGCGTGAGCGGGATAGCACAGGTCAGTGCGAGACTGCGGATCATGGCGTCCTTGGGTTCGAATCGACTTGGAACGACCACAAGGTAGGCACGACCCCTCGTCGACCTTCGTGAATGATACGAATCGCTTCATTCACGATAGCTTCATGATCCCTGGCGACCGCGCGAGGCCGATCGACGGGGGTCGGATGGGCCACTACCGCGGATCAGCGACCGCGCCAGATCAGTAACGTCGGATTGACCGAGACGAGCTCGAGGTCACCGTCCGTGTCGAGGTCCACGGCGATCACATGGCGGCGCGAGCTGCCGTAGTCCACGGAGATGCTCGTGAACGCACCGGACTCGACCTGGAACGCCAGACGACTGCTGCCGATCACGTCGGTCCGGCCGTCGCCGTCGAGGTCGGTCACAGCGAGCGGTTCACCGAGGTCCGGGATCGCGAGATCGGCTGCCGCCCCGAAGGCCCCGCCCGGGCGTTGGAAAAACACGACGAAGTCGGGACCCGAACTCGCCGCGAGATCGACCCGACCGTCGCCGTTGAAGTCCGCAGCGAAGACGCCGACGAACACGCCGGGGATCGTGAGCGCGGCGACGGGCAACGGACCGCCGCTCTGACGGTAGACCTCGATCCCGGCCGCGGTCGTCGCGGCGAGGTCGACGCGGCCATCGCCGTCGAGATCCGCGAGGGCGAGAGCGGAGCATGCCGGTGAACCGAGCGCCTCGGCAGGCTGGAGCACGCCGTCATCGTTGCGGTAGATCCTGACGCCGCTGCCGGCCAGAAGCCCGGCAGTCGCAACGTCGAGGTCTCCATCGCCATCGAGGTCCGCGGCTGCAATGGCTTCGGGCAACGGCTGGCCGGCCGCGGTGAGCTGCCGGCCAGCACTCGTGCCGGGATCGAGCCACAGTCCGCCGGCCCCGGCCTCCGAGAAACCGACGAGCAACTGGGAGGCACCGTCTCCGTTCAGGTCGACCCCGAGCAGCGCACCGACGCCGGCCTGCTGGGTCGGCACGAGGGGCACGAGTCGTCCCGGCTGAAACGCGCCGCGCGCCGGCTGCTCGAGTGTCAGCAGCGCGGCCAGTGCGTCATCTGCCGAGCACAGATCGACCACGCCATCCGCGTCGCGATCGATCGCTGCCACGCTACCGCGCGCCTGCGGTGCCGGCCCCGCGATCTGCTCGGCCGCAGCCGTCAGCACCCGGGGCGTAGCCTGGAGCCGAAAGCTCGCTCCTGGCAGCACGTCCATCGCGCCATCCGAGTTGAAATCGCCGGCCGCGACCCCGGCCAACGTCCAAGCGATCGCCTGGCGATGGAACCCGCCGTCGGCTTCCTGAAACAACACGGTCAGCCCCGTGCCGACGAGGTTCACGAGGAGATCCGGGCGCCCATCCGAATTGACGTCGGCGACGGTCAGCTCCTCGATGCCGTCGACCAACGCCGGCGCCAACGGCCCCCCGATCGTGCGACGTTCGCTGAACCGACCACCCGCGAGTTGCTGATGGATCACGATCCGATCACCGGCCTCTCCGGAGTTCGGCCCGACCCAGCGATAGGCCGCCGCGACATCCGCCAGGCCGTCACCATCGAAGTCGGCGACGGCGAGTGCAACGGGCTCGAAGAGCTGGCTCGTGTTGGCCGCCACACTCGGAGTGAGCAATGCTGACCACACGAAACCACCTGTCGCGTTCTGGCGCGCGATCGCCACGCCCAGATTGGTACTGTCGACGACGATCGCGGCGAAATCGACACCGCCGTCGCCATGGAAGTCCGCCGGCACGGGCGCCTGAACGAGCGACCCGATCACCGACATGGAAATCGCGGCGGTGGCAGACGTGAAGCCGCCGACCGGCTGGAGGAACACGTGACCGTTCGAGATCAGGTCGGGGCGGCCGTCGCCATAGAGGTCGGCAACAGCAACCTGCGAACCCGCGCCGCCGGGCACCACGAGATCGACGGCTGGGTCGAAGGTGCCATCGGCACGCTGCAGCGAGACGCGCAGCACCGCCGAATCGGCCGTGATCACGTCGGCGCGACCGTCCCCGTTCATGTCCGCGACCGCGACCCCGTCCTCATCGGTGCCGATCGGCACGGTCGCGGCACCCGAGAAGCCGCCGCCTGGACGCTGCCGGAAGATCCGCAGCGGACCGGTCGAACTCACCGGCACCAGCAGGTCGTCACCACCGTCGCCATCGATGTCCGCGACCGCGATCGGTGTCGAAGGCAGGCTGGCCACGTGATCCTCGAAGCCGTGCTTCGGTCGGATCGACGCCGTCGCGACCACCGGGTCACCGAAGTCGGTATCCAACGGCTGCGCGCGCAGGAAGACCTCACCACCACCGGGAACGTCGCGACTGTCCCAGACGAACATCGAGCTCACCTGTGATTGCCCGTTCATGACCGGGTGGAGCAACGGATCGATCGGCCGCAGCCGCCACGACACCGTCGTTCTCAGCGCCGGCACGAAGGGCTCGTCGACCGCCACGGTCCACGTCGGTCCATCGACCGCCGCGATCGTCCGCCGCTGCTCGATGCCGCCACCCGCACGGAGCCCGGCTGGCCCACTCAGCACGAGCAGGCGATCCGGACCGGTCGCCAGGTGACGGGTCCCGTTCGGTACCGGCCGTGCCGCCGCCGCAGCGCCGAGGGCCGGACCGAATCGCACCGCCCGCACCTCGGGGCCTGTGCCGCCTTGGCACAGCACCAGCAGCGCCGAGCCGTCCGCGCGGAGCGCGAGCGAGCTCGGTTGCGAGAACGGCTGCGCGAATCCGACGACGGGCGAGATGGTCTGTGCCGCGAGATCAACGGCGACCACCCGCCCCACGCCCGCGTACGAAGACTCGGCAACGAACACGCGGTTCGAACGCCGCGGATCGACCGCGAGACCGGATGGTGCCGCGAGACCATCGCGCACAGTCGCGACCCGCACGCTCGCGGGGTCACGCCAATCGATCTTCAGCAGAGCAGAGCCGACCGTCGCGAGCGCGACGTGCGACCCGAGCGCGGCGATCCCGCGGACCGGCCCCGGCGGGTTGGCGGCCGACGCGATCAGCGTGCTCGCGCCGCTCCCGACTTCGAACAGGCGCCAGAGCCCGCCCTGATCCGTCGCGACCAGCGCCGAACGCCCATCCGCAGCCAGCCCGAGGGCGGTCGGAACCCCCGCCAGTCGAGTCGCCGGTCGCAGCTCTACTCCGCTGACGAGATCGATCTCGGCGAGCACGCCGTCACCGCCGTCCGCGGCGATCACGAAGGCGGTGAGCCCGTCGCCGATCGGTGCCACCGCGATCGGCGAACGCGTGAAGTTCGACGCGACGGGTTCCAGCTCACCAACCTCGGGCCGCAGCAGCTCGAGTTCGAGTCCACGCATTCCACGCGACAGCAGCCAGGAACAGCCCGGCTGCGCGAGTTCCGGCAACCGCACCCGCATCGCATCGACCGGGATCGGTCGACCACCGACCGCGACCGGGTACGGCGAGCAGATGTGCATGCGCGATCGGAATCCTCGGTCGGCGAGCCGCGCGAGCAGTTCTTCGGGAGTGTCGGCCTCGGGCCCGAGCGTCGGCGGATCCTCGCCCGTTCGCGCCCACTGGAACAGCACCGGCACGGGGTCCGCTTCGAAGTCACTGGTACCGTAGTGCACCGGCACGCCGCGCAGACGATCGGTGCCGGCCTGGATCGCGCCGTTGTCGAGCGTGACGGCCGGCGCATCGTTGTTGTCGACCCGGAACACCGGCGTCTCGGTCGGCGCCGCCGCGAATGCCGCAACGATCACCATCCCGGACGGCTCGCGCACCTCGCGTTCTTCGGCAACGAAGCGCAAGCGTACGTTCGATTCACGGGCGGCGAGATCTCCGACCGGCGCACCCTCGGCGTCGCGCGAATCGGTGTCCCAGTGGAACGTAAACCCGACCCCGCCCGGCGACGCGACCACGCCCTCGAACGTCGGCCGATCGAGCGGACCGGTGATGCCGGCCGGTCGCGCGGGCTGCCAGTCGGCGGCGGGCCCCGGATCGGTCGTGAACTCCACGCGGATGTCGACGACATCACCCGACCCGTCCGCGACCCGGAAGTTCACGGGCACGACACCGCTGACTTCGGTGCCGGGCAACTCGACGGCATCGACCACGGGCGCATCGCCGCCGAGGGTCGTGACCGTCGCCCAGCTGCTGCCTGCCCGCGTTCGCGCGATGACCCGAACACCCGCTCGCGGCGTCGCGGCGAGGCCGTCTTCCGACGCGAAGTCCCAGGCCAGCAAGTGCACGACTCCGGCGGGCGACATCGCGAGCGGCACGCCACCGTTCTCGACGTGCTGCATCGGCCGCTCGGTCCCGGGGTCGTCGGCGGTGACGTAGAAGAAGTCGACCGTCGCGGCATCCTGCTCACCCGCAAGCACCAGGCGCAACATCGCAGGCGAGGACTTGTAGTCCATGACCAGGAAGCTCGCGGGCGCTGCGGGCGCGCCGCCACCACCGCCACTGCTGCTGCCGATGAGGACACCGGTGCCGAAACCGCAGGCCGGCACCAGCACAGCCAGTGCGAGCAGCGTCGACCACAGCAGCCATCGCGAACGTGACACGAGTGAAGCGGTCATGAGTTGCCCGCCGCGTTCATCGGTTCGGTTCCGGACGCCTGCTCCCCGCCCATCACGGAAGCTGCCGAGAACGTGAACGTGCGACGACTCGCAAACGCGTCGAGCTGTTCGACCTCGAGTTGCACGAACTCGATCGCGGCGACCGGCAGTGGAATCCGAAACGCGTAGCGCTTGCGCCCGACGACCTCATCGACGACCTCGGCAACGCTGCTTTCCCAGGATACGTCCTGGAACTCCCCGTCGTCGAAGCGGTAGCGCAGCCCCCCCAGATCATCGACCTCGCCGAGCTCGAGCACGAACGCTCCGACGAGCGCTCGATGGTCACCCTCACCAACCAACCGCACGTCGGCCGGCGCAAAACTCACGAGCGCGCGCGGCCCGGTGAGTTCGCCGCTGCACTCCTGGAGCCGGCCCGTCAGCAGCTGGCAGAGCTGGACCCCGACCGCTTCCTGCAGCGCGGCAGGAGTCGCCTCGGACTCCGAACCGATGAAGCCGGCCGGCAGCAGCAGCGACAGCAGGAACGCACTCGGGTTGTCGGCGCGCGCCATGAAGTTCAAGGCCGCTTCGTTGGCGGTGCCCGGCAGGCGTGCGAGCCGCGACTGCGGATCGAGAGTCGCACTGCGAGTCGCGGCAATCGCGACATCATGGAGCTGGCTCTCGAACTCGACGCTGTAGTAGTAGCTGCGATCGCTGACGAACCAGTTCAGCGGGCCGCCGATCGCGAACAATGCGAGGTTCGGCAGGAACCGTGCATTCAGCCCGGTCGCGACTTCCCGATCGTACCGCACCATCGTCCCGAGGATCACATCAGCGCCGGCGGCTTGCGCCAGCTGCAGGCTCACGGCCGGGTCTGTCGTCGCAGGCAGCAGAGTGACCCTGCAACAATGCGAGCCGAGCGCATCCACCAGCCGATCGGTGAACGCTGCCGCATCGATCGTCAGCTCGATCGCCGAGGCATCACCGTCAACGGCCGATTCCGCGGCTGTGGCCGCCAGGGAATCATCGGTCACGGCCGGCATGACCGCGATGTGGAACGGCAGCCTGGTTCTGGGTGACGCCACGTTGGCGCACGCCGCGAGGGTGCAGATGGCGAGGCCAGCGAGCGAGTAGCTGGCACGCCGCGTCGAATGACTCGGACTCATTACTTTCGGTTTCGACTCCGCAGAGTCGCGTTGCTCGGAATCGAGAGGGCTTTGCTCTCGGGGGCAGAACTCGAAGCACAGCGGAACCCGACGTAGGCGAGGCGTCGCGTCGGCGGCAGCTGGATCAGCTTCGAGTACTCGTATGCGGTGTCGCGATAGCTCGCGCCAGCCGCGAAGCGTCGACCGCCCCGCCGGCCGGCGGTCGCGGTCCATTCCTGCACGTTGCTGCAGAGGTTGCGGATACCGGCGCCAACAGCGTCGACCGGCGTCAGGTCGACGCCCCGATCGACCGGCTGCGGTCCGTCGTGCTGACCGCGGACATTGAGGAGCGTCACGTCGAGGTCCGCGCTCGCGCACGAGAACGATCGATATGCCGGACCGCCGCGCACGACGTATTCCCACTCCAGGACCGTCGGCAGTCGCTTGCCGACCCAGCGGGCGTAAGCATCGGCTTCGAACCAGTCGACGGCTCGAATCGGCAGTTCACTCGCGGCCTCGGCCGTCAGTCGATCGTGCAGCTCGAGTCGACGTTCTTCGTTCGGACGCCCAACACCGGCAGACCAGTTGCGCAACCGCCGGTAGCCGTCCTCGGCGATGACGAAGGCGAGGAACTCCGCGACCGTGACCTCGGTCTCGTCCAGATAGAAGTCGGGGACCGCGGTGATGCCGGCCAGGTTCGAGGTCGGGCGCTCACCGGCATGTGCCCGGCCGCCGAACGCATACTCCGCCGTGCCGCGCACGAATCGCATCCGCCGCGTTCCCGGTCGCGCGACGCGCGGGCTCGCAGACGCCTCCGCCGCCACGGGTGTGGCGGGCGCGCGTCGAACCGGCAGCCGACCGCGAATCGGGGACGACAGCGTCGTCGAATTGCCGCACTGATCCGTCGCTGAACAGGTCAGCTCGACCTGCTTGCCGGACCAGGAATGCGGCACCGTGACCAGAGCCCGCCAACGGCTGCCGCCGCGCCGATCGCCATGGCCGCTGCGCGCGAGTCGCACGACCCGGCGAGCCGAGCCGCCCGCGAGCACGAGCGTGCCGATGACCTCGCGGACGCCGTTGTCATCCGTGGCTTGGAATACGACGGGCAACGCTCCATTCTCGAGACGCCAGTCGCCGATCCACTGCAGCTCAGGGCCCACGTTGGCGATCTCGAAGTCATGGCGAACCGGCGACGCGACGTTCCCGGCGCGATCGCGGGCTACGAGTTCGAACGAGTAGCGGCCATCCGGCAGCATCGCCGGATCGAGCCCGAGCTGCGCCCACGTCACGGGCGTTTGCCCCACCCCGGCGGCGCGATCGCCCGATGCGATCTCGAGATCGGAAGCCACGCCCCGCAAGCCCCGCAACCGCCAGGACGCGACCGCATCGCACGACTGCTGCGGGGCCGTTCCCCCGTCGTGAATGGCGAACGACCACGGCGATGCCAGTGCATCAGCCCGGCACCACATGGCCCGCGTCGCGACGAGGTCGACACGCGGCGCCTGCGTATCGCGCACGACGGTGAGCTCCCGGCGCCACTCCGCCCCCTCGGCGAACGCGCCACTACCGAGCGCGCGATGGGCCCGGATCTCGACGTGGTGACGACCGTCGCGGTCGAACGACAGCGTGAGTTCGCGTGGTGCCCGTTCGTCGAGCACCGCGCGCTGTCGCGCCTCGCCACCGGGACCAGTCACCACGACAACGACCGCCGCGCCAATCGCCCCGGGGCGGACGACGAGCGGCAGCTCGGCGCAGTTCGTGTGCCTCGTCGATTCCCCCTCGTCGGCACCACCGGCCAGCGCCCAATCTATGGCCAGCGGCGTCGGCTGAAACCGGAACTCGAGTTCGCCGCGCACCACACGCGCCGCGCTCACAGCGGGCGAATCGTGCCCGGCCGACGCGGCGGTGACTGTGATCGTCCCGCGGTAGGCGGTGGCGGTCTGCGGCAACCCGAGCTTCACACGCAACGATTCGTCGTCCCGTTCCGTCGCGAGAGCGGCGAGCGCCAAAGGTTGCCCCGCCTGATCGACGGCAAACCACTCGAGATCGCAGGCCCGGTTCATGCGCGCAACGAGCACCGGCTCGATGCCGGATCCGACGACCGCAATCGGCCCCGCCCCTCCGCCTTCGAGGCGCAGTTCGGAGAACGCAGGCAGCCGGGCATCGAGGCGCAGCAGATGATCGAAGCTCGCGCTGTTGCCCGCGCGATCGGACACGGTCACGCACACGGGCACATCCATGCGATCGGCGGCATCGATCCCGTCGAGCGCCAACGTGTAGCGCACGGCGCCACCGTCGACCGAAGCCGCGGGGCTCGCCGGATCACGCAGCATCGCTTGCCGCCGCTCCGCCCCGCCGACATCGCCGATCGTCGCCTCGACCGCTCGGACGTAGAACGGATCCGTGACGTGCAACTCGAATGCGAACTCGGCACCGCGGGGATCGACCGCCCGACCGCCGGCGCCCGGGATCCCGATCGAGCCCGCGCGCCACGCGCCATCCCCCAACCAGACGAGCCGCACGGGGTCGGACACCTGCGACGTCACGGTGTCGCCGACCAGCACGTGGACCAGTCGATCGAACATCGCGTCACTGGCGTCGAACGGCGCCCGCAGAACGAGCTTGGAACTGCCGTCGGCGCCCACGATCAGTTCCTTGCCCCAATGCGGCAACGCGTCTGCCTGCGCCGCCGGATCGAAGACCAACTGCACCGGCGCACCCCGCAAGTGCGGGGCAACGTTCTCGATCGCGACCTTTCGTTCGCTCGCGTGCGGTCCGAAGAACAACGCGCCGTCCTCGGCGTGGACGGTCAGCATCGACTGCGCACCGGAACGCCAGACGAGCAGCAGGGCGAGCACCGCGAGCACCGCGCCGATGGCGATCATCCGGGACCACGAACTCGGCCGATCGACAATGAACGCCGGCGCGCCGTTACCCGCTTCGGCCGCGAAGCAATCCGCGTCGCGCCACTTCGACTTACGGCGTTCGACCACCAGAATGCGCGGCGCCGCAGCGCCGGCATCGCGCAAATCGGCTTCGGTGGAAGCACTCCCCACCCCCGCCGCGGTCGACGCGGGTACGTGCGATTCCTGGTCCTTCCCTTGGTGGCGAGGTTTGCGTGGCATCCGAGAACTCCTCCGCTCTCGGCGCGGGACTCTACACCATGACGGGGGAAAGTACTAAGAAACTCTCCAGGCGCGAACCGTGCCTACGTCGCAGCGCACGCATGTTATTGCCAGCCGCAAACACGAAGAAGACGGCCAAGGCGAGCAACGTGTGATCGCGTCGATCACGCCCCGGCGTAACCGACGGGGCGCTCAGCGCAGGCTCCCGGTCGGCGCCTACCGCACGCTCGCCGAGAGCGCGTTCGTCGCGACCGCCCCACCCGGATTCGCACCCGGCGCCAGGACCAGCGCGCCGAACTGCAGTTCGAAGCCACCCGCCAGCGAACCCGGGATCGACAGCGACACCGTGGCCGTGCCACTCGGATCCGCCAGCACGAACAGACTGGCCAGTGGCGAGAACCCGACCTCGCAACCGGTGAATCCGAAAGGGTCGAGTGACTGCGGTGTCGGCAGACAGCCAACGCCGCTGAACACGATCGCGGGTGCGTTGGCCGGCGCATCCTCGAGCCCGTACAAGAACGCCGAACCCACCGCCGGCAGCGAAGAGCTCACCAATCGCGGCAGCGCGGGCAGGCTGCCCTGGCAACCGCGACTCCACGCCAGCGTTCGGGCAGCCGCACCGCCGCGCAGAACGCTGACGTAGCCCGCGGCCTGGCTCGCCGGCCGCCCGCCATAGAGGACCGTCAGGTCGCCGCGGAACGCCGCCGACCGCAGCCCGTCGACGCGCTCGAACGAGTCGGCCTCGTTCGTCAGCACGAGGGGGATGGCGGCAACGCTCGCCGGGTCGGGGGTCACCGTCGCGCCACCCGTGTTCGGATCAGGAGACAGCACTCGGAAGTAAAGACTCTCCAGGTTGTCGGTCGCACGCGAGAACACGGCAAACACCGTGTCACCGGCGACGGCCAGCGAGTAGTGCTGATACGTGAGGTTCCCCGCCCCGAGCGCCGGGTCGGTCTCCACGAGACTCGTGACCCAGGTGGAGTAGCCGGTGCTGCGCGCGGCGAAAGCGACCTCGAGAGCGCCGCCCGCGGGGTTGGGCGAACCCACCGAGTAGAGCACGTAGAGATTGCCCGTCGCGTCCCGCGTGATGCAGCTGCTGTTCGTCGCCCGCATCGAACTCTGGCCGCTGCCATAGAGCGCCACGTCCGCAGCCTGAACCCAAGCCGCCGCGACGGTGTCGTAGGCGCGGTACCGGATGCCATAGAGGCCCGTATTCGTCCGGAAGGTCGTATGGAACGTCTCCCCCACGGCCGTCATGCTCCCGAGCATCCCGAACGAATCGGTGTTGCAGCGGAAAGGGCCCTGGAACGTCGGGTCGGTGCGCCGCTTCACGAGCAGGCCGCCCGACCAGCCCGAGAAGCCGCTGAGCGTCGGCGAACGATGCGTATTGAAGACGATGCCGAGCGTGCCCTGCTCGGTGATCGCAATGTCGTTGGCGTAGTACTGGTCGTTCGATGACGTGCTCGAGATCAGCAGCTCCGGACTGCCGACCCATTGCCCGGCCGCGGTATCGAACGCCTGATAGTAGAGACTCTGGTACGAACCCGTGTCCGTCGCACTCCACGTCACGTGCAGGCGGTCACACGCCCGGCCCGAAACGAGTGCGCCGCGACCATCGCCAACCGTCGGCACGTCGGTGACCAACGCCCACGTCGCACCGTCGTCCTGCGAGCGGTGCAACTGCAGCGTGCGACCCGCGGCGGTACCCGACCCGTCGTTCTCGAACACGAGGCTCCACATCGTGCCGTCGACCCCGTAGGTCAGACTGCGCGTCCAACCGCTCGAGGGCAACGCAACCCCCGGTGCGGTGCCGGTATGGACCAGGCCCTGCGCGGGCAGGTCCGTCGTGATGAGACCGCCGAGCGTCGGGGCCGCGAGAACCGTAAGAACCGTCAGAACCGTCGGGCCGAATCCCGACCGTTCATGACCCGAGTTGCCACGCCCCAGTCCGGGCGCGCGAAACGAGAACTGCATGGCGAGGCCTCCTCTGGCATTGCTGCAGGAAGCCCCAAAGTAGTCGATGCGTCGAGATCGCGAGCCGCTACCCGGCGAACCGACGTGTCGCGAGTGTGTATTGCCCGCGGCCAGGCTCGGGCGAGAAATCCACCACTCGCTGTGACGGCCGCGCGCACATCGACGTTGGCATTCTCGCCGCTCGCTCCAGAAGCCCTCTCGATGATATTTCGCCTTACCGCATTCGTGGCGTTGGCCGTTGTGTCCGCGCTTCCCGCCCAGGTTCCCGACTTCTACGAGATGGGCACCGTCCGCGACGTCTACCTGCAGTTCGGGCAGCCCAACTGGTGGTCGCAGCTCGAGGCCAACTACCAGCCCGAGACCAACATCGCGGCGACCATGACGGTCGATGGCGTGACCTACCCGAACGTCGGCGTCCGGTTCCGCGGCAACACGTCCTATCGCAACCTGCCGTCGGCCCCCAACCAGGGCTGGGAGAAGAAGAGCTTCAACATCGAGATGGACTGGATGGTGCAGGGCCAGGACATCTACGGCTACGACTCGCTGAACTTCAACAACGGCTTCCACGACCCGCTGTTCCTGCGCGAACCGCTCACCTACTACGTGATGCGCCAGCACGGCGTCGCACCGAAGGCCAACTGGATCCGCCTGCACCTCAACGGCACGTACTGGGGCGTCTACATCAACGTCCAACAGCCGAACAAGGACATGTTCAAGGAGTGGTTCCGCAGCAACGACGGTAACCGCTACCGGTGCTTTCCGACCTCCGGCAACTTCCGCAACGGGCGCTGCTGCTACACGTGGCTTGGCAGCAACGTCTCGGCCTACTTCTCGGCGTACCGGGTCAAGCAGGGCGATGGACTAGACCTGATGAACATGTGCGACGTACTCGACAACACGCCGTCGGGCACGCTGCAATCCGTCTTGACGGACGTGTTCAACCTGGACTCGTTCTACCGCTACGCGGCGGTGATGAACGTGTGCACGCAAACGGACAGCTACATCGGCAACAGCGGCAAGGATCACTTCCTCTACATCGATGAGGTCCACGGGGACGGCACGACGCTGCCATTCGATCTCAACGAAGCGATGGCGGAATCAACGAGCCTGTCGCCGACCTACAACACGACCAACCCGGACCGCCCGGCCCATGCACGGACGCTGGTGTTCGCCGATTGGCGGGAGCGCTACAAGGCCCACCTGAACGCGATCATCACGCACACGTTCAACCCATCGCACCTGACGCCGCTCGCGCAGCAGTATCACGCGATGATCTACAACGATGTCGTGTCCGACCCGAAGAAGATCTACACCACGGCGGCCTTCCAGCAGAACCTCAACAGCTCGGTCACGATCCCGAGCACCGGTCAGGGTCAGGGCAACCAGACGGTGCCCGGCCTGGTGCCGTGGATCCAGGCACGGCACACCTACCTCGCCGGCAACTCGTACGTGAACGCGCCGCGCGCCGCGTTGAGCAACCTGTCGCACTCGCCGCAGAACCCGATCCCGACGCAGGCGATCACGGTCACGGTGGATGCCACGCCGCTCGCCACGAGCGTCGACCTCTGGTCCAGGGCTCTCGGCAAGTTCACGAGTCAGCCGATGTTCGACGACGGTCAGCACGGCGACGGCGCGGCCAACGACGGTACCTGGGGCGTGATTCTGCCCGCGCAGATGCCGGGCACCCTGCTCGACTACTACGTCGAAGCCGCGACGGCCATTGGCGCGGTGAGCTACGAGCCCCACACGGCCGAACTCGAGCGCGAGTGCGGTCACGTGCAGATCGGCTGGCCGACGGTCAGTTCGCCGATCGCAATCAACGAGTTCGTCGCGCAGAACGTGACGGGCCCCGTCGACGAGAACAGCCAGCACGAGGACTGGCTCGAGCTCTACAACACGAGCAATCAGACCGTCACGGTCGGTGGCATGTGGGTCAGCGATACCCTCGAGCGCCCGAAGTGGGAGATTCCGACGGGCACCCAGATCGCGCCGAACGGCGTGCTGCGGATCTGGTGCGACGAGGACGGCACGCAGGGACCGATGCACGCGAACTTCAAGCTGTCCGCGGGCGGCGAAGAGGTCGTGCTCTACGCGGCCAGCGGGCAAGCCATCGCCGACTACTACGAGTTCGGCCAGCAGTACGCCGACATCTCGACGGGCCGTATGTTCGATGGCCAACTGCCGTGGGTGACGTTCCCGCAGCCGACGCACCTCACGACGAACCTGCCGAGCACGTGCGGCCAGCGCACCTACGGCGCGCTCGACCACGATTCCCAGGGCGTGACGCTCTCACTCAGCGGCACGCTGCAGATCGGCACGTCGGCAGTGTTCGACATCGCGGACGGCCCGGCAGGTGGCACCGCGCTCGGCGCCCTGTCGACCGCGCCGGACTACGTCGACCTCGGCCAGTTCGGGCTCGGTGGCGTCACCTACCTGCTGCCTCTCACGAACACGGTGGTCGCGGGCGTGCTGCCGCTGAGCGGATCCGGCACCGCGTCTTGGACGACCGCCCTGCCCAACGATCCCGGCTTCGTCGGCGTCCGGGTCTACGCGCAGTCGCTCACCGTCGACGGCAGCACGTTCGACAGCAGCCCCGCCGTCGAACTCCGCATCTGCCCGTAGGAGCAGCCGCCCTGGCTCGTCACGAGTGCAAGTTCGTGGTGCCGGAAGCGGTCGCCACGCAGGTCCGGGAGCGCCTGGTACCGTTCGTGGTACCGGACCGCTTCGCGGCACCGCTGCGGAACTCGACCTACATCGTCACCTCGCTCTACCTCGACAACCGCAACGGTGCGCTCGACTACGAGACGATCGAGGGCCTGCGCTCCCGCTACAAACTGCGTGTGCGCAGCTACGGGGACGACGACCGCGGCGCGGTCTACCCCGAGGTCAAGTACCGCGAGAACCGGGTGATCCGGAAGCTGCGGTGCCCGGTCCCGCGGGCCGGACTCGCTCGGGTGCTGACCGGGGACCTCAGCGCCGCCGGTGACATGGCGCCGACAAAGCTCGCCGCGCTCCGGGAGTTCTGCCGACTGCAGCAGATGCGACGCGCCGTGCCGCGGGTGCTCGTGCGCTACGAACGCCAGGCCTTCGTTGCCAGCAACGATCCCGACGTCCGCGTCACGTTCGATCGCAACCTCGCGGCCTCGCCCGAGGCTCGAGCGATCGTTCGCGCCCACGGTCGTTACGAACCGGTCATCCCGGGCCGCGTGGTCCTCGAGCTCAAGTTCACGGATCGCAGCCCGCACTGGCTCGCAGCGATCATCCGACACTGCGAACTCTCGCGGCGCTCCTTCTCCAAATACTCCCGGTCGGTGGCCACGCTGGCGTCGGCCGGCCTCGTCCAGTCAGGTTAGGCCGAGCCGTGTCCGAACTCTTCCGACAGGTCGGCGACCTGGCGCACGATCTGCCCACGTTGCCCGCGATCGCGTTCCACATGCTGCTCGCGTTCGTGCTGAGCACGCCGCTGGCGTGGGTCTACGTCTGGACTCACCACGGCACGAGTTACTCGCGCACCTTCGTTCAGTCCCTCGTGCTCCTCGCGATGATCGTGACCGTCGTCATGCTCGCGATCGGTGACAGCCTCGCGCGGGCCTTCGGACTGTTCGGCGCTCTGGCGCTCATTCGCTTCCGAACGCCGATCAAGGACAGCCGCGACACCGTCTTCTTGTTCCTCGCCGTCGCGATCGGCATCACGGTCGGCGTGAAGAACCCGGTGCTGGCCGTCACGGGAACCGGTGTAACACTCGCGGTCGCCGCCTATCTGTTCGGCATCGGGTTCGGGCAGCGCGTGAGCCACGACGGGGTCCTGCGTTTCTCGCTCCCGGACGATGCGGACGGCCGCGACCAACTGCGAGCGGTCCTGCACTACTACTGCCGTGACTACTCGCTCGCGAGTACCGGCGAGTCGATCGAACCCGGACTCACGGACTACTCCTACGATCTCCGGCTGCACGAGCCCGAGGCCTCGGCCGGACTGCTCACCGACGTTCGCGCGATCCCGGGCACGGCCTCGGTTCACCTGTTGATGCAGAGCCGCCACGAGGAGGTCTGATGACCGATTGGCGCCCGAGTCATCCGCGGCCGAGCCTCGGCCGGCGCCTGCGCCGCCGCGCGAGAGACGCAGTGTCGATCGCGGTCTGGGCGGTTGCCGTCGCGGCCACGATCTGGCTCGCCGGACTGCAGCCGAGCTCAGCTCGGTTTCACGGCATCGTCAACACGCACGTCACGACGATCGCCGCTCCCGCCGCCGGCCGCCTGACGACCCTGCTGGTCGACCTGCACGATCCCGTGGAAGCCGGCCAGGTGATCGCCCGACTCGACGACCGCGACGTCCGACTCAAGCTGTCGCAGGCGACGTACGAACTCGAACGCCTGCGGGCCGACATGGCCAAGCGCAGCGCGGACCTCGCGAACGAAGCCAGCACGAGCCAGGCAACGCACGGGCTCGAGGCGTCGGTCGAGCATCGCCGGCTCGTGAGCGCCGCCGAGGTCGCCCAATTGGAAGTGCTCGCCACCCGCACCCGACTCGAGGAGGCCCGCGTTCGGGTGCAGGGCGTCAGCATCGAGGCCGATCGGCTCGCGAGCCTGGTCTCACAAGGCATGCTCGGTGAGCCCGATCTCGTCCGCACGCGCACCGAGCGCGATGCGCTGCACAAGCGCATCGACGAACTCGAGAAACTCATGACCGAACAGGCTGCGCGCGCCCGGACCGCGCAGGAACGCGTGGACTCGTTTGCGCCCGGCGACCTCACCACCGCGCCCGTGGAAGCAACCCTCGCGCCGTGGCGGTGGCGGCTCAAGACCCAGGAAGCCACGCTCGAACGCATCGCGCTCGACGCGGCCACGCTCGTTCTCGAAGCGCCGGCTGCGGGCGTCGTCAAGGCGATCCGCGCGCAGCAGGGCGAGTGGGTTCGGGTCGGCCAACCGCTGGTCACGCTCGCCGCCGCCGGTCCAACGCGAGTGGTCGGTTACATCCCGTCGCCGGATCGCCCCCTCGTCGAACGCACGACCGCCGTCGTGATCACGCGGCCCGATGCTTCGACCGCCGGAGTCGGCCGCATCGAGTCCATCTCGCCGACGCTCGTGCCCGTTCCCGAACGCCTCTGGCTCGATCCGCGCCGCCAGGAATGGGCCTACGAGATCATCGTCACACCGACCGGGACCGCGGTTCCGGGAGAACGTGTCGGCCTCACGCTCACGCCGCCCTAGCACACCACCAGACCCCGAACGCCGGCACGTTCGGAGAGCTGAGTGCCCTGTCGCCCGGAGACCTCGCGGCAACCGCGCCCCGATCGCTACTGCACTGTCACGCCCTTCCAGAACGCGACGCGCCCCGCGAGCTGCTGCGCCTCGGGTTTGGGGTCGGGGTAGTACCAGGCTGCGCCTGGATTGACGTCTTCGCCAACGACGATGTCGTAGTAGCTCGCCGTGCCTTTCCAGCCGCAGACCGACGTCTCGGGTGACTCGCGAAAGTGGTCACGCACGAGGCTCTCGGGCGGGAAGTAGTGGTTGCCGTCGACGACGACCGTGTCATCACTCTGTGCGAGAACCGCGCCGTTCCAGATCGCTTGCGCCATGATGGTCGCCCCTTAGGCCAGCCCGTGGCGCGCACAAGTGCCCGAGCCGCGCCGAACCGCCCCGGCGGACCATCACCAGTTGCCCATCAGCTTCCGCACGAGCGTCATCTGCCCGAGGTGATAGGCGGTGTGGTCCGCCAGCACGAGCAGGTCCCGCAGGACGGTGTGTTCCGGTGCCGACGGGATCGGGCGCAGCAGATCGCCCTCCACGAGCGCCACGACCCTGGCGTGATCGGCGCGGAACTGCTGAATCGAACGTTCCCAGCTCGAGGCGTTTCCCGCGCCGGCCGGCCAATAGTCGCGCGGAAACTCACGCTGCCCGGTGTTCTTCGCAGCAACCCGGGTTTTCTCGCGACGACGTGGTGCAGTTCGCCGACGAACTGCGCGTGGGAGGTCGAGCGGCAGTCGCCGCCGATCGACGCCATGACCCAGATCCTCACGATTCTCCCGCGCGAGCACGATGCCCTGGACGGGACTCCCACCTCACCTACGGCAAGCGCAACCGGCGCCGGCAGCCGCCGCTGGGCAGGAAACGCCATCGAGGTCGGCCTGGCCGCCCTCCTGATCACGGCAGCTGCAGCGTCCGCCGGCGCCCTCGCCTGCGAGGCGCTCATCAGCCTGTGGGACTGGGGCCAGGAGGTCGCAACCGACTTCTTCGCCAACCTGGCACGCTGGTTCCGCATGCCTCGCGCCTGGTGAGATCCGTCGCAACCGCGAGCCGCAGTCAGTCGTGACCGTCCTCCGTTCGCAGCTCCCGTTGCAGCCACGCGCGAGCCATCCGCAGATCGCGAACGACCGTGTTGCGATGCACACCGAGTTCGTCCGCGATCTCGTCGCCGGACATCCCCGCGAAGAAACTCATCTCGACGATGAGCGCCTGTCGCTCGTCGAGCGTGGCCAACCGTTCGAGGGCCGCGTGCAAATCGAGCAACTCGATGTCGGACTCGGCCGCGTCATCGGCCAGACCGTTGAGCGTGACCTGCGCGCGCCCGCCACCCCGCTTGTCCGCCTGCCGCCGCCGCGCGTGATCGACGAGCAGGTGCCGCATCGCGCGCGCCGCGATGCCGAGGAAGTGTCGCCGCGAGCCGCCGAGCGCGGCATCGCCATCGGCCAGCCGCACGAACACCTCGTGCACGAGCGCCGTCGGCTGCAGCGTGTGACCCGCCCGCTCCGTGCGCATCACCTGATCGGCGAGCACACGCAGCTCGGCATAGACGATCGGCAGCAGCTCTTCGAGCGACGTCGCGCCGGATTCCAGGCCGTCGAGGATCCTGGTAACGTCGTCGCGCGGAGTCGCCGCCATGTGCGACATGATGCCACATCTCGTTCGGAGATCACGCGTCGCACGACCTCCGACCGCCACCGCCTCACACTCTGTGCCGCATGAACCAGGCCCTCTACCGCGCCGCCAAGCCGATCTTCGAGATCGCCTTCGAGTTGCCCAGTGACCAGCGCGCCGCCTATGTCGAGCGCGAGAGTGGCGACGATACCGAGCTGCGGGAGT
This sequence comes from bacterium, assembly GCA_024743115.1. Taxonomy (GTDB): domain Bacteria; phylum Planctomycetota; class UBA1135; order UBA1135; family UBA2386; genus JAGQRA01. The sequence continues at coordinate 499,189 of JANSXC010000001.1, read as the reverse complement.
TCGTGATGCAGTTGCTCGAAGAGGCCCGCGAGACCGCGGCCCTCGCGACACCCGGAAGCGGCGCGCTCGATCACGCCATCGCCCGCAGTCTGACGTTCGGCGAAGAACCCGGTGCGCGCATCGATCGCTTCGAGCTCCGCGAACGCATCGGCGAAGGCGGGTTCGGTGCCGTCTGGCGGGCCGAACAGCTCGAACCGGTGAAGCGCGAAGTCGCCGTCAAGCTGCTCAAGCCCGGCATGGACACGCGCAAGGTCATCGCGCGATTCCAGGCCGAACGCCAGGCGCTCGCGCTGATGGATCACCCGAGCATCGCGCAAGTCTACGACGGTGGCGCCACTCCGACCGGCCGGCCCTACTTCGCGATGGAGCTCGTCGATGGCGTGCCGATCACCCGGCGTTGCCGCGACGACGACCTGCCGTTGCGCGATCGCCTCGACCTGTTCGTCAAGGTCTGCGGCGCCATCCAGCATGCGCATCAGAAGGGCGTGATCCATCGCGACGTCAAACCCTCGAACGTGCTCGTCACCGAGCACGAGGGCACGCCGTTTCCGAAGGTCATCGACTTCGGCATCGCCAAGGCCATCGCCGCCGAACGGGACGGAGCGTCGCAACTGACCGAAGAGCACCAGATCATCGGCACGCCCGAGTACATGGCACCCGAGCAGCTCGACGGCGCGACCAAGGACATCGATACGCGCGCCGATGTCTACGCGCTCGGCGTGCTGCTCTACGAACTTCTGACCGAATCCCGACCGTTCGAAGCGGGCGACCGCGACCGCGGCTTCTCTGGCCTGATTGAAGCGATCCGCCACCACGAGCCACAGAAACCCTCGACCCGGGTAGGCACCCGACAATCGAACGGCGGCCCCACCAGTACGACCTCGCGACAGCACGTGGCGCTGCGCGGTGACCTCGACTGGATCGTCCTGCGCGCGCTCGCGAAGGATCGCAACGACCGCTACGAGTCGGTCGGCGCGCTGGCCGACGACATCGGGCGGCACCTGCGTAACGAACCCGTGCTCGCCGGCCCACCGAGCACGACCTACCGCCTCCGCAAGTTCGTCGCCCGCAACCGCACCGCCGTCGTGGCGAGCGTGGTGGTCCTGCTGAGCCTGGTCGCGGGCCTCGTCGGCACCGGCGTCGCGCTCGACTGGGCGCTCGCGGAGAAGGCCCGGGCGGACGCCCGCTTCACGCTCGCCCTCGACGCGGTCGACGACTACCACACGGGCGTCGCCGAGGACGCGATCCTGAAACGGCCCGAACTCGCCGAGCTGCGGACCCGGCTGCTGCAGGCGCCACGCGCGTTCTACGGACGACTGCAGGCGAGCCTCGCCGCGGACTCGCTGCCCGAATCCCGCGAGGCCCTGGCCCGCGCCCTGCACGGGCTCGCGACCGTCGCGGTGAGCGCCGGCCGACGCGCGGACGCAATCGAATCGTACCGGCGGGCAGCCGCGCTGCGCCAGCAGCTCGCCGACGACGGCTACCGCCGAGACCATCAGACCCTCGAACGCGCCCGACTGCTCGGCTACCTCGGCGCCCTGCACCTCGCCGACGCCCGGTTGGACGAGGCCGTCGCCGCGCTGACCGCAGCGACCACAATCGAGCCGGACTCGACGTCGAGCCCGGCCACGCGCCTTCAGCTCGAACGCCTGCGCGCCGATGCCGGCCTCGAACTCGGCCGGGCCCACCGGAGCCGCGGCGACCGCACGGCCGCGGAGTCGAGTTGGCAGCGGGCGTTGGCGCGCTATCGCCTGATCCAGTCGGCGGCCGAACAGGCGATGAGCACTGCGGCAAGCGACGAGGAGGCCAGCGGTGATCGGACCACGGACATCGGCCGTGAACTAGCGGCGACGCTGCATGCGATGGGCCAACTCACGCTCACGAGCGGGCGGAGCGCGGAGGCCATCGAGCTACTCACGGCGGGCGTGGCAACGTTCGAAGAGCTACTCACCACCGCGCCCGACGAGGCCGGATTGCTGAGCGCGATCGCGAGGTGTTCGACCGACCTCGGCCGGGCGAGCGCGCGAGCCGGCGACCCGCACGCCGCGAAGGCCGCTCTCGAGCGCGCCGTCGCACTCGCACAGCGTGCCCATGACGCCTACCCGGCCGTGCCCGAACACCGCCGCACTCTCGGCGCTGCAACGAGCCACCTCGCAAGCACCCACTTCCAGCTGCGCGATTTCCGCGCGGCCGAGCGGCAGTATCGCAGAGCCCTAGGGTTGCTCGATGACGCGGATTCGGACGGCGAACGGCGCGTATTGGCCCACGCACTCGCCAAGTCCGCCGAGATGCTGGTCGCGCGCCGCAACTTCAAGGCCGCACTCGAACGCCTCGAGCGCGCCGCGGCGATCCTCGACGAGCTGCTGCCCGCGACCGAGGACCTCGAGCTCATCGACCTCGCCGCCGCCTGCTGGAACAACCTCGCCGGTGCGACCCAGCGCGCGGGGGACGCGGCCGCGGCGCCGACCCTCTATGAACGCGCCATCGCACTGCGCGAACGCCTGCTCGAGGCGTGGCCCGACGACGCCGAGCAGCATCTGCATCTCTGCCGGTCGCTATTGAGCCTCGCGCGCCTGCACTTCGACGCGGAGCGTTTCACCGAAGCGATTCCGTTCTACTCGCGCAGCATCGACGCGGCCGATCGGATCGCGCCGCAGCTCGAGGATCCACGGCGCCCTGACTTCTTGCAGCTGCATCGCGGTGGCTATTGGGGTCGTGACAATTCCCATCAACGCAACCGCCAGTACGGCGCCGCCGCGCAGGACTGGCTCAGCGCCGCCCGGATCGACGCGGGCGAGAAGCGACCGTCGTTCCTCGTGCAGATGCTCGCCGACCTCGAACGCGGCGACCTGCTGGGCAACCTCGAAACGACGGTCGCCAGCGCGGTGACCGACAGCGGCGCGGTGCCCGCCGACCTCATCGCGGCGGCGCAGTCGTTCCTCGCGGCGACGGACGTCGACGTCTACCCCCATCTCGCAGTCGCGCTGGCCGGCGAAGCCGTCACGCTCGCCGAGAACCGCGAGCCGGACGCACTCTGGCGCTGCCTCGATCTGCTCGCGGCGGCACAGCTCGCGACGGGCGAACTCGACGCGGCACGCGCCACGCAGCAACGCGCGATCGACGCCGCGCCGGCGGACCTCGAGAGCGGCGCGCGGGATCGGCTCGAGCAGCGCCTAGCGGAGATCGCCCGACGACGCAGCAAGTAGCCTCGTCAGTCGAACCGGATCCGACTGCGCTCGAGGTGCGTGAAGCCACCGACGAGCGGGCCACTGAGCTGGACGCCGACGCCCTGGGCGTGGAACCGAACGCCGTAGAACCCCGGGTCCACCGGCACGTCGAAGCTCACGGGCTGCCCCATCGCGACGACCGTCGGCGGCAGCGGCACGTTCGGCAGTCCGACCAGCGCGATGCCGATGCCCGGCACGAAGAGTGCGCCCGGAGCAGCCACGCTCACGAGCACCGCGCCGATACCGGACGGTCCCTGCAGCGAGTAGTCGATGGTCGATCCGAACGTCGGCTCACCCGTCACGGTCATCGTGTAGACCGCGCGTTCGTAGGCGCCCATGTCGGGCAACGGGTTGCCGGCGAGGTTGTGATCCTGCAGCCGCGACGTCTCGGCCATGTCCCTGGCCACGAGCTGCGCGGTGGCGAGATCGGCCACGCCCAGACACGGCGAACCCGATTGCAGCCCGAGGTTGCCGGACGCAGCATTCACGAACTGTGGATCGACGTCGAGGTTGCCGTTCTGGCCCGCGAACCCACCGTTGCTGGCTCGGACGTCGGCCGCCGTGAGGCCGACGAAGTTGCCGCCCGCGTTGTTCCAAGCAATGGAGTTGCGGACCGTGCCGCTCCAACCGCCCGTCCGGTGCACGCCGCCCCCGCCGCAACCCGCCACCGTGACATGGCGCAGGTCGAACGTGGTGTTGCTGAGCTGGATGCCGTCATCGGCCGCATCGAAGACGACCAGGTTGTCGGCAACCCCGACCCGATCGAGCCGGATGCCGTCGTTGTCGGGGTGCTCGATCCGCACCTGGCGCAACTCGAACACCGCCGAGCCGCACTCGATCGCATTGCTGCTGCGCCCGGCGTAGCGGATGAGCGTGTTCTCGGCGCGCCCCAGCGCCATCGTGCTGCCGCCGCCGACCCACAGCCGCTCCCAATCGCCCGGCGCGGGCTGGGTCGCGTTGCCGTCACCGTTGCTGTCGCCACCCCACGCATCGTCCCGGATTGACGTCAGCACGACCGGTCGGCGCGCGGTGCCGTTGAGGTTGAGTTCCCCGCCGCCGTTGACGTTGATGCCCGTATTGAAGTTCCGCAACGTCCACTTGAGGATCACCCCGGCCTCGAACGTGAGCGCGCCGCCGTTGTTGATCGTGATCCGATTGGCGACCTCGAGCACCTCGCCCGGGTAATGGCCCGGGTCGATCGTCGCGCGAGCGGTCACGAACCCCGATGCGACATGGAACTGATCGCCGCCGCCGTTGTTGCTCGTCGTGTTGCCGCGACAGCCTTCGAGCTCGGTCCAGGCCATGTCCCGAACGGGGCGCCCCCCGTTCTCACGAATGCGGCAGTCGCGCAGGCTCGCGGGCGGGGTCGCGACGTTGTTGAAGAGCATCGCGTCGCCGAAGCTCTGCTCGATCGTGCAGTCGACGAACTGCGCCGAAGACCCCGAGAGCACGACGGCGGCCGGGCTGTCGCCGTATCGGATGATTGTGTTCTGGAACGACGAATCATCGCCCTGCTGCAACTGCACCTGCCACCAGTCGCCCCGCGCCGGCGAGGTCGCGTTGCCGTCGTTCTCCGTATCACCGCCGTAATCGTCGTCGTGGATCGACGTGATCACCACCGGGTTCGCGGCCGTACCCTGCGCATCGATGCGACCGCCGGCCGACGTGAGCAGCCCCGACGGATTCTTGACCTTGAGCACCGTGCCGGCCGGCATCGTCAACGTCGCACCGGGCATCACGCGGGGTGATCGGGGCGAGCCTATGTCCATGACGAAGACCCCACTGCCGTTGATCGAGTGCCGCGCAGCCATGGTCACGTCCACCGTCAACTGCACCGCGTCGGTGATGCGCGCGTATTCGCCGCCGGCACAGTTCACGGCAGTGTTGTCGTTGAATTGATCGAGGCGCTTGAAGTCGATGCCGTCGACCGCGATGCCCCCGAGGTCTTCGAAGTGGCAATCCTCGATGGTCGCGTTGAGCGCGTCACGAATGCCGGCGGCGAGCGCACGGTCCACCAGACAATCCCGCAGCGTCGCCACCTGATTGCGCAACGAGAAGGCGGCATTGTTGTTCCCGCCGCCGTAGCGCACCCGACAATGCTCGAGCTGCATCGTTCCGAACAACTCGATCGTGCTCCAGTCGCCGGCCTGCGGAACCGTCGCACCGCCATTGCCGTTCGTATCACCGCCCGCGGCGTCGTCGTGGATCGACGTGATCTCGATCTTCTGCAGGGGTGTCCCGACGGCATGCAGATGCCCCGAGATCGTCACGCAGCCATCCACCTTGATGACCGCACCGGGCTGCACTGTCAGCGTCTGGTTCGGCGGCACCTGAATGCCGCAGTTCCCCGGCCCACCGACCACGTGGTACACGCTCCCGCTCAGCAACGGGCCACCGTTGCCGTCCCAGATCTGCCCATTCAGCAGGATCGGGGACTGGGCCACCCCGATCGTGGTGAGCATCAGCGCGGAGAGACAGCCGGTCAGGCGGAGTTCCATGATGCCCCCAACAGCGGATTCGGCACCGCGACGCCGCCACTCCGCGATCGATTCGTGGGCTCGATTCGCGGACTGGCCGAAAAGTCCGCCTTCATGCGAGGCGCGCGCGGGGCCACGGCACTGGATCAGGCAGCCATTGCCGCTTCCTACACGCATGACCGCATTTCCAATCCTCTGTCGCCTCGCCCTCGCCGCTATGGCGCTGCTCCTGACCCAAGCCCTCACGGCCCAGACCGTGGCCTGGGCGCTCGTGAAGCCCGCCGGCCAGGCCTCCACGTTCACGCCCGCCGGCGGGTTCCAGTACACCGAGTCCGGTAACCCGGTCACGGTGCAACGCGCCACGGGTCTGCAGCATCGTTTCTGGGTGACGATCCCCGGCGGCAACCGCGGCAACCTGCATGTCACGCCATGGGGCGGCAGCCACTACACCGTGCTGCGCGCGTGGTCGTTCACGAGCAACGCAATCATCGCCGAGGTCGACTGCTACACGACCGGCGGAGCACCGGCACCCGACGGCGCCTTCACGATTCTCTATCGCGAAGGCGGCCGGTACCGCAGCAAGGAGGCGTATCTCTACGCCCACAACCCCACCACGTCGTCGTATACCGCCGATCCGACCTACGCCTGGAACGAAACCCGCGCCACGCCGACGGTCAGCCATCCCGCGACCGGCGACTACCGCATCACGCTGCCCGGACTCGCGTCCGGCTGGAACCCGGAACGCGGTCACGTGCAGGTCACGCCGGTCGGGACCGCGCCGCTCAAGGCGGCGGTGCTCCATTGGGGTGACTCGGGCGTGATCGGCGCGAGCACGGACAAGATCGTGTTCATCCGACTCACCGACGCCAGCGGCAACCCCGTCGACGGCCGCTTCATGCTGAGCTACCACGAGCAGGCGGCGCCGATCGACCCCGAGTTCGGCTCGGGCGCGCACGTGCGTGCCAACCAGCCGACGGCGGCGTCGTACACCCCGAATCCCGAGTACGCGGACAGCAACGGTCCGCTGTCGAACGCGGACATCACGATCGCCCGGATCAACACCGGCAACTACCGCGTGCGCCTGCCAGGCGTCCCGCACGGCGGCAAGTCCACGGTGCAGGCGTCGGCTTCACCCGACAACGGGGAGCACGCCGTCGTCAGCTCGTGGGCCGACGACGGCGCGGGCGGCACGAGCGTCACCGTCAAGACCTACTCCGTGCTCGGCGCGCCCGTCGACGCGGAGTTCACCCTGCTCTACCTCACCGATCGCCCCTCCCACGAGAACGCCTGGGCCTGGGTCAACCCGGCGGGCCAACCCAACGAGTTCACGGCCAGCGCGGCCTACTCCTACACGCCCGGCGGCGAACCGGTCACGGTCACGCGACGGACTCCCGATCAGTTCGAGGTCTTCTTTCCCGGGCTCAGCAGCGAGCACGGCCACGTGCAGGCCACGGCCTACGGCGGCAACCACACCGCGCTCGTGAACCTCTACGGCCCGATCGGCACCGGGGTGCGGGTCATCGTGCAGCTGTTCGACGCCGCGGGCGGCCGGGCGAACGACGCGCCGTTCATCGTGTCCTATCGCAGCAACGGCGACCCGTCGCGGCGCGAAGCTTACGTCTGGTCCGACTTCAGCGTCACCAGCCCGTGGACCCCACCGCTCGGTCCGTCGTGGAACGGCGACCGCGGTGACCCGACGATCGAACATCTCGGGCCGGGCGACTTCCGCGTGATCCTGCCGGGGCTGGCCACGACGTCGTCGATCGAGCAGGGCCACGTGCAGGTCACGCCATTCGGGGGCTTCTTCCGCCGCACCCACATCGCCGGCTGGTCCTCGGTCGGAGCCGATCTGCATGTCCGCGTCCGCACGACCGACGCCGCCGGCACCGCCACCAACGCGCGCTTCCTGCTCAGCTACGCCGAGCGGGCCGCCCCGATCGCAGCGCGCCTCGGGTCCGGCTCCCACGTCTGGGCGAGCCTGCCGACCGCCGGTTCGTATGCGCCACCGGGCGCCTACACGGACAGCAACGGTACGCTCGGCCCGGCCAACTCGGAACGGATCGAGCGCCTCGGCCTCGGTTACTACCGCGTGACGCTGCCCAATGTCGCGCCGTACGGTTCGTCGATCGCGAACGCGACCCTCTACGGCCCGCAGCCCGGCATCGCGTCGGTCGCGAGCTGGAGCACGGACGGCAATACCGGCACTCAGGTCTACGTGCGCACCTACGATCCGGCCGGCAACGCCGCCGACCGCCAGTTCACGCTGCAGTACCTGACCGATCAGCCGACCGACAGCACGCCCGCAAGCGTCAGCGTCTACGGCAGTGGCTGCCACGGACCCTCGCTGACGTTCTACAACCGCCCGGTCGCGGACACGTCCTGGCACCTGCGGCTGACCACCGTGCCGGCCGGTGCCGTCCTCGGCGCCGTGCAGCTGGGTCTGATGGCGAAGAACACACCGGTCGGGCCCGTGGCACCTGGCTGCGCGCTGCTGACGTCGGGTGATGCCGCCACGATCCTGAACCTCGGCAATCCCAACTATTTCATGCCGATCCCGGCGGGCAACGCGTTCCTCGGCCTGCACGTCTACGCCCAGGGCTTCGCGCTGGTGCCCGGCGTGAACGCGCTGAGCCTCGCGGCGACGTATGGCCTCGACGGCCAGATCGGCGATATCTGAGCCCACCACGCATCTGAGCTCGCATCGCCGCGCAGCATCACTCGGAAGCGTTGGTTCGGTTTCCGATTCGGGTCGCCTATCATGCGTCCGAACCGGGTGTCCGCCCGGGTTCGAAACGCCCCGATGCTGACCACCAAGAGATACGACTACATCGCCTTCGAGCTGGTGCAGAAGCACCCGCTGGTCGAGAACCACCGCCCCGTCAACCCGCAGAAGGTCGCGCACTACCAGAAGGACATCCTGCGCCATGGACTGCTCGAGCCACTCGTCGTCTGGGAACGCAACCCGCGCGAGCTGTTCCTCGTCGGAGGCTTCCACCGCCACACCGCGATCACCCGCATCCGCGCCGAGAACCCGGGCTACTACGACCGCGTCGACGTGCGGATCGTCACGGGCGAACTCGAGGAGATCCGCGCGCTCAACCTCAAGCTCAACGCCGACCATCTCGCGGCCAAGGTCGTCGAATACTTCGATACGGTGGTGTTCCTGAACAACGCCAACTGGACGAAGGAACGAATCGCGGCGTTCCTCGACAAGAGCGTCGGCTGGATCGAAGAGATCCTGCGCTTCGCGCCGTCGATGGATCCGCGCATTCGCGTGCTGCTCGAAAACGAGCGGATCTCGTGGGCCAAGGCGAAGGCCGCCTGCCGCCGCATTCTCGACGCCGCACCTGGCGACGAACGGACGACTGCCGATGCCGTGGTGCAAGAACTCGAGTCGCCGCCGACACCACCGCGCCGCCCGCTGTCCGCGAAGTCCGCGCGCCGCCGACTGGCCGAAGCCGTCGCCGCCGACCCACAGGCATCGTACACCGTGCGTGGCGAAGACCTGCTCTCGCTGCTGACCGTGCTGACTGCTCCGACCGACGACGACACGGCACGCCATGTCGAACGCGTTCGCCGCTGCTTCCCCGAACTACTCGATGCAGCCGAGGATCAAACGCAGGCTGGCGAACGCGCTCGCGCCGCGGACAAAGCCGCGAACGAACGCGCCGCCGAAGCGTGACGTCCCCGGACGATCCGGAACGGGAGCGCCCGCTGCCCGGCGCGACGGCAGCCCACGACCACCGGCGTGAAGCTGGCCTTCGACGGCCGCCGTGGCGAGATCGTGCTGGTCGGCGGCAAGGTGATCGGCCAGTTCCCGCTCACCAACACGTGGACATGGGATAGCCACGCCTGGGCGCCGCGGCTTCCAGCTCGGGACCACGACAGGCAGATTCGATCGCGGATCACGACGTCGCGCGGCATGATGCTGACGCGCGGCATCTCGGCCGGGAGTGTCGAGTGCAGTGCCGATTCGCGACGTTTTCCTGCGGTCGCGGCGGCCCGGCGCCGCTCGTGCTTCGGGGCCAGCCCCCCGATCCAGTCCCTCAACGAATCCCACGATGAACTCACTGCTCAAACTCACGCTCCTCCTCGGCCTCGGCCTTGCCACGACCGCCTGCCGCTCGGCCCGCGGTGACGCTGGTGCGCCGAACGTCCCGGTCGGGCAGACCGTCTATCTCAACGTCGGCATGCACTTCCAGCCCCATCGCGGCGCATATGTCGCGGACACCTCCAACCTCATCGAGCTGCCGATCTACAAGGCACCGGGATCGCAGTTCGAAATCGTCGGCCAGAATCGCAAGGTCGTGACCCTGCGCGACGCCGACGGTACGGACTATCAGATCCGCTTCAGCCGGCACGCGATGATGCCCATGGGCGATTGGATGGCGCGCCAATTCTCGGATGCGCCCGTCGAACTGCCGGCCGACCTGACCGAACTCGAGCAGGAAGCGATCGCGACCGGCAAGTGCGTCGTCGGCATGTCGCGCGCGGCAATGATCCTCGCCGTCGGTTATCCGCCGAAGAGTTCCAATCCCGCCCCTGGCGCCAAGGTACTGATCTATGGCGGCACGAAGTGGGCGCGACGGCAGGTGATGTTCGACGAGAACGACCAGGTCAAGTCGTACACCCGCGGCTGACTGCCGGCAGCCCGAGCCGGCCGACTAGAAGACGTCCCAGTCGCCGGTCTGGACGAGCCATGGCTCACCCGCCGCTGGCGTTCGCCCGATCACGCGCCGCATCAACAGGTGCGGCCGAGCCTCGAAGCGCCGCGGCAGCCGCCACAGCCCCGGCACCGACTCGCTGCTGAGCGTCATGATCGCGCGGCAACCCAGGCGGCGGGCACGCCAGCGCGCCTGCCGTGCCAGCGTTGCAGCACTCTCCCGATCGAGGGCGAGAAACTCGGCAATGCAGAGCAGCGGCCGGCCCCGCGGCGTCGACCGCTGGGTCACGAGCACCCCGGTGATCCGACCGTCGCGACGCACGACGCAGGCCTCGTAGTCGTGGAACGGATGGTCGCAGTAGCGCCAGTTGAAGTAGTCGCTCGTGCGCGCCAGGTGCAGGCGACCATCCACGCGCGCCAACCGCCCGCCGAAGTCGTCGAGTTCCTCGTCGAAGCGGTCGACGGACTCGACGTTCGCCGGCCGACGCGCACCGAAGACGATCGGTCGGAACGCCAGCCGAATCGTCGCCACCGTCGCGCAACCCACCCCCGCAAACCCATGACTCGACTGGGTGTTGGGATACCCGAAGAACCACGCCCCGGACGGCAGATCCGCGATGAGTGCGCGCAGGCAGGCCTTGAAGTAGCCGCGCCCACGCGCAGCCGGCGCGGTCACCGTGTCGCAGGACTGCCAGCCGGCGAAGCGTTCGTCACCCCGGGCGAGTTCGACCGGGAACATCGCGTTGCTGGCGACCATCGCGCCCTCGACCTCGACGACCGCAATCCGCCCATCGCCCGCCGGCGGCCGGTACTTCCAGTCGAAAACCGCCGGGGTCAGGCGATCCGTGGTCAGACCGTTCTCTCTCAGCACGGGGCCGAAGACGCGCTGTTGGAGCTCCGAGTACGCCGCTGGATCGAGCTCGCCCGGCGAAACGACGCGCAGGCGCGCGGGCGCGCTGACGAAATCCGTCATGATGCGGCAGTCGTGTAAGCGTCGACCTGCAGCAGCTCGTCCAACCGCGCGAACCGCAGACCGCGGGCTCGCAGACCGCTGAGCACGCGCGGTAGAGCCGTGAGCGTCGGCGTGCGATCGCCGGTGCCGCCGAGACCCGCACCATCATGCATCACGAGCACGCCGCCCGGTCGCGCGCCGTCGACGAGCCGCCGTTCGATCGCCGCAGCGTCACGGGTGACCGCATCGAGCCCGCGCGCCTGCCAACCCACAGCGGTCATTCCGGTGCGGTGCAGCACGTCACCGAGCGCGGGGTTCTTGAACCCCTGCGGCGAACGAAACAACCGCGGCGTCCGCCCGATCGCAGCCGTGATCGCGGCGTTGCACCGCGCGATCTCGGCACCGGCGCCACGCCACAGTTGGAAGTGGAAGTCGAACCCGTGCCGATCCGTGTGATTGCAGACCAGGTGCCCCGCCGCGTGCATACGCCGCACGAGTTCGGGGTGCGCGCGCACCCGTTCGCCAACCACGAAGAACGCCGCCTGCACGCCGTGCGCCGCGAGCACGTCGAGCACCTGCGGCGTGAAATCGGGATCCGGCCCGTCGTCGAACGTCAGCGCAACCGCGTCGTCGTTCGCCGGTGTCCAGGACGGTGCCCGCCAGACCGTCGGCGCCCAGAACGCACTACGAGGATCGAATACGACCCGCATCAGCAGCGCGCCGCCCGCGATCAGGACGGCGACCCCGGACCACCAGGACCACGGCGAAGGCAGAAGCAGGACGCACGCCAGGGCCGCGAGCAAGGTCGGCAGTTTGATCCACAACGAACGCGCCATCGGCCAGGAGAATAGGATCCCCAGCCGCGCGATCCAGCGACGAGCCCGCGACCCTCGCGTTACGAATCTGCGCCAACTCACCGCGGAATTGTGGGGCACGACGGCCGACCCGGCTCGTAATCGGGTAAGGAGATCTCATGAAACATCTTTCGATCGCAACCGTCCTTCTCGCCTCGACCGCTCTCTGCCAGACCGATGGCGCCCACGCCGCCGGTCACTGGTACGCCGATTTCGACGAGGCCGCGGCGGCCGCGAAGAAAGCGAACAAGGATCTGCTGGTCGACTTCACCGGCTCCGACTGGTGCGGCTGGTGCATCAAGCTCGACAAGGAAGTGTTCGAACACGACGCGTTCACCAACGGCGTCGATCCGCACTTCGTGCTCGTTGCGCTCGACTTCCCCCGCGGCGAGGAAGCCAAGGCCAAGGTTCCGAATCCCGCGCGCAACAAAGAGCTGCAGAGCAAGTACGGCGTCCGCGGCTTCCCCACCGTGCTGCTCATGACCGCCGACGGCGAGGTCTTCGGCAAGACCGGTTACCAGCGCGGTGGCGCCGAGACGTACGTGGAGTCGCTCGACAAGATGCGCACGGAAGGCAAGCGCAATCTCCAGGAGGTCAAGGATCTCGTCGCCAAGTTCGAAGCCGCGACCGGCCCGGCCGCCAAGGCCGCGATCACCGGCCTTGCGATCGACAAGCTCATGCAGCTGGCGCCGGGTGCGATCGGCACCACCCAGCTCGCCGACATCGTCGACCCCGCGGTCGAGTCCGAGGACGTGAAGCTCGCGGAGCGCGCCGTCCGCGCCCTGCTCAAGTCGGGCGAAGCCGGTGACAGCACGATCACCAAGGCCGTCGAACTCGACCCGAAGAACGAGAAGGGCCTGTTCGAGCAGGTCGTCAACAACAAGATGACGAGCGTGAAGGACGACAAGTCGGCCCGCGCGTTCCTCGCGGCGCTCGACAAGCTCGTCACGCTCGAGGCCAAGGACACCGCGCTCTTCGAGAAGATGCTCTCGCAGGCCGCGCAATGGTCGTTCGGCCCTCTCGGCGACAAGGACGCCGCCAAGAAGTACGCGAAGACGCTCAAGGCCAAGGCGAAGGACTCGAAGAAGTACGCCAAGCTCTTCGAGCAGATCCTCGGCGACGAGTAGGCCGCTTCGCCCACCGGAGGCGCCCGGGCCTGGCTGGCCTACAGCGCGCCGACGGTGCCCTGCTGGGCGTTCGAGCTCGTGATCAGGCTGATCGCGCTGCCGGCCAATTCGATCTCGACCATCTGCACGTGGATTGACAGCCCCGCGAACCCGGTCGAGCTCGGCAGCGCGAGCGCAATCGAGGCCGTGCCGCCGCTCGGGAGCACGAGCAGGCTGGTCACCTGGTTCACGAGCAGGCTGCAGCCCGCACCTGCGGCCGGATGGAAGTTCGAGAGCGGCGTCGACTGGGCCGTGAAGCCGAGGACCGCGAAGCCGATGCCCGAGTTGGAGAAGCCGCTGCCGGTCAGATCCCAGTCGCGACCGCCCCACGGCTCGTTGTCGGCGACGAGGGTCATGGCTCCAGCCGAACCCGTGCAGCCACTGCCGTTACTCGCCGAGGCCGCGATGGCGGCCGACTGGAACTCGTACGTGCTGGTCGACGGTGCGGCGGGGTTGAGGTTCTGGCCGCTCGCCTTGAACGTCTTGCCGAGCGCCGGCACGTACGCCGCGAAGTAGCGGCTGACCTTGTAGATGCCCGGATCGAGCGGACGACGAATCCAGTCGTTGGTGATCGAATCGAACTCGCTGATCAGACCCGTCGGCGAGCCACCCGTGCCGTTGCCGCCCGCGAGCACGACGCGCTGGCGGATCGGGTCGTAGGCCGCGTCGTTCGCGACCTGGCCGGCCGGACCCTGCGACGTCGGTACCGCGTTCCAATCGGTGCCGTCCCAGCGCAGCGTGTCGACGCGCCACTTGGTCGGCGACGGCAACGACGCATCCTGGCCGCCGAACAGCAGCACGTCACCGAAGTCCGAGCGCGTGACCAGATGGTGCTGGCGACGGGTCGTCGGCGTCGTCGCCGGCGACTGCGGCAGCCACACGGCACCGCCCGCGAGCATCCACGTGTCGTCGAGGTGCGTGCCCGAAGCGTCGAGCCCACCGAACATCAGCACCATGTTGTTGGCAGGATCGAACGTCATCGCCGTGAACCGCCGCGCCGACGGGCCGCCGGGAGCCGTCGTGTTCGTCCAGGTGGTCGTGGCCGGGTTCCACGTCCAGGTGTCCCCCAGAACCGTACCGGAGGCATCGAGGCCACCGAACACGACGAGCTGGTTGCTGGCGAAGTCCCACGTGACGCCCGCCTGGCGACGCGCGGGCGGCGCCCCCGGATCCCCGTCCGGGTTCAACTGCGTCCACGTGATGCCATCGAAGCTCCACAGGTCGTTCATCGCCGTGCCACCCGAGCCGCCGGACGTGCCGCCGAAGACATACATGTGGGTCGCGTTCGCAGCGCCCGGGTTCTCACGGCGCTGCGGCGGGTTGCCGGTCGCGGTCGTGAGGCTCCAATGGCCGCCGGGCGCCTGCCCGATCGCGTCGACGCTGAACAGGGGGAGCAGAACGAGGGGAGTGAGGATCTTCATGTGATTCCGGGGCCTGGATGCGCAGGACCGTCTACGACACGGAGAAGCGCCGGGGGAAATGGCGCCGCGACACCGGTGATGGCGTCACGGAAGGAGTACCCCATGGTTCTGTCGGCGCCGGACTGCGCTGCAGAAAACCCGGCGGATCTCGGCGATTCGCTGTGCGATGCGCGGCAGTGCCGCGGCTCGTACGGGCATGACGATCCCCGCGACCCGATTTTCGCGCCGCCCGCTCGGCGCCGCAACGCTTCTGCTCGCCTGGCTCGGTGTCGCCCTCCCCGCCCAGGAGCTGGTGGCGGATCTCACACCACCGCCGAGTCACGGCGCGAACTCGACGCCCCGCGATTTCGTCGACGCCGGCCTCGGCTTCGCCGTGTTCTCGGCGACGACCGACTACGGCACCGAACTCTGGCGCACGGACCTGCAGCCCGGCGGAACCTGGTTGCTCGAGGATCTGTATCCGGACGTGGGCGGCGGCCCACCGCGAGAAGTCACCGTGATCCGCCCGGGGCTGGTGTTCTTCCTCATCGAGTCCCGCGGCATGGGCGTCGAACCGCACGTCACCGACGGCACGAGCGCCGGCACGCTGCGGCTCGGGGACCTGCTCCCCGGTCCCAACTCGTCGGGCACGCTGCAGGTCGGTCGGCTCGGCAACCAGGTCCTGTTCAACGCCAACGACGGCGTTCACGGGGATGAACTGTGGATCTCGGACGGGACGTCCGGCGGCACGCAATTGCTCGCGGACCTCCACCCCGGGCCGATCTCTGGTCAACCGCGCGGGTTCACCCTCTTCCAGGGGAGGCTTTGGTTCAGCGCGCGCGACGCGGTGGCGGGCTTCGAACTGTGGAGCACGGACGGCACGGCAGCCGGCACGCGGCTCGAGATCGATGTGGTCCGTGGCGCAGCGAGTTCTGCCCCCAAAGAACTCTGCGATCTCGGCAACGGCCAGATGTTCTTCGCGGCCGACCACCCGCAACTTGGCGTCGAGGCGTGGATCACCGACGGCACGCCGAACGGGACCCAGATCCTCGCCGACGCCAACCACGGCCCCGCTTCGAGCAACCCATCACTCGCCACGGCAACGCGGAACGGCGGGCGGGTCTTCTTCCGGGCGCAGAGCGCCGGGGGCGGCCAGCTCTGGACGAGCGACGGAACTCCACTCGGCACCCGACTGCTGCCCATCCGGATCGGGGCCGGTAGCCCCGGCATCAGTCAGATCGAAGCGCTGCCGAACCGGGTCGTCTTCGATGCCAACGACGGGATCCACGGTAGCGAACCCTGGGTCAGCAACGGCACGATCGCCGGCACGCAACTGCTCGCCGATCTCGAGCCGGGTACTGCGGGCAGCGTGCCGCGCGATCTGGTGTACGAGCCAACGCGCGCCGTCGTCGCGTTCTCGGCTCAGACGAGCCTGACGGGTCGCGAAGGCTTCGTCACCAACGGGACGACCGCGGGCACGCAGCTCTGGTTCGAAGTCGAACCCGGGCCGGGCTCCGGTCGCGTCTCCGACCTGGCGATCGTTCGCAACGCAGTCGTATTCGGCGGCGCCCGGGTGGGCGATCCCGCGGGACTCGAGCCCTACGCGTTCGACCCGGCCAGCGGCTCGGTGCGACTGATCCACGACGTGCGACCGACGAGCGCGGACAGCAATCCGAATCGCCTGCTGGAGTTCCGTGGCCACACCCTGTTCGTCGCCAACGGCACGCTCCATTCGACCAACATCGTGACGGGGCGAACGCACTTGCTGACGACTTCGGTCACGGGCGACCTCGTGCCGTTCGGCGGCGAGGTCTGGTTCACGGCCGCCGGCCCATTCGGTGCCGAACTCTGGCGGACGAGCGGCCCCACGATCGCCCTGGTGGGCGTCGACATCGTGCCGGGCCTCGGCAGCGTGCGGCCACGGAATCTCGTGTCGATCGGCAATCGAATGCTGTTCCTGGCCAACGATGGTACCGGCTTCGAGCCCTGGAGCTCCGACGGCACCACCGCGGGCACGATGCGCCTCGCGGACATCAACCCCGGACCGAGCGGCTCGATGCAGCTCGGGTTCGTCGCCGCGGGCAACCGCGGCTACTTCATCGCCCAGTCCCCCACCCACGGCAGAGAGCTCTGGGTGACCGACGGCACCAGCAGCGGCACGCAGCTCGTGCGCGACATCAACCCCGGCCCCAACAGCTCCCAGATCGTGGGGCTCACCGCCTTCGGCACCGGCGTCGCGTTTCGCGCGACCGACGGCACGAGCGGCACTGAGCTCTGGTCATCAGACGGCACCACGGCGGGCACCGTCGGCTACGACGCCGTGCCGGGCGCAGGTGGACTCTTCCCGCGTTCGATCACGGCCGCCGGCGACCGCGTCTTCTTCCTGGGGACCGCGCCGGGTGTTGGCAGTGAGCCTCACGTGCTCGAGGGCGGACTGCAAAACGGTGTCGTTCGCGTAGCGGTCGACCTCACCCCGGGCGGCGTCGGCTCGGTCGTCGACGGCATGGTCGCCGACGGTCGCGACCTCGTGTTCCTTTCCGACTTCGACGCCAGCGCCGGCTGGGAACCCTACCGCACCGACGGCACGGCGGCCGGCACGTTCCGCCTTCAGGACGTCGCCCCCGGCCCGCTCCACGGGGTGACCCCGGGCTCGCTCGCGCGCTCGTCCGCGACCGAGATCGCGTTCGCGGGCTGGAGCGGAAACGGCGGCCTGCAGCTCTGGACCACCGACGGCACACCGGGCGGAACACGCGTTCGCACCGCGTTCCAGTTCGGCCTGAACCACGGCGCGGCGGCGATCGACGCGCACGCGGTCGAGGTCGGCAGCGGCGAGCTCTACGTCGTCGCCGACGGCCCCGGCGTCGGGCGCGAGCTGTTCGTCGTCCGGCCAGGCACGACCCGACCGATCGTCGCCACCTATGGCCAGGGCTGTCCGGGCAGCAGCGGGCTCGTGCCGCAGATCCGCGTGATCGGCCGACCGACGGTGGGCAATCCCGACTTCGGGTTCGCGCTGGCCGATGCGGCGCCCGGCAACCTCGCCATCCTCAACGTCGGCCTGCGGCCGCAAAACGTGCCGCTGCCGCCGTCGCCATGCACGAGCCTCATCGCCCCACCGCTGATCGGCATCAACGCGGTCTCCGTCGATATCTTCGGCGGCGCTGCCGTCGAGGTCCGCATCCCCGATCACCCGAGTTGGGACGGCTTCCCGCTGTATGCCCAATGGGGCACCGTGGACCCCGGCGGCGCCCTGTTCGGGCTCGGGGCCACGAGCGCCGGACTCCAGGTGCAGATCGGGCGATGACCGGTCGGCCCATGGCCGCCGCGGGCGAGGTTCGTGATCCCACGCCACGCGGTGCGATGGCTACGATAGCGGCATGAACTCCGATCGCGACTCGGCTGCTGACCCACTGCCCGGGTCCGGGGAGCCACGCGAAGACGGCGCTGGCGAAGTCGCCCGACTCGCACGGTCGTTCGAGATCTGGTCGGAATGGAAGCGCGTGCCCGAGCCGCAACGCCCGCCGATGGCGGCGGTGCTGGCCCGACATCCAGAGCTGCGCGATCTCCTCGAGCCTATCCTCACCGACGAAGCCGAACCGCCCTCGTCCCATCCAGGCGCCGACACTGCTACGGACGCCGACGCCGAGCGACCGACCCGCATCGGCCCCTATCGGATCGTCGAACACATCGGCTCGGGTGGCATGGGCGACGTCTACAAGGCGCGCCAGAGCGCGCCGATCGAGCGACTCGTGGCGGTCAAGGCACTGCGACGCGGCATGAACAGTGCCGAGATCCTCGGCCGCTTCGATCTCGAACGACAGGCGCTCGCCCGCCTCGAACACCCGGCGATCGCGCGGATCTACGACGGCGGGGTCGCCGCCGATGGCCGCCCCTACTTCGCGATGGAGTACGTGGACGGCGCGGCGATCACCGAGTTCTGCGATCGTGAGCAGCTGTCGATCCGCGAACGCGTACGGCTATTCCTCGCGGTGCTGCAGGGCATCGCGCATGCCCATCAGCGCGGCATCATCCACCGCGACCTCAAGCCGTCCAACCTGCTCGTTTCACGCCAGAGCGACGGCGCCGTCGAGGTCAAGATCATCGACTTCGGAATCGCGAAGGCGGTCGACGAAGCCGCGCGGGACACGGCCCGGCTCGGCCATACGCGATCGGGCCAGGTCATCGGCACGCCCGAATACATGTCGCCCGAGCAGGCCGAGGGCAACGCCGACCTCGACACCCGCACCGATGTCTACTCGGCCGGCATCGTGCTGTTTCGGCTGCTCGTCGGCGACGTGCCGTTCCCCGACGAAGACCGCCGGTCGACGAGCGACCTGCTCGCGGCCGTCCGCACGCGCGAAGTGCCGCGCCCCAGCCTGCGCACCGAATCCCGGGAAGTGCGCGGCGACCTCGACTGGATCGTGCTGCGGGCGGTCGCGCTCGAACGCGACCGCCGTTACGGCACGATCGAAGCGTTCGCCGCCGACCTCGAGAACCACCTCGCTGGCCGTGAGATCACCGCCGCACCACCCTCGCGTCGATACCGAATCACCAAGTTCGTGCGCCGGCACAAGGCGGCGGTGCTGGCAACCGCCGCCATCGGGCTCGTGCTCGCCGTGAGCCTCGCAGTCAGCCTCGGCCTGCTCGTCGAAGCCCACACGGCGCGGGTCGAGGCCGAGCGCCGCTCGCGCCAGGCCGAGACCGTCACCGGGTTTCTCGTCGCGTTGTTCCGCCGCAGCGACCCCGACGAGGCGCTCGGGGCGTCGACACCTGTCGGCGTCTTCCTCGACGAGGCCGCGGTGCGCATCGACGACGAGCTCCTCGGCGAACCCGAGGTGCGAGCCCGGCTCGCGCTCGCGCTCGGCCGCGTGTTCGGCTACCTCGGCGCGTTCGACCGAGCAGAGGAACGGCTTGCCAGCGCAATCGACGCGTTTCGAGCGGCCGGTCAGTCGGATGATCCGGGAGCGATCCGGGCCGAATTGGCGCTCGCCATCGCCTGGGAGAACCGCGGCCGGATCGCCGATGCGCTCGCCCGCCTGCAAGCGGTCGAACAGCGACTGCACGAGACGATCGCACGCAGCATGGCCGAAGATCGTCGCAAACTGGACCAGCTCCTGGCGCAGACAACGATCGACCGTGGTCGACTGCTCGCCGAACTGGGCGACGTCGCAGGCGGCGAAGCCGCGATCACCGAGGGTCTGAACCGGCTCGATGACGCGTCCGCTACGCCGGCCCGGCGCGCAACCGTTCGTATGGCGCTGTCGCGCACCGAGTCGCGACGCGGCAATCACGGCCGCGCTCTCGACCACGTCCGGGACGCGATCGCGACGCTTCGTCGATCGCATCCCGCGGGTTCGCGCCGGGAGGCCGTCGCGCTCGCCATGGCCAGCGAGACGTTGCGGCGAACCGGCGAGCTCGACCAGGCCATGGAACTCGGAACGCAGGCCGTCGACCTGGCGGCACGAATCCTGCCGCCGACCCATTCGATCGTCGCACGCTGCCGCCTCGCGTTGGGCAACGCCTGCAAGGATCGCGGGCGCCGCACCGAGGCGCGTGCCCACTACCGCGCAGCGATCGACGCGTACGACCCGCTATTGCCTTACGGGCATCAAGTCTCGGCACGGGCCTGGAACGACCTCGGCGTTCTCGAACTCGAGGCGGGCCGCCACCCGGCGGCAATCGCGGCACTCGAGCGGGCGCTCGCTGCCTACGATCGGGACGTCGTACTCCGCGAATCCATACACCGCGCGATCGCCCTGGCCAATCTCGCGAACGCCCTCGAGCGTGCTGGCCGCGGCTCGCTCGAACGGGCGCACGAACAGGCCAACGAATCCGTCGAGCTCGCGGCGCGACTCGAAGACGACGCCGCGCTCGTGGGCGCGCTATCGGCCCGGTCCAGCACGCGAGCGCGCCTGGGACGCATGGCCGAAGCGCATGCCGACCTCGATCGCGCCGTCGCCGTGCTGGAACAGCGACCGACGACCGAACGCCAGCTCGCCTGGCTGAGGATCCAGCAGGCACTGCTCGACTGCATGGCTGGCGACGGCTCCGCGGCCCAGCAGCGTGCCGAGCGGGCACTGGCCATCCTCGACGGCACGACGCACTGGTGGACCGCCGTCGCCGAAGACCTGCTCGGCTGGTCGTTGTCGCTACAGGGCCGCCACGATGCGGCCCTCCCGCACCTCGAGGACAGCGTCGCGCGCTTTCGCGCGCTCGCGCCGAGCGGCGCGATGTTCGCCGCCTACGCCTACGAACGCCTCGCCATCGCGCTCTATCGCCGTAGCCCGGCCCGAGCAGCCGACCTGTTCGCGGCAGCCGTCGCGGTGCGCGAGACGATGCTCGACGCACTTGCCCCCCAGCTGCTGCAGACGCGCGAGAACGAGGCGGCCGCGCGCCTCGCCGCCGGCGAGCACGAGCTGGCGGCAGTACTCGCGAGCCGCGCGGCGGACGATCGACGACGCGCCGCGCAGGCCACCGGAAACGGCGCCGAAAGCCGGCCGAAACGGCAGCTGCTGGCACGGAGCCTGCTGTTCGCGGCGCAGGCCCACACCAAGACCGGCTCGTTCCAGACCGCGCGCGAGCTCGCGCAGGAGGCTGTCACGCTCGCTACCGAGCTGTTCGGCAAAGCCGCACGACCGACGGCACGCGCGCGCCTCGAGCTCGGTGTCGCGGCCCTCGAAACGGGCGACCCGACCCTGGCCATCAACGAACTGACGGCGGCCCGATCGATCCTTGGCAACACGCTTGCCTCGAACGCCCCCGAGCTTCAGCGAATCGAGCAGGCGCTCGCGAAGGCACGCGCCGGGGCCCAACCACCGGAGACCGATCGGTGACGGCGGCCGGCGACCGCGACACGCGACACTGGCTCGGCCGCTGGCATGAAGGGGACCCTCGTGCCCTCGACGCCCTACTCGACGGCGAACTGCCACGCATCCGGGCTCACATCGAACGCCGTATGGGGCCACGCATGCGCCGCTTCGCCGAGACCGACGACATGCTCCAGGATGCGATCGTCGACGTGCTGCGCTGTGCGCCCCGCTTCCGACTTTCCGACCGACAGGCTTTCCGTGCGCTGATCGCACGCCTGGTCGAGAACGCGATCCGCGATCGCCACGCCTACCACAGTGCGGCATGCCGTGACGTCCGCCGCGAGCGCGCGGTGCCGCGCGACAGTGTCCTCGACCTCGATCCGCCGCAGCGTGGCGTCACGCGACCGAGCGCCGTCGCCGCGCGCAACGAGGATGCCGCCTGGGTCCGCCTGGCGATCGACCTGCTCGCGCCCGACGATCGCGAGGTCCTGCTCCTCCGGCACTGGCACGAGCTGCCGTTCCGTGAGCTCGCCGAACGTCTCGGCATCGCGGAGAACACGGCCCGCATGCGTTGTCAGCGTGCCCTGCCCAAGCTCATGCGAGCCATGGAGCAGCTGCGCAGCGGCGCGCTGCTCGAGGTGCTTGACGCACACGGTTAGCACGTTTCGCGGCAACTAGCAGGCTGTCGAACAACCCGCGCACGCGGCCGGTCAACGGCCTGCTAGCCGTCTTCCCGCGTGAACTCGAACGGCTGGTAGTTGCCGCCGTTGGCAAAACCGATCAACGCTGTCAGTGCACCCCCCGGCGAAACCGCGTACTCAATCCGCTGCGGGAAGCTGTGGCGCGTGTTCTTGAAAACGACACGAGCCTTGCCGATCTCGGTGAGCACGAACTCCGTCGGCGACTTGCCTCCGGGCTGCGCGATGTAGACCAGGCTGCCGTCGCGTTCGACGATGCGCAGGAACTCGAACGAGCTCATCTTGCCGGCGCTCGTGACCGTGCGCGCGACACCGAGCATGGCGCCGCCCTTCGGCGGACTCCAACGCTCCTCGATGGACCGCTTGTTGCGCGTTCCGACCCACGCGCCCGACAACCAGGCCAGATCGGCAATGGCGCCCTTGATCGGCGTTGCGGGCGCGATGTCCTCCTTGTGGCGATAGCGGGCGATCGACTCCGCTCCCCCATTGGTCGAAACGCGGATCTCGAGCCCGTCGGGCGTGCGGCGGAACGTTCGGCGGATCAGCAGAGTGCGCTCGTTGTCCGACGCGCGCACGCTCTCCATGTCATAGGTGAGAACGCCGTCCTTCCACGTGCCGCGATAGCGCGAAACCCGACCCGACTTCGGCACCTCGTGAACCGAGCCGTCGATCGGGATGCGCTCCTCGCGCCGCGCCCGGACCATGACTACCGCGCCATCTTCGAGCCGGAATGCGAACCTCATGCTCATCGGCGGACCGTGCTTCTCGATCGGCCGACCCTCGGTGCGATCCTCGAAGTACAGCCACTCGCCGGCCAGCGCCTCCAGCTCGCTGCCCTGTGGCAGGCTTACCGTCGCGCCCGACGCTTGCCGCACCGTGCCGAGAGCTCCAAGCATCACGATCATCGCAAGCAGAGAGGTACGCAGATCCATCACGGACTCCTTGTCGTTCGTCGCTACCGCAGTCGCCGCCAGATCTCGCCCGCGAACGCGAGCATCGCCCTGACCTGACCCACGACCGGCATCCTACGCGCACTCGGTCGCTGTTGTCGTTACCGAGCCCGGCGACTCGTTCGGAGTCTCAGCCCCCCCCCGTCAACCAACCGTGTTCGACTGCGCGTCGGGCGCTGGCCGCCGGGCCTCACCACGCCACCACCACAGCCCCCGGCGCAACCACTCCTTTGTGTCGGGCTCCTCGAGGACTTCGCCGTGGGCCGGAACGACCCGCGCGAAGTCCAACGCCAGCAGCGTCTCTACGCTCCGGGCTGTGGCGCTGCGATCATTGGTCAACGCACGAACCAGCCGGCTCTGCTCACAACGACCCAGAGTGCCAGCGAGATACTTGAGGATGAACCGGGTCATCCCGCGGGCCTCGTGAATGTTGAAGACGGCGTCCCCCACCACGAGCGATCGCGACGGCCGATGCAGGAGCACGACCTCCGAAAGCTTCTCGGCACCCGCGATGCGGAGCGCTTCGACCTGATCCGACAGCGGTCCGGTGTCGAGCACGCCATCGAACGAGATCGCGGGCTTCTTCTCGGCGAGGCCAGGCGCCCCCAGCAACTTGGCATCCGGAAAGCGCACCTTGGCATCAGCGAGCCACATGTGGTGCAGCCGGTTCGGGCCGATGAGGGTGTGCACTCGTCCCAACGCACCCAGCTCGACCAGTAGATCGGCATCGAGTTCGATCGGCGAGTACAGCAACAGCCCATCATCGTCGCGGAGCACGGTCATTCGCAGCGGCAAGTGAACCCCGAGCCCGATCCCCACGGTGGTCCGGGCGTCCCAGACACCCTCGGCGATACTGTTCAGGCGCTTCATGTATCCAGTCAATCCCACTTGACCATATTGGTCAAGAATGCTTTGCTATTTTCATGATGAGCTTCGAACGGCGCCTGCATCGGGCAAAGAGGGCGAGCACCGCGCAGCTGCTCTTCCGGTGCGCGCGACAACTCAACGAGCGCGCCCTCGAGAGTTTGCCGGCCAACGCTGGGCCGCGACCGCGGCCAGCCCACATGAGCCTGTTCCCGCACATCGCCCTCGACGAGGGGACACGCATCACCGAACTCGCCAGCAAGCTGGGAGTCAGCAAACAGGCAGTCGGTCAGCTCGTGGACGATCTCGAGGCTATGGGCATCGTCCAGCGAGCCGCGGATCCGGCAGACGGGCGCGCCAAACGGGTGCACTTCACCGCCGCAGGCCGGCAATCCATGCTCGACGGCCTCACCCACCTTCGCCAGATCGAACGCCGGCTCGCGCGAAGCATCGGCAAGGACGTGATGCAGGCCCTGCACGACGCGTTGCTCGTTCTCGGCGACCACCTGGACCAAGGCGTCGAGGGCTAGCGGCGCTGGCCCGCCCGGCCCCAACCATCCCGCCGCTTCTGCGGCCCGCTGCTGCTGCCGCCGAGACCGCCGACGACGCTGCCGTTCATGTAGCAGACGCAACCACCGTGCGTTTGCCGAACACGCGGCGTGCCGACAGCACCACCACGCCTCGTACACCGCGGGCTCGGACGACCCGCGACCGGCCCCTCGAAACTGCGAACTTTGATAGGATGGCGCAATGCGAACCGCAGCGCGAGCACACGCTCACGTTCGGCCTGCCGACCAGCGCGGCGTTCCACGGCCTGCAGCTGTTCGCGCTGGGCGGAGTCGCCGATCCGGCTGGGACCTACTTCGGCTTCGCGCTGTCGCAAGGGCTGCGAATCACCGTGTGCCAGTAGGGCGCTGAAGCACGAGCCCCAGCCCGAGGGGTGGCACCACGTGCGACCCCGGACCGCTCGGTCTCTCGCCCCCAGCTGCTCAGTCGCCGATTCGCAGGATCCCGAGCCGCGACAGGGCGAAGCCGAGCGGCGCCCCAGACTCGACCGCGACTGCCTGCAGCGACAGGGTCAGGCCACGCAGCGGCTCGGCAAAGGGGATGTGGAGGTTGACGGCGAAGCCGCCGAAGGTGGGATCCGAAACGCCGGCCCACACGAACTGCGACTGAACCGCGATCTCACACGGCTGTGGCGCGGCAGCCTGGCCGAGTTGCATGCCGATCGCAGTCAGAGTCCCGAGCGTGCGAGTGACCGCGCCCTGCGTCTGTTCGCCGCCGAGAATGACGCGTCGCAATGACAGGTTGGGTCCGTCGTTCTGCGACCAGGCACCGGGACCGCAGCCCGAACCGACGATCTCCCAATCGGATTCGTTGTTCGGCTCCAACCGCCAGGTGTCACCGAGCGCGTTGCCCTGCGCATCCCGCCCACCGAACACGACGGCGGTCATCGACTTCTGGAACGAGGTCAAGGCGACGTACTCCTCCGAGACGGTGGCGTCTGCGCGGTCCGGCATCGAGCCGGCAATCGGCTGCGCGAACCAGGTGCCATCCGGAGCGCGTTCATGAACGGCGCTCAGCAGATTGCCATTGCCGTCCTCACCGCCGATGAAGATGTGGCGTCGGCGTTCGAAAGCGAGCATGACGATGGCGCCCTCTGTGACCGCGACCGGCATGCCGGGTAGCTGCTGCCAATCGACACCGTCGAACTGCCACGCATCGTCGAACGTCGAAGTGTCGTCGTTGCCACCGAACAGCAGCCAGTCGTGCCGGTAGGGCACTAGTTGATGGCCTTCACGCGCCGGCGGTGTCGAACTCGTAGCCAGCAGCTGCCAATCGGTGCCGTCGAATCGCCAGGTCTCGTCGCTGAGACCGGCGTCGGTACGGCCACCGAACAACAGTACGGTCGTCGACGTCTGATGATCGTAGGCCAAGGCATGGCCCGCGCGCGGTGACGGCGCATGCGCCGGGTTCAGCTGCGTCCAGCTGCTGGTGAACGGGTGCCCGATCGGCACGTTCATCCAATCCGTCCGAAAGATCCACGTCTCGGCGTTGCGGACCCCGTTGGCGTCGGCACCGCCGAACATCAAGGTGTCGTGGATGGACATGTCCATGGCGTGACCGTGACGCGCCGATGGCGACTGCACCGTCGGCATCGGCTGCCACCCGCCGGTGCTGCGGATGATCCAGGTGTCACGGAACGCTTGATTGGCGTCGCGCCCACCGAACGTGACACCCCAGCGCGTGACCGCGTGGCCCCACCGCGGCGCCGGCCCCTGCGTCGTCTGGATCTGCCGCCACGTGAGTTGAGCCGTCACATCCTGGATCGACAGCGAGATGGCGAGCGCGCCGAGAGCGCAACGAAGAGCGTTCGAGCCGTGCATGGTTCTTCCTGGGTCGAGGTTCGGGTGGCAACCGCAACGACCGCGCCAACGTAGCACTCGGGCTGCGGCAACGCATTTCGGCCCTCCTCATGGTCGCGGCAACTGTCGCGGCGACCCTGTTCATCTGGTCGGGACGGCGACCGACGTCGGCATCTGGCTTGCACGCTGGTGCGACCCCGGTCAGCAGGATCGCGCGCGCGACTCGTGCACCGGAGCCCACTCCGACGGCCCGCCGGGCGGATCGACGTCGGGCCACCGTGATGACCGAACTCGCGATTTCCCGATTCTTGCCGTGACAGCCGAGCCCGGTCGGCGTCGCCCTTGTTGCCGAGAACCACATCCAGATGTCTGGCAGACCGCTCGGACGCCGCAAAGTGGTCAGGGTGGCTTTCGGCCGACGCCACCGCAGGTAGACTGGAGCGGCACGACCACCTCCGGCACCGCTTCGACCCGGCCCGTTTCCGACCGCCTCGCTCACGAACCGCCTCACCGAAGGACCTTCATGCGAAGCCATCTGTTCGCGATCGCCGGCCTGGCGCTCGCCGTGTCGTCCGCCGTCTCCCCCGCGCAGACGCTGCTGCGCGACTTCAACACGACTCCATCCGTCGAGGTCGCGAGTTCGTCGCCGCGCGGGTTCGTCCCGGGCCCGACCGGCCGCGTGCTCTTCACCGCGGAGACGCCGGCGACCGGCCGCGAGCTCTGGAGCTCCGACGGCACCCCGGGCGGCACCCAGCTGGTCGCCGACATCTGGCCCGGCTTCCGCGGTTCGCGGATGGGCCCGCCCGTCGAGCTGTCGCCGGGGGTGTGGGTGTTCACGGCGACCACGTTCTACGAGGGCTGGGAGCTGTGGCGGACCGACGGCACCGCGGCCGGCACCGTGCTCGTGAAGGACATTCTGCCCGGCAAGACCGGTTCGGTCGGAGTCGGCCTGACCCGCGTCGGCAACCGGGTCGTGTTCTTCGCGCAGGACGGCACGCACGGCATCGAGCCGTGGGTCACGGACGGCACGGCGGCCGGCACCCAGATGATCGCCGACGTCGTGCCCGGGCCCGGCGGCATGTCGAACGGCACCGCGCAGCTCGCGGCGATCGGCGGCAACCGCTTCGTGTTCTCGGCGCGGATCAACCAGACCTGGGAGATCTGGGTCAGCGACCTGACGGCCGCCGGCACGTTCTCGATCGCGCAGACGGCCGCCACCAACACCTGGAGTCCGCGCTACATGACGAGCGTCGGGAACTTCGCGATATTCCAGGCGCGCACCCAGACGATCGACCAGGCGACGTGGGTCTCGGACGGCACCGCCAGCGGCACGTTCTCGCTCGGTGTCCGCAGCGAGGGGGCCTTCCAGGCCGCGGGCAACGTCGCCTACTTCCGCGGTTGGGACCCGGCGACCGGTTTCGAGCTCTGGCAGACCGACGGTACGCTCGCCGGTACCGGCCTCGTCATCGACCTGCTGCCGGGCGGTGGCGGCGCGAGCAGCAGCCCGTGGTTCCTCGGGTCGCTGCAGGGCGATGTGCTGTTCTTCGCGAACTCGCCGAACGGCAGGTTCCTCTATCGCTCCGACGGCACCGCGACCGGCACGACGATCGTCTCCAACATCGCCCCGACCGGCCTCTTCTTCGGCAGCAATTGGGGCAACCCGCTCCAGGGCTTCCTCTACTTCCCACTCGGCTCCGGCCCGAGCACGCCCGGCCTCTACCGCACGGACGGCACGGCCGCCGGCACGACGCTCGTCACCGACCTCGAGGACACCTACGCGATCGGCGCCATCGGCTCGACGCTGTTGCTCGGCGGCGACGACGACAGCGGCATCGGCAACGAGCTCTGGACCTCGAACGGCACACCGGCCGGCACCCAGCTGCTCGCGGATCTCGCGCCATCGCCGGTCAGTCAGTCGGGCTGGCCACGGATCGTCGGCACGTTCCGCGACCACGCGGTCGTCACCGCGCTGGACTCCCAGCAGCCCGAGGAGCTCTGGTTGACCGACGGCACGGTCGCGGGCACGCAACCGCTGGTCGAGCTCGTGCCGGGTCCGGGCACGCCCAACGTCTACGGCATGGCCGCGAACGAGCGCACGATGCTGCTCACCGCGGCGACCGCCTCCGACGGCGACCCATGGTTCTCCGATGGCACCGCCGCCGGCACCTTCCAACTCGACATCCTGCCATCCACCTCAGGCTTCGCCGCGAACCGCCCGGCGACCTTCGGCGAGCGCTTCGTGTTCTCCGGCACACTGCCGAACACCGGCCACGAGCCCTGGATCACCGACGGGACGGTCGCAGGCACGCTGGCGCTCGGCGACCTCAACCCGGGCAGCCTGAGCAGCTCGCCGTACGGCTGGCTCGAGTACCGTGACAGCATGCTGTTCGCGGCGACCGGCCCCGGCGGCCCGGCCGTGTGGCGCACCGACGGCACGCCGGGCGGCACAACGATGCTCGCGTCACTCGGCACGAACGGTTCGTTCTATCCCGTCGAGTTCGGCGGCCTGGTCTACTTCGCCGGCTCGTCGAACGCCGGCTCGTCGAACAATGGCATCGAGCTCTGGTGCACGGACGGCACTGTCGCCGGTACGTTCGAGTGCCTCGATATCGTGCCCGGCCCGGCCTCGTCGCGCCCGTGGAGCCTCGTCGCCGTGGGCAACAAGCTCGTCATGCAGGTCGAGATCAACCAGCAGCGGCAGCTGATCGCGACGGACGGCACAACGGCCGGTACGGTCGTGATCCGCAGCGATGCGAACGACGTCACGGGCCCGTACGAGCTCAGCGCGAACCAGGCGGCGTTCGCCGTGCACCCCCCGTTCGGAGGGCGCGATCAGCTCTGGCGTACGGACGGCACGGTCGCAGGCACGGTGCTGTTCGGGTTCGTCGACACCTTGAACTCGCCGCGCAACTACAAGCCGGGTGTCGATCGGCTGCTGCTCGAGTTCGACGACGGCTTCACCGGTCGGGAACTCTGGAGCGTCGACGGCACCAGCGCGGGAACGACGCTCCTGACCGAGGTGGCGCCCGGCGACTCGAACGTCTTCGACCTCACGCGCGTCGGCCCCAACCTGGTGTTCGTCGCCGACGACGGCGTGCACGGCGCGGAGCTGTTCGCGGTGCCCTTCGCCGACACCCGGGACTGGGCGGTCGAAACGTTTGGCACCGGCTGTGCCGGCACCGGCGGCATTACGCCGGCAATCGGACTCGATGCCCCGGCCCGCGGATCGGCGCCGCAGCCGTTGGGCGTCGTGCTCACCGACGCACTGCCGAACTCGCTGGCGTTGTTCGGCTGGTCGCTCGAGCGCGGCGAGACCGCGGTGCCGGGCTGCTCGATCTGGCTGGCCGGCGCGGTCGCCGTCGCGTTCACGTTGACCGATGCGAGCGGCCGGGCGACCGTGCCGATCCAGCTGTCACCCGCGCTCGTCGGCCTCAAGGTCGACGCCCAGTTCATGGTGATCGACCCGGCCGGACCGGCACTCGGTGGCGCCTCGACTTCGCCGGCGCTCGAGTTCGTCGTCGGCCACTGAGCGCAGGCGCGGATGGCGCCGCAAAACGCAGCGTGCCGGTTCTGACCGTGGAGCGCGAACCCGAGCTCGGGCGCCCACCGATCTCTTCGAACCAGAGAACGTGAGGCTGAATGACCGTAGCCTTGAGGTGGTGAGCGACACGAGCGACGACGACGTCACCGAGCTGCTGGCGGCCGCCCAGCTCGGCGCCCCGGGCGCGGCCGATCGGCTGATCGCGGCGGTGCATGCCGAGCTGCGGCGCCTGGCCGAAGGCAAGATGGCCAACGAGCGCGCCGCCCACACCTTGCAGCCCACCGCGCTGGTGAACGAAGCCTACCTGCGGCTGCGCGGCAACGTCGGCGACCTGCAGGATCGTGCGCACTTCTTCGGCGCCGCAGCACGGGCGATGGAGCGCGTGCTCGTCGACCACGCCCGCCGCAAAGCGGCGCAGAAGCGTGGCAAGGACGCGGCGCGCGTGACCCTCCAGGATCTGGACGTCGTTTCGCCACACGGCAACCTCGACCTCTACGAAGTGCGAGACGCAATCGAGTTGCTGGAGCAGCAGGAGCCTGGCCTTGCGGCCCTGGTGCGCTATCGCTACTTCATCGGGCTCACCCTTGAGCAGATCGCCGAGATCGAGGCGACATCGCTCGCGACCGTGAAGCGACGCTGGACGTATGCGCGCGCCTGGCTCTACGAACGACTCGGAACGTGAGATCCAGAAGCGGCCTGGCATGAACGAACGGCAGACGCAACACGAGATCGACGAGTTCCATGCCGCCCTCGACGTCCCCCACGCCGAGCGCCGGGCCTTCCTCATCGACCGGCACGCCGACGATCCGGCACTTCTCGAACGCCTGCTCGGTCTCGTGGCGGCGCACGAACGCGCCGAAGCGGCCGAATCGGCCGCGGGCGGGCTCGGGTTCGCGGCCCCCGCGCAGCCCGCGGTTCCCCAGCACATCGATCACTACCGGATTCTCGAGTTGCTCGGCGAAGGCGGCATGGGCGTGGTCTATGCCGCCGAGCAGAGCGAACCGTTTCGGCGCCGGGTCGCGATCAAGGTCGTCAAGCTCGGCATGGACACGGTCGAGGTCGTGACGCGATTCGAGGCCGAACGGCAGGCCCTGGCGATCATGGATCACCCGGGCGTAGCGAAGGCGCTCGATGCCGGCGCCACCGCCGAAGGGCGACCGTACTTCGTCATGGAGCTCGTCAAGGGCTTGCCGCTGGTCGAATACTGCCGCAAGCACGACCTGCCGCTGCGCGAGCGACTCCAACTGTTCGTACGGGTCTGCGACGCGATCCAGCACGCCCACCAGAAAGGCATCATTCACCGCGACCTGAAGCCATCGAACATTCTGGTGACGGACCAGGACGGCGCACTCACGCCGAAGGTCATCGACTTTGGCGTCGCCAAGGCAACCGCCTCACGGCTGACCGAGCGCACACTGTTTACCGAGCAGGGACGCCTGATCGGCACCCCGGAGTACATGTCGCCGGAGCAGGCGGAGATGTCCGCTCTCGACGTCGACACCCGCACCGACGTCTACTCACTCGGCGTGATCCTGTACGAACTGATTACGGGCGCATTGCCGTTCGACTCCAAGACGCTGCGCGCGGGCGGTCAGTCCGAGATCCTGCGGATCATTCGCGAGGTCCAGCCGCCGCGTCCGAGCGCCCGACTGCTGACGATCGCCGACACCGGATCCGACGGCGGTTCGGCCGAAGAGCGGGCCAGAATCGTTCACGGGGAGCTGGATTGGATCGTCATGCGGGCCATCGAGAAGGACCGCTCGCGGCGCTACGGCACCGCGACGGGGCTCGGTGAGGACGTCGAGCGCTACCTCGCCGATCGACCGGTGCTCGCGCGACCGCCGAGCCTCGCCTACGGCCTCCGCAAGCTCGTCAGACGCCATCGCGTCGCGACCGCGTTGCTCGCTGTCATGGTCCTGTCGATCGTGGCGGGCATCACCGGTCTGACGGTCGGCCTGCTGCGGGCCCATCGAGCCGAAGAACTCGCGGTACAGCGAGCCGACCACGCACAAGCGGCGGCACGATTCCTCGAACGCGTGCTGTTCCGAGCCGATCCCGAGCACGGCGGCGGCTCGCCATCGCTGATGGAGGTGATCGACAGCGCCGGCGAACTCATCGACGATGACCTCGGGCCGTTCCCCGAAGTGGAGGCGTCGGTCCGCGAGTCGTTGGGCGTGGCCTATCGGCGCCGCTCGCTGTTCGACCGTGCCACCCCGCACTTGCAGCGCTCGCTCGCGCTCCGGCGGCGGATCCTCGGCGACGATCACCCCGACACCGCGCGCTCCTTCATCGCGATGGCCGGGCTGCGCTTCGAGCGCGAGGGTGACATCGCCAAGGCCCGCACGTTGCTCGCGCGCGCGGCGGCGAGCTACGAGCGGCACGGCATCACCGGCACGCCACCCGACGCCTGGCTGCAGCTCGACGTCGGCATCGTCGCGCTCGCCGGCGACCGCCTCCGCGCGGCCCAGCGCGCGTTCGTGGATTGCCGCGACGTGCTCGCCGACGCACTCGGTCCAGAGCACCCTGACCTCAGCCGACCGACCCGAGAGCTCGCGCGGGTCGCCCTGATGCGCCGGGAGCTCGAACCGGCCGAACGCTTCGCGCGGCGGGCCGTCGAACTCTGCGCCGGCCATGGCGAGGACTACCTCGAGGCGCGAGCCGGACTCGTTCTCGCCCAGGTGTTGCTGGCGGCGAAGCGCACCGACGAAGCGACCCCACTGCTCGTCGACGCGAGCCGGGAGTTCACCCGGATGGTCGGCGAGCAGCACATTCGCAGCGCCGAGTGCGATGCCGCAGTGGCAGAGCTGGAGCTGCGACGCGGCAACTTCGCCGCGGCCGACCGGGCGGCCGCGCGCTGCGAGCGCACGCGCCAGCAGCTGCTCCATCCCGACCACTGGGCACAGCTCGAGGCGCGACTGCTCCGACTGCGCGCCAAGGCCGGCCAGCGAGCCGGGGGCGCCACGGGCGCACTCACCGAACTGGCGGCCCAAGTCGGTCGACAACTCGGCCCCGATCATCCGCTGGCGATCCGGGTCGCGAGTGCCCAACTCGAAATCGCCCACGCCACGGGGGACGCGGCGCGGATTCAGACCCTGACCGAAGAACTCGCGAACGCGCGCGCCCGCCGCGCCGAACGGCTGCGCGACGAACAGCAGTAGGGCAACCGCACCGGACGTTCGGCAGGCTGGCGCCGCGCAGCGGACCGGCCCGCGGCATCGACCGTGCCGAAAAAAGTCGACCTTCTCTGAGCCGCCGCCCGCCGAGCCTGCGCAGGTCGAAGTGACCGGCCTCCCCGGTCGCTTCCAAGAGACCCGACGAACAGGACTTCCGCGTGCTCGACGAAACCGAGTTCAAGTGGCAGCTGCGCCGACTGCGAGGCGAATACCGCGACGACAATGCCTGGGTGCAGCGCTGGGCCGGCTGGAACGACGACGAACGCATGGACTGGTTCATCGACTGCGCCTACCAGCTCTACCGCCGCACCGCGACCAACACGCTCCAGATGACGGTCCTCGGCGGCACCGCGATCCGCATGGACGAATCGCTGATCCAGAGCTTTGGGGTGACCGGCGTGACCGGCATCCAGGACGGCAAGACCAAGGGGATCACCTACCGCGAGATGATCAGGCGGCTGCAGCGCTCGGTCGAGGCGGCAGCCAACGGGACCGACGACGAGATGGCGCCGGTCACGCAACGCGGCAGCATCCTCAGCGAACGGGGCTGGAGCCCGATCCTCAACGACGCGCTACTGGTCGGCGCGATGACTTCGGGCCAGGAGTTCCTGCTCGGTCTGACGCAGGCCGAACGCACGGCCTGGAACCGGATCAATGCCGACAAGGTCACCAAGTTCGGAGTGCGCAGCGTCGCGTTCGACCAGGACGACGCCAAGGAGGCCTGGCGCGAGTTCCTCGCTTCCCGCCGCCGGATGTTCTTCGATCGATTCACCCCACGGGTTTTCACGCGCGAGGTCCTGGGGCTGTGCTTCTTCGGCTACGAGCCCGAGTTCTCGTGGCACCAGCTGCGCTTCCGGCCGGGCCCGGCCGGAGTCCACCCGGACTTCGCGACCTACCTGCGCAAGCTGCGCGACACCGGCTTCACGCACCCCACCGACAAGCCCGCCGTGCTCGCCACGATCTCCGAGTTCTTGTTCGGCGAAGAAGACGCGCTGACCCGGCGCGCGGCCTGACGGAGCGGCGAACGCAACGGCGACGGTCGGCTCGTGACACCGGCCAGCAGAAAACTCCGACGACTGCTGAGCCGTTGCACGGCCGCACTGCGCAGGTCGAGACCCAGTCTTCAACCAACCATATTGAACCAGCCCGACATGAACTCCACCGACTTCACCACCGGCGCCAGCCACCTGGCCCTGCTCTGCCTGCTGGCCGCGCCATCGGCCGCCCAACAGATCCTCCAGCCCGTCGCCGCCAGCACGACGTTGCCGGGCTCGTCCTCGATCGCCGGTCTCATCGACCAGACCGGGCTCCTCGCCACCTATGTCGATGGCGAGACCGACTTCGCGACCTTCGTCGCTTCGACGCCACACCGCAACAGCCGCGCCCTCTCTCTGTCGCGCGACTTCGTCGCCGGTCGCATCGTCACCCTGGATCTCGGCGGCACGCGCGAGATCGACGCGATCGCGCTCTGGGGCCAGCAGACGTTCGCCAACACGCTCACCGCCTTCACCATGTTCGCCGATACGGATGACAACTTCGGCAACGGCACGACCTCGTCGATGGGGTCGTTCAGCGGCGGGATCGACCAGCCCGGGAGCGTGTTCGCGTTCGCCCCGACCGCGACCCGCTTCGTGCATCTCCGGCTCGACGCCAACGGCGGCGGCACCCGGGTGGTCATCGCCGAGGCCGCGTTCCGCCGCGCCGCCCCGACAGACACTCCCGGCCTACCGATCATCCAACCGTCGGCCGCCGACACGTCGCTGGTGCAACTCTTCGGCGCGCAGTTCGGCATCGGCAACGTGATCGATCAGTCCGGTCTGAGCGCGAGCTACGTCGGTGGCACGACGGAGTTCGCGACCTTCGTGCCGTCGACGAGTCATCCGAACTCCAACCAGGCATCGTTGCTCGGCAACAGCAATGGCCAGAACCAACCCAACGGCGTCGTCCAGCCGGGTGAGACGATCACCTTCGATCTCGGTGTGGCCCAGCCGACCAACGGCATTGCGATCTGGAATCCGCCTACAGTTGGCGACGCGATCCTCGGCTTCGAGCTGTTCGCCGACGCGGACAACGACTTCACCAACGGCACGAGCAGGCCACTCGGCGCGTTCGCGGTATCGGCAGTCAGGACGGGGCAGGCGTTTGGCTTCACAACGGTGACGACCCGCTTCGTTCATCTCCGGGTCACGGCCCACGGCGGCGGGGACTTCTTGAGGCTCGGCGAAGCGGCGTTCCGCTCGTCCGTCGGCGTCGTCAACACGATCGCGCATGGCGGCAACTTCGCCGGCGGCGTCGCCTACGATGCCGTCACCGACGAGGTGATCGTCGTGGACGACCGCGACGACATCCACTTCTACGACCGCGCGACCGGCGCCGAGACACTGCGCTTCACCGCTCCCGGCCGGGTCATCGGAGCACAGGTCGACATCACGACGGGCAACATCTGGGCCGTCGGCGAGGATGAGGTCGTGCGCGAGATCGATCGCACCGGCGCCGTCCTGACGTCTTTCTCCGTCGACCCGACGGTCAACGACGCCTCGGCGCTCGCGATCGACCCCGTGACCGACACCCTCTGGATCTCGAACGATGGCGCCAACACCGTCACCGAGTTCCAGAAGGACGGCACGCCGACCGGCGCCGCATTCGTGCCGACCGGCAGCACCGACGGCGATGGCCTCGCCTACGATCCGACGACGCGCACCTTCCTGGTCGGGGAAGACACCGGCGACGCCATCCTCGTCGTCGACCGCACCGGCAACCTGCTGGAGGACATCGACGTCAGCGGCCTCGGCCTGAGCCCCGAAGGCCTGGCCATCGATACGACCACGGGACGCGTGTTCTGCGGCAACGGCACCGTGGTGCAAACGGTCAGCGAGCTGACCGGCATCCTCGACACTCCGCCGGCCAGGGCCCTCGTCCGCTACGGCTCGCCGTGCGGCGGCCGCATCGCCGCGAGTGACGTCCTGGTCGACGACGGCGTGACCGAGAGCGGACTGTGGATCGGCTACCAGGGCACGCTGCCGCCCGGCAACGCGTTCCTTCTCGTGCTCGGACTCACGCGTCAAAACATTCCTCTGTCCACGATCCTGCCGTCGCCGTGCACCGCATTCGCGCAGGCCGAACTGCACACGGTGTTCGGCTTCACGAGCAGTTCCGGCCGCGGCGGCATCCGTCTGGCGCTGCCCCCGGGCTTCCCGGGCTTCCAGTTCACCACCTGGGCCGCGGACGTCGACCTCGTCAACTTCGGTATCCCGAGTTCGTCGGGTGGACTCGAGATCGTGGTGCAGTAGCGCACCCGAAGCGCCCGCGCGCCGCCCTTTCGACCCGGGAGCCAGTCGCTCAGGGCCTCAAGGCGTGGTATGCGGCGACGAGTCGATCTTCGACTGATCGGCGGGGCGCGGCTGACCTTCAACGCCCGCGCTGAACGACGAACCCGCGACGGTCCGCGTCTGCCGCCCCTGGTCCTGACGCCCCGCGCCCCGACGGCCGCCTTGATGGCGTCAGGAGGCTCGAAATGACCAGCACTCCCCACACCATCAACTGGCCCGATCTCGCGATCGACCTCTACGATCGTCTCACCGGCCGCAACGCGGAGATCACTTACGAGATGACGACCTTCGCGTCGCTGTGCCAGGTGGCAATGGCCGCGACGCAGAACACGCGAACTGGGTGATGGACGGCGCGCCGCTCGTTGCGACCGATGACATCGGCACGCCCGGATCACTTGGAGCCAGCGCAACGCTTCGAATCACCCTGCAGCTCTCGACCGAGAGAGCGCCGTGGCTTGACAGTATCGATTCGCCATCCAAGATCGGACCACCGCCGAACCGTTCGGCGTCCGCGACATGTCAGGCCAAGCCGAACGTAAGACGCCATTCGATCTGGCTCCGGATCTCGAAGAACCAGCGCTCGAGCTGTTCGGCGTCCTCGTGGACCTCGACCCCGAAGACCGGATCCTGGAGCTGGACCGCCGAGCCCAGGGCGATCCGCGACTGCGGGCCGCGGTCTTGGCACTGCTCGCCGACCATGGCATGCCGCCGGCCATCCTTTCCAGAGTCATGGAACAGTCTTCGGCCGGCGAGGCGCCATCGATCGGCGCGAGCGGACTCGAGCGGATCGGCCCCTACCGCCTGGTTGAAATCGTCGGGCGCGGCGGAATGGGGGTCGTCTACCGCGCCCGGCAGGACCGGCCACAGCGAACCGTTGCGGTCAAGGTGATGTCTTCGCGCGGCACGCCGGACGCCGCACGTCGGTTCGAACGCGAGGTGGAAGTGCTCGGCTTGCTACAGCATCCGGGCATCTGCCGGATCTACGGCGCTGGCACCGTCGATCTCGGGCCGGGTTTCGGAGAGACGCCGTACTTCGCGATGGAGTATGTCCATGGTCCGGAGTTGATCGACTTCGCCCGTGAGCAGGAACTCGACGTCGCGGCACGTTGCGAGTTGCTCGCGAGAGTCTGTGACGCCGTTCAACATGCGCATGAACGCGGGATCGTGCACCGGGATCTCAAGCCCGGGAACGTCCTCGTCGTCGACGGCGAAGACGGCACGCCAGCACCACGGGTACTCGATTTCGGCATCGCCCGAGCTCTACAGCACGACGATGCCGCACCAACCATCAACACCCGAACCGGCGTTCTGCTCGGGACACTGCACTACATGAGCCCCGAGCAGTTGAACGGCAGCGCGCGGAGAGTCGATACGCGTAGCGATATCTACTCCCTTGGCGTGATGCTCTATCAACTGCTGGTCGACCGACCGCCTTTGGCGCTCGACGACCTGCCACTGGCAGAGGTCTGCCGGGTAGTCGCGCAACGCGAACCGTCACCGGTCGGCCGCATCGACCGCGCCTTGCGCGGCGACCTGTCGACGATCGTCAGCGAGGCGCTGCAGAAAGACCCGAACGACCGCTACCAGTCCGCGGCCGACCTCGCGGCCGACCTCCGACGCTTCGTTGCGCGCAAACCGATATCGGCGCGACGGCAGACTGCGACCTACCAGCTGCGGAAGTTCGCGCAGCGCAACCAGGCATTGGTGGGCAGCATCGCCGCCATGATCGTCGTCCTGGTAGTCGGCCTGCTGACCTTCGCCGCGCTCGCAGCCCGCAACGAGTCTCTGGCCGCGAAGGAACGAGAACTGAGCCAAGATTTACGAGCAGAACTGTACCGCACCCAGATGCGGCTTGGCACCGCTGCAA
Organism: bacterium; assembly: GCA_024743115.1. Lineage (GTDB taxonomy): Bacteria > Planctomycetota > UBA1135 > UBA1135 > UBA2386 > JAGQRA01. The sequence continues at coordinate 460,856 of JANSXC010000001.1, read as the reverse complement.
TGGAACGCCCTGGTGGGGTCGCCCGAGTGCGCGAGATCATCGCGAACTGGCAAACACCCGACGTCCCCGCCCAAAAGGACCTTCGCGGTTTCGAATGGCATCTGCTGTGTGCGTCGGCGCACCGCGAACTGGCGGTACTCGAGAGCGGCCAGGCAGCGGAGAACCTGCAATGGACCAAGGACGCGCGTCGGATTCTCGCGGTTCAGAACCCACGCGCCGTGAGCTTCGACAGCACGACGGCCGAACGTGAGGTCATCGCGACGTCTGATCTGGCGGGTGTCGCTCCGACGAGTTTCAGTTCCGACGGGGGGTTCATGGCACAGGCAATCTCTTCGAACCGGGTGCGCGTGGAGCGCCTGCCGGAGCGAACGCCGGTCGCAACACTCGACTTCCCCGGAACGCTGCACGGCTGCTGGCTATCGCGCGAGGCCGAACTGTTGGCGTGTCGTGTCGTTGACGTCGGAATCGTCGTTTGCGAGGTTGCGAGCGGCCGGAAGCTCACCACGATGGCGCGGGCCATGACCGGCGGCTGCTCGTTCAGTCCCGATGGGCGCTGGTTCCTCGTGGGCGGCGCCCCCGACCGCGCGCACGCCACGATCTGGCACACTGGCGAATGGTCCAAGCCATGGCTCGAGCTGGAGAACTACCCGGAGTATGTCGAACACGTCGCGTTCTCGGCGTGCAGTGAGCGGATCGCGACGGCCACTCACGAGCAACACGTGCGGATCTTCCGACTGCCCGGAGGCGCGCTCGAGCGCCAGCTGGCCCATCCGGATGGACTACGGGCCCTCGCCTTCGACCACGCCGGCGAGCGCCTGGCGGTCGCCTGCCGGGACTTCGCCGTCTACCTCTACCAGCTCGATTCCGGGACCAACCGAGTGTTGCAGGGGCATACCGGCGTCGTCGGCGGCATTGCATGGAGCCCAGGTGATGATCGGCTCGCGACCATCAGCGATGACGGCACGCTCCGAATCTGGGATCCGGATCAGTTGCCGATCAGGCGGACGCTCGAGGCTCCGCAACGCCACGCGCTCAGCCGTGGTCAGCTCACGTTCTCCGGTGATCCGCAGCGACTCGGGGTCCTCTATGGCGATGCCGCGTCCCGTGAATGGTCGCTCGACAGCCCCGATACTGCCGCCCACTTCCAGCTCGAGTCCGGTGAGCGGCGTTATCGTTGGGAGCGGTCGCGCCGCACGGTTTCGCGCCTGTCGCCGACAGGCCAGACGCTGCATTCCTTGACTCTGCCAGACTCGCTCCGGTACCTGGCGATCGACCCGGTGACCAAGCAGCTTGCCGCGACCGCCGGCCGTCACCGACCAATCTGGTTCTGGGACGGCGATGGCAGCCCGCCACGCAAGCAGCCCCACGATGGCGACGTCTGGGGACTCGGCTGGACCGCGAGCGGAAAACTCGTACTGCTCGACCTTGGTGGCCGCGTCAGCGTTCTCGATGGCATCACTGGCGAACTTCTCGATCGACGTGAAATCGCCGGGGCAACCGGAATGGCGATAGGCCCGACGGGCGAACGCTTGGCTTTCGGCTGCGTCGATCAGATCGTGCGCATCGTCGACCTCTCCCGTGCCGGTTACGAGAACGAGCTCCGGGGTCATACCGCGCACGTCGAAGCCGTGGCCTACTCGCCAGACGGCAGCCGACTGGCCAGCGGCGCCCGCGATGGGCGCATCCTGCTATGGGATCCGGATGCGGCCGCAGAGGTCGGCTCCTTGAGCCTCGATGCGCGCCCCGTAGCGTTGGCTTGGAGCCCGGATCGATCGCGTTTGGCGGCGCTGGATTCTCGCGGCACCACCACTGTTTGGGATGCTCGGCCCGTCGAGGAACGATGACTGACGAACCGAAAGTTGCGCGCATGCTCGGCAGGCTCAGCCGAGGCGAGAGCGTCGAGAGCGAGCTATCCGCACTCGTCTACGACGATCTGCGTCGCATGGCGGACGGGATGCTCCGCCGCGAACGCGTCGACCACACACTGCAGGCGACCGCTCTCGTGCACGAAGCATGGATGCGCCTCGCCAACGACGAGGCGCTGTCAGGCGATAGTGCAGCAACGGTCAGACAACAGTTCCTCTGCATGGCGGCGACAGCGATGCGCCGCATCCTGGTGGAACACGCACGAGCCCGGATGCGCCACAAGCGCGGCGGCGGTCGGTCACGCGAGCCGCTGACGGGCATCGCAGCAGAGGACAGCAGTGACGCCGCCGAACTCCTCGATCTGGACGAAGCCGTACGGGCACTCACCGAGAAGCGACCGCAGGCCGGCCGGATCGCCGAGCTACGGATATACGGCGGCTTCTCGACCGCCGAAGCGGCGACCGCAGCTGGCGTCGGCCTCACCGTGGCGAAGAAGGAGTGGGCCGTAGCGCAAGCCTTGCTCGGCCGCTGGCTGCGTGGGATGCCGCGAACTGAATGAGTGCTACGATCCGATCGTGAGGTGGAACGCGTCGCTCGCGGTCCGCCCCCAGCCGTTGGCCGCGCCATCGACACCGAACATCTGCAGGTAGAACTGCGTGCCGATCAGCGCCGGATTGTTGGCGATCGGCATCTGGGTCGTGAACGCGCCGTTGGCCTGATTGCTGGCCTGAAACTCGCGCACGATATCGGGCCGGACTAGGAGCTTGCAGCCCGGGGCATTGAGCGGCGCAAGATCGAACGGCAGCGTGGCGCCGAACCATTGATGGCGCGAGCTGCCGTGGACGAGCCATAGCGCGGTGCCGGGAGACCAGTTGATGCTCTCGATGGTCATGGCCTGACCGATGCGCGGTGGCGCCGGTATGTTCATCGCAGGCGTGCCGAGAGCGCCAGCACAACCAGTACCGAACCGCACCGCCCCCGGTGCCGGCGCCTCAGCGGTCCACATCCCGCGACCGTGCGTACCGAGCATCAGAGTCGTCGTGCCGGGAATGAAATCGATATCGTCGCAGCTGACGTCGGCCGGACCGGCATGCTGCGTCGACCAGTTGACGCCGTTGTCACGAGTCTCGAAGACGCCGACTTCGGTGGCCGCGTACCACCGGTCAGCGAGCACGGGGTGCTGAGCAATCGCGCGAACCGGTGCGTTCGGCAGTCTGGTGGTCATCGGCCCACTGCCGGTCATCGGCGCGAACGCAGCACCGTTGTTGGTGGTCAGCTGCACATTGCCGGCACTGAAGCCGCCAAGGGCCACGGCCGCGTGAACCGGGTTGGCGTGACTGATCTCGATGTGAGTGATGATGCGGTTCGGCAGCGGATTCACCGTGCCGCCGTTGTCCACCGGCACCCAGGTAACCGGCGAAGCGGTGACGTCCGTGGTGCGCAACACGACGCCGCTATCGAACCCGATCCAGACAATCCGGCTGTCCGACGGCGCGATCGCGATCGCGCTGATCAGAGGGGTCGGACTTCCTGATTGCGCTACCGAGACCGGGGTCCAGGACGGCGTCGTGGCCCGCACATTGTCGGTACGCCAGAGCCTCGTGCCCCCCGCGAAGACCCGGTCGGTGACACCGGGATCGATCTCGAGGGGCGAGATGAACAGCCCGGTGTCGGTAAAGCCCCGAATCCAGACCTCGGAACCCACTGCTTTCGCGTTACCCCGCCAGATTCCGAGGTTCTGGGTCGTGAAGATGAGAGTATCGGGATCCTCGGGAACGATCGCGCAAGGTCCGCCGTCACCGCCACCAATGCGCGTACCGCGCAGGTTGCCGAACTCGACGAGCGCAGTGCCGTTGTCCTGAGCGCCCGCGAGCAGTCGGCCAGAACCGTGACCGGCGATACCATAGATCTGGAACGTGTTGTACGAGTTCTCCCGTTCCGACCACCCGCTCGTCGGCGTCGCGGTCGTGATGTCCGCCGTGCGGAAGACGCCCCCATCCGTGCACGCATACAGCGCCTTGTTGGTGCTGCCGTCATACCGCGGGTCAGCGGTCAAGTAGTGCACGTCGACGTGAACGATGTCCTGGTCGTAGCCCTGCGTTCCGGGCGCACCGATCATCGTGAAACTGGCGCCACCGTCCGTGCTGCCGTAGATCTCGACATAGCCGATGACGAGGCGGTTGCTGTTCGTCGGGTCCACCCAGATGCTGTTGTTGTACCAGGTCTGCGAGGCGTTGAGCCCGGTCGCATTGAGCGCACTCCAGTTGACGCCGCCGTTCGTGCTGCGCGACAACGGCGAGCCGCCTGCGGCCCCCGATGCGTAAACGAGGTTGGGTGTGTTCGGCGCGTATGAGAGCTCGACGCGCCCGGCGAACGTGCCGTTGGCCGCCGGCGACCAACTCGCGCCGGCGTTGGTCGAGACCCGGATCTGGCGATTGCCACCCGAAGTCGCGATCGGGGCGATGCACCGCGTTGCACTGTTGGGATCGAAGAGCACCTGTTGGCAATCGCCAGCCACGACCTGGGTCCACATGCCACCGCCGTCGGTCGTGCGCTGAACGCCGGTGCTGGTCGCCACGAGGATGATGCCCGAGTCCGCCGGCGAGACTGCGATTCGGTTGACGTTGCCGAAGGTCGGAAACTCCGTACCGGACATCAGTCCCCAAGTATCGCCCCCGTTGACCGACTTCCAGATCCCCTCGCCGCGGATGGCGTCGATGTTGCCGAAGCTCTCGCCGGTGCCCGCATAGATCACGTCCGGGTCACTAGGGTCCAGGGTCAGGCAACTGATCGCGAGGTTGCCCATGAACTCGTCGAGGGGCTCCCAATTGTTGCCATAGGTATCCGAACGCCAGACGCCACCTCCGACCGACCCGGCCCACATACGCCACGGCTGGTCGGGATGGATCACCAGGGCGCGCGTGCGGCCACCGACGTTGTTCGGACCACGCTCGATCCAGTCGGTGCGCTCCAGGACGTCGAGAGTGTCCCAGTGATCGGCGTTGTCGCGGGCATGGCCGCGGGCCGCGACCCAGTCAGCCGAGGACGGTAGCCGCCCGTTCTCGTCGCGCCAGTGCAACAACCGCCACTGTTCGTGACCGTTGCCGTTGGTCTGGGCTGGCTCTTGGATCGGCGGCTGGCTCGTCGAGCACGCGGCCAACGTGATGAGAAAGACGGATGTCGAGATGCGCATTGGCGAGTTCGAGGCTTGTTCACCGGGCATTAGCTGCCGATCGTGATCTGTAGGCGCCGCGTGGCCGAAGCGCCGATTCCGGGGAACAACGGGCAGGGGCTCGCGCCGCTGTTGAGCAGGGTCCATTGGAACTGCAGGGTCGTGCCAACGAACGGGCCGATCGAGCATGGCAACGGCTGCTGAAACTCGGCGCCGCCGTTCTGCGGGAAGATGAACAGGGCGGCGACCTGGTTGTTGAGCGAGCACGCGCCGCACACCGTCTCCCCGCCCGGAAAGCCGATCGTCAGGAACGGTACCGCGTTGACGGGAGCGTTTGCGAGAGTCACGCGAAAGTCGGTGTTACCGACCGCCGCCGGGCCACCGCTCGTCCCGATGACTCCGGGGTTGCCGCAGCTCGTCCCGGCGTACGCGATCGTGCCACCGCCACCGAGTGCTCGGACGCGATGGCCGATCACGTCGCTCGAGAACGGCGGCGCATCGTCGGCCTCGGTAAAGACGATCAGCGCCTCGTCGCCATCGCCTGCCACAAGCTGGAGGCCGCCACTCATCTGTGAGGCAATCGCGGGCTGGAACTCGACCGCCCGATAGATCGTCGAATTGAGCCCGAGCAGTCGGAACGTCGCTCCACACGGCGTACCGTTGCGGTCGAGCTCGACGCCGCGAACGTCGTAGTTGAACGTGTTGGCCAATACCTGGTCGGCCCAGACGAAGACGTACTTGTAGCGACACCATGCCAACGCAGGCTGCACTTGCTCGGTGTTGACGCCGCCAGCAAGTTGCACCGTTGACCCTTCGATCAGAGTCGTACCGACCAGCATCAGGGGGATGCCCTCGATGTCGCGTTCCCCGTTCGCCGCGTGCCCGTAGGCGACCAGAAACTCCGTACCATCGCCGTCGACCGCCACGGTCCCGAACTCTCCGGTCGACGACTCGATCACGTTGCTGCTGCCGATCGGACTACCGGCAAGATCACAGGCCTGCGCATTCAGGAACTGCAACGACCCGATCGACTCCGACCAGCAGGTGATACAGGCACCGTTGGACTGCTGGCTCCGCGAGATCGCGAGATCTCCAAACGTCCACGTCGTCGAGTCGAGTACCGTCCGCGAGTTGAAGACGGGGGCGCCACCGCCGGACGGCAGGCTGAAGCCATCGAGTCGGATCTCGGTCCCCGGGCCGCCACTGGCTGGCGTGTCGTAGAAGTACAGCACGCGATTCCCGGCCGGTCCGTTGTCGGCTGCCATGTCGAACTTCTCGACCCGATTGCCGATCACGGTCGTGACCCCCACCGCCCCGTTCGAACTCGCCAACGAGCGGCTCAGGAGTTCGTAAGGCGCGAACAACGAGTTGGCTTGCAGCCAGCCGACTACGAGTGCGTCTTGTTGCGGCACGCTCACTACGGTCGGTTGCGCAACGGCGGCGGCGGCGGCAATCAGGAACGGGCCGGAGATGCCCGGTCCACTGAGGCCACCGACGAAGTTGGCGCGGATCTCCTGCTGCACCGCCGAGATCGTGCGGCAGTAGACCACCGCGTACTCGTCCCTACCGGTGCTGTAGGCCACCCCGGCGTTCGTGTCGGTCGTGCTCGTTCCGGTGGTCGCGACGATCGTGGTTCCGATCAACGGATCCAGGACCATCGGGTAAGCGGCTTCGTCAACGAACGCCGCGGATAGCCGTAGCTCGAGCACGCCGTCGCGAAGTTGCAGCGAGCCCGGCGCGATCCGGCCGTTCGCGTCGATGCCGGTGACTCCGCCAATCGTGACTCCCCCGACGCCGGGCAACAACAGCGTCACACCGGCTTCGTCGGCTTGCCGGGGCTGTGGAATCAACGAGGTATCCACGCGAAACCGAGCGACGAGGTCACCAGCGCCGGCGGGCCTCGTGCGGAATCTCAGACTGAGTTCGATACCGGCGGGCCCGATGGCGTAGTACTCGGTCAGCCCACCACCGCGGTCGTATCGCACGCCGTCCGCCCCCCGACTCGGCCCCACATCGGCGGTTGGCATTGCGGTAGCCCCACGTCGCACATCGAGTAGCTCGACGGCCAAGTGCTGCGTCGTCGCGGCCGCTTCACCGAGCGCCGGAACGAATCGCATTCCAGCCGCGGTGAAGGTTGCCTGGTAGTCCCACGCGAGCGCATGCAGACCACTGCCGCTCTCACGCAACGACGTCGCCTCTCGCAGACGGGTGAAGTCCTGGGCCGCCAGCCCTGCGGCCAACAAACTCGTCGCTAGCCAGGCGCATCGATGGTGTGTCTTCATGATGACTCGCGTTACTCGACGGTGACTCGGATGGCGGTGCTCAGATCCGATGCGAACAGGAAGCATCCCGGCGTTAACGGCTCGAACACCGCCCACTGCAGGAACACCTCGACGCCGACGAAAGCAGGTGCTGCCGGAATCGCGACCGTGAGCGCGGCGGCACCGGTGGTGTCCGTCGCGGTGGAATGAATGAACCCGGCGTACGGATTCGGTAGCAGGCGACACGGGCCACACGGGATCGGTGCAATCGCCCGGCTGCCCACCAGCACTGCCGCAGTGTTCGGCGCCGCGCCAATCACACGCACCGCGAAACCCGCGTTACCGTTCCTGGCGCAGGTAGCGCTGGCCCAACCACCGCCGATGCCGCAGCCTTCCTGCACGGTTCGTGATACCCCGGCTTCGCTGTCGTAGACCCGAGTGTGAATGCGCCCGATGGTGGCGGACCGGCGATGGAACGCGACCAGCGCCTCGTCGATGTCGGCGCCCCCAGAACGCATGCTGGCCGCGACGGGTACCGCATCGTCCGTCAGGCTCGCAACGAGTCGCTCGTTGGCCTCGCAAACGAAGCAGGTGTGGGAATCGATCGAACGCACCCAGGCACTCGTCGACGTGCTGGTTTGATGGTTGGTGTATCCGACCAGCGTGGCGTTCCCGAGCCAGCACACCGACGGATCGGTCTCGTCCGTGCCGGCCTGGTTGCTGATGACCGCGATCGGCTGCAGATAGCTGGATCGATCGTTCTCGGAGTAGGCGAGTGAACGTGCGACGACGTCGTTCAGCAAACCCGAGGACTCGCGCACCTGCCAGGCTGCGACCCACTCGTTGCCGTTGCCGTCGATATCGATCGCCGCCGTGAAGTTGACCGCTCCGTCGAGGCTCTGGCTGGCGAGCACGGTAATCTCGCGATCAACGACGGCGCAGATCGGATCGTAGTCGGTGCCGGTGAATCGGCGCATCCAGCCAACCATGTGCCGGCCGGTGCCGCCGCCACTCTTGCTGATACACGGCCGCTCACTCGCGCCGAAGGCAATGGTCGTCAGGTCATGCTCGAACAGCGAGCCATCCGGATTGACGCCGATCTGCGCGGCAGTGACCTGATCCTGCGTCGCGTCGTGCCAGACACAGATCGCATCTTCGTCGGCCTCGGTCGCCTCGCCACCGACATCCGGATCCTGACACGCCAGACCCGATGGCGAAATCACGCGCGCGACCGACAACGCGCCATTACCCGCGTCGACCGACCGGGCGTGAACCTCGGTCGCGCCACTGCTGCCGCGCTGCCAGACGACGACGAAGCGATCGCGCAGGTTGACGTTGGCAACCTGTGGCTTGTAGTCGAACGCGCCGGAGTTCTCGATCAGGATACGACTACCGACGAGGCTGCCGGCGCGATCGAGGCGCTGGGCGTGAACGTCGAAGTCGACCGCCGACCACTGCCGCACGAACACCACGAGATACACGTCGTGGGTCTCGTCGTACGCCACGTCGGGCAACTCGTGAAGCCCGGTGGCCGGGTCCGGGATCGCGGCGGTCGAACCGATCAACGGGTCGACGACGACCGGAAACCGAGCGGTCTCGACCCAGGCCGACGGCAGGATGTACTCGACGACCTCGCCATCGAATCGGATCGTCCCGCCAACTCTGCGCCCGTTGGCATCGATTCCCGTGACCGCTCCGAGCGTGCATGCCCCGACGCCAGGCCCCTCGAACCGCAGACCACCGGCATGCGGCACCGCCGGCAGGTCGCTCGTCAGACGCCCGCGCACGATCAGGTCGCCGGGCCCCAGCGGTGGCTGGCGCACCACGAAGCTCTGCTCGATACCGTCCTCGCGTACCTCGTAGCGTTCGATGAGCGTTCCGCGCGCGAACTCGACCTGCAGCCCGCGGTGACTCCGACTTGCCGCTTCGACGACCTGCCGCACTCGCCCGCGGCCGATCGATTCGAGCTCGTAGCGAATCGGGTAGTTGCGCGCCGCACGCGGTCCGAAGGCCGGCACGAACTCGACATGTTCGGCACCGAATACCGCCTTGTAGCCAGCGGCATCGGCCCAGAGCTCGGCCCCGGCAGCCGCCAACACCGGCGTCCGATCGGTCCTGAGCCGATCGGCGGACTGCGCAAATCCATGTTGCGCGGCAAGGGCGCATGCGAGCGCGAGAGTAGACGGCAAGCGGGCGAGCATCGGAGCGATCGAGCGTTCGGTGGCTGGTACTTCGGATCCGGGCCAACCAGCCCGTTCAACACCTCCCGACGCGCGCGGGGGTTGTTCGAAGGACTGCGGAAGGACCGGTGCCGGATCTGCGCCAGATCCCCGAGTTATGGTCGCGAATTCTCGGCCAGCCTCGCGCGGCCAACGGCGGCCAGGGCGCGCGAGGATCCGCGCCCGCCAACGAACCTGCCGTATCAACGACGACTGGGCACGGCCAGGCCCTCGACCGCGACTGCGGCTGCGCGCTCACGATCCGCGACTTCTCCCCCGCCGAAGCGCGCTTGGAGCCTGGGACACCGCTGGGCGCGGCAGCAGCTTCGCGAGTCTCGGTCGAGACAGTCGCCCGAAAATGCCGGCGAAATCGGCCAGCTCGGTGAAGCTTTCGTGTGGCTGGATCGGCCCGAAGTCGCTGGTCTGATGGCGTGCTGAACTTTGGCTTTGCGAGGCCCCACCTACGTGATCCTGCTCGCCGTGATTCCGAACTTCGCGGCCCACGGTGCCTGTTTCGTGGTCAAGCTCGCCCTCTTCGCGTTCGACGTCGCGATCTCCATCTGGCATCTCTCGGTCGAGCCGAGGCCCGCAGAGCGGCAAGAGACGGTTTACTCCCGCGCGCTGGCGGCCCGGCACGTCCGGGTGCGGCTGCCGCGCGCACCGGCGCGGCCGGCTGCGTGATCAGCTGGACGCCGGCGTCGATTCAACGAGTTGGCCGTTGTCTTCGAGACGACTACGCGGACTCGTTCTTCGGTTGTCGCATGTTCATTCCGACCTTGAACAGCAACGCTCCGAGCCCGAGCTCGATGTAGGCCGTGAAGGACCAGATAGCCTCTGGCAGATCCACCTGGATCCACTCCCCCCAAACGTCCAGGCCTGCAAAGCTGCCAACGAGGTCGATCACCCCGAACGCAAAAACAACGACACCGATGATTACGAGCGGCACGGCTTGACTCTCCTTGAAGTAGTGGCGCGGCGGCGCGAACGTACCAATCCGAGCTGCACGGTGCAAAGCTCCAGGTGCGGCCTCGACGACCATTGGCAATGGTCCGCCAAACTCGGTCGCGTTCGCCACGCTGGGGCTGGCCCCGGCCGCAACCGCGCCCGACCCGTTCGGGTGCCGGGCTGCACTCCGCTCCACGACCAACTGTTCGGCAACCAGCTAGCACTGTCGGACCCGACCGGTTCCGCCGTCATCGCATTGCCCCTACCGAACCTGCCGCAGTTCGCCGGCCTGCCGACTCGCCAACAATGGGTGCCTCGACGCGACGACGAATAGCGTCGGCATCTCGTTCAGCAACGGTCAGCTGCTGCTGACGAGCTACTGACCGCGACGGTCCGCGGTTGGACCAAGGCCACGACTCCCGCCGGGCTCGCAGCGTGAGCGGGTCACCAGGAGAGGATTTGCGAGTCTGCGTCGCGCCTGGCGCGAGGCGGGCTGACGGATCCCTCGCCTCGTCCAGTCTCCCGCCTCGGGCGGGAGAATGGTCGGGGCGAGAGGATTTGAACCTCCGACCTTTGCGTCCCGAACGCAACGCTCTACCAGGCTGAGCCACGCCCCGACAAGGTGCCTCACAGCTCCGAGATGAACCTCGGCGCCGGGAAGCGAGCGGGGAAACCTAGCGAGCGATCCGGCGGTGGTCAAGGACTGCGGGCACGTCCTTCTCGAAGTGAGGCAATCGGCGCAGGAACGGGCGGGATCGGCGGCAGTTCCGCGCCAGAACGTCGCCGAGGCGGCGCTTCGACCCTGTTCAGAACTGCATGCGAACGGCGTTGCTCAGGGCGAAGTCCCCGAGCTGGTTGCCGTCGAGGGCCGCGTGCTGGACGAACACGGTGACGCCGGCGAAGGCCGGGTTCGTGGCGACGGCAAACGACAGGTTGCCCGCGGCGTCGGCAAAGTGAGCGATCTGCACCACGGAGTCGACGAACTGGAAACAGCCGGTCGTGCCGAGGAACGGATCGAGGCTCAGCGGGGTGGGCAACGCGCGGGTTCCGAGCGCAATGGCGCCGAGCGTGCCGGGCCGGTGATTCACGGAGCTCGTGAACGCGGGGCGGCCGGGTCGGTTCGGGCCGAACGTTCGCAGCCACGGCACGCCGTAGACGGAGCCACAAGGATCGCCGAACGCGCAGGCCTGGCCATCACCCTGCACGCGTGTGACCGTGACGCTCGTGACGGTGCCGGGCACGGCGTTGGTAACGAGCGGGCGCGGGATACCCGACAGGCGCTCGACGCAGAAGACGCTGCCAAACGCGCCGCCGGTCAGGAAGTTGCCGTCACTGCCGACGACGATGCCCTGGGGATCGATGACCTGGTTGCCTGGCGCAATCAGGTCGTGCGCAACGGCGCCGGCATCGATGCGCACGAGCCGGTTGCCGGGCTGCCCGACCGCGGCGAGGATCTCCCCGGTGCACGGGTCGATCGCAACACCGGTGACCGGGCCACCGAGGCCGGTGACGAACGGTACGGCCGTCGCCTGACCGCTCGCGAGCCGATAGAGCGCGCCGTTGCCGCCGGCGTAGTAGTCATTGGTCGCGGGATCGACGGTGCCGGCCGACAACGAGCCCCCCCACGGCTGCACGCCGGCCGAGACACTGGTCACGACGCCCTGCCGGTCGACGCGGCGGATCTGCGCAGTCCAGGCATCAGCGACCCAGACGTCGCCCTGGCCGTCGAAACTCATTTGCGTCGCCGTACCGACCGCGTTCGTGAGCAGCGAGTAGTTGACGCTGTTCGAAGCCGTTACGCGCGCGCGGCCGACGAACCCGAACCCGCCGCACCAGAACACATCGGGATCGAGCGGATCATGCAGGATCGACTGCGCGGTGCCGGGGCTGATCGTGCCGCCGAAGTTGGGCGACACGCTGAGGCCGAACACGGCTCCCCCACTGTTAACGTAGCTCAAAGACGTCGTCGAGGCGGAACAGACGCCGAGCCAGCCAGCCTGGATCGTCTGCGCCGAGGCGCACGCAACGAACAGACCGGCCGCGACCGGAGCGAGGGCGCGACGCAGCATCGAACGGGTGGAAGTGGAAGGGTTACGAACGAGGTGGAACCGTGGTGTGTGGCGCGGGCGAGCCCACGAACCACCCGCCCATTCAACCGACCGCGGACTGATTCCGCGCGAGCGTTCTCGTGAATCTGGCGGGACGGTCGGGTATTGAGGCGCCGTCCCGTCATGCGCATCCACCTGCTGATCCCCGAGGTCCGCGAGCTTCTGCTGGACGGCAAGCTCGAGGACCTGCAGTCGGTGCTGCAGGAGATGCACCCGACCGACGCCGCTGCCATCATCAGCGCGCTCGAGATCGAAGAGATCGCAGACGTCCTCGGCGCCCTGCCTGCCGATCTGGAACGTGACGTGTTCCACTACCTCGACCCCGAGGTGCAGGAGGCCTACGTCACCGGCGCCGGGCGCGAGCGCGTGCGGGCCGTGCTCGTCACGATGCTCAGTGACGACCGCGCCGAGTTCCTCGAACGCCTCGACGAACGCGTCCGCGACCGCTTGATCCCGCTACTCCCGAGCGCGGCCCGCGAGGACCTGCTGCGCCGCGAGACGTTCCGTGAGGATCAGGTCGGCTCCTTCCTCACGACCGACTACGCGGTGCTCAACCCGTCACTGACCGCGGGCCAGGCGATCGCCGAGCTGCGGCAACAGGCGCCGAAGAAGGAGACGATCTACTACAGCTACGTCGTCGACCGCGCGGGGCAGCTGCTCGGATTCGTGTCGCTGCGCGATCTGATCATCGCGAGGGACGACACGCTCGTGCGCGACCTGATGAAGACCGAACTCGTCTCGGTGAAGGCCGAAGCCGACCAGGAAGAGGCCGCGCACATCATTCGCGACTACGACCTGCTCGCGCTGCCCGTCGTCGACGAACTCGGCCGGCTCGTCGGCATCGTCACGCACGACGACGCGGTCGACATCGTCGAAGAAGAGGCCAAGGAAGACCTCGAGAAGATGGCGGGCCTCACGGGCCACGACGAGGAGGGCGACTACGGCTACCTCGACGAACCGGTCTGGCGTCAGGTTCGCCGTCGAGCGCCGGTACTCTGCCTGCTCGCGGTGTTCGGCGTCGTGACATCGAGCGTGATCGCCGCGTTCGAGAGCAGCCTCGGCGGCGTACTGACCGGCCTGCTCCCGGTCGTCATGGCAACGGGCGGCATGGTGGGCACCCAGGCCAGTGCACTGATCATCCGCACGCTGTCGGTCGGCACGGACGACCAGCAGCCGCTGCGACAGTTCGTGTGGAAGGAGCTGCGGGTCGCGGGAATCATGGCGCTGCTGCTCGCGGTCATCGCGTTCGGCGACGCACTCATCGTCGGTAGCCTGCGGGCCGAACAGGCGACCGCCGGACTCGGCCTGATCGGCGGCGTCATCGGCCTGGCGATGCTCGCGCACGTGCTGTCCGCGGCGCTGCTCGGAGCGCTGACGCCGCTCGTCGTCAAACAACTGCGCGGCGACCCGGCAATGATCAGCACGCCCGCGGTGACCGCGATCGCGGACTTCACGGGCGCTGCGATCTACGCGACCTTCGTCGTCGTGTTGTTGTAACGAGCTCTTCGACGGCACGGCTCCACGGGCAATCCTCCCCGCCCGGGCCGACCGCGATCATCGATTCGCGCACAACTCGGGAGCACGGCGACTACGATCGCGTTCCCGTGGAGAGAGCCATGAAGACCCCCATCCCCACCAGCGCGCCGACGCGCTTCTCCCCGCTGCCGGCCGCGGGGCTCGCCGCACTGCTCGCCATGACCACGGCGACTACCGGCACGATCACCGCGCAGAACCGCCCGCCATCCGGGCGCAAGCTCGACGACCTCGTCAAGCGTTACCTCGCGCTCGACCACCAGCGGCCCGAGGGCTTCGCAGCCGGCGAGGAACTGCTCGCGCCGATCGCCAACGTGCCGGCACTGTCCGCGCGCGATGTCGCGAGCTGGAAGAAGAAGCTCGGCAAGTTCTGGAAGAAGGGCAAGAAGCTCGAGAAGTCGGGCGACAACCTGTTCTTCGACGGCGCAACCGGCCGGTACATCGTCGGCGGCTACAAGGGCAAGAAACCCAAGGGCCTCGCGATCGCAATGCACGGTGGTGGCGTCGGCTCGGGCGACGCCGGACCGGCGGCCGGAGCCTACGGGCCCGCGCTCAGCAAGCTCGGCTGGGTGATGATCGCGCCCCAGGTGCTCGAGCGCACCGAGTGCGGCTGGACGGACTCCGGCAGCGAGGAGTTCGTGCTCGAGCTCGTCGACTGCGCGCTGCGCACCTGGAAGATCGATCCCGACCACGTCTACTTCGTCGGCCACAGCATGGGTGGTTACGGCAGCTGGACGCTCGGCGCGCACCACGCCGACCGCGTCGCCGCCGTCGCCCCGAGCGCGGGCGCGCCGACGCCGATCCGCCGCGCGCCGGGTTCGCCGATCATCGACGTGATCGAGGGCGTGATCCCCAGCCTACGCAACGTGTACGTGTCGTGTTATCAAAGCACGGACGACCAGCAGGTGCCGCCGGCCCCCAATCAGTTCGCCGTGAAGCTGCTCGGCGAGGCCCAGCAGCGCTGGGGCGGCTTCGCGCACGACTACTGGGAGGTCCACAACCGCGGCCACGGCTCGCCGCCGGGCGGCTACCCCGCACACCTCGCGAAGATCGCCGACAAGGTCAGAAACCCGATCCCCGAACGCATCGTCTGGCAACCCGTGCTCGACTGGAAGCGCCAGTTCTACTGGCTCTACTGGGAGAAGCCGGTGAAGAACGCAATCGTCGAAGCCGACCTCGACCGCAAGAAGAACGCGATCACGATCACGACGAAGCAAGACACCAAGGATCTCTACGTGCTGCTCGACGAACGCATGGTCGACCTCGACAAGGAGGTCACCGTGACCGTCAACGGCAAGCAGACGTTCAAGGGGAAGGTCGAGCGTCGGCTAGAAACGCTGCTGCGCACGAGCCTGCACCCGGACCCGAAGCTGCAGTTCGTCGCGCGCGTGCCCGCGCACTGAGGGGCCGCACTGAGAGGCCCGCGCGCTGAGGGCCTGCGCCGAACGCCCGACGCACGGGCGCGAGCCGGCTCAGCTCTTGATGCGCGCGCGGTTGTACTCGCGGTTCATGTCCGCGATCACGCGCACCGGGATCTCCTTGGGGCACGCGGCTTCGCACTCGTATTGGTTGGTGCAGTTGCCGAAGCCTTCCTTGTCCATCGTCTCGACGAGGTTCAGCACGCGGCGGTCGCGTTCCGCCTGGCCCTGGGGCAAGTGCAGGAAGTGCGAGACCTTGGCGCCGGCAAACAGCATCGCGCTCGCGTTCTTGCACGCCGCGACGCAGGCGCCGCAGCCGATGCAGGTGGCGGCGTCGAACGCTTTGTCCGCATCGGCCTTCGGGACGGGCATCGCGTTCGCGTCGACCGCGGCGCCGGTGTTGACGGAGATGAACGCGCCGGCCTGCACGACGCGATCGAACGCGCCGCGATCGACCACCAGATCCCGCAGAACCGGGAAGCTCTTGGCGCGCCACGGTTCGATCCAGATCTCGGAACCGTCCTGAAAGCTGCGCATGTGCAGCTGACAAGCGGTCGTACCGCGCTCGGGACCGTGCGGGCGGCCGTTGATCATCAGACTGCACGTGCCGCAGATGCCTTCGCGACAGTCGTGATCGAACGCGACGGGCTCTTCGCCCTTGGCCGTCAGCCGTTCGTTGAGGATGTCCAGCATCTCGAGGAACGACATGTCGGCCGACACGTCGTCGAGCTCGTAGCGAACCATCTTGCCGTCCTGCCCGAAGTCCTGCGACGTGCTCGGACGGGACTGGCGCCAGATATGCAGAACGACCTTCATTTGTAGCTCCGGACCGCCAGCTTGACGTTGTCGAACTCGAGCGGCTCGACGTTGCGTTCGGGCTCCTCACCGGGCCCCTTGTGTTCCCACACCGCGGCGTGGCAGAAGTCGTCGTCGTCGCGCACGGCTTCGCCGTCGTCACTCTGCCACTCCTCGCGGAAGTGGCCACCGCACGACTCACGCCGCTCGAGCGCGTCGCGGCACATGAGCTCGCCGAACTCGAGGAAGTCTGCGACGCGGCCGGCCTTCTCGAGGGACTGATTCAGCGAGTCCGCCGAGCCGAGCACGCGCACGTCCTTCCAGAACTCCTCGCGCAGCGCGGGGATCTCCTTGAGCGCCTCACGCAGCCCCGCGTCGTTGCGCGCCATGCCGCACTTGTCCCACATGATCTTGCCGAGATCGCGGTGGAAGTCATCGACGGTGCGCTTGCCCTGGATCGACAGCAGCCGCTTCGTGAGATCGTCGATCTCACCGCGGATCTTGCCGAACTGCGGATGATCGGCTCCGACGGCGCCGGGCTTTTGCTCCGCGAGATAGCCCGCGATCGTGTTCGGGATCACGAAGTAGCCATCGGCGAGACCCTGCATGAGCGCCGACGCGCCGAGGCGGTTGGCACCGTGATCGCTGAAGTTGGCTTCGCCCAGCACGAACAGGCCGGGGATCGTCGACTGCAGGTTGTAGTCGACCCAGACGCCGCCCATCGTGTAATGCACCGCCGGGTAGATCCGCATCGGCCGCGAGTAGGGATCCTCGGCCGTGATCTTCGAGTACATGTGGAACAGATTGCCGTAACGCGCGGCAATCGCGTCCTTGCCCAGCCGGTTGATCGAGTCCTTGAAGTCGAGGTAGACGCCGAGCCCGGTCTCCCCGACGCCGCGACCACTGTCGCAGGCTTCCTTCGCCGCACGCGAAGCGATGTCCCGCGGCGCGAGGTTGCCGAAGCTCGGATACTTGCGCTCGAGGTAGTAGTCGCGCTCGTCCTCGGGGATCTGTCCCGGCTCGCGCTTGTCGCCCTGCTGCTTCGGCACCCAGATGCGGCCGTCATTGCGCAACGACTCCGACATCAGCGTGAGCTTGCTCTGGTGGTCGCCGCTGACCGGGATGCAGGTCGGGTGAATCTGCGTGTAACACGGGTTGGCGAAGCCCGCCCCGCGCTTGTGCACTCGCCAGCCAGCGGTGACGTTGCAGTTCATCGCATTCGTGCTCAGGTAGAACACGTTGCCGTAGCCGCCGGTAGCGAGCACGACCGCGTCACCGGCGTATTCCCGCAGCTCACCCGTCACGAGATCGCGCACGATGATGCCCTTGGCGTGACCGTCGACGACGACGAGGTCGAGCATCTCGGTGCGCGAGTACATCTTCACCGCGCCGAGACCGATCTGCCGCGACAGTGCCGAGTAGGCCCCGAGCAGCAGCTGCTGCCCGGTCTGGCCGCGCGCGTAGAATGTGCGCGAGACCTGCGCCCCGCCGAAGCTGCGGTTGTCGAGCAGACCGCCGTACTCGCGCGCGAACGGCACGCCCTGCGCCACGGCCTGATCGATGATGTCGACGCTGACCTGCGCAAGCCGATAAACATTGGCCTCGCGCGCCCGGAAGTCGCCGCCCTTGACCGTGTCGTAGAACAGCCGCCACACCGAGTCGCCGTCGTTGCGGTAGTTCTTCGCCGCGTTGATGCCGCCCTGCGCCGCGATGCTGTGTGCGCGCCGCGGGCTGTCGTTGTGACAGAAGCACTCGACCTGGTAGCCGAGTTCCGCGAGCGACGACGCCGCCGACGCGCCGGCGAGACCCGAACCGACGACGAGCACCTTGTACTTCCGCTTGTTGGCGGGGTTGACGAGCTTGGAGTCGAACTTGCGCGACTCCCACTTGTCCTGGATCGGACCGCTCGGAATCTTCGAATCGAGCTGGAGGGTCATGACTGCACCTCCACGATGCCGAGTAGCACCGACAGGACGAGGAAGATGTTGCCGCCCGTGATGAGCGCGGCGACACCGACCGAAGCGGTCTTGATCATCGGGGTGAAGCGTTCATGGTGCAGACCGAGCGTGTGAGCCAGGCTCTGCACGCCGTGCGCGAGGTGAAAGAACAGGACGACCTGGAAAGCGACGTAGGCGAGCGCGATGCCCACGACGGAGAAACTCGCCGTCACCATGCCGTAGACGTTGTGGCCGCCCGCAGAGGTCTCCATCGTGAAATGCTCGGGGTTCGTCACCCCGACCGTGAAGTGCAGCAGGTGGTAGACGACGAAGACCAGCGTCGACAGCCCCGTGAAGACCATCGAGCGCGACGCGAGTGACGCCTGGATCGTGTCCGGGCGCGCGTAGGCAATCGGCCGCGCGTTCCGGTTCTCGCGCGCGAGCCGGATGCCGGTGATCACATGGAGCACGAAGACCGCGAGCAGTCCACAGCGGACCACCCACAGGAGCGCGCCCTTACTCTTGAGGAACGCGGCATACTCGTTCATGGCCTCGGGGCCCGACAGCAACAGCAGGTTGCCCGCCAGGTGCCCGACGAGGAACCCGAAGAGCAACAGCCCGGTGATCGCCATCGTCACCTTGCCGCCGATGGACGACCGCCAGTAGTCCAACATCCAGTTCATGTTGCTGGAGGAGAATCGGCCTGGGCTCGCCAGAAAGCAACAGCGGTTTCGTGCACCTTCGCCGCCCACCGCGGCACTGCCTTTCGCGGCGACGCTGATGACTCGCCCCGCACCGAGCGGCATGATTCCGGGCAATGCCAACCGTGCTGGAGGCGCGACACGATCGCGTTCTCGTACTCACGCTCAATCGTCCCGATCGGCTCAATGCGGTCAGCGAGGAGCTCTACGAACGGCTGCTCGCCGCCCTCGCCGGCGCAGCCGCAGACTCCGCGCTCCGGGCAGTTGTAATTACCGGCGCCGAGCGGGCGTTCTGCGTCGGCGCCGATCTCAAAACCCATGGCGAGGACGCGCGCGCTGACGATGCGCGCCGCGCCTACGTCGAACTGGGCCAGCGCGCGGCCAATGCCATCGTCTCCTCGCGCCTGCCCGTAATCGCGGCCATCAACGGGCATGCGATCGGCGCCGGACTCGAACTGGCGCTCGCCTGTGACCTCGGCGTCGTGGCGAGCGCGGCCAAACTGCGGTTCCCGGAACTCGGCCTCGGCACGTTCGTGGGTGGCGGCGTCACCGCGACGCTGCCCGCCCGCGTCGGGCTCGCGACCGCCCGCGACCTGCTCCTGCGGTGCCCGTTCTTCTCGGGCGACCGCGCGGTCGAACTCGGCCTGTTCGGCACCGCGCGCCCCGCGAACGAGGTCCTCGACCATGCGCTCGCGATCGCGGACGAGGTCGCGAGCAAGGCCCCGCGATCCGTCGCGCATCTCAAGCAACTGCTAAGGCCCGTGCCGCGAACGTTCGATGAGACCCTTGCCGCCGAGGCCGCCGCGTTGCTCGACTGCATGGGCACTGCCGACTGGCGCGAAGGCGTGGCGGCGTTTGCCGAACGACGCGAGCCGCAGTTCCGCGGCGAGTGACGTTCTCCCCCATCGCCAGTCCGCGCCACACCAACCGTGAGCGAAGCCCCGAGCCATTCGCGAACCGACGACCGCTCACCCCTCGAGCGGATCTTCCGACCGCGCGGCGTCGTCGTGATCGGCGCGTCCGAGGATCCCACGAAACGCGGCAACCAGGCCATCGCGGCGCTGCGCCATGGCGGCTTCGCGGGCGAGATCCAGGGCGTCAATCCGAAGGGCGGCACGGTGCACGGCGTCACGCTCCAGCGCTCGATCGCCGAGGCCGCAGGTGAACTCGACGCGGCGCTGATCTGCACGCCGGCGCAAACGGTCCCGACCGTGCTCGAGGAGTGCGCGGATCGCGGCATCGCGGGCGCGATCGTGCTCGCGCTCGGTTTCCGCGAGAGCGGTGGCGCCGGCGAAGAACTCGAAGCCCGCGTACGTGACATCGTGCAGCGCACGGGCGTACGGGTCGTCGGCCCCAACACGTCGGGCATCCTCAACCCTCACATCGGCCTCGACCTCATCGGCGTGCCCGACGTGCCCGCCGGCCGCATCGCGCTGCTCGGCCAGAGCGGCAACGTGACGCTGCAGTTGCTCACCGAGGCCCGGCGCCGCACGCGCGCGGGCTTCTCCCTCGTCATCGGAGTCGGCAACGAGACGGATCTGCGGTTCGACGAGTATCTCGAGTACCTCGGCGACGACCCGGACACCGCCGCGATCGCGATGTACGTCGAAGGCTTCCGTCAGGGCCAGAAGTTCCTCGAGACGGCCGCGCGGGTCACGGCGAAGAAGCCCGTGGTGCTTCTGAAAGGCGGGCGTTCGGTGCGGGGCCGCGCGGCCGCCCGTTCGCACACGGGCGCACTCGCGGGTTCGTACCCGGTGTTCCGCGCCGGGCTCAAACAGAGCGGCATCGTGCAGGTGCGCCGCACCGACGAACTGCTGCACGTCTCGGAGACGCTCGCGAGCCAGCCCGTTCGCGGCAACTACCGCAGCATCGCGATCCTCACCGACGGCGGCGGTCACGGCACGCTTGCGACCGACGCGCTGCAGACGTTCGGCGCACCGCTCGCCGAGCTGTCGAGCGTGACCGCGGTCGAGCTGCAGCGCACGCTCGGCGCGACGACGCCGCCTGCGAATCCCATCGACCTCGCCGGCACCGCGGACCAGGATCCGATGATGTTCGCACGCTGCGTCGAGCAACTCATGCACGACGAGAACGTGTCGACCGTGTTCGTCGTGGGCCTCTTCGGCGGCTACCACCAGCGCTTCGCCACCGAGCTGCTGCCGCGTGAGGTCGCCGCGGCTCAGGCGATCGTCGAGAGCTCGCGACGGCATCGCCGCGCGGTCGTGATCTACAGCCTCTATGCCGACACCCCGAGCGAGCCGCTCGACGTCCTGCGTCAGGCGGGCGTGCCCGTCGTAACATCGATCGAGGTCGCCGCGCGCTGCGCCGCGGCGCTCACGGAGCGCGGCCGCCAACTCGACCGCCGGCGCGGCACGCCACCACCTCCCGGTCAGCAGTGGCCGGGCATGAGCGCGCTGCGCGAGGCCGAACGACGCGTGCTGCTCGAGACGGAGGCGCGCGACCTCATCGCCGGCTACGGCGCCGCAATCGTGCAGGGCACGCTGTGCGAGTCCCGCGAGGCTGCCGCAGCGGCGGCGCAGGCGATCGGCGGCAAGGTCGCGCTCAAGTGCGTCGCCGGCGGCGTGCTGCACAAGACGGAAGCGGGCGGCGTAAAGGTCGGTGTCACCGCGGCGGCAACCGGCGCGGCGTTCGACGAGATCACCGACAACGTCCGCGTCTACTGCCAGAAGCGGGGGGTCGTTCCGGACCAGAAGGGCGTGCTCGTCGTCCCGGCGCTGCCGAAACCCGTCGTCGAACTGCTGGTCGGCTACAAGAAGGACCCACAATACGGCGGCGTGATCGTCGTCGGCCTCGGCGGCACAGCAGTCGAAGTACTCAACGACATCACGCTGCGGATGCTGCCGATCCAACGCGCCGACGCCAAGCGCATGCTCGCAGAACTGCGCGGCGCCCGCCTGCTCAAGGGCCATCGCGGCAGCCCGGCCGTCGACCGTGAAGCGGTCATCGACGTGATCATGGCGGTCGCGCGCTGCGCGATGAGCAACCCCGAGGTGGTCGAACTCGAGATCAATCCGCTGTTCGCCTACGACCACGGCGCGGTGGCCGTCGACGTGCGCGCCCTGCTCTGACTCGGGGCCAGCCCCTCGGGAAAATACCCACCGGTCCGGTCCGGCAGCCACACGGATCGGCCAGCGTGCGCTATCTTGCCACGCCGATGATCCGCCCACTCGCCGCCGTGAGCCTGCTGCTCGTTCCCGCCCTCGCACAAACCACGCTGTCCTTCCAGGCGGCTCGCGACTGCACGCTGTACGAGAGTTCGACCGGCACGGTGGCGGCCGGCGCCGCACTCGGGATCTACGTCGGCGTCACCGGCCAGAGCGCTGACGCCAAGCGGCGAGGACTCCTATGGTTCGACGTCGCATCGCGCATCCCGGTCGGCGCGCGCATCGTCTCGACCCGGCTGACCCTCAACGTAGCGCAGGCCCCCGGCAACCTGCCGCTCGACATGACCGCGCACCGCGTCCTGTCGGACTGGGGCGAAGGCACGAGCACACCGACCGGCGGCCAGGGCGGCGGCGGCGCGGGCGGCGTCGCAACGACCGGCGACGCTACGTGGATCAACACGTTCTTCCCCGGCGTGAACTGGAGCAATGCCGGCGGCGACTTCGCGGCCACGAACTCGTTCGAGTTCTCGGCGCCTGCCGCAGGCATGGTCACGACGACGACCACCGCGGCCTCGCGAGCGGACGTGCAGAGCTGGGTCGACAACCCGACGCAGAACTTCGGCTGGCTGCTCAAGACCGACGAGACGCAGGCGCTCGCGGCCCGGCGCTTCGACTCGCGCGAGAACGGCAACGGGCGCGGCAACCCGCCCGTGCTCGAGGTCACGTTCCTGACCCGCGGCGAGGCGACGACGTTCGGCACCGGTTGCCCCGTCGGCAGCAACACGTTCTCGCACACCTGGGTCGGCCTGCCCATCGGCGGCACGAGCCCGCTGCTCACGCAGGCCGATGGCCCGCCCAACCAGCTCGCGGCCAACCTGCTCGCGCTCAACTGGGATCCGGTCGGCTTCCCGCTGCTGCCGGCGTGCAACTTCTACCTGCCGCTGCTCGGCGCGGTGAACCACAGCATCATCACGCTCGATCCGACCGGCGCCGGTTCGACGCCGCTCGCGCTGCCGGCCGGCTTCCCCGGGGTGCTGTTCACGTCTCAGACCGCGGCGCTCGATCCGAATGCGCCCGGTGGCTTCGTGCTGAGCAACGCGGCCGTGGCGCTGCTGCAGTAGCGCCGAACCGGAACCGACCCTCGGGATTCCGGATTCCGGACGCGGCCGCGTGCGGAATCCCGACGGATCGGCCGATCCCGGGCCAGGCACGGGGCTTGCGCGGCACCATGCCATGATCCGCCAACTGACCCTCCTCGCGGTCGTGCTCCCGACCGCTCTCGCGCAGACCTCCGTGACGATCCCCTGTGATCGTGACAACACGCTCTACGAGAGCGCCACCGGCCACCTCAGTGCCGGCGCCGGCCCACGGTTCTTCGTCGGCCGTACCGATCAGTCATCGAACTCTCGCCGCCGCGCCCTGCTGCGGTTCGATCTCGCGAGTATTCCGACCAACGCGCTGATCCTGTCGGCCTCGCTCACGCTCGAGGTCGACATGTTCAACTCGCCGATCACCGTGAGTGCCCACCGGGTGCTCACGAACTGGGGCGAGGGCACGTCGGTGCCCGCGGGTGCCGGTGGCGGCGGCGCGCCCGCGACCCCGGGAGACGCGACCTGGCTGCACGCGATCTCGCCGGGCTCGACGTGGACCACTCCCGGCGGTGACTTCGCGGCCGGCGCGAGTTTCACGCACCCGATCGTTCAACCCGGTAGCACGGTCACCGGCACGCAGGCGCCCGTCGCGGACGTGCAGAACTGGGTGCGCAACCCGGGCCAGAACTTCGGGTGGCTACTCAAGACCGACGAACAGGCCGCCCAGACGGCGATCCGTTGTCACTCCCGCGAGGCCACGACCCAGCAGCCGACGCTCATCATCAGCTACCTCGCACCGGGCCAGACGACGCAATGGGGCCTCGGCTGCGCGGTGGGCACCAACACGTTCCAGCACAGCTGGAGCGCCCCTCCCATCGGCGGCACGACGCCGCAACTGCTCCAGATGGACGGCCCGCCGAACGCACTCGCCGCGAATCTGCTGGCGCTGAACTTCGATCGCACCGGTTTCCCGCTGCTGCCGGGCTGCAATCTCTACCTCCCGATCACCGGTCTGATCGTGAATCACAGTATCATCACGCTCGACGCCAACGGCGCCGGCGCGACCAACCTCGCGATCCCGCCGGGCTTTCCCGGCGTCCTCTTCGCCTCCCAGACGGCCGCGCTCGACAACAGCCCTTCCGGCTACGTGCTGAGCAACGCCGCGCTCTCCGTCCTGCAGTGAACTCTCGCCCCGCAGCGCTGCTCGCCGGGTCGTGGCTCGCCTTCGCGAGCTGCTCCGGCTCGAGTCCCACGTCCACGACCGTCACGCCGGGGCCCACGACCCCGGTCGCCGTCAGTCCGACGACGGGCGGCGGCGCCGACGGCCTCGCGTCCGAGTTGCTGCTCGCCGGCCGTTCGCCGACGGACAGCCACTGGCACGTGGGTCAGGAGCCGGTCGAGCCAGCAGCACTCGCGGCGACTCTCGACCGCCGCGCGCTCGATCACGCCGAGAGCGTGGTGTTCGCGAGTGGCACGGGACCGACGCTGCTCGGCTCTTCCTTCGTGCGCCGCCTCGCCGGCGCAGCGACTGCGCCGCCCGATCAGAACGGCATCAACGGCAACCTCGACGAGACCCTCGCAGCCGAACTCGCGCGTACCGTTTCGTTCGCCGCAGCGACCCCGCCCGCGCTCACGGGCCTGCCCGTCTGGCCGTGGCGCGAGCGCAGTGCCGAACTCACGAACGCAATCGTCACGGGCGACAACGCGACGTGGCGACTACGGGATCTCGGCGGCAGGACGGTTCGACTCACGGACGTCGCGGACTTCCTCGCGTTGCGCATCACGACCGCGCGACGGTTGCTGCGCGATCGCACGGGAACGTTCTACGGCGCCACACCGGCGGACGGCGCCCTCGGGCTCGTCGCGATGCAGCAGGCACTCGCGGCCGAGGACGCGTTGTTCTCGGGTGCGTTCACCAACGGCGGACCACTCGGTGCACTGCCGAACCCGCGCGACTACGATCCGCGCGTCGACGCACGCTGGTTGCCGCGTGAGTTCGGGGTCGAGCTCGACCCGGGCGTCGCCGGCGGTGCCGGCGCCCTGACGCCGAGCGACAGTGCGAGTGACCTCGAGGCCCTCGGCAAGCTCCTCACCACCGCTGTCGATCTTTCGGAGTTCGCCAACCCGCGGGTCGCCCTCGCCATCCCCGAAGTGTTCGCGGGCGAGCCGTTCGAACCACCGCCGAGCGAACCGTTCACGCCAAAGGTCTCGTGGACCGGCGAGATTCGCGCCCTGCTGGCATTCAAGTGCGGGCAATGCCACATCAACCAGACGCGCGGCGGGTTCTCGCTCGCCTCGTACGACTCGATGCGCGAAGGCGGCAACAAGACGCGCGCGCTCAACCAGCAGTTCCTGATCCCCGGCAACGCGCGCGCCAGCCTGCTCTACAAGGTCCTCACGGGTCCGCCGGCGCCGTTCGTGCAGATGCCGTTCAACGGCCAGATGCTGCCCGCCGAGATCGCGCTCGTCGAGCAGTGGATCGACGAAGGCGCGCTCGAAGAGCCGGACGCGCCACCATCGCCGCCGCGCCCCGGTGACGACCTCGCACTCGTGAGTTTCCGCAACCTCGTGACGCTGCACCTCGACTCCCGGACCGGCGCGCTGCACCATCGCCACGACGGCGACGCCGTCTCGGGGATCGCGACCGCGCGCGCCACCGGCCGCGCACTGACGGGGCTCGCGGGCTTCGCTCGCGCGTGGCCCGATGCCGACTTCGCTGGCCGAACGCCCGAGCGCCTGCTCGGCCTCGCGGCGAGCCATGCCGTCAACCACCTGCTGCGTGCGGACGGGCAGGCCCTCGACGCGGTGGCGATCCCGCCGGCGTCGCCGCAGCCACGGCCGGCGACCGACGCCGACCTCGCAGGTCAGGCGGCGCTCACCGCCGGTCTGTTCGCGGCGTGGCGGCAGCTGCGCTGGCCCACGCTCCGGGTCGCGAGCCGTAGCGCGGCCACGCGACTGCTCTCCACCTATCACGACGGCGCCGGCAACTTCTCGCAACGCCCCGGGCAGCCGGCGCGAACGGTGGACGCGGCGACCCTCGCGCTCGTGCTGACCGCTCTGCGCCCCGCCGCCGCGAACTACGTGCCCGGCGCCGCGGACGCACGCAGCGAACTGCTGCAACGCCTCGCCCCGACGCTCGCGTTTGCCGAATGGGATCGCGGCGGCGAGGTTCTCGGCGACGGCATCGCGGACACGGACGGCAACGGCGTGACGGAGCCCGCGTTCGCCGGCGGCGCCTTCGGTCGCCTGCCCGTGCTCGCCGACCGCCTGCTCCTGGACCCCACCCAGGCCGCCGCGACCGTTGCTCCGACTTGGTCCGAGCATGTCCGCCCGTTGCTGCTGCAACGCTGCGGCGAATGCCACCTCAACGGCAACGCGCTCGGGGACTACCGCCTCGATACGCCGGCGCTGCTGCGGACCCCGGGGGAATCGCAGGGAGCGTTCCCGATGCTCGTGCCCGGTGATGCGGAGGCCTCGTTCTTGTTCGAGAAGATCACGGCTCGCCGGCCACGGCTCGGCGCGCAGATGCCGTACCTGCGGCCGCCGCTGGACGCCGCCGGGGTCGAACGGATCCGCGCCTGGATCGACGCGGGAGCCACGACGCGATGAACCTCGCCCGCCGCGCCACGATCCTCCTCGCCACGCTGATCCTCGGCCTCATGACCGACGTCGCGGCCACCGCGGCCGCGCAGGATCCGACGCCGCGACCGCGCCATCCGACCGAACAGGTCACGGCCGAACGCTGCGCCGAGTGCCACGACCGTGAACACCGCCGGCTGACTCGGCGCGGGCACGGGATGATCCTGCAGACCGGCGTCCTGCCAGGTTGCGAGACGTGCCACGGCCCTGGCCTCGCGCACACCGTCGACGAGGACAACGACCCGTCGCTGATCCGCCTGCCGTCCGCGTTGAAGGCCAGGGAGCAGGCCGCGCTCTGCGCGAAGTGCCACGTCGACCAGATCGAGCGCCATGGCGGCGACCCCGCGGGCTTCTTGATCGCGGGCCAGACCTGCACCGATTGTCACTCGGTCCACGGCCGCGCCCCGAAACCGACGGCACCCGGCGTGCGGCTCATCGAACGCATCCAGGCCGATGCCCAGGCCGAACCGATCGGCAGCGCGGCGTGCATCGAATGCCACCCACTGCGCGACGAGTTGCTGCACGGAACCCCCCATCAGAGCCTCGCGAGCGGTGAGGACGACGGCGGCTGCGAGAAGTGCCACGGCAACGGGTCGCTGCACGCCGACACATTCGGCCAGGGGCGGCTCATTACGCGACCCGATCGCGCGAACGACGGCATCGCGACATGCCGCGAATGTCACGCCGAGGTCGACGCCGTCGACTTCCACTGGCGCGAAGGCCAGAAGCCGTATCTGTCGACTGGCGTCACCTGCACGACGTGTCACATCGTGCACGGCGGCCACGCTGGCAAACCGCGCTCGCCCGATGCGGCGCCCGCGACGAACGGGACCTGCGCGACATGCCACGCGGAGGCGTTCGCCACGATGCCCGGCTCGGTCCACCAGAGCCTCGGCACGCTCGACACTCCGTTGGCCAGTGGCTGCGGCGCGTGCCACCCCGGCGGCGTCGAACACGCTGCGAGCGGCGGTCGCCGCAGCGCACTGGTCGACTGGCAGAAGAGCGCCCGGACCGAGGCCGAGACCTGCCTGCAGTGCCATCAGGACAGCCGCACGCTCGAGCACGTGCGCCGCGGCGACCACCTGCGTCACGGCGTGAGCTGCACCGACTGCCACGGCCCGCTGCACGGCGCGAAGCATGGCCACACCCGCGACCACGCCGAACAGAGCTGCGCCAAGTGCCACCAGGCCGTCGCGGCCGAGTTCCGGCTGCCCAACCACCATCCGGTGCCCGAGGGTCGCATGCACTGCTCGAGCTGTCATGACGTCCACGGCGCGGGGCGGCGCGGCAGCCGGCGCTCACATGCATTGACGACCGGGCGCTGCGTCGACTGCCACAAACAGTACGCGGGTCCGTTCGTGTTCGCCCACCAGGCCGATCGCCAGGGCGGCTGCATCACATGCCATTCGCCGCACGGCACGCCGACCCGTCGCCTGCTCAACCAGGTCAACACCCAGCAGAACTGCCTGTCCTGCCACGGTGACTTCCCGGCATTCCACGACCAGACTCCGGGCGTCGTCTTCACGAACTGCATCCGCTGCCACACCGAGGTGCACGGCAGCAACCACTCCCGGTACCTGTTCCGATGAGGCGCGGCTTCCTCAGCCTCACGGGGCTCGCGGTTGTCGCACTCGCGGCGACGTCGCGGGGGCAGCAGAGCCCAAAAGCCGCGCCGCCACCGCAGATCGACCACGAACTGTCGTGCCGCGTCTGCCATCCGGGCGCGGTTCGGGGCCTGCGGCAATCGCCGCACGCCGGCCTGCTCGCCGCCGACTTCACCGCGACGACCGGCCAGGGCGCTTGCGGATCCTGCCACGGCGATCTCTCGGCCCACGCCAACGCTGCGGGCCGCGCCGGCGAGGCGAGCCGCGGCACGATCCCCCTGCCGACCGTTCCCAAGGTCTCGCCGAGCGCGTGCGCGAGCTGTCATCCCGACGTCGAACAGCCGACGAGCCGCGGGCTACACCTGCTTCAGATCGTCGGCTCCGGTGCTGCCCCGCTGCCGACACCCGGTCGCGAACGGCTGCAGGAGATCGCCGAGGCCGCGGCCGAACCGCGGATCGACTGGTCGGGTTTCGCCGAACTCGGCTATCGCTTCGTGCACCGGTCCGGGTCACGTGGCGCGTTCCGCACCGACCTCGACCTGCCATCGACCGCGTTGCTGCGCGACTTCGAACTCCGCGGTTCGGGCAACGTTGAAGCCGCGTTCGATCAGCTCCGGTTCTACGGCCGCGACGTCGGCGACCCACGATGGGACGTCGGCGCCAGCCTGCACGACGCGGATCGCTTCGACGTCGAATCGACTTATTCGGAAGCAAACTACCGCTACGACGCTGCCGGCGACTACCACCGCGTCGACCGCGACAGCCGTGACTGGACTACGACGGTCGGCATCGGCCCGACGACGCTCCAGGGCTTCCTGAGCTACACGGATCGCCGCGACGACGGCTTCTGGCTGACGCGCAGGATCGGCGATCGCAGCCTGCCCGTGCAGACGTTCGTCGACGGTGTGGCGAGCCCCCGGCGATTCCGCGGCCACGAAGGCGAGCTCGGCGTTCGGGGTCACGCCGCCGGGCTGCGCTACCTGCTCGGGATCGGCTACGTCGACGAACGCACGCGGAATCGCTGGACCTACTCGCAGCCATCGACCGCGAATCCGGCGTTTCCCGCGAGTGAGGATCTGCGCGCGAACAGCCGCCTCGACGGTCCGACCGCGCGCATACTCGTCGCGCGCGACGACGGCCCGGTGCAATTCGAACTGTCGGGCACGTATCGCGACCTCGAACGCAACCTCGTGACGAGCGGGACGGCCGCGGGTTTCGACACGGCACCGTTCACGACGACGACCGACGGCACCGGGCGCGGCACGGGTCGACTCTCGACCTGGGCCCTCGAGGCGACGATCGAACTGAGCCCGACGTTCGCGCTGCAATCGTTCACGCAGTACCGCGATTACGAAGAACGGCTCGCCCTCGACCTCACCGACGTCCGCACGTCGACGACGACCGTGACGACTTCGACGAGGATCAGCGATCGCACGGCGCAGCGCCTGCTCGACACCGAACTCCGGCTGTCGTGGCGCCCCATCGACGAGTTCGAGCTCGGCGTCGGGTACGGCCTGGCCCGCGAACAGCTGCGCGTCCTCGCCCCGGGCCCCGCCGACCCGATGGACTTCCGCCGCGGAGAACTCGATGACGACGGCTTCGTCGCGGACCTGCGCTGGCAGTTCGCCGAGCACTGGACGCTGCGCGCCGAGGGCCGCGA
Organism: bacterium; assembly: GCA_024743115.1. Lineage (GTDB taxonomy): Bacteria > Planctomycetota > UBA1135 > UBA1135 > UBA2386 > JAGQRA01. The sequence continues at coordinate 430,782 of JANSXC010000001.1, read as the reverse complement.
CTTCGTGACCGACGGTGTCGAGCTGCACGAACTCGTACCAGAACGTTCGCGCTTCGCGAAGGCACACCTGGATTGGCAGAACGACGACCAACGCGCCGGCGTGTTCGTCCGTCACCGCCACAACGACAACGACGTGTCCGGCCACCGGCTCGATGCCTTCGCGACGGGGGTCACGGCCGGCACGATGTCCGAGAGTGTGACATGGTCCGGGAGCTATACGTTCAGCGACACCGTGTCGCGCACGCGCACGAACTTCTACTTCGACCCCGACCCGAATCCGCAACCCACGATCGTCGGGTTCGACGGCGAGACCCATACCTGGACGGCCGATCTCACGCTCGGTCCGTGGGACGACTGGCAGGCGGAACTCGGCGGCGCGCTGACCCGCACCACCGGCAGTCTGCAGGTGACCACCGCGGACTTCCGGGCCGGCGTCACGTGGCGCTGCACGGAGTCGGGCCGGCTCGGCTGTGAATGGCGCCGTGTCGAGTACGACGACCGCGGCGCCGGCGCCCCCGGGGACGACTGGACGGCGGACCTGCTGTTCGTCTACTGGCGTCACGAGTGGTAGCGCACCCGCGCTCCGCAACCGCCGATTCCGGCCTCCTCGGCGGGGGAGCCTCGCCGGCGGCGGGAGGGCGATTCCGAACCTTGTTGTAACGCTGGCGTAGCACTCGGGATCCCACCGCTCCAGGAACGCTCCCGGGAGCCGGACTCGGGCTGGATGGCACGGCTCTTGCTCGGTTAGTTTCCCATGATGGCTCGCCGTTTTCAGATCCCCACCACCCTGACTCTCGCCGCGCTCGCGGCGGTCAGCATGACGGCTGCGTGCACGCAACTCGAAGGCCGCGTGGCGGGTCAGACCGTGATCCCTCCCGCAACGACGGCGACCGCACCGGCAGAGCTACCGGGACTCCACAACGTGGTGGCCTACGGCGCCGACCTCTACAGCGGCGGCGCGCCCCAGGGCGCCGAAGGCTTGGACGCGCTCGCGAACCTCGGCATCAAGACCGTCGTGTCCGTCGATGGCGCGATGCCGGACGTCGACTACGCGAAGTCGCGCGGCCTGCGCTACATCCACCTGCCGATCTCCTACGACGGCGTGACCGAGGAACGGCGCAAGCAGTACGCGCAGATCCTCTACAACTCGCCGCGCCCGATCTACATGCACTGCCACCATGGCAAGCATCGCAGTGCCTCGGCGTTGGGCACCGGCGCGGTCACCGCGGGCCTGCTCACGGTTGCGCAGGCCGAAGAACGCATGCTCGTATCGGGCACGTCACCGACCTACCCGCGCCTCTGGGAATCGCTGCGCGCGTGCCGGCCGCTGCCCGCAGCCGAGCTCGAGAGCGATCTGCGCGAGTTCGTCAGCCGGGCCACGGTCACCGGCCTCGTCGAAGCGATGGCGAACATCGATGTCGTCTTCGACAACCTCAAGGTGCTGCAGAAGTCCGAATGGTCGGTGCCCGCCGATCACCCCGACCTCGTCGCGCAGAACGAGAGTCAGCAACTGCACGCGCTGTTCAAGGATCTCGTCGACGATCCCGAGAGCCAGAAACTGCCGGCGCACTACCAGGGCCAGCTGCAGCGCGCGATCTCGGACGCCGCCGCGCTCGATGCGGCCGTCCGCCGCAAGGACTTCGCCGAAGCGGCGCGGTTGTTCGCGACGGTCAAGAAGGGTTGCAAGACCTGCCACGCGGACTACCGGAACCGCTGAGGCACGCCAGCCTCGGCGACCTGCGACCTTTGGACCGCGGCGCTTTGATCCCCGGCCGCCCCACGTTCGAATACGGCTTCTCATCCCCCTCGAGGCCACCGATGTCGAAACTGACCCTCTCCACCCCCGCCCTGCTGACGCTCAGCCTCCTGCCGCTCGCGGCGTGCACCAGTGAAACGGATGCCGCCGGCAATCCGGCGCCCACGATCCGCGTCGCACTCGACGAGCAGTTCAGCCGCAAGCTCCTCGACGAGTTCAGCAAGGAGCTCGGCGTCACGATCAAGCAGCTGCACGACAGCGAAGCCGCCAAGACCGTCGGTCACGTGAGCGCGATCAAGACCGAGGCCAAGGCGCCGCGCTGCGACGTGTTCTGGAACAACGAACTCGGCAACACGGTGCATCTGGCCCAGCAGGGGCTGCTCACGCCCTACGTCTCACCGGCGGCGAAAGACATCCCGGCGCGTTGGAAGGACCCGACCGGCATGTGGACCGCGTTTGCCGCGCGCGCCCGCGTGCTGATCGTCAACACCGATCTGCTGCCCGACAAGAAGGACTGGCCGAGCAGCTACCGCGACCTCGTCGATCCGAAGTGGAAGGGCAAGTGCGCAGTCGCCAAACCGCTGACCGGCACGACGCTCACGCACTTCACCGCCCTGCGCAACGTGCTCGGCGCGGACAAGGTCGACGCGTTGTTCGATCAGATGGAAAGCAACGACGTCGAGTTCCTCGCGAGCAACGGCGCGACGATGCGCGCAGTGCGCGAAGGCCGACTGGCGTGGGCATTCACCGACACGGACGACTACAACGTCGCGAAGCAGAAGGGCTTCCCCGTCGAATGCGTCTATCCCGACCAGGGCGACGGCCAGATCGGCACGATGCTGATCCCCAACTCCGTCGGCCTCGTCAAGAACGGGCCCGCACCCGAAGTTGCCAAGAAGCTCATCGACCTGATCCTCGCACGCGCGACCGAGACCCGACTCGCTGCCGCGGCCAGCGCCCAGATCCCGCTGCGCGACGGCATCCCCGGACCGGCCAACCCCGCGGTCCTGGTTCCCGGCAAGTTCCACGAGATGGCGTGGGACATCGCCGCGGTCGGCCAGGATCTCGCCAAGGCGAGTACGCACTTCGCCAAGCGCTTCTCGCTGTGAGCTGACCCTGCCACAGCCCGGCTGTCCGTAGACCCGTGAACCACACCGCCACGAACCTGCTGTCACGCGCGCCGCTCCTGCTGGCGCTGCTGTTCGTGGCGCTGTTCGTCCTGCTGCCGCTGGCCGAACTGTTCCTCGGCACGTTCTTCTCGGACGCCGGCTTCACGTTCTCCGCCTGGGCCCGGCTGTTCGAGGACGAGAACCTCTGGAAGCAGCTGCTCGCTTCGCTGCGTCTCGGCCTCGCCGCCACCACGATCTCGCTGATCCTCGGCGGCGGCCACGCGTGGCTGACCGTACGCCGGGACCTGCCGTTCGGCCGCGTACTCGGCCCGCTGGGCATCGCGCCCCTCGTGATGCCACCGATCTTCGTGGCGATGGGCTTCTCCGATTTCGGTATCGGGTCGGGGTTCTGGCCGTGCGCGTGGCTGCTCGGCGTGGCCCACGCGCCGTTCGTCGCCGTGCTCACGGCGCGTGGCCTGCGCGCGGCCGACGGCCGAGCCTACGAAGCCGCATGGCTGTTGCGTGGTCGCGGCCGCGCGGAACTCGCGCTGCTACGAACGATCAGCCCCGAACTGCTCGCGGGCTGCCTGCTCGCATTCCTGTTCACGCTCGCCGATCACGGCGTGCCCGAGTTCCTGACCGTCAAGGGCAAGACCTGGCACACCTACGCCGAAGGGGTCTACAGCCGCTGGACGCGGCGCGCCGTCGGCACCACGTTCGAAGACCTCCAGAGCCCGGTCGTCGCCGCGCTGCCGTTCATCGCGGCGCTCGCCGGGCTGATGTGGCTGACGCTCCGACTCCGCGCCCACGCCCCGGACCGCGGCACGGTCACGCCGCTGCCGATCCGGCCGCTCGGCGCCGGTCGTTGGCCCGCGCTGCTGCTGCCGCTGGTCTACCTTGCCGCCGGCGTCGGCGTGCCCGTGCTCGTGCTCACGCGCTGGGTCCTCGGCTCGGCACAGATGGCCGAACCGATGTCGATCGCATACGCGCGCCAGAGCTTTGCCAAGGCCGTCGATCAGGGCATGCCCGTGTTCGAGAACTCGGTGTGGCTCGCGCTCGCCGTCGCCGCGCTCGTCGTGATCCTCGCGTTGCCGCTCGCGCGACTCGTGGCCCGCCGCTGGCAGAAGCTCGAGGTCGTCCTCGCGCTACCCATCGCGATCCCCGCGATCCTGCTCGGTGTCGCGCTGGTCAACAGCTACGTCGACAGCAAGGTCATGCGCGCGATGAACGACTTCTACTCCGGCTGGGGTTTCGCGCTCTGCGGCTACGCTGCGCGCTTCCTGCCGTTCGCCGCGATCCCACTCGCCGCGATGGTGCGCCGACAATCGCTCGCGAGCGAAGAAGCCGCGAGCCTCGTGCCGCGGTCGGCGCTGAGCCGCAGCCTGCGCATTCACCTGCCGCCGCTGCTCCCGGCGACCTGGTCGGCAGCCGTGCTCGTCTTCGTGCTGGCGCTGCGCGAGCTCGACCTCGCCGTCGTTCTGCCCGCCGCGAACGCTACCGCGGTGCGCCGCCTCGCCAACGCCGTGCACTTCCAGCACGAGGATTGGAGCGGTGTCATCGGACTCCTGCTGCTCAGCACCGCGGTCCTCGTCCCCCTGCTTCCCTCCCTGCTCGCCGGCCGTAGGCTGTCCTCGCTGTCGTGACCACCGCCCTTACCGTTACCGACCTGACCTGCCGCCGCGGTGAGTTCACCCTCGGCCCCGTCGGTTTCGACGTGCCGGCCGGCGGCCGCGTCGCGATCGTCGGGCCATCGGGTTCTGGCAAGACCAGCCTGCTGCGCTGCGTCGCGGGCCTGGAACGCATCGGCAGCGGCACGATCCGGATCGGCGACCAGGTCGTCGCGGACGGCAAGCTCCACACCGCTCCCGATCGCCGGGGCCTCGGACTCGTCTTCCAGGACGGCGCGCTCTGGCCGCACCTCAATGCCCGCCAGCACCTGACGTTCGCCGCCCCGAGCATGACCCCGGCGGCAGCCGACGCGTTGCTCGAGCGCGGCGGCATCGGCCATCTCGCCGAGCGCAAGCCCGCGAAGATGTCAGGCGGGGAGGCCCAGCGCCTCGGCCTCCTGCGCGCGCTCGCACCAGAGCCCGCCGTGCTGCTGCTCGACGAGCCGCTGCGCAGCGTCGACGTCCACCTCCGCGATGCCCTCGTGCTCCTCGTGCGCACGCTCGCCGACGAGCGTGGCCTCACGACGGTGCTCGTCACCCACGATCGCGACGAGGCCTTTGCGCTCGCGACCGATCTCGTGGTCATGCACGAGGGCCGCGTCGTCGAACGCGGCAGCGCGCGCGAGCTCCTCGCGAACCCGAGCTGCGCGTTCACGGCCGCGTTCCTGGCGAACGCAGCCTGCCTACCGACGACCCCCGCGGGCGACCGGGTCGAGACGCCGTTCGGCGCGTTCGATCGCCCGGCGGTGCATGCCGCGACCAACGGCGCGGCAACTCCCTCCGACTCCGAGCTGCGCCTCGTGCTGCTGCCCGGAGACGTGTCGGCCAGCCCGGCCGACGACTCTCCCGCGGAAGTCCGCGGCAGCGTGCTCACGAGCACCCCCACCACGGACGGTTACCAGAATCGCATTGCTCTCGGCGATCACATCGTGTTCGCGCGCAGCGACGAGCTGCTCGCGACGGGTTTGCCAGCCCGTTTGAACCTCAGGAGCACGCCACGACTCCTGCCCTGGCAGACGGCGGCCCACTGACGGGCCGACAAGAGGAACGACACAGTGAACTTCTCTGTACGACTCGGTTTGGCGATCGGCGTCCTGGCAGCGTTCGGGGGCGTGATCGCGTTTCTCTCGCTCAGTGGCGACGGCAACACGGCCCACGCGGGCCGGACGGTGCGCTGGGAATCCTCCCGGCAGTGTCAGGAATGCCACCAGGACGTCTACGACGAGTGGCACGGCTCGCACCACCAGATCGCGTTCACGAACCCCGAGGTGCGCAAGCTCAGCGACGACTTCCGGAAGGAGGAGTGCATGGACTGCCACCTGCCGCGACCGCTCGCGGTCACGGGGTTCGGCAAACGCACGCTGCCGCGGCGCACGCACTTCGACGAAGGCGTGAGCTGCATCAGCTGCCACCTCGGTCCGGACGGCGGCATCCTGGGGCGCAACGATCGCCCCGAGGCGCCGTGCGCACCGAAGCGCAGTGAGGACTTCTTCGCGGTCGAGGCCTGCGCCTCGTGCCACAACCAGCACTGGACCACCGACCAATGGCGCGCAAGTCGCTATGCCGAAGAAGGCACGACTTGCTCCGACTGTCACATGCAGGAAGTCGAGCGCACGCGCGCCGACGGCAGCACGCGCATGGGCCGCAGCCACGTGTGGCCCGGCGGTCACGACAAGGCAATGCTCCGGAAGGCCGGCAAGTTCGAGGTCTCGCGCGACGGCGACGAACTGGTGTTGTCGCTGACCAACGTCGGCGCGGGCCACAACTTCCCGACCGAAGAGCGGCATCGCGCCGTCGACATGGTCTACCGCTTCCTGCCGGCCGGCACCGCGCCCCCAGCGGCCCAGCCTGCAGCGGCCCAGCCTGCAGCGGTCGAGGCCGGCCAACCGAGCCCGTCCGACTGGACCCTCGCATGGCGCGCGCGCCAGCCGTACCGCGACGAAGCGACGCCGGTTGGCCCGGGCGCCAAGCCGCAGGAGAACACCCAACTCGCCGCGGACGCCACGAAGACCGTGCGAGTCCCGATCCCGGCCGGCACCGCCGCGGTCGAAGCCCGCCTGTGGTATCGCGCGACGCCGTTCTGCGGCGACGACAGCCCGCTCAGCACCCTGCTCGAGGAGCGCCGGATCGAGCTATGAGCCCTTCACCACGCAAGTCTCGCGCTGCCCTGACAGCTCCGCACCCAGCGGCCCTCGCCGCCGCCACCGCCGTCGTGGTTCTCGGCGGCTGCGCGAGTGAAGCTGTCGAGAAACCTCGCGGCCCTCAGTTCCCCGCGCCCGAGCTCCAGCCGTTCGTGCCGGTGATCGACGAACTGATCGCCGGCATGCCCGAGCCCGACGAGAAAGCCAACCGCGAGCTCGACGAGTACAAGGAGATCGCGCTCGGCATCACGGCGGCAGACGCCCGCTTGAAGGCGCGCGCCGAACGCGCGCTCCTCGAGCATCCGTTCGCCTGGTGTGCGCTGGAGCCAGCACTCGCCCACGAGGACGTCGGCGTCCGCCGTCGCGCCGCGTGGCTCGCGGGCCAATCCGGTCAGAGCGAGCTGCAGCTGCCGTTGCTGCACCGCCTGAAGTACGAGAAGGACGCCGAGGCCGTCGTGTGGGTCGCCGATGCACTACAGCGGCTCGGCAACGACACCGGCGCCCAATGGCTCGACGCGGCGATGACGAGCGAGGCCACCGCCAACGTCGCGGGCCAACGCGCGATCGCGATCTGCCAGCAACGCGGCATCGAACTCGACGACAACCCGACCTACGACCAGCTGCGCGGCGCGATGCAGGCGATCACGAAGACGTGGCGCCAGACCGGTGTCGGCGCGGCCCCCGACTTCGAAGCACCAGCGGGCCCGCAGCTCGACGCGCGCATCGCTCGCCGCCTCGCGACGACCCAGTTCACGCAGTTGCGCCCGATCGACGACGCGCGCTACGTGCTGACCCGCGCCGGCAAGGTCGGCCTGCCGCTGCTCGCCCGCGCGCTCACGGCCTCGGAACACTACCTGCGCACGACCGCCCTGCAGATCCTCGCAGAGCTCGGCACGTGCGCGAACGAGGTCGGCCCCGACGTCATGAAGCTGCTCGGCGATCCGTTCACGGCGCCGCTCGCAGTGCGCACGCTCGGCGAGATCGGTGAGATCGCGGCGATCCCCCACCTGCGACCGATGCTCGACGCGATCGACTCCGAGTCGCGTTCCGAGGCGGCCAAGGCGCTCGGCCTGCTCGGTGACGAACCAAGCCGTAAGGCGCTGCAGGCCCGCCTCGACGATCCGAATGAAACGCTCGACGTCCGTGTCAGCGCCGCCTTCGGCCTGCTCTGCCTCGGCGAGCACGCGCAGGCCGAAGCGTTCCTGAGCGAACGCGAGCAGAAGGGCGACTACCACGCGCCGATGCTGCGGCGACTGCGCGAGGGGCTCGCGCGGCGACAGCACTGAGCCGATCGCGACGCGCCCCCCGAGTCAGCTGTCCCGGTCCTCGTCGTCGTCGTCGAGCTTCGTCTTGCCGATCGCGACGAGCGTCCGCAGCGCAGCAGCCGCCTTGACGTCGAGCTTCTGCAGGTCCCCGGGATCGGCGAACACCAATCGGCCGTTCGTCGGATTGGGGGAACTCGGCACGAAGACGAGCGTCTTGGTCTCGCCGTCGTCACCCTGCGCTTCACCCGTGATCAACCCCAACTCGCGCCCGCCGTCGGTCGGTACGAGGACCACGCCCTGGAAGAACCGCTCCTTGCCCGAGTCGTAGCCGAGCAGCTCCTTCAACGACTGATACATCGTGCCGAGCAGCGGCAGCCCCTCCAGCAGGCGATCCACCTGCTTCCAGAGCCAACGCCCGAGAAAGGTCGTCACGAACAAACCAACGGCGTAGATCACGAGCACCGCCGCGAGGATCCCCATGCCCGGGAAGTACCAGTGCTGATCGACGAGCCACGACTCCGCCAGAACGTTCTCGAGCTGAACGATCAGGAGAATCGTGCCGCCGATGGGCAGCAGCGCGACGATGCCCCCGACCAGGCAACGCGAGATGTGGCGAACCGGCTTCATGGATACTTGGCGAATCGACCCCGTCACGACCATGCCACGGGAGTTCCGCGTAGCACCGAAGTTCGGAGTCTAGGACTCCTCGCCACGGGAATGCAAACCGCCAGGCCCGCTGGAACGGGGGATAGACTTGGACATCGCCACGGGGTGCCTCAGAATGCCCCGGCGCAGCCGCGGGTAGCACCCCATGGCCACCCATGCTGAAGCTCTTCAAGTTCATGACCCGCAGCCTCAAGAACCAGCAGGCGAAAGCCCTGATCGAGCAGTCCCAGGAACTGCACAAGCAGCAACGTTTCGACGAGGCGATCGAAGCCTGTCGCAAGGCGGTCGACCTCCAGCCCGAACGGCCGTGGTACCACAACGAGCTCGCCCTCGCGCTGACCCGTCGCGGCGACTACTTCTTCAATCCGGATCTCGCCGAGGCGATGCGGCAGAACGGTGAGCTCGACGAAGCCATCGCCGAGTTCCGCCGCGCCCTCGACCTCGGCTGGGAAGGTCACTGGTTCAACCTCTGCCTCGGCCAGGCGCTGACCGTGAGGGGTGACTTCGAGGCCGCGAGTCAACACCTGCGCCTCGCGACCGACATCAAGACGCGTGAGCACTTCCCCGACCACTACGCGAAGTACGGGGACTCCGGCACGCCCAAGGGCCCCGACTTCGTGATCATCGGCGCGACGAAGTGCGGCACGACCTCGCTCTACGAGTACATGAAGGACCACCCGCAAGTCCTTCCCGCGATCTGGAAAGAGATCGAGTACTACCGCTTCCCGGAGCGCGGCCACGATTGGTACCTGTCCCACTTCCCGAGGATTCCGGACGGTGACACGCGGTTCATCACGGGTGAAGCCAGCACCTGCTACATCGGAATGCGGGAAGCGCAGCCGCTCATGCGCGAGCAGTATCCGAACGTCAAGCTGATGGCCCTCGCGCGCGATCCGGTCGACAAGGCGATCTCACATTGCCATCACGATCGCAAACTCGGCGTCGAATCGCGCACGGTCGAGGAAGCGCTCAATCGCGAGCTCGACATCCTCGAGTCGGTCGACAGCCTGTGGCCCTATCCCGGCGAGTATTGGGACACCGAGCGGGGTTACGTCTGGCACGGACTCTACGCCTACTTCATCCAATCGTGGGTCGACGCGTTCTCGCCGGAGCAGATGCTGGTGATCCCGAGCGAAGACCTCTACGGCAAACCCGCCGAGACACTGACCCGGGTCTACGACTACCTCGAGCTGCCCGACCACCAGCTCGACAACTACGAAGTCCACCTCAAGGGCGACTACGACAAGTCGAAGCAGGACCCGGTGCGCGAACGACTGAAGCGCTTCTTCGCGCCGCACAACGAGCGGCTCGAAGAACTGATGGGCCGCAAACTGGACTGGCAGCGGCCGAGCTGACGCCAGGCAAACAGAGGGCCCGCACGACAGCGAGCCGACTCAGCGCGAGGCTTCGTGAGAAGCCGACGCCGTGGCCGTAGCATTACCGCGACCATCGTCGATCGCGGGCACGAAACTGCGCCCGACGTTGCTCGTGTCGAGCCCGGTCAGAGTCTTCTGCATCGTGGTGCGCAGCGCCACGCCGACGAGCAGGTACGGGCTCACGGGCCGCATCGACGGCTCGGTGATCTGACGCTCCGAGAAAGTCTCGTCGTAGAGCACGGGCCGCTCGCCGGTCCCCGCGTCGACCGCGCCGAGCACGCGCAGGCGCAACCCGACCTCGGCAAACGCGCGCGCCCCCCCGACGGCCTCGACGGCACCCGTAGTGAACTTCTCGAGGCTCGGTGCCAGAACGAGTGACTGCGGCGATGCCTTGCTCACGATGTTGTGGAACAGGCCGCTGTCGCCGAGTTGCCGCGCCAGGATCTCGTCGACCATGTCACGCACGGGGCGTTCCCAGACGCCGTCCGAGCCGTAGCTGATCGGGAAGCCCCGGTCGTGCACGGGCAAGTCGTCGGCGGTGCGCGCATCGACGAGCGGCGCAACGAACAGTTCGCGATCGCCCGGGATCCGGGTCTGATAGGCGACGTCGAGATAGAGCCGCTCGTTCGTGGCCATGTCGAGCGTCCTCGACGGCAACGCGCAGGCTCCCGGCAGCAGCAGCCCGCAGATCAAGAACAACGTCAGGGCGGCGGGGATGGATCGGGAGCGGTGTGCCTGCATCGTGCCGATGGCATCGACCTTTCCGCCCTCGGCACTTGAGCCATGGACCGGGATCCGGCCGGCGTGGAGAGCGCGTTCACGGCAGCACGACGAGCCGCGGATTGCTCACCGCGACCGGCGGCCAACCGCCCGCACCGAACGCCACCACGCAACTCGAGACTTCCCAACCCGATGCGAGCACGGCGAGTGCGGGGGCGAACACGAGGCTCGACGTGCCCCGCCCCGCGCCGTCGAGGTTGCCGATGGCACCCGGAAACGTCGCGGTGTTGCTCTGCACGAAGAACAGGTTCGTGAACGGATCGAGCTGCAACGGCAGCCGCGGCCACGCCGGATCGAGCACCATACCGGGACTCGAGCCCGACAGCGAATAGAGCTGCCAGTAGACCGCGCCGGCGCGGAGCGGCGACAGATCGAACGAGTAGTCGACCCGCGAAGCACCGCCGGGCTGACTCAGTACGGGCTCTGCCAGCCCGCGCGCGTGCAGCCGGCACTCCGCGAGTCCGAACCCGCCGTTGAACAGTCCGATCCCCCATTCACCGCGACCGTCCCCGGTCGTGTCCGCGATGGCGAACGGACGCCCCGTGCTCGCCGCATCGACGAGGAACGAATCCACCACAGTGCCGTCCTGCCGCACAATCGTGACGGGATCCGGCTGGAGCGGTGAGCCGCCGTACTCGACGAACAGGATCTCGTCGACACCGTCGCCATCGACGTCGCGCGTCGCCGCCACCCGTGTGCCCACCTGCGCGGCGAACTGCGAACCCTCGATCGTGAGCAGACTCAGGCCGCCTTCGAACAGTTCGACGCGACCATTGTTGATCAACCCGTTCGAGTCCGCGAGTCGACGGCCGATCAGCAATCGCGAGACGCCCCCGGGCCCGGTGATCGCTGCCAGTTCCGCGGGCCCGTTCGCGCCGGCCGGCCGGTCGTAGGTCAACGTCAGCTGCAGCGTGCCGCTGACCGGCGGACCGACCGCGAAGACGCGTCCCGTTGCATCCCCGACGAACACCCCACCGGCGGGCGTCGCGACCGCGACCACACCGAGGTCGCTGAACGCGTTGGGGCCGTCGCCCGTCGCGAACGTGCCACCCGCGCTGCCGTCCACGAGAAGTACCCGTCCGCGCCCGAGAAGGCATAGAGCCGACCACCGTTGATCGAGCCCGCGTCGTGATCGATCGCGCTGACGACGAGGTCCGGCACGGCATCGCCATCGAGATCTCCGCAGTCCGCGATCGCCTCCCCGAACCGCGACGCGGTCTGGTCGCCGACGAACGCCTTCAACACCTCGCCCGTTCGCCCCGAGTGCACGTAGACCACGCCGGGCCCGACAGCACCAGCCGGCACGCTCGCGTTGGGCGCCGCGACCGCATAGTCCTCGTAGCCGTCACCGTCGTGGTCCCGCAACGCAACCACGTGTGTGCCGTAGCCGCCCGCCCCGGAGATCAGGGGGAAGTTCTGCGTTCGGTGGTTGGGCAACGGCGACTGCGCGGCGCTGCCGATCGCGAGCACGCCGGCGAGAAGTGCACCGCTCGCGTGCGGCAAGACGAAACGGAGTAGGAAGTTCGAGTGTCGGATCATGGCGGCCTCGACCACCGATCGGCGGCGCCCCCGGCTCCAGACACGGAATCGTAAGAACTCTTCAGCGGCCTGGCCGGCCGCGCTCCTGCAGCAAGCGCATCGTCTTCTTCAGCCGTTCGAATGCGCGGTGCCCCGCCCGCTGAGCCGCACCCGCGGCGATCCCGAGCCGCTCGCCCTGCTCGGCCGTCGACAGCCCCTCACTCGTCCAGCGCACCAGATCGCGGTCGCGCGGCGGCAGGATCGCCAGCGCCTGCGTCACGTGCACGAGCAGATCCCGGCGGGATGCGAACGTTCCGGGCCCGGTCGCATCAACGGCGGGCAGCGGCACGGCGCCGGCCGAACCCTCGCCCGACAACGTGTAGCGCAGCACCCGACCAGCGCCCCGCTTCTGCGCGAGCCAGTGGTCGTGACGGTCGGCGATGTGGCGCCGCGCAACCGCGAACAGCCAGGCACGGAACTCCGGGTCACTGCGATACTCGAACGCGGCGCCGCCCTGGAGCGCGCGCAGCTGAACGCCCTGAACGAGGTCGTCGACAGCCTCGTAGCGCAGCAGTCCCGCACCGTGCTCGCGCAGGAACCGCTCGAGCGTCGCCCGATTCGTGCCGAGGAGTTCGCCCAGATCACTCATGTGAATTGCGGGTTCATTCAATCATCCCGCTCGAGCAGCATCACACGGAACCCGATCCGCGACTGCCCAGCGTCTGGCGGCACGGCCCGATAGGTTCGCAGCTGGAAACGATAGGGCTCCGTGTCCAGGTAGCTGCCACCGAACACGAGCCGGGTGCCTTCGCTGATCGCGTTTTGCGCGTCGCCGCACCACTCCGACGCACTGCCCTGCAGGTCGAACACGCCGAACGCGGTTTCGTCGAGCGGATAGCTCATCGCCGGTTCGAGCCCGCCACCACGGCGTGCATGCCGGGACTTGATCCAGCCAGGATGGAAGTACGCGCCGTGCACGTACTGCCGACCATCGCCACCGTGTGCGCACCGTGACAAGTGATGATAGTGCGGCAGCACGCCGTAGTAGACCTCGCCGTCCAGCCCCATCGCGGCCGGCAACCATCGCGCGTAGCGCTTCGCGGCACCCCACGAAATGCCCGTGACGGGCAACTCCGGATCGAGGTCCTCGGGCAACCGGACCCGGCCGTCGGCGATCGGCCACGCCGGCTCGGACGCGTCATCGACGATGCGCCGCGGCAACCACCGCCACGGCTCCTTGCGATCGTTGACGAACTCGAGGTACTCGCCATTCGTCACCTCGCGACGCTGCAGGAAATAGCGATGCAGGCCATAGGCCTCGCCGGCGACGTGCACGAACCCACGCGGAACCGAACGAACGAGTTCGGCGGCAAAGACCCGCGGTCGCGAGTAGTCCTCGGCCGCGTGATCGACGTGGAACGGCAGGCGACAGTCGCGATGACCGGGCAACCGCAGTACCGCGTGGTAGGACCCGGGCTCGAGTACGAGGCCGCTGATCGGCGCGCTGCCGATCCGCGTCGCCGCGGTCGGCACGTAGGCCGACCACGTCGGCACGACGTCGACCGGTGGCGCCACGTCGAGCCGCAACAGCTCTTCGCCGCGCAGAACTTCGACGGGCAGCGGACCCGATTCCCGTTTGCGCAGGAACTGCCACGCCGGTTCGACCACGACGTCCGAGGCCGACGCATCGCACGGCTCACCGACCGCGGGCCCCTCGTCGCCGCCACCGCGAGCGGAATGGCGCACGACCGTCACCGCTGGCGATCGCCCCCAGACCGACGTCACGAAGTCGCCGACTCGCAGTCCGCCGCCATCGTGCTCGACCCGCAGCACGAGCTCGCGTGGCGCCTCGCCGTCGGGGCCGACCGGTACGAGCCGCGGCTCGCCGCCGGGCACGACCTCGGAGTGCTCACGCCATCGAAACAGATGCACCTCGGCACCCGGTGGCGTCGACACGATCGTCACGCGCTGGACCCCGAGAACCTTCTCCGCGAGATCTCCCGCCTCGTCGAGCTCCCGCACCCGGGCGAAGTGCACCGCCGCAGCGCGCGGGTTCGACCGGCGCAAATCGAGCCACGAATGGTAGTGCATCTCGGCAAAAGCGCGTTGCAGTCCCGCAGCTGTCGGATCGAAGCCCTGGGCCGCGCTCAACAGCCCCAAGACGCGCGCGAGCACCTCCTCACGAGTTTGGTGCACGAGCGCCGACTCGCGCGTGAAGCGCTGCCGTGCCGCCTCCTCGCCAGCGTTGAGCGGACGCTCGCGCAAACGGGCTTCGAGGCCACGCAATCGCTCGCTCGCGTACTCCGCCGCACGCCGAGCTTCGCCGTGTACTCCCATGAGTGACCGGGCCTCCTCGACGAGTTCCTGGGCGTGGTCGCGATTCTGGCGATGCCACCAGCCGGCCTGCAACAGCAGCCCCAGCGCGGTGACGAAAACGAGCGCAATCGCCACCGTCGCCACCCGATGCCGCCGCATCCAACCGAGGGCGCGGCGGCCGGGCCCGGGCGCGCGAGCGGCGACCGGCCGGCGCGCGATCAGCGCATCGAGATCCGCGGCGAAGTCCGCCATCGTCACGTAGCGCCGTTCGGGATGGCGCTCGACTGCACAGAGCACGACGGCCTCGAGGTCCCGCGAAATCGCGGGTCGGTGGCGACGCGGCGAACGCGGGTCTTCCGTGAGTACTCGCCGCATGATCTCGTCGACGCTGCGCCCGGCGAACGGCACCTGACCGACGAGCATTTCATAGAGCGTCACGCCGAGACCGTAGACGTCGGTCCGGCTGTCGACCTCACGCGCTCCGGTAAGTTGCTCGGGCGCGGCGTAGGCCGGCGATCCCGCGAACGCCGAGGTCAG
Source organism: bacterium (assembly GCA_024743115.1). Lineage (GTDB taxonomy): Bacteria > Planctomycetota > UBA1135 > UBA1135 > UBA2386 > JAGQRA01. Next base: position 415,651 of record JANSXC010000001.1, on the reverse strand, counting down.
CGTCGGTTCCGTGAGGTCGAGCTGCCGGGCCAGGCCGAAGTCCATGAGCAGGACGCGACCGTCCGGGTCGAGCCGCACGTTGCCCGGCTTGACGTCACGATGCAGCACACCGGCCGCGTGCGCCGCCGCGAGAGCGTGCGCCAGGTCCCGCGCGATCGCAATTGCGCGCTCGACGGGCAGCGGGCCATCGGCGAGCACCTCGTCGAGGTCGCGACCGAGCACGAGTTCCATCGCGAGGAAGCGCACGCCATCGGATTCGCCGTAGGAGTGCACCGCCGCGATGCTCGAATGGCTGAGTCGCGCCAGCGCCCGCGCCTCTCGCTCGAATCGGGCGAGCGCAGTCGGCGAAGCCGCGAGCTCGGGCCGCACCGTCTTCAGCGCGACGTGGCGGCCGAGCCCCACTTCCTCGGCGAGGTAGACGATGCCCATCCCGCCTTCGCCGAGCTGCCGCACGAGTTCGAAACCGCCGAGCCGCCGGCCATCACCTCGGGCGCCACCACCCGCCGCCGGCAGCGGGTCACTCGTGCGCACGAGCTCGTGCAGCTCGAACAGCCACGACGGCGCGTCGACCCCGCGCTCCGCACAGAACGCTGCCGGATCCTCCGCGTCACCTGCGAGCGCCCGGTCGAGGTACTCGTCGAACAAACCGTCGTCGCGCGACTCGGATCCCGCCACAGGCTCCATACGCCGTCAGAACATAGCGCAAGTTGCCGCCGTCAGTCGGCCTCGAGAAGGGGGCCGAGCCGATCGAGCAACGCCTGGTCGACGAGCGCCAGCAATTCCTCGACGCGCAGCCCCCGCGAGTCGGCCACGAGCACCGCATGCCCGGACCGGAGAACGACGTGGAGCTCGAGACGCCCGCCATCGCACCGGCGCAACGCCGCTTTCGCGCCGCGGTATCGCACGCGTTCGAGGTCGGGGTCCTGCTCGACGAGTCCGAGCTGCATCTTCGCGACGTCGACCATCGTGCCCGCGCGATGGAGTGCAATCGTGACCGAGGACGGCGTCCCGGGCCGATGACAACGCCACTGGATCGGCAACCGCACCCGCCGCACGAGACCGGCCGTCGCGGCCGCGCCGCGCTGCGACCGAGCCCGCGCGACGACGAACTCCGCGGGCGGATCCGGCATGACCCCGATCACCGCGCGCTGCAGTTGCCGGCGAGCCAGGGCGTGCGCGCGCTCGAGCACGGCCAGGGCGCGCGCGTAGCGCTCGGCGCGAAATGCCGCCTCGGCCTCCCGCAGCAGCGCGGGCGCGTCAGCCGGGCGGGCCTTGGGCAGGATCTCCTGCGCCGAGGCGCCGACGAGCACGAGGCCGAACACGCAGCAGACGAACGTTCGCATGGCCCGAGGATCGGCGGCGGCACTCCCGAGCAGACAGGAATCCATCGCGCGCTCGAAAAACCCGGTAACGCCCACCCCAGGCCTCCCCTCCTGCTGGTGACATGGCGAACCACCCACGAGGCGAGAATCGATGAGGCCCTGGCGTGACATTCCCAGTCTTTCTGCCTGGCAGGCCGTCGTGGCCCGACAAGACTCGACGGCATCGATGTCCCGCAGCCGACGCCTGCGGGCCAAGGTCAAGAGCAGCACAGACACGCCGAAGCGCGCTCTCGAACGCCTGACGCTCGCGATCGCGCAATACCATGACGTTCCGAAGACGAGCTTCGGGCGACTCGATGACCGCGCCCGGCAGCTGACCGAAATCGCGGCGGCCGCGGGCAGTTACCTGACGAAGTTCCGCGTCGATACGGACGCCGCCAAGGGTCGCTCCGAAGAGCAGTACAGCGGCGTACACGGTTGGCAGCGTGTCGCGCTGCAGAAGCGCGCCCATTCGAATCGATTCGAAGCCGGCAACGCCGCGGATCAGTCGATCGACCGCACGGTTCTGACGCTGCTCAATCGCGGCCTGCGCAAGGCGCGCTACCTGCTCGAACTCAAGCAGTACTACACCTCGACGAGCCGTGACCCGAAGCATCTCGTCGCGGCGCTGACCCGCCCCCAGGACAAGAGCCCCACGCACACCGGGCTACACGCCGGTGTCCGCATGGAGCAACTGGATCCTTGGCATCGCCCCGTCGAAGTCAGCTTCCAGAACGGTCAGCTGCAGCAGGGTGACAACCTCGGCGATGACTACGACGCCTCGGCCGCGTTCGGCGAGTGGTACGCGAGTATCGGGCAGCACGACCTGCCGTTCTTCCTGTGGCTCGAGGACCATGCGATCTGCACGGCCGACGACAAGGCCCTCGTCGCCGCGACGGCGGGCGTGGCCTACGTCAACGGCAGCGACCGCGCCAACGGTTATCGAGCGATCGCGCCGCGCCACAAGCTCGCGATGGTCTACCCCCACGGCGGCAAACTCTGGCTCGACGAACTCAAACCGAACGGCGTCACGCGCGTCGCCGACACCGCGGGCTACACCTGCAACTCGGGCAAGGGTGTCAGCGACGCTGCCGCCTTCACCGCTGTCGGTCGCGAGATCACGATCGCTCAGCACCAGGAGTCGAGTTTCCACCACAGCAGCTTCCACGCCGGCGGCAACGTCAACTGCGCGGGGATGATCAAGATCAGCAGCGGACTCGTGACCTACGCCAGCAACAACTCCGGGCACTACCGACCGGACAAGCAGCTGCTGTTCCGGTTCCTCGACGGCCTCGCCCGCAAGGGCCTGCTCGCGCGGAACTGCACCGTGCATTGCTCCGGGCTGGGTCGGGCCTACGAGGACACCGCAACGAACTTCCTGCAGAACTGGCAGAGCCTCTGAGACGATCGCCCGAGACTACTTCGCGAACAACGCGAGTGGCTCGAACGCCCGTCCCAGTACCGCCTGCGAGTCGGCCCCCAGCCAGGTCAGGAGGCTCGTGTAGACGCGCCGGAAGTCGACCTCGGCCACGAGGTCCCCGTCATCGAGGTCGCCGAGGTCCGGCACAGCACCGATCAGACCACCGCGCACCGCGCCGCCAGCCACGAAGACCGGCCCCGCCGCGCCGTGATCGGTACCTTGACTCGCGTTTTCCCGCACGCGCCGACCAAACTCGCTGTGCACTAGAACGGTGACCCGGTCGCCGAAGCCGTGTTTCCCGAGGTCGGCGAGGAACGCATCCAGAGCACCGTCGAGCTGCCGCAGCAGCCCGGCATGCGTCGGCAACTGGCGCGCGTGGGTATCGAAGCCCGTGAGCGCGACGTGCACGAGGCGGGTGCCGAAACCCGCGACCGCGAGCTGCGCGGTCAGCTGAAGGTCACGCGCGAGCTTGGTTGCGGGGTACTCCGCACGCGGCGTGTAGCGCTTCAGCGCCTGCTGCAGGTCGTCGGCCAGCGCAGCACCCGACCGCGCGACCTCGCCGACGAAGCGCGCAAGATCGGACGACTTCGCCGACCGCTCGACATCGCCGACCACCCCGCGAACGGCAGCGCCGCGGGCCACCGGTCCGCTGCCCCCAGCCGCCAGCCACTGAAAGTCCTCGACGCGCTCGAGGCTCGGCACCGTGACCCGTCGGGCGCGCAGCGCCAGCGGCACTTCGAGCCCGCCGACCGCCGCCGCCGGCACCCCGGCACCAGCCGCCGCCAATTGATCCGCCGCGCGCCCGAGCCAGCCCGTCGTATCGTTCTCGACCTTCTGGTGCGTCGGGTCCGCCGTGTGCCAGATATCCCGGCTGCGGAAGTGCGAGCGATCGGGCTCCGGGTAGCCGACCCCAGTCACGACCGCGAGCCCGCCCGATTTCGTCCGGCGATGCAGCTTGCCGAGCGCGGGGTGCAAGGCGAGTCCGCGTTCGAGCGCATGCGCGCCCTTCCGCACCACGGACAAGCGCGGTCGCGCTCTGGCGAACGCCGCGTCCTCGACCGGCAGCACGGTGTTGAGGCCGTCGTTGCCCCCGACGAGTTCGAGCACGACGAGTACCTTGTCATCGCCACGGGGCAGCCAGCCGACGGTCGGTTCGCCCGCCTGGGCCAGGCGCATCGCGAACGGAGACATCGCGGCACCGGAGAGAAAGGTTCGACGGTTCATGCTCATGCCCCTCAGCACAGTTGGAACTCCGGCAGACAGGCGACCGCGTGCAGCAATTCGCACGCGGCGCGGTGATCGCTCCCCGACTGAGCGCTCGCGAGCTCGACGAGGCGGCCTCGAGCCGCGGCGTCGATCTCACCGTCGAGCAACATGTTGGTCGCCGCGCGCACCCGATGCTCGGGTCGCTCGAGTCGACCGAACAGTTTGCGCGGATCGACCGACAGCCCGCCGCGTCGCCCGGCGAGCAGGTCGGCGACGAAGTTGCTGCGCAAGAGCCACGACGCGGGCGACAACCACGCCCGCTCACCGTGCCAACCCTCGACAGACGGCGGCTCGCACAGCACTTCGCCGAGCGAACCCATCACGCGCGCGAGATGCGCCGGCTTGCCGCGGCCGCCGAGCAGCCGCACGGTGCCGATGACGAACTCCGCGGGACTCTTGATCTTGCTGCGATAGGCCGGCGCCGAGAAGAACAGCCGGCTTCGAAACAGCGTCAGCAACGTGGCGCCGACGTCGCGACCCTCGCGCCGATAGACCGTGGCGAGCGCCTCGACTTCCCCAGGTTCGGGATCAGGGTGGACGAAGAAGCGCAGCCACTTCCGCGCCAGGAACCGCGCCGACTCTGCCCGTTCGACGCAGAGTCGCACGATGTCGTCACCGCCGAGCTTCCCCGTAGTGCCGAACACGGTCTTGCTCCCGCCATCGTGCAGATGGCCGAGCAAGCGGAAGCGGCCATCGCGCACGTGCCAGCCCGAGAACGCGCGCGCGGCCTCCCGGATGTCGACCTCGGTGTAGTGCCCGCGCCCGAGCGTGAAGAGCTCGAACAACTCGCGCGCGAAGTTCTCGTTCGGCTGCCTCTTCGTGTTGACGTCGTTGTCGAGCCAGCGCAGCATCGCCGGGTCGCGACAGATCGCACGCACGAGTTCGTCGAACCGCCCCACGCCGAGGCGATCGAACGTCGCGAGCTGATGCGCCATCGCGCGCGGGTCCTGCACCTTCTGATTGCTCGTCGCGAAGTGACCGTGCCAGAAGTAGGACAGCCGTTCCCGCAAGGGATGCGCGGATTCCAGCAGCAGCCAGGCGCGAAATGCGCGCAGTCGCTCGATCTTGCCGAACGCGACGACGTCCTCGAGCCGCTCGTCGGCCGGCGCGACCGCCGCGGTCCTTGGCGCGACGAACGCCAGTGCCGCATCGAGGCCGCCGCGGACCAGGCGCTTCCGAACGCCGAGCGGCGCCGCGAACCCGGCCCGCCGCAGCAGATGACCGACCTTGCGGAGATCGAACGGATCGCCGGCAGTCGGCCGCCAGGGCGCCAGTGGATTCGTCATCGGGCACGCTCCAGGGTCAGGCCGAGCGTCGTCCCGTCCGCAGCGTAGTCCGCGGTGACTTCGAGCCGACCAATGGCTCGCACGAGCACGATCGCGGCGTCCCAGAACCGCTTCGCGGCGGTTTCGGTCTCGCCTTCGTCGAGCATGCGGGCGAGTTCGAGCGGCCGCCGCGCGCGCTCGAGCGCTGCAGCGATCGCCGGGCCGCGGAGCTCGAGGCGATCTCCGCGAGTCACCCGCGGACCCGATTCGCGCAGGGCCGCGAGCAGGCGGTCCGCGGCCGCGTGCGTCGATGCCAGCACGACGTGACCCTGACCGAACAACAACGTCGGCGACAAACCATCTTCGACGGGCGGTCGTCCCGGACCGCGCCACATCGGCGGCTCGGCGCAGAGCCCCTTACCGTGTTCGCTCCAGGCGCGGCGCACCATGAACGGTCGCTGGCGATTCTGTGCGCGTTCGCCATTGATGATCAGCGTCAGGACCTGCGCGGCTCGTCGCATCACCGGTTCCACGCGCACATCCGCGATCCCCGCGCTCAACGCGAAGCCCGGCAACGCGAGCGGCGACCGCGCCGTGTCGTCGCCGTCGGGCGCATCGAACACGGTCAGCACGATCGGCTCCTCGAGCCCGCCCATGAGATCCTCGACGAACGAGGTCGCCGCACCGTCGATCGCGTCGGCGATGGACAAGAAGCTCTGCACGTCCAACGTTTCGGATTCGGACAGGAAGCGTTCGGGCTGCCGCAGCAATGCCGTCAGACTGCGATCGAGCGTCAACTGCAGCAGGCCGTCGGCCGGCAACGGTGGTCGCGAACGGTCGCCGCCGCCCTCGGCCATCAGCCCGCGCCAGCGCGTCTGCAACCCGCTGCCATCGCACCGCAGAGTGAGTTGCAGAACGTCCGAGACATCGAGTTCGACGTCGAGGTGCGCACTTGCGGGCAACACCGCGAGCAGCGGTGCGAACAGGACCTTGCCCGCCGCATCGAGCCCGGTCACGGACGGCCAGTCGACGACGTCACGCAGAGCCGAGAGGTCAACCCGACCGTGCACCGCCGCATCCGGCGCGGCCGCGGGCCGGCTCTGGGGTTCGGCTGACCGTGACGCGCGCCAGCCGGCCCTCAGCGTGTCCAAACCGCCGTGGGGCGAACTGACGAGCACGATATCGGTGTCGGGCTCGTGATGGACCGCGGCGCCGATGCGTTCGAAGAACTCGACGGCGTCCACCGGTTCGCGGGCCGCGAGCACCAGCAGCGGCACGGGTCGGCCACGCCGCAGTTGCACACCGAACGCGAGACCGTTCCCCGCAACCCGATTCACGAAGCGTTCGATCGAGCCGCCGAGTCGCGTACGCACGAAGAGCATCCCCGCGGACACCATGCCCTGCACCGCCGGTGGCAAACCGTCCGGCACGGGACCGATGGCGGCCCCGAGATCGGCAACCAACCGCCCCGGCGCGACAACCGTCGCGACCGCGACACAATCGGGCGGCAACGCGCGATCGAGGCCCAGCGGCGCCTGAGCCGCGATCGGCAAGCCGATCATGAGTCCGACCAGCAGCCAGAGCACCCGCCTCGGACCCGCTGTCGAAGTGACCATCGCATCGCCCATCATGCCGCTCTCGCAGCCCGTCGCGAACCCTCGGCAGCGGACGGTCCGTTTCGCAGCCGTCAGAACCGGGGTCGAACGCGCACTGTCCATGAATCCGACAATCGGCCGGCCGGCGGCGGTACTCGCGAAAGTCGCGGCGGCGCACCGACCGCTTCACCCGCCTACCCATGCCATCGGGGACAACCCCCGGTTTGCGAACCTGCCCCAGAATGAGCCGTGACGTGGCGCCCGGGGCTGTTGCCTCGCGGTTTCAGGTTACTATTCGGTAGGCAGCACGAGCTGCCATCCCCCCGATGCAAACCCGAGACCTCCTCATTCTGGCCGCCGTCGCCGCGTTCGCAGCCGGCGTCGGCCTCGTGTTGATCGGCGGTGATTCCCATGCCACCGAGGCGTTGACGCCCCCCGGCAACGAGCCGGCCGCGACCGCGGTGCAAGACGGCAACCCGGCCCTGTCGACGGACGACGGAATCGCGCCCACGGTCGCGACGGGAGAGACGATCCACGACCCCGCTGCTGCGGCTGAGGCAGCGCGCCGAGAGCTGACGAAGGACTGGGACAAGGGCGTGATTCGCGGCGACATCGGCCTCGCAATCGCCGTTCTCGACAAGATCGAAACGATCACGGTGATGGTGACCGAGATGCGGAACGCCATCGATCAGTCGGGCAAGTTCCAGCGCCCCAAGCAGTACATGGTGCCCGTGAAGCGCGGCGTCGGCACGCCGACGTTCGAGGTTCGTGACATCGAGTTCTCGGATCATCCGTACATCGTCAGCGTCTACTCCCCCGGCCTCAACGGCAGTCGCCGCACGGTCATGGTCACCGAGGAGACGCCGCTGCACGACATCTCGCTGCGCATCACGCCGGGCCGCCCGTTCTCCCTGCTCGTGCGGGACCAGGACCGCAACCCCTACCCGCTGGTCGACGTGCGCATGATCCCGGTCGGCGAACCGCCCAACCGCCGAGACTACACCGGCAAGACGGACGGCAACGGCGCCGTGGTCTTCGAGGGCGTGCTCGCCGGAGACTACCGGCTCTACGCCGGCGAAGAAGGCCTCGCGCTCGCCGAACCAGTCGTCGTCACCGTGCAGGACAACGCGCGGATGTACGGCAACCGGATCCAGGGTCAGGGCTACACCTACGAGATCCAGCGCGGCATGCCGCTCGACCTCATGATCACCGATCGTGGTGGCTACGCAGTCGAGGGCGCGACCGTCAAGCTCCAGGCCACGGACCGCGTCAAGCTCACGGTCCTCGACCAGGTCACGGACCTCAGCGGCAAGCTGACGTTCCCGCACCTGACCCCGGGCAAGTGGATGATCACGGTCACGAAGCCGAACCATCAGCCGTGGACGCGCCAGATCACGATCACGGACGGCGTGCATCCCGATCTCGTCAACGCGCGTCTGACCAGGCTGCGCTGACCCGGCTGGGCTGACTCAGCTCGGCTGACTCAGCTGGGCTGGGCTGGGCTGAGCTGGGCTGGGCTGGCGGCGCCGCTCCCACGCGGCGAAAGCACGGCCGCCAGATACGTCTGTGGAGCCGCAGGCAGCCCGGCGCTACAGTGCCGGCTCGCCATGGGCCAGCCGATCGTCGACCTCGAAAGCCTCGATCTCAGCCAGGACGTCGTCCCGGTCGAGGATATCCGCCGCATACTGCCGCACCGCGACGAGTTCGTGCTGCTGGACGGCATCTGCTACTACGACGCCGAGAACGGCGTGGCCGTCGGCTACAAGGACTGGGACGACGATCCGTGGTGGGCCAAGGGCCACATTCCGGGCCGCCCCATCATGCCCGGCGTGCTCATGATCGAAGGCGCCGCCCAGGTCGCGTCGTTCCTGATCAAGAAGTCCAACCAGTGGGCCGAGGACGAGTTCATCGGTCTGGCCGGTCTCAACAACGTGCGGATGCGCGGCATCGTCGAGCCGCCCGCCCGGGTCTACTTCGTCAGCGGCAACGTCCGGCTCTCCGGCAGACGACTTGCCCGCATGCCCGCGCAGGTGTTCTGCAACGGCGAGATGAAGATGGAGACCGAGCTGCTCGGCGTCATGCTGTGACCCGAACTGCAGTCGGGCCGGCGCCACGCTGGTTCGCCCTGCTGCCGCTCCTCGCGATCGCGATGTGGTGGCCACTGTCGCCCTACTGGCAGAGCGACGACTTCCTCGCGGTGCACTACGCCAGCGAGATCGGCAACGTCGCGCACGACTTCGTCGGCCCTCAGTACGGCGCGACCGACATCTGGCTGTTCTACCGCCCGCTGATCACGCTGAGCTTCTGGGTCGACCAGTTGTTCGGCGGCGGCGATCCGTTCGTGAGCCACTGCTCGAACGTGTTCGCGCACGGCATCAGCGCGCTACTCGTCGCCTTGATCTGGCGGCGCTTCCTCGGCCCGACCCGCGCGTTCGGTGCGGGACTGCTCTGGGCATTCGTGCCCGGCCACGTCGGGTCGATCGCGTGGGGCGTCGGCCGCGTCGACAGCCACACGGTGGTCTGGTGCCTGCTCGCGGGGCTGCTGATCCTGCGGCAATGCGAACGGCGGCTGTTCGCGCCGGACCGGGGAACTGCCCGCTGGCCGGCGGTGATCGCGTTCGTGCTCGCGCTCATGAGCAAGGAGCTCGCGTTCGTCGTGCCGCCGGCCGCGAGCCTGCTCGCGTTCTATCGCGCGGGCAGTGCGATCGACTCGCTTGGCGGCCGGGTGCGCTTCGCGCTCCGCGAGAGCCTGCCCGTCTGGCTCACGCTGCTGGTCTACTTCGGCTGGCGCTGGTTCGCGCTCGGTCAGTTCGGCGGCTACCTCGGCGCGGCCTACGACCCGCTTGCGATGGCCCAGGGCTACCTGACCTACGTCGCCAACGTGCTGACCCCGTTGCGATGGATCGGCAACGACGCACTCGGCGACGGCACCATCGCGAGCGCGCTCCCCGTGCTCGGCTGGGTCGCGCTGCTGCCCGCCGTGTGGCTGGCGGTACGCCGCCCCGGTCGAACGGTAGCGGGCCTCGTGATGTTCGGCTGCCTGACCGCGCCGCTCGCGGCGTTCCTCGCGGGCGCGGACAACGTGCACAACCAGCGCTACTTCTACCTGCCCGCCGTGGCACTCGCCGGGCTGCTCGCCGCCCCCGGCCGCTGGGTCGGCACGGCGGTCGTGCTCGTCGCGTGGGCCTTGCCGTTCGTCGCCGTGCGCCAGCAACAACTCGATGCCGACCGCGAATCCGCGGCGATCCACGCCGCGATCCACGCCGCGAACGATGCCGGCGCGGCCTCTCCGATGTTCGTCGCCGGACTGCCGCGGGCCAACGCGAGCGGCACGGCCGTCCAGCTGCATTTCGGCATCGACCGCATCCTGCAGCGGCCGTTCACGAACAAACTGAACAAGGTCTTCGCGCTGCGCCCGCTCGATCCGCGCCCCAGCTTCCGCCCGTTCCCCGACAGCGGTCCGCGCGCGCTGCCCGGCGGTTCGACGTGGCGCTTCGAGCCCGAACGCGGACTGATCGAAGTCGCGCCGACCGCGAGCGAACAGCAACTCCCCGACCTGCCGATCCGCGGCGACGAGGACGGCGTGATCGACATGTCGACCGAGCGGCTCCTCGCCGCCACCGCGCGCTACCCCGGCATCTTCGAACGCAACGAGCCGAGCTTCGGCCTCGAGACTCCGGGCGTCGCCCCCACGGCGTATCGCCTGACGCTGTTCACGGCCAACGGCTACATCTGCTGCATCTGCCAGAACTACGGCCTCGGCCCGCCCGGCACGGGCCGGATCGACATGCTGCGGTTCTTCGCCAACGGCCAACCGCTGACCGACTCGCGCGCGGCGTTGACCGGCCCCGCGTTCGATCGCCTGGCCGGCCTCGACCTGCTCGTCCCGACCACGATCGACCTGAGACCCGAGTTCCCGGCCCTGCTCGAAGCCGGCCGATTCGACCTCGCCAGCGCCCGATTCACGGCCACCCACCGCGCCCGCCGACTCGTCACGTTTCGGTTCGACCGTAGTTTTCCGAGCTGGATCCGACTACTCCAAGGGCCCTGACCGAAGCCCTCAGCCGACCCGACCCGCCTGCCGATGAAACGCATCGGCCCGAACTGCCCGTCCGGATGGAACCCCCCGCCAGCGCCCAAACCACCCCCTCGCCCACCAACCACGGCATCCCGTTGCTCGTGCTCGTGATCGTCGCGGCCGGCGTGCGGGTACCTCTGCTGTTCGACAGCGTGTGGTTCGACGAAGCGTGCCTGTCGCACCAGCGCATCGGCACGTTTGCGCAACTGCTGGCGACGATCTACGTCGACAGTCACCCACCGCTCTGGGTCACGGTGATGTATCTGTGGACCCAGCTCTTCGGCGATGCCGAGTGGGTGCTGCGCCTGCCGAGCCTCTTGCTCGGGCTCCTGACGATCCCGCTGCTCTACCGCGTCGGCCGGCGACTCGTCGGTCCCGAGGCGGCGATCTGGGCAGTCGCGCTGCTCGCGATCTCACCGCCGCACGTCTGGTACTCGACCGACGCCGGCCTGCCTGCGGCCTCGACGTTCATGGCATTGCTCGCGGTCCACTCGTTCGAACGGCTGCTCGTTACCGCGGGCACGTGCAGTCGCTGGCGTTGGGTGCTGTACGTCGTGAGCCTCGGCACGCTGCTGCTGCTCGATTACTACCTCGGCTTCTTCCTGATCGTGCTCGCGATCGCAGCGCCCCTCGTCGCCCGCGGTTTCACGCGTACCGCGCTGAACGTGCTCTGCTGGCACGGCGCCGGCCTCATGCTGCTCGCGCTGTGGATCTGGGGCAAACAACGAGTCGGTGAGTTCGACGTCGCGCACGTCGATCTCGAGCCGCTCACGCCCGCGGCGCTCTACGAATTCTTCGTGCACTGGAGTCTCACGGGCAACGCGCTCGAACCCTTCGCGCTACACGATGTGCTCGGCCTCTGGCTGCCTGCCGGACTCGCGATCGCGCTCATGGGCTTCGGCCTCGTGCACGTGCTCAGCCGGCAGCAGCAGTATCCGCTCGGCACCTGGGTGCCGGCGCTCGCGCTCACGATCCCGGGCTGCCTCGTGCTCATGGCATGGGCCGAACTCGGCAACACGTACGCCGCGCGCAGCTGTCTGCCGAGCCTGCCGTACGTACTCCTGCTGTTGGGCGCCGGGATCCGGCTCACGCCGCGCGTCGCGCGACCGGTCGCGGGCGGGCTGTTGCTCCTCGTGCTCGCGGGAGCGCTGTTCGGCATCTACCGACACGGCGACTCCCACTGGACGGTCCACCGCCCGACGCCGGACTGGCGAGCCGCGACACATTGGCTCGGCGATGCAATCGATCGGGATCCGACGACGCGGCCGGTGTACTGCTCGATGTCGAATCCGCGGCCGCTGCCGTACTACGACTCGCGCATCCAGCACCAGAAAACCATGAGCCCGAAGCTCTCACCCGCAGCGATCCGCGATCGCATCACGGCAAGCTTCGGCAGCTGGCTCGGCACGGCCGCGGGCGACTTCGCAGACGAGTTCGCGAACCACAACAGCGCCCTGCTCGCCGCGGCGAAGCTGCGGGTTCACGCCAGTGCGAGCAGCCCCGATCGGCTGCCCGTCGCACCACCCGCGGACGGCATCTGCTACCTGGTGCGCAACCGCTGGCACCCGCCAGCCGCGAACGATCACACGATCGCCGACCTGCTCACGCATGCGAAGGTCACCGTGCTCGAGCATCGCGCGTTCCAGGGCATCGACGTCTACAAGGTCAAGATCCTGCCGTGACGCCCACGGACGAGAACGGCGGCTCCGGCGAGAGGAGCTCCAGCGAGCAGGGCTCGGACCAATATGACCTCACGGTCGTGATCGCCTGCTACCAGGAAGAGGGGCATCTGCGGGATTCCGTCCGCGAGCTCACCGCCGAGCTCGACGCGACGGGGAAGCGCTACGAGCTGCTGTTTCTCGAGGACAAGAGCACGGACCGGACCGCCGACGTGATCCGCGAGCTCGTCGCCAACCAACCCGACTGGCGAGCGATCTACCACGAGCAGAACGTCGGCCGCGGCGGCACGGTCACCGAGGGCTTCCTGCTTGCGCGCGGCGACGTCGTCGGCTTCCTCGACATCGACCTCGAGGTCCACGCGCGATTCCTGCCGCCCGTCCTCGCCGCGATCGACGACGGTGCCGACGGCGCCACGGCGTTCCGCGGATACAAGGTCGGACTGCGACCTCAGAGCATCGTCCGACACATCCTCAGCCAAGGTTATCGCTGGCTGTTTCGCATGCTGTTCGACGTGCCGTTCAAGGATCCGGAGACCGGGTTCAAGTTCTTCAAACGCGAACGGATCGTGCCCGTCGTACAGCAAACCCGCGACAAGCACTGGTTCTGGGACAGCGAGATCATGGTGCTGGCCCACAAGGCCGGCCTGCGGATCGTCGAAGTGCCCTGCCGGTTCGAGCGCCGGGCCGACAAGCAGTCGACGGTGCGCATCGTCAGCGACGTGTGGAAGTACCTCGTCGCGATTCGCGCCTTCCGCCGCCGGCTGCGCGCCGGCCATGCCCCGGCCAGCACACGAGCAGACGGTCCTACGCAGTCGTCGCCGGGTCGTCGGTGAGGATCTCGGCGACGTCGAGCTGAGCGCACCGGCACGGCACCCCGAGCAGCGAGCTCAACGACGGCACGGTCCGGCCGTCGTCCCCGGAGATCCACTCCTTGACGTAGGTGCCGTGCTGGCACTTCACGCGCATCTCGAGTTCCGCCGACCCCTTCGTCACGACTTCGAGGACCTCCAGCGCGCGCTCACGGTCGAGATCGGCACGGCGGTGCGCGACCCGCTGCGGCGTGCGCTGGACGACGACGCCCGCAAACGTCGAGGCGGCAGCGATCGCCGCGGCGTCGGGCTCGCCCGTCATCTCGACGCCAACGCGGTAGATCTTGTCGAAATGCGTGTTCTTCCAGTAGACGACTCGCTCCCGCCGGACGCGCACGAACGGGTCGAGTTCGATCGCGCCCTCGGCACGCTCCTCGATCTCACGCCGCAGTTCCTCGAGATCGACATCGGGATTCCGCGCGCCGACGACTTCGTAGACGAACGGCCGCCCGCGCCCGAGCATCAGCACATCGATGTCCTCGCGCCCCGCGCCGTGGAACTTGCCCGTCTTCGCCTGCATGCGCGGCAGGATCCGCCGGCCGATCAACTCCTGAACGGACTCCTTGGTCAGCTTGCCGAAGCCTTCACAGTGCTTGCACTGCTTACGGCGCCGGCGGTCGCCCTTGCACTTCGGACAGTAGAAGATCGTCTGCGGCAGGCCGCGCTTCAGCTTGCGATAGCGCGACTCGAGCCACAGGTTGGTGCGTGGCGCGATCTTCTGTGGCTGGGAGCTGACCGGTTCCATGGCCCGGCACTATTCGAAGCCCGGGCCGTCGGCGCAAGTGCCGGCTCACGTCGGCGGCGACGATTCTGCCCTCGCCCCCGTGGGCAGGGTGCGGAGCCCCGCCCGGCCTACGTGCGCGCTTCGGCCCGGCCGCGCGACTTGCGCAACGCCGAGTTCTCGCGCTCGGTGTGCCGCTCCAGGAAGCGCCCCACGAGCCCGAAGAACTCCTTGAGGTCGAGCGGCTGCTGCAGGAACGAATGGATGTCGAACTTGCCCTTGTCCGCCTGCATGTCGCGCACGTTGCGTGCCGGCGTCAGGACGAACAGTTCGGCCCCCTGGTCGATCTGCCGCAGGTTGTGCAACAGCTTGACGGTGTCCTTCTGCCGCGGATCAACGCCCAGGAAGACGCAGTCAAACCGCCGACCGCGCATCTGGTTGATCCCCGCCTGACCGACACCGACCGTCACCTCGAACTCGGGGAACTGCTGCAGCCCGACCTTGATCTGGTCACGGATCAACGGGTCCTTTTCGACGAGCAAGACTTCCATCAATGGCCTCCAGGCGCGCTATCGGCCAACGCCGCCCGGTTCCGCAAGCCTTCCGTCTCACGCTCCGCATTCCGCCGATGCCAAGGACGCTTGACTACGGCCCAGAATGACGGTTCGGTCAGGTCGTGAACTTCCTCGCGGGCGTCGACGAAGCCGGACTCGGGCCGATCCTCGGCCCGCTCGTAGTCGCCGGCGTGGCGATGACGGGCCCCGAGGGCGTCGATCCGTGGCGCATCCTGCGCTACCACGTCAGTCGACGGAAGCACATCAAGGGCAAGGTCCGGGTGGCGGACAGCAAGAAGGTCAACCAGGGCCCCCACGGTTTCGAACGACTCGAGGAGACCGCACTCGTGTTCTGGGCCGCCAAGCACGGCACGTTACCCGGGACGCTGCGCGAATGGCTCGCGGCGCTCGAGGTCGACCTCGAGCCCATTGACCGTTGCCCCTGGTACGAGGACCTCGACCTGCCGCTCCCGCACGTCGCGGATCCGGGCCTCGTCGAACTCCGCGGCGACCTCGTCGCACGCGCGCTCGGCCGCCACGACATCGAACTGCTCGATCTGGCCGTGCGCCCGGTCGACGTCGAGGAATGGAACGGCCTGATCGCGGACACCGACAACAAGTCGCGCGCGCACTTCCACGCTTACGCCGAGGTGATCGGCCGCATCCTCGGACGCGTGCCGACGGCGACCGACGACGCAGCCGCGACGGCCAGCGAAGCCAGGCCGGAGAAGCTCGCCGAGGCCGGTGCCGAGGGCGACGTCGACGCGAGCGCCGCCAGACCAGCGAGCGCGCCGGCCCGTCGGCAGCTCGTCGCCGACCGCTGCGGTGGCCGTATGCACTACCGCGAGGATCTACGACGCCTGCGACCTCAGGCCCGCGTCGAGACCCTTACGGAGACCCCGGGGCTGTCGTCGTACCGCCTCGTCGAACCGTCGCACGAGATCACGGTCACGTTCGCCGAACGCGGTGAGGACCGCGCGTTCCCGACCGCGCTCGCGAGCTGCTTCGCGAAGTACACGCGCGAACTCATGGTCCAGGTACTCAATCGCTGGTTCCAGGACAGGGTTCCGGACCTCAAACCGACCGCGGGCTACTACGTCGACGGCCATCGCTTCCTCACCGACGTCGAGTCGACCGTCGAGTCCGCGAACCTGCCGCGCCATCGCCTGGTGCGCGTGCGATAGCGCGATCGGATTACCCCGCCGCGATCTCGGTCACCCCGCCGTCCTCGACGTGCCATCGTCGTGTCAGCCGCACGGTGTCGAGCATCCGGCGATCGTGGGTCACCAGCAGCACCGTGCCATCGAACGACTCGAGCGCGAGCTCGAGCTGCTCGATCGCTTCGAGATCGAGGTGGTTCGTCGGCTCATCGAGTACGAGGAGGTTGACGCCGCGTGCCTGCAGCAGCGCGAGCGCGGTGCGCGTGCGTTCGCCGGGCGAGAGCGAGTTCGCGATGCGGTCGATCTGTGAGCTGCCGATGCCGAACTTCGCGAGCAAGGTGCGGACGTCGGACGTGCTCCAGTCGGGCAGGCAGGCCGCGAAGACCTCGCCCGTCGGGGAATCGGCGTCGAAGTGAGCGCGGGCCTGGTCCACCTCACCGATCGCGATGCCCGAGCCGAGAGTCGCTTCGCCGGCGGTCGGCGGCAGACGGCCGAGCAGCAACGCGAGCAGCGTGCTCTTGCCGGCGCCGTTGCTACCGGTGATCGCGACCCGATCACGCCGATCGAGCTGCAGATCGAGCGGTCCGAGACGGAAGTCGCCGCGCTCCGCGACAGCGGATCGCAGCGTCGCGACGATCTCGCCCGAGCGAGGTGCTGCGGCGATGCTGAGCTGCAGCTGCCACTCCTTCCGCGGCGCCTGCACCTCGTCGAGGCGCTCGATCATTCGCTCGGTCTGCTTGACCTTGGCGGCCTGCTTCTCGGTGCTCTCGATCCGGAACGCGCGACCGCACCTGTCCTTGTCGGGCGCCTTGCGACGCGCATTCTTGACGCCCTTCTGCATCCACGCCCGCTGGCGGCGAGCGCGCGCCTCGAGGTCGCCACGCTTCTCGGCGTAGTCGGCGTAGGCCTCGGCCGCGTGCCGCCGGGCCGTGGACCGCTCTTCGAGGTAGCTCTCGTAGCTGCCACCGTAGACCGCGATCCGCTGCAGACTCCGATCGATCTCGACGACCTTGGTAACGGTGCGGGTGAGGAACTCGCGATCGTGGCTGACGACGACGGTCGGTGCCGAGAGCTGCTGCACGAACTCCTCCAGCCGGTCGAGTCCGTACGAATCGAGGTCGTTGGTCGGCTCGTCGAGCAGGAACGCGTCGTAGCGCGACAGCAACAATCCCGCGAGGCCGACG
The DNA here is from genome assembly GCA_024743115.1 of bacterium. Classification (GTDB taxonomy): domain Bacteria; phylum Planctomycetota; class UBA1135; order UBA1135; family UBA2386; genus JAGQRA01. The sequence goes on along the minus strand of JANSXC010000001.1, from coordinate 398,499 downwards.
CGCGCCGCCTGTCCACCCGACAGCGTGGTCATCTCCTGGTCGAGGTCGACGTCGAGGCCGAGATCCGCCGCGATGACCGCGATGCGCTCTTCGATGTCGGCGCCACCGAGCGCCAGCCAGCGCTCGAGCGCGTCGGAGTAGCGTTCGTCGGCGCCCGGTTCGCCATCGGCCATTGCGTCGGCGGCGCGATTCATCGCCGCCTCCGCCGCGGTCGTGCCGGTGCGCCTACCGAGCAGCTGGCGCACGGCCTCGCCGGGCAGGCGGTCGGGCTCCTGAGCGAGGTAGCCGACCGTCGCCGTCTTCGGCGACCGTGTCACCGCACCGTCGTCGGGTGCACGCAGCCCGGCGAGAATGCGGAGCAGGGTCGACTTGCCGGTGCCGTTCGGACCGACGAGACCGACGACCTCGCCGGGCTGCACGTCGAGATCGAGTCCGGAGAACAGCTCGCGGGCGCCGAAGCGGGCAGCCAGGCCTTTGCAGTGAATGGAAGCGCTCACGGGCGGCGGCACGATGACGGTTCTGTGCGAACACGTCAACCGCGGGGCGACCGCACCGGCAGCGGCAGCGACAACCGTTACCGAGTCATCCGGGACGTTCGCGATACCGGACCTGCGCCATCGGCTATAGTTCCTCGATCCCCGCCACCGCAGCGAGCGCGATTCGCCCGCACGCCCGCATTGCCGACACAACGATGAGCGCCTCCTCGGACGATGATCGGATCGAGGAACTCGTCTTCGATTGCCTCGAGGCTCCCGACGTCGAAGCCGCACTCGCCGCGGTCGATCAACACCACCCCGACCTCGCCGTGCGCGTGCGGCAGATCTACGGCCGCCTGCACGCTGGGAAGTGGCTCGACAGCGCTACGATGCCGGGTGCGGTCGGCGATGTGCCGCGCACTCTCGGCGCGTTCACCCGCTCGCGAGAACTGGGCCACGGGGGCATGGGAATCGTCTTTCTCGCCCACCAGCCAGAGCTCGCCCGCGCGGTCGCGCTCAAGGTGATGCGGCCAGAGTTCCTCGCCTTTGCCGACAGCCGTGAACGCTTCCGGCGCGAAGCAGAGGCCGCGTCGAGCTTGCAACACCCGGGGATCGTGCAGGTCTTCTCGGTGGGCGCAGAGAACAACCTGCCCTACTTCGCGATGGAATACATCGAGGGCGGAGCACTGGCGTCGAGACTCGCCGTGCACCGCGGACAGGACCCCGGCACGAAGAGCGCAAGCGATCTCTGGCAACTGGGCACCGATGGCGGCGAGTCCGGATCGGGATCTGGTACCGGGACCGGCGAGTCGACGCGCCGCGCGCGTAACCAGACCTGGACCGAAGCGTCGTTGGCCATGGTTCGACAACTCGCCGGAGCCATCGACCACGCACACTCGCGCGGGATCCTCCACCGCGACATCAAGCCCTCGAACATTCTGATCGGGGCCGACGGACGCGCGATGCTCACGGACTTCGGGCTCGCTCGTATCGAGGGCGCCCAGGACCTGACTCGCAGCACCGCTCGCATCGGTTCCCTGCCCTACCTGCCGCCAGAGTATCTCGGGCCACGCCTACCCGTGGCCAGCGCTTCACTCGACATCTACCAGCTGGGCGTCGTGCTGTACGAGCTGCTGGCGCTCGACCACCCGTTCCGCGGTGAACATGCCGAGCAGACGCGTACCAACATCCTGAACGGTCGCCCCGCGAAGCTGCGCCATCGCAACCGCGCCGTGCACCGTGATCTCGAGACCGTGTGCCTGACCGCGATGGCTATCGAGCCGGCTCAGCGCTACGAATCGATGGCCGCGATGCGCGCGGACCTCGACAACGTCGCGGCCAGACGCCCGATCGAGGCTCGCCGGCCCGGGCCCGCCACGAGGACCTGGCGATGGACGCAGCGCAATCCCGTGGTCGCAGTGGCCGCCGTGTTCGCCCTGCTCGTGGCGGCCGTCGCAGGTGCGGTCATCGCCGGCCTCGAGAACAGCGCCCGCCGGACGAGTGAAGCCCTTACCCGAGAGACCCGCTATGAGTTGTATCGCGCGAACGTAACCGCCGCCGCGGCCACGATCGCGCAGGGCGCGAGCGCCGCCCGCACGCTGCAATTGCTGGCCAACTGCCCCACGGAGTTTCGCGGGTTCGAGTGGTACCACCTGGCGGCGCGAGCCACGGACGGCGAACTCGTGGCCATGAGTGCCCGCTCAGAACCCGCGGCAACCTGGTTCGGACCGGATGACCAACTGGCGACGCTGGACCCGACCTCGCGCACCATGACCTTCTGGCGCCCCGGGCAAGCCGAACCCCATGACACCCTCGAGCTGCCGCCAGCCGCGACGACGGCAACTCAGATCGCCAGAAGCCCGACCGCGATCTGGCTCGGGCACCGCGACGGCAAGCTGACACGACACGACCCGGAGTCCGGCGCGGTCACCGCGACACTACAACACGAAGCGCTGCACAATCGCCCCGTCCGTGCACTTACGCTGCTGCCGGCCTCCGACCAGGCGGTGTCAGTTCATGCCAACGCCGAGATCGCGATCTGGAGTCTCGCGGACCTCACGTTCGGGCGCTTCCTCGGGGTGCGGCAAGAACGATTCCCGCTACCCGTTGCAGCGAGCGCCGACGGTTCGGCTCTCGCCGTCTGCGACTACCGCAAACAACGGATACTCGTGTTCGACACGGCGACCTGGCACGAACGTCGCGCGCTCAGCCATCACTGGAGCAGGACGACAGGTCTCGGCCTCGACCGGACCGGTGCGACGGTCTTCGCTTCGGCAACCGGCAGCGTCTTCGTGATCGCCGACGAACGGGCGCGCTGGGATCAACTCAACATCCGCGATGCGGGCGGCCTCGCGATCGACGCAGCAGGGCGCCGTCTCGCGGTTACCGAGTCCGAACGTCGAATCGCGATCTACGACTTCGATCCCACGCGGCTCCAAGCGAGGCAGCGTACCGTCCTGGCCGGCCACGCCGGTCGCGTATCACGACTCCTCATGGCATCGGACGGGAACACCTGCGTCAGCATCGGTGACGACCTGACTGCTCGACGCTATGACTTCGCCGCGCGCGGCGGCGAATCCCGACTTCAGCACGGGCTGAAGGGAAGCGTCGCCATCACCGCCCTGGGTTCGAACCAAGCGCTGGTCGGCAGCTCGAAGGGCGAACTCGCGACCATCGACCTGCAGTCGGGTCGCGCGACACGATGGCAGAGCCCGCACCGCATCTGGATGCACACCCTGGAGGTGGTGGGCGAGCGACTGCTCACGGTATCCCACGACAACCAGGTCGCGGTGTGGCAGTTGCCCGCCGGAGCGGCGGGCTCCCCGACGCCACGGCCCGTCGACACCGGCGATCACGCCGTGACGTGCGCGGCACTCCACCCCAATGCGGCGCGAGTCGTAGCCGGCGCGCCCGACGGTACGGTCCGGGTGTGGGACAGCGATACGGGTACCCTCATCGATCAATGGCAGGCCCACGAAGCATTCGTCAGCAGCATCGCATTCGCAGCCGACGGGTCCGAGTTCCTGACCGCTGCCGAAGACGGGACGCTGCGAACCTGGCGATGGTCGTCGCGAACCCGCCGTCACGACTTCGCCGGGTACCGCGGCTGGATCGGCACCGCCATCTACAGCGGCGACGACGAAGTGGTCGCCGGCGGTCAGGATCCCCGTCTGATGATCTGGGATCGTGACACCGGCCGCTTCCTTCGCACGGGCCACGGTCACGGCGCGCCGATCTTCTGCCTGGCTGCAACCGCGAGTGGCGATCGCGTCTTCAGCGGCGACGTCGCGCGAGAGATCCACATCTGGGATCGGCACGGCGATCGCAGCCTGCATGTCTGTCAGGCCTCCCATCCGGCCGTCTCGTTGGCGTTCGACGACTCCGGCCAACGACTCCTGGTCGGCCACATGGGGCTCGGGATCGACGTTTTCTCGACCCGCACGGATCTGCCAGGCGTGATCGACGGTCCGCATCGGAGCTCGGCAGGCAACCATCTCAAGAGGTCTGTCCTGCACCGAATGATCCAGCAACTTCCAACCGGGAAGTGAGCCAGCGCCCCATGGACCAACGCGATCTCGACAAGCTGCTGCAGGACGCCTCACGCGGCAGCGAGCCAGCCATCGAGGAGCTGTTCGCGCGCAACCTGCCGGATCTCAAAGCGTTCTTCCGCATGCGCCTCGGACGCCGGATCCGTAGCCGTGAGAGCGATACGGATCTGGTCCAGAGCGTGTGCCGTGAGGTTCTGCAAGACCTCGACCAGGTCGATGACCTCGATGCCGAGAGCTTTCGCCGCTGGCTGTTCACGACGGCGAATCGGAAGATGGCCGACAAGCAACGGTTCTATGCGCGCGAGATGCGCCGCGGCGAGCGCGAGGCCGGTGCCATCGACGAGGACTTCGAACACTCGCGTTACGCCGATCTCTTGACGCCGAGCGAGATCGCCATGGGCCGCGAAGCCCACGAACGCTTCGAACGCGCCTTCGACGCGCTCTCGGCGGAGCAGCGCCTCGTGCTCACGGGCTTCAAACTACTGGGCCAGAGCCACGCCGAGCTCGGTGAGGAGATCGGCAAGAGCGCGGGCGCGGTGCGAATGATCCTGCACCGTGCCCTGGCCCGGATCGGTCGCGTGCTCGAACAACCGAACTCCGGAGACTGACCGCGTCACTGCAGTTCGAGACGGAACAGTTCGAGACCCGTCGGCCCGGCGTCCGCCGGCAAGAGCAGGTTGCCCCCGACGATTACCGGATCTGTTCCCCGAAACATGCTGCTCGCGCGCCCCGGCGCGATGTCGACGACCGTCAGTCCGCCGTCGGAATCGATCCGCCAGAGTTCGCGCCCATCCTCTGGGCGGAACGCATGAAAGAAGCCGCGCGAACCATCGGTCACGAGTCCATCCGGGAACGAGTCACGGAAGCCGGGATGAATGTCGAGCGCGAGGCGGGTGCCGGCCGCGGAACCGTCCGAGCGCCACAACTCGGTCCCGGTCGCGTCCTCGCGGGCCGCGAACCACAGTTCGGAACCGATCGCGACCGCGCCCGGCACGCCCGATACGCCGGTAGCCACAGGACCGGTTCCCGCCGCGGTGCCGTCGGATCGCCACAGCTCCGCCCCGCCTGCAACGGACACGGTGAACAGGACGAACTCCGCAGCCTGCCCAAGGGTGCTCAACGAGAAACCAACCGGCGTCGTCGTGACCACCGCCGTCCCCGCCGCGGTTCCGTCGGTTGCGAACACATGCAAGTCGCCCGCCGCGTTGCGGGCCGAAAACAGTAGTCGGTCCCTGACGACACCGAGGGGCTCGGGGAAGCCGTTGGTCGAACCTGGCACGGTGTCCAGGAAGAGCTCGGTATTCGGGGCCGTCCCATCGGTAACGAACAACTCGAACCCGATGCCCGCACCGCCGTTCGCCGCGAAGTAGAGACGACCCTGGAACTCGACTCCGCGGCGCAGTTGCGGCCCGTTGTCGAAGCCGCGCAGTCGCCGGGTGCCGGCAGTCGTACCATCGGTCGCCCAGAGCTCATCCGCGGGGCTCGAAACCGCGAACAGGACACGGTCACCGAGCTGCCGGAAGCTACCCGGATTCGAGGAGACGGCGCCGAGTTCGATGTCCCGCAGCAGCCGCGTCCCAGCCGCGGTGCCATCGCTCACGAACGGCTCATGGCCCGTCGTACCGTCCCTGGCTGCAAACACGACACGGTCACCGAGCGTGGCGCCATCGCGGATCAGCGCGGAGCCCGCGCCCGGTGAGATATCGATCACGGTCGTACCGGCAGCGGTTCCGTCCGATACCCAGAGCTCGCGCCCCAGCTCCGGATGCTCGGCGTCGAAGAACACCCGTTCGTTGGCCGCGATCAAGCGCAGTGGCACGGAGGGCCGCGTCGCCAGGGGTACGAGGTCCAATGCTTGCAGGCCGAGCGTCGTAACCAACCACGGTTCGAACCCGTCGACGCCGTTGTTGGCGCTGATGACCGCCGCGCTCTCCAGGCTCCCGACGAAAGCCTGCAGCCCATGGCGGCCAGCACCGTTCCTATCGACTCGCGGGTCAATATCGGCAAACAGCGCCGTACCGGCCGGAGTGCCGTCCGTGATCCAAAGTTCGCTACCCAGCGCTTCGGTACGCAGGCGCAGCAGGCCCTGGGTGCCCGTCAACCGGTGCCCCTGCACGAAGCGGGCCGAGGATCCCGGACCGGGCTCCGCATCGACCAGCAGTTGTGGCACGAACCCCGGGCCCGCCGCGATCCAAGGCTCGTGGCCACGCACCCCATCGTCAGCCGAGAACACGACGCCGGTGTCGAGTTCGATCAACCCGCGAGGACCCGAGCCGTCCGGACCTGGCAGCAAATCCGCGACGAGCACCGGAGCAGCGCTGCTCCCGTCGTATCGGAACAGCTCGTGGCCGTGGACGCCGTCGGTCGCCGCAAAGAACAAGTTCGAATCGTGGACCCCGACGTACCGGGGAGACGCGTCTTCGGGTCCGGGATTGAGATCGACAACGAGTGCGAGGCCCGTGGCGTCGAGGCGGTAGAGTTCATCGCCCAGCGCCGCTGGGCGCGCTCGAAAGTAGAACGCGCCATGGGCCGCGCCGATCGGGAACGGGTTGCTGGATCTCGCCCCCGGATCGATATCCGTCACCAACACCGTGCCCGCCGCGCTCCCGTCGGTCGCCCACAGTTCGCGCCCGGTATCGCTCGCTAGCGCCGAGAACACCAGCCGACCGTCGTACTCGACACCCGCCCCTGGAGAGGAGCCACCCGGGCCCGAATTGATATCCGCCACGAGCCGGATCGTCTGGCCGTCGCTCGCGTAGAGTTCCTTGCCGATACCGCGGGCGGGGTCGTCGACGGCAAAGAACAGTTCGTCACCCAGCGCACCGACGATGTCGATGCTCGTGCTGCCCGGGCCTGGCACGATCTCGCGCACGAGCCGCGTGCCGCTGGCCTGGCCATCGGTCACCCAGAGTTCCTTGCCACGGCCGTCATCCGCCAGGAAGAAGATCAGAGACCCGGCCACCGTAAGCCCCTCGGGAAACCCAACATCGCTGCCAGGCCGGACGTCGAATACCAGTTCGGTGCCGGCGATCGAGCCGTCGGTGCGGAACAGCTCGAAGCCGGTCTCGGGGGTCGTTCCGAAGAAGTACAGCAGGCCGTTGAGTTCGATCCCATCCCGCGGGTTCGAACCGCCGCCACCGGTCTCTGGGTTCAGGTCCGCAACGAGGGTTGGTTCTGGCGGCGCCGGTGCTGGTGCGGGGCCAACCGGGGCCGAGCCGCCACCGCCACTGCAACTGACGAGCCCGCCGGAGCCCGCCAACAGGGCGCAGCCAATCAAGAGCCGCGGCCCGAGACCGAGCGGCGAACGAAGTCCTTGCGAGCGTTTCATGGCAGGGACAGCGGCGCGTCACGCACGACGTCACGGAAAATGCGCGACCGCTCAACGAAGTCGCAGTCGATAGAGTTCGAGCCCCGTCGTGCCATCGTCGCCGGTGAACAACACGAGATCCTCGACGATCGCGATCTCGGACAACCCGTTGAGACCATCTGCAGCCCCTGCGAAGACATCGACAACGTGCAGTTCACCTGCGGCGTCGAGCCGCCACACCTCGTTGCCATGCTCGAGGTCGCGCGCGCGAAACAGGATGTCCGAACCGTCGCCGCCCACCAGGCCCGCCGGCGAAGAGCCACGGGAACCAGGCAACAGGTCATGCGCCTGTCCGGTGCCTGCGATCGTTCCATCGCTGCGCCAGAGTTCGGTTCCACCCTCGAGCACCGACCGCGCCGCGAACCAGATCTGGCCGGCCGCCGAACGCCCGCCGCCCGTGGTAACGACATCGCGAGCCAACGGCTCGGTCCCGGCGTCGGATCCATCCGTACGCCACAACTCGAGGCCACCCCCACGGATCGTGCTGAAGAGCAGGAACTCGGACGTCGCCCCCACCGTGAAGCCGGACAGGAACTCGCCGGGCGTGGGCATCACGCGCACGGTGCCAGCCGGAGTTCCATCGCTCGCAAACAGCTCGCGAAACGTATTGCCGTCGCGAATCACGAACAGCAGTCGGTCCGCGATCACCCCCAGCAGCTCAGGATCGCCATGGGCCGGACCGGGCACTCCTTCGAAAAAGAGCTCGGTCCCGTTGCTGGTGCCATCGGTCACGAACAGCTCGCGTCCAATCGTCGCCCCCCCGTCGGCCAGGAAGTATCGGCGATCGCGAAACAACACGCTGCGGGTCAGTTCGGGCGAGCCATCGAAAGCACGCACGAGCTGCGTGCCCACGGTCGTGCCGTCGGTCGACCAGAGTTCCCCGCGGTGACTCGACCGGTCTGACACGAACAGCGCACGGTTCCCGACCTCCGCGAAGTCGCGCGGTGAGAATCCGAACGCGCCGGGAATCAGATCGGCAACCAGCCGTGTGCCCGGCGGCGTGCCGTCGCTGATGAAGAGTTCGACACCAGACTGGCCAGAGTCTGCGGCGAACAAGACGCGATCGCCGAACGCCGTGATGCGGAAGGGCAACGACGAGCCCTCGCCGGGCTGCAGGTCCAGGACCCGGGTGCCCTGCGCGGAGCCGTCCGTGACATGCAACTCGTGCCCGAGTGCGGAGTCCGCCGCGCGAAAGAACAGCCTCGAGCCGGCGACCGTCAGTTCGGCCGGGTTGCTGGATCGGGTGCTCGACGTCACCATGTCCACTGCGGTCGCGGTCGCGAGCGTGGCCGTCCAGAGTTCGTCACCAACGACCCCGTCGTTGGCACGAATCATCGCGACATCGCGAAGGCTACCGAGGATCGCAACGGCACCGCTGTGCCCCGCCCCGCTGCCATCGCGGGTGGGATCGATGTCCGTCAAAAGCCTCGTTCCCGCAGCCGTACCATCCGTCAGCCAGGGTTCGCGCCCGAACGCGTCGGTGTCGAGCAGCAGCAACCCGGTGTCGCTCGTCAGCGCGATCCCTGCTGGATTCGAGGAGCCAGGTCCGGGCTGCAGGTCACCGAGAGAATCGACGCCGCCAGCGCGAACGAGCCACGGCTCAATCCCGCTGCCGCCGTCATCCGCCGCGACGACGAGCCCGTCATCGATCGCGAATAGCAGCTCGACGTCCGAGTCTGACGGTCCCGGCCGAAGATCCTGGATGAGCCGCGTGCCCGCCGAAGTGCCATCGGAGCGGAAGGGCTCCCGCCCCACAGTGGGATCCTGCGCTTCGAGAATCAGGCGCGAACCGTGTTCACCGAGCAGAACCGGATTCGACCCCGCCGGTCCCGGCGCGATGTCCGCCACCAGGTCGACGCCGACCCCATCGGTCCGAAACAACTCGTTGCCCACGTCGGCGCGGGTCGCGGCGAAGTACAGATCACCACGAAACACCATGAACCGCGACGGACTGCTATCGGCGGCGCCGACGTGGATATCGGCGATCTGCGACGTCCCCGCGATCGAACCGTCCGTAGCCCACAACTCGCGGCCCTGACCTGCGGTCCCTGCCGCGAAGAACAGGCGACCATCGAACGCCACCCCCTCGCCCGGGTCCGAGCTGTTGGGCCCCGGGTTGATGTCTGCCAGGAACTGCAGGCTCTGCCCGTCACTGCTGTAGAGCTCCATCCCGACATTCCGCGCTGGATCATCGACCGCCAACACCGCAACGTCCCCGATCGAGCCCACGAACCGGATCCGCGCGCTCGTCGCCCCGGCGATGGTCTCGGTCACGAGACGCGTCCCGGCCGTCGTGCCATCGGTCACCCAGAGTTCACGACCGCGCTCGTCCGCGGCGAAGAAGAACACCTGCGAACCGGCCACGAGCAGATCCGTTGGCAGCGAACCTGCGCTCCCTGGCATGATGTCCTTCACGAGCCGGGTCCCGGCCCGCGTTCCGTCCGTCACGAACAACTCCGCACCCGACTCCGGGGTGCTCATCCGCAGCAGGAAGCGGTCGTCGAACTCGACTCCCGACGACGGTCGCGACCCCGCCCCGCCCGGCTGGGCATTGAGATCGCGCACGAGTTCGGCGACCGCCGGCTCGGGGGCCGGAACCGGAGCTGGCGCGACCGGCGCGCCGCCCCCGCCGCCGCTGCACGCTGCGCCGAGAACGAAAGCAGAAACGAGAGCGACGCCCGCGTAGCCGCTGGCTCGCCAGGCGATGGAGATAGACATGCCGGGAACAGCGTGCCCGACCGGCAGATGTCACCACAAACTCCGGAGGGGCTGGCCGAGCCCGAGACTACGGTCATCCGCATGCTCGCGGTCGACACCGCTCCGGCGGCAGGAGCGCCTGCCGAGGGACTACGCGCGGGCGGCGAGCGGAGATTGGCCAGCCGGGGCGCCAGCCGATACGGGCGGCTACGACGAGCCGGAACCCTCGTCGTCACCGAGTTCCATCTCGCGCTGCAGAAACGCCCGCGCCGTGCGCCAGCCGCGCTCGACCGAGCGCAGCGACATCCCGAGCGCCTCGGCCGTGGCCGGGTTGTCGAGCCCGCCGAAGAACCGCAGCTCGACGAGCTGCGCAAGCTGTGGGTCGACGGCGGCGAGTCGTTCGAGCGTCTCGTCGACGGCGATCAGACCCTCGACGTTCTCGTGCACGGCCAGCCCCTCCGCGTCGAGATCGACCCGGCGCCCCTCGCCACGCTTCTTGGCCCGCCGCGCTCGCGCATGGTCGACGAGCACGTTGCGCATTGCTCGCGCGGCTACCCGGAGGAAGTGCGACCGGTCGCTGAAGCTCGCGCCCGGTTCGACGAGGCGCACGTAGGCCTCGTTGAGCAACGCCGTCGCCTGCAGCGTGTGACCCGCACGTTCTCGACCGATCAGGCTACCGGCGATGCGCCGCAGCTCGTCGTAGACGAGCGGCAGCAGCTCTTCCGCGGCGAGGTCGTCGCCTTCGGATGCACGCCGCAGCAGGCGCGTCGTCGCGGCGCGTTCCTCTTGGCCTCGGTCCATGCGACAGCGATTGTGACCCAGCCACTGCCGGCCGTCCAGCGCCGCACGGCCCGCGGACGAACGCGAGGCGTCCCGCGCGGCTACCGCGCGGGACTTCCTGCCCGGGTCGAACCCCGAGGACGACGCCAGAAGGTCCTTCGGTCAGTCGACCTTGACCGACCACTTCAGGTTGTTGATCTTGGCGTTGCCGCTGTTGAAGAAGTGGATCGTCCCGCCGGCCGGAACCGTGATGGAGACGCTCGTCGAGGTCTCGTGGCCGGCAATCGTGGCGATGACGACGCCTGCGCCGTTCCGGATCTCGAGCACGCCACGGCTCGCCTGTTTCTCGATGCAGAGCGTGTAGTCCTTGGGACCCGCAGTGGCATTGCGAATCACGGTCTGGCGGTTGTTGTTCTTCTCCCAGTATTCGCCCGCGTCGATCGAGATGCCGCTGTTACCGCCGAACTGGAAGTTGAAGAACACGGGGCCACCGGGCACGACCCCGAAGTTGCCGGCCAGCAGGTTCGCCGCCGCGAGGTTGCCCTGCTGATCGATCACCAGGCCCTGGAACGCGAGCTCGAGGCCCGCGAGGTTGGGGTCGGGCGGCAACGGCAGGTCGAGTTGCGCCTGGCCGCCGGGCATCGGTAGTGCGTAGGTGCCGAGCGTCAGGAACGGATCGATGTAGAGCTCGAGCGGATCCACTCCGATGTGCACCGTCGAGCCGGTGGTCGCAATCGGCGACACGGCGATGAAGCCGAACTGGAACCCCGGCGCGATGAGCTGCATCGAGGTGGTCGTGCCGAGCACCGGCGGCGCGCCGCCGACGAGCTCGACGTAACCCGAGGGCGAAATCGTGCCGGAGCTGTCGAACATCGAAGTCCAGTCAGCGCCGAAGTCCTGGCTCGTCTGGGCGAAGGCACCGCCAGTGCTCAGGCAGCAGGCCAGGAGGAACGTCGAGGTCGAACGCAGGGTCAGGAACGTGGTCATGGGATCTCTCGTTGGTCGTTGGTTTCTGGTGGCGAGCCGTCCCGCGACATCCGCGTGCCCGGCTCACCACAAGAACCGGCAGCCCCGCTCGCCACCGGAACGACAACCTCGAGAAATCTCGGCGCCCGCCTCCGCCCCTTACCCTTGCCGGCCTACCGAAGTACGAGGAGAGACCAGGCGGAAGCCGGCGATGCGTTCACGGTCGAAGCCGCGACGGCACGCAACTCAGCCGTCGAACCCCTCGTCCTCGGGCAGGTCTGCGCCGCTCGACGCCAGCACCGCCAGCTCGTCGCAGCGGTCGTTCTCCGGGTCGCCCGAGTGGCCCTTCACCCAGCGCCACTCGACCTCGTGATCGGAGATCGCGCGCAGCAGGCGCTGCCAAAGGTCCTGGTTCTTCACCGGCTGCTTGCTCGCGGTGCGCCAACCCTTCTTCTGCCAGCCGGTGATCCAACCCTTGGTCATCGCGTCGACGACGTACTTCGAATCGGAGAACAGCACGACCTCGCACGGCATCGTCAACGCTTCAATGCCGACGATCGCACCCAGCAACTCCATCCGGTTGTTGGTGGTGCGCCGAAAGCCGGCCGAGATCTCCTTGCGGTGCCGGCCAAACAGGAGAACGGTGCCATAGCCGCCGGGCCCCGGGTTGCCGGAGCACGCACCGTCGCTGTAGATCGTCACCCGCCTGGAAGTCTCACTCGGCACCATCGTTGTCATCGAATACTCGGCGCGGGTTCTCGCGACAACTTCTGGCCGACCGAAGGCCGTGAGATAGTCTTCCTCGCCCTTCGCACCCGCCCGTGCCACCGCTCCTGTCTCTCACGCGATGCCGCTGATCTCCGTTGTCATCCCGGTCCTGAACGGCCGGCTCACGATCCGGGACTGCCTCGACGCAGCGCTCGCATCGGACTTCGGGGAGGAATTCGAGATCGTGGTCTGCGACGACGGCTCGACCGACGAGACCGTACAGATCGTCAAAGAGTTCGATCGCGTTCGCCTGCTCGAGCGGGATCACGGCGGGGCCGCCGCAGCCCGCAACGCCGGTGCGAACGCGGCAACGGGTGAGATCCTGTTCTTCATCGACGCCGACTGCCTGCTGCAGCCCGACGCGGTGAAGAACGCCGCCAACGCGATGACCAACGTCGATCCGCTGACCGTGATCGGCGGCACCTATACGCTCAGCGCCCCGGGCGAGAACTTCTTCGGCAAGTTCCAGTCCGCGTTCATCCACCACAGCGAGACCAAGTACTCCGCGGCGCCGGACTACATCGCCTCGCACGCGCTCGTCATGCGCCGTGACACGTTTCTCGCGACGGGTGGATTCCCGGAGAGCTTCATGCCGATCATCGAGGACGTGGAATACGCCCATCGACTGCGCAAGACCGGCCACCGACTCGTGATGGAGCCCACGATTCTCGTGCGCCACGTCTTCAACTTCTCGGCGTGGCGTTCGCTGCGGAACGCGTTCAAGAAGTCGCGCTTCTGGACGCGCTACTCCCTCCACAACAAGGACGTCTTCACCGACTCCGGCACGGCCTCGTTCGAACTCAAGACGGCGACGGCGGTGCTCGGCCTGTCCCTGCTCTTGCTGATCGGCTGGCTCGTCCTAGGGGGTAACTGGTGGCTCTGGCCACTGCCGATCCTCTGGGCCGCAAACCTCGTCGTGTCGCTCGGCCTGCTGCGCGCCTTCGCACGGGCGGGAGGCTTGGCGCTGCTGCTGCCGGCCATGCTATACCTGTTCGCGATCTACCCGATCCCGGTCGGGCTCGGTGCCGTGATCGGCATCCTCGAATACCCTCGCAAAGGAGTGCTCTAGTGCCGTTCTCGCCGCTGCGACACGTCGACTCCATCTTCATGAAGCGCAAGCCGATCCACGTGACGTTCTTCGTCACGAAGATCTGCAATGCAGCATGCCCGTTCTGCTTCTACATCTGGCGCGAGGACGGCCCCGCACCGGGCGAACTGACGCTCCCCGAGATCGATCGGATGAGCAAGTCACTGCCGAACCTGCTGTGGCTGTCGTTCTCGGGCGGTGAGATCTTCGTCCGCAAGGACTTCCCCGAGATCGTCGAGACGTTCTATCGCAACAACAAGCCCGTCGTGATGCTGTTCCCGACCAACGGGATCATGACGAGCAAGATCGTCGACACGATGCGACGGCTCTGCAAGTCGTGCCCCGATAGCCGGCTCGTCGCGAAGATCTCGCTCGACGGCCCGCCGGAGTACCACGACAAGATGCGCGTCGTGAAGGGCTGCTACGACAAAGCGATGGCGACCTACGAAGGGCTCGCCGACCTGCTCGACGAGTTCCCCAACTTCGACCTCGGCGTCAACACGGTGCTGTGCTCGGACAACCAGGACATGGTCGACGGCTTCATCGACACGATCGCCGAGACGATGCCGCGCATCACGACCCACACGGTGTCGCTCGCGCGCGGCGACATGCCGAGCCCCGAGCTCAAGAACGTGCAGCTCGAGAAGTACAAGGCCGCGGTTCTCAAGCTCGAAGAACGCGTCAAGAACCGCGAGCTACCCGTCTACCGCTTCCCTGGCGGCAAGTGGAAGGCCGCGCAGGACATCGTGCAGCGCCAGCTCATCTTCGATACCGCGCAGGCCGAGAAGCGCCTGTCCAACTGCTACGCGGGCACGCTCAACGTCGTGATCGCCGCGGACGGCCAGGTGCATCCGTGCGAGGAGTTCGAGATGAACATGGGCAACGTCAAGGACCATGACTTCGACGTCATGAAGGTCCTCGAATCGCCCGAGGCAAAGCAGATCAAGGCGGACATCAAAGCGTGGAAGTGTCACTGCACGCACGAGTGCTTCATGATGACCAACACGCTCTTCAACCCGAAGATGATCCCCAAGATCGCCAAGGAGTACGTCAAGCTGAAGCCCAAGCCGACGACTCCTGCCAGCAGTTGATCCGCAACGCGCATTCGACGGCCCCCGGGACGACCATCGGACGGCATCATGACGGCCATCGTTCGTGAGGCGCGCGTGCTCGTGCGACCGGCGCCCGAGCACGGCTACCTGCCCGAAGGCCCGCGCGTGTTGCCCGATGGCCGACTGCTCTGGATCACGATTCAGTGCGGCGCGACCGGCGAACTCGCGACCCGCGGCGCGATCCACACGTTCGATCTCGAAACCGGTGAAAGCCAGGTCACGGATCTGCCGGGACGGCCGGGCTTCGCGCTCCCGAGCGAGGATCCGAACGTGGTCCTGCTCGGCATGGAACGCTCACTCGGCTGGCTGAACCTGCAGTCCGGTGAGTTCGACGAAGTAGTCACAGGTCTCGACGATCACTGCGAAGGCACGATCATCAACGACGGGGAACCGAGCGCCCACGGCATCGTCTTCGGCATGAAGGACACCGCATTCGCGGAGCACAAGGGCGGGCTCTACTTCCTGCGACAGCACGATGGCGAGCTACTGCAGTTGCGTCGCGACGCGTTGTGCAGCAACGGCAAGGTGCTGCGTGAGCTGCCCACCGCGGCGTCCGACGCGACTCCGCGACTCGAACTGTTCGACATCGACTCCCCGACCCGCGTCGTCCGCCGCTACGAACTCGACGTTGCGACGGGCCAGCTCAGCGCCGGCGAGATCGCGATCGATCTGACCGGCGAACGCGCGGTACCCGACGGCATGGTGCAGGTTCCGGGCCGCGACGAGGTCGTGATCGCGATGTTCGACCCCGAGTTCGTGGCGGCCGGCCGCGCGCTGCGCTGCTCGCTGGCAACCGGCGAAGTGCTCGCCGAGTATCGGACCCCCGGAGCCGCGCAGGTCACCTGCCCGGTATGGCTCGAAAGCCAGGAAGGCCGGTTCGTCCTGCTGACGACCGCGGCCGAGAATCTTGCGCCCGAATCGCTCGCAAGGCAGCCCGATGCCGGCTGCCTGTTCCTTGCCGAAGCGTGAAGTCCGGGAGCGTCAGGACCTGAGCGGCGTGCACGATCCAGCTCAATACACCTCGCGCTCGAGCAACGTCTCCCACTCGCTGCCACCCCAGCAGTAGAGCCCCTCGCCACCCGCAAACAGCTTGCCATCCGGTGCAGCCAGTAGCGTATGGAGATAGCCGTCGAGTCCGCCGGGCGTCGCGGCGCCCGCGACCTCGTGCCAGACCTCACCATCCCAACGAAACACACCGCACGTGGCCGTGCTCGCAGCAAGCCCAGAGCCCTGCAGCCGCGCGAGGCCCGTCACCGTGCAATCGATTCCCGGCGCCATCGCAAGCCACTCCTTGCCATTCCAACGCGCGACGTTGGCAACCCGCTGAGCACCCGCGAACTCGAATCGACCACCAACCACGAGCCCCCCGTTGGGCAGGGCGAGCGCGGCGTGAACCATTCCTTCGATGCCCAGCCCGAGCGGATGCCAGACCTGGCCGTCCCAGCGCGCGACGTTGCTGCAGTAGGAGTTGCCGGCGAACTCGAACGTCCCCGCCACCGCCAGATCGCCGGTGGTCAGCAGACTCGCGGTGCGGACCGCACCCTCGACGCCCAGCCCCAGCGCTGCCCACCGCCCCCCGGCGTAGCTCGCCACACCGCTGGCAGTGACCGCGCCGGCGACCTCGAACGCTCCGGCGACGTGCACCGTGCCCTTCCCGGTGACCACGAACGCCCGCACCCCCGAACCGGTCTGCTCGTCAAGCCCGAGGCCGAGTGCGTGCCAGCGCTCACCGTCCCAGCGGGCGATCCGACTCGCGGGCGCGCCCCCCGCCTCCACGAAGTCACCCGCGGCGAACAGGTCGCCGGTCGGCCCCACGCGCACCGCCCGCACGACGCCGTCGACACCCTCAGCGAGTTCTCGCCAGTTGCCGGTCGCCGGGTCATAGAGCGCAACCCCGGGGTACAGCGGATTCGATTCCACCGACGAACCACCGGCCACCACGACGTGCGGCCCGGCAGGCCCGGCGCGGTCGGGATCGTAGAGCGCGAGCGCATGCACCTCGGTCTGCTCGAACAGCTGCGGATCCCGGCCGAGAATGCCGAACTGCCAACCCGGCGACTGCGCGGCGAGCACAGTCGCGAGACCGAAGAGAACGCTCGCAGAACGAAGAAACATCACAACGTGGCGGATCGACTCCAGGGTAGCAGCTCAACCCCAGGCGCACAGCCGCGCCGCGGCGCCTCAGAACCCAAGCGGAGCGCCGAAGTGCTCGGCGTGGTCCGGCGCAGGTTTGCTCGCGAAGCGAGCAACGCGGCTCAGAACACGCCGATCGCAAGCTCCAACCCGTTCGATCCGCTCAGCGTCTGCACCGCACCACCGACGAGTCCCGCCTGCAGGAACTGGGCGTGGAGCGTGATGCCCCCGAACACGGGGTCGTTCGGGACCGTGAACGGGATCGCCGCCGCGCCGGCGCTCGGCACCACGAAGCTCACCGATTCCGAGCTCGCGAGCAGTCGGCAGTTCGGCAGCGCGGTCGGGTGCAGCAGGCCGAGCGGCGTGCCCGGTGAGGTCAGACCGATCAGAGCCGCGCCGAACGACTGCGCCGCGAACCCGGTCGCCGCCAGCTCGATCGTCGTGCCGATCCACGGCCCGGCGCTGGCCGCGAGCGCGAGCGGGCCGGCAGGGCCGACGCATGGCATGAGCTGCTCGGTCACGGTCCCGGGACAGCTCGTCCGGTAGCGCGCGAAGCCGGCCGAGACCATGCCGTCGACGTTGCGGAACGTGCCACCGACCGCGAGCGTGTCCGCGCCGTGCATCGCGATCGCCCACGGCACGTTGTCCAGACTGCCACCAATCGCCTGCCAGCTCGAACCGTCCCAGCGCAGGAGCCGATCATCGGGCAGTGGCGGCGTCGAACGCAGCGCGCCGCCGATGACGATATCGCCGTTCGGCAGTTCGCCGAGTGTGTAGACGGTGCCGGCCGTGCCTGCGAGCCCGCCCCCGAGCGCAACCCAGCTCTGGCCGTTCCATTCCGCCATGCCGCCCGCGTTCACGACGGGCGCGAGCCTGAAGTCACCGCCGGCGATCAACCGCCCATCGAGCCAGTCGAGGGCATAGACCGTCTCGAACGGGTTGACGCTGCCGAGACCGCCACCGATCCCCGACCACGCCGCACCATCCCAGGTCGCCACCCGCAACGCCTGACTGCCGCTCGCGGTCACGAAGCGACCACCGGCCACGAGCTGACCCGTGGGCGTCACCGCGAGTGCGAACACGAAACCGTCCATACCGCCGCCCATCGGCTGCCACGCCGTCCCGTCCCAGCGCGCGACATGGTCACAGGAAACGCCACCAGCCGTCGTGAACTGACCACCAGCGACGATGTCTCCCGCCGGCGTCACGGTCAACGCCCAGATGTTGTCGTTCATCCCGGTGCCGAGCGAGTACCAACGGGAGCCGTCGAACCGGGCGACGTGCGCCGCCGGGATGCCATCGACCTCGGTGAACTCGCCGCCCACGATCAGATCGCCATTGGGCATCACGGTGATCGCGCGCACGGCACCGTTCGTGCCGCCCCTGTAGGGATGCCAACGCGAACCGTCGAAGCGTGCCACACCGGCAGCAGCAACTCCGTCGATGATCCGGAACCCGCCGCCGCCCACGAGATCGCCGTTCTGCAGCACGTGCATCGCAACGACATTGCCGTCCATGCCCGAGGCGAGCGGGTAGGAACCGCTCGCCGTCCAGAGCGCCGTGTGCACCGCGGGCCGACCGTCGGCCTCACGAAACCGGCCACCGATCACGACGCGATCGCCCGCCAGCACCTGCAGCGTCCGAACGGTGTTGTCCGGCCCGGCGAGCGTCTGCCAACTCGTGCCATTCCACCGCGCCAGGTAGCCATCGTTGGGACCCGCCGTGGTGAACAAACCACCCGCGATGAGGTCGCCATTGCTCAGCTGCCCGATCGTTTCGATGGATCCGGGCAACACGGACAACCCGACCCACGACGTGCCGTTCCAGCGCTGCACCGCCGAGCCGGTGCCAACCGCATAGAGCTCACCAGCCGAATCGACGAACAGGTCCGACATCAGGAACAGGTTGGGACCGCTGCCCATCGCGGACCACGCCGTGCCGTTCCAGCGCGCGGCACGGTTGACGGCGACGCCGCCATTTCCCGCCGACGTCATGGCACCAATCACCGTGACGTCGCCGTTCGGCAGAACCGCGACGCCTTCTACGCTGCCATTGACGCCGCCCCCGACACCATGCCACGCCGAGCCGTCCCAGCGCGCAATCCGCAAGGCTGTCACGCTGCCGGCCGACGTGAACACACCGCCAGCGTAGAGATCGCCGTTCGCTGCGACGGCCAGATCGTTGACCAGTTGACCGAGTCCGCTGCCGAGGGACGACCAGTTCGCGCCATCGAAGCGCGCGATGTTCCGCACCAGCACGCCATCGACCCCGCTGAACGCACCTGCAACGATCAGGTCGCTACCGACCACGGCGAATGAGGTGATCGAGCCTTCGAAACGGGTCGCGAGCGCCGTCCACTCACCCGTGACGGGATCGACCATCGCGACCCCCTGGGCCGAGGTATCGCCAGCGATCTTGAAGCGCCCACCGAGCACGACGTGCTCGCCGAGCGGTCCGGCGCCATCCGGATCCCACCGCACGCTCGCTGTCGGCGACGCCCCGAGCCCCGCGAGACCGAAGCCCGGCAGCCAGTCGCTCGTGCAGGCCCGGGCACCGGTCGACTGGGCCGTAAGGGCGCAGGAGAAAACGAGAGCGGAAACCGCCGCGGGCAAACCCGCGGCACGGAATCGGGGAGGCATCATGGGACGGCATGTAGCCCACGGCCTCGACCGGGTTACGGCAAGTCCCCCAATGGCATTGGGGGTTCCCGCGCTCAGGAGCGGGCTTACCGCCCCGTGTCCGATGGCACGAACGCTTGCGCCCGCGCCTGCAACGCTGGCCACAGCTCACGAAAATCCTCTTCGAACGCCGAGTAGTGGGCCCGCAGTTCGGCACCGGCTGCCGCGAGCACGGAGCGGCGCCGGCCGCGGCCGGCCATGCGCCGCAGCACTCGGTCGATGCCATCGAGTTCGGCGTAGCTCGCGAGCCAGTCTTCGTGCCGCATCACCGGCAAGACCTGCTGCAGGCGTGGCGGCAGATACTCGACGTGCGCGGCGAGCAGATCGTGCACCGCGTCCACGAAAGCGCGCAGCGACCGGCCGTCCCCGAACTCTGACCAATGCCGCGCGAGGTAGTGATCGTAGAACACGTCGACGAGCACCCCGGCGAACCGATGCGGTGTGAGCCGGGCGCAACTGCGCCGGGTGACAGGATGCGAATCGACGAACGCGTCGATCGCACGATGCTGGGCGATGCCGCGCTGCACCGGCTCGGCCAGACTGTCGAGTTCTACGCCACGCACGAAGTCGCCGCAGAGGTTGCCCAACATCACGAGCGGCGGCTCCGCGGGTGCGAGCCGAAGATGCGCCAGCCAGTTCAAGGGCTCAATCTAAGGGGAAACGCGGGCCGATAGCGCCCTTACCGTGACCCTGTTGCTCGATTCGATGGCCGATTGGCGTCGCGACGTGGTGCGCGCCAGCGGGTTTCGCTGCACGCCGATTCCGTTCGCCGACTCCCAGGAGTGGCGATTCATGGACGGCATCCTGCGCCATCGCACACGCGGCTTCTTCGCGGTCGGCGGACTGCGCGTGACGTCGCGCCGGCCGGAACTCGACGGCCAGGAACAGCTGATCCTGTTGCAACCCGAGACGGCCATCAACGGCTTCCTGATCCGACGCGGCGCAGCCGGCACCGAGGTGCTGTTCCAGGGCCGCCTCGAACCTGGGAACGTCGAGGCCATGCAGCTCGCGCCGACCGTGCAGTCGACGGAGGCGAACTACAAGCGGCTGCACGGCGGCGGCGCGACCGCGTTCCTCGACTGGTTCACGACCGACCGCGCACCGATCGTCTACGACGAGCTGCAGTCCGAAGAGGCGACGCGCTACTACGGCAAGTACAACCGCAACGTCGTCGTCGACGTGACGGGCCACGACGTCGGTGAACTGCCGTCGACCTATCGCTGGTTCGACCTCGACGCGATCCGCGAGTTCGCGACCGCCAGCAACGTGCTCAACACCGACGCGCGTTCGGTCCTCAGCGGCATCGATTGGCAACACCTCCACCCGACGCCGTTCGGTGAGCACGCCGACGGGACCTTCGGCGGCGCCCTGCGACGCTCCTGGCTCGCTGCTCCCGATCGCGACGAAGCGACCGACGCCGACGTCCTGGGATGGCTGACCCGCCTCCGCGTGCGCAGTTCCCCGCGTCAAGAGGTCGTCCCGATCAGCGAACTCGAGAACTGGGTGCTCGAACCCGACGTGATCCGCGAGCACGAGACCCGGCTGGGATTCTGCGCGCGCCAGTACCGCGTCGAAGCCGAGGGCCGCGAGATCCGGGCCTGGGATCAGCCGCTGATCGACAGCCACGGCGTCGGCCGGCTGACACTCGTTCTGCAGCACAGGGCCGGCGTCCTGCGCTTCCTCGTCAAGGCGAGCCACGAGATCGGCTTCCTCGAGGGCGTGCAGTGTGCGGCGTCGATCACGATCGTTCCCGGCGAACACCCCGACGCGACCGATCGAGTCGAGAGCCGCCTGCGCGAGATCGTCCGCGACCCGGATCAGGCCACCCTCGTCGCCGCCTGCCGGCAGTCCGAAGAGGGTGGTCGCTTCTACCAGGACGAGAACGACTACGAGATCGTCGCGCTCGACCCGGCCGTCGAGATTCCGAACTCGCCGCACTATCGCTGGCTGACGCTGGCCCAGATTCGCCGACTGATGCCGATTCCCGGTACGTTCGCGATGGAGTTCCGCGGCGTGCTCGCGTTGCTGTTGCGCTGGCTCTGAGCGACCGAACGATCGTGCCCGCCACCGAGGAGCTCGCGACGTTCGATCGTTTCCGGTTCGACGGGTTCGACGACGCCCCCGAACGGTTCGCTCGGCTGCAGCCGGGGCTGCGCTGCGTGCCGAGCGGCCTGCCGGCGATAGACGAACATCGTGACATCGTGTTCGTGCCGGCAGCGGGCATGCTCGAATCCGCCACCGGCGGCCTGTTCGACCGCACGGGCGCCCCGCTTGCAGCCGCGCTGCATCGCCATGGCGAACGCGTGTTGTTCGGCGATCGGCCGACCGCGAGCACGACAGCGCAATTGCCGGATCCGAGCGCGACGATCGACTGCGACGTGCTGTGCCTCGGCCGCGGGTTCCATCACTTCGGTCACATGTTGCTCGAGGGCCTCGCACGCGCGTTCGCGATCGCGCAGATGCCAGAGGATACGCCACTGCTGTGGCTCGGCATCACGCAGTTCCCGACCTCCCGCTCGGGCCGCCGGTTGCTGCAGGGACTCGGTGTGTCACCTGATCGGCTGCTCCATCTCGACCAGCCCGTTCGCCTGCGCCGCGTCTTCGTTCCAAGGCCCGCGCTCGTCTACGCCCACGAGGTGCATCGCGACGTCGCGAACACCTACCTGGCGATTGCCGAAGAGCTCGGCGCAGTCACTGCGCCGACGACCGATCAACCGCTCTACCTGTCGCGCGCCGGCCTGCAGCAGAATCCCGACGCCCGGCGATCGGAGGCCGCACTCGAATCGTGGCTCGAGCGCGAAGGCATCGCGGTCCTGCGCCCGGAGACCCTCGACCTTCGCGACCAGATCGCGACCGTGAACCGCCATCGCCACGTCTTCGGGCCGCGCGGCACCGCACTGAGACTGACGTTCTTCGGTCAGGGCCCGCAGCAGATCGTGTCGTTCCACGATGGCTTTCCACCCGTGAGTTCGCTGCAGAATCAGCTGGTCACTGGCAAGTCGGAGACGTTCGTGAACGTCGCGCAACCCGGCGACGTCGCGCGCTGGTTGCGCGACCACGGCTACGCTCGCCACCGGTTCGAACCGAACGGGAGCGCTGCATCGAACGCGTCGACCGCCGGGCCCGCCGCCGGCTGCTCGGCGCTCGACGACCACGCCCTCGCACACCGCCTCACGGACGATCCGTGGGATCTGATTGGTCGACTCGAGATGACGACCCGCTGCCGCCAACGCGGCGACTGGGCCGCCGCCGCCGAACACGCTGCCATCGCGGCCCGACTGCATCCACTCGACCCCGAGATCCGCGACCTCGCCGCCACGATGCAGCGCAAGGCCGGGCGCTGGGCCCGGGTGCCGCGCGTCGTCAAGCGGCTGTTGCGACGGTAGCGCCGCCGCCAGCCGCGTCAGTTGCGCGCGAAGACGTGGCCACGCCAGCCGTCCTCGCCGCCGAGCGATTGCGGCGAATGCGCGGCGAGGAATCGCCGCCATGCCGCCGCGAACGCCGGCAGTCGTTCACCGAGCGCCGCGACCGCGCGCTCGCCGACTACGAGTTCTTCGTGCTCGGACAGGGCCTGCGTGCGCGTCGCTTCGAGCCACGCGAGCAGCAGCGGCTCCGGGACGTTGGCCGCCTTACCGCCCGAGCGCATCTCGAGGTCGACCAGCGTGATCCACGCCTCGATGAGCTGCGGTTCGCGGTTGTGCCAGCGCGCGCCCATCGACTCGCGCTCGTGACCGACGAGCCAGACCCGGTCGGGACCGCCTTTGCTCGCGTAGACCGTCGCCCCGAAGCCGAAATCCGGCGCGATCGCCGGGCGCAGGCCGCGATCGAGTGCGACGGTGACGACGCCGAGCACGACGGCCACGGGCCAGAGTCTCGAGGGCAAGCGATCGAGCACGACCAGCGCGACGCCGAACGCGAGCGGCAGGCAGTAGCTGCCGACCTCGTCGACGCCGGGAGCGATCGTTGCGGCGAGGCCGACGTAGGCCAGCACCACGAGATGCAACAGCAACGCGGCCCGGCGCGTCCCCGCCCCGAAGAACGCGAGCAGCGCCAGCCACGACCACGGCGCGAACGCGAGATACCACTGCGTGCCGATCGCATGCGGCAACGCCTCGAGCCACCACGACGCCGACAGCCAACGGTCGACGACGCCCGCGACGGGTGCTTCACCGACGGCCGCGCCCGCAGCAGCGAGGATCGCCGCGCGACCGAGCCAGTAGCCCAGCGCGTGCACCGCAACGAACGCCATCGCCTGGCGGACGCGCACGGACACGGACCGGGCCGTGCCGGCCGGCACGAGAACGAGCCACGCACTGGCCACGGGCAGCACGAGCACGTGACCAGAGCCGTGCATCAGCGCGGCCGCGGCCGTCGCGACGCCGGTCACGGCGGCGCGGCCGAGGCCACCGCCCACCCACCAGCGCACGCCGGCCAGGATCGCGAGCCCGGCGGCGCCGAAGAACGGCCCCGGCAGTTCCCCGATCGTCGCGAAGAACGCGAGGGCCGGCGTCGCGAGCACGACCATGGCGAACCAGCGGGCCTGTCGCGCGGAACGCACCTGGAGCGCCGACCGGTGTAACGCCGCCACTCCGAGGGCAACGCCTGTGGCCGAAAGCCACGCCAACGCCGTCATGCGATCGTCGGTGACGACGAGCACCAGCTCGCGAAAGCCGCGCGCTACCACGAGCGCCAGCGGATGTTGCGCGAGCACCGAATCGTCCTCGAGCCAACGCATGAAAAAGAACACGTCCGAGCCGTGCGCGGTGTAGCGCCGCAGCAGAACTCCGAGCCCCAGCGCGGCCAGGAACACGATCGACGTGGTCCCGACGTATCCACGTCCAGGCTGCTCGGCGCGTTCCATGTGCCGATCGGACCGCGGGCCGGCCGCGTTCGCAACCGCGAACGACGGCGCCATGGAGTCATGCAAGCTTCGGGGTAGACTCCTCGCCCCCCGATGAGCACCGAACTGCCAGACAAGTACGACCCCGCAGCGCTCGAATCCGCGGTGACCAGCCGCTGGCTCGAGAAGCGGGCCTTCCAGGCCCTCCCCGACGACCGCAGCAACCGCTACGTCGTCATGATGCCGCTGCCGAACGTCACGGGTGCCCTGCACATGGGGCACGCGATGGACAACGTGATGCAGGACCTGCTCATCCGCTGGCACCGCATGCGCGGCGACAACACGCTGTGGCAGGCGGGCACGGATCACGCGGGCATCGCGACGCAAGCCGTGGTCGAGAAGCGCCTCAAGGAGATCGACAACAAGACACGGCACGACATCGGCCGCGAGGCGCTCGTCGAACGCATCCACGACTGGGCCGATCAGAGCCAGGAACGCATCGTCCGGCAGCAGCAGGGCATGGGCACGTCCTGCGACTGGGACCGGGCGCGCTTCACGATGGACGCGGTGTGCGCGCGCGCCGTGCGCCACACGTTCTTCCGGATGTTCCGGGACGGCCTGATCTACCGCGGCAACCGACTCGTGAACTGGGATTGCGCGCTGCAGACCGCGGTCGCCGACGACGAGCTCTACAAGGCAACGGTGCAGGGCAAGTTCTACTACCTGCGCTACCCGTTGCAGGATCGGCAGGACGGCGAGCCCGAACACGTGATCGTCGCGACGACGCGCCCGGAGACGATGCTCGGCGACACCGCGGTGGCGGTGCACAGCGATCCGGCTGGCGCGATGACGCAGGCGATCGCGGCGCAACGCGACAAGGTCGCAGGCGCGAGCGACAAGGAGAAGGCTGCGGCCGAAGCCGAGCTCGAGCGCCTGCTCGAACGCGAACGCACCGTGCTGCCGACACTCGTGAAGATCAACGCGATGGCACGGGGCGGCCGCAAGATCCTGCTGCCGCTCGTGGATCGCCCGATCCCGATCATCATCGATGATTGGGCCGACCCGACGCTCGGCACGGGCTGCGTCAAGATCACGCCGGCGCACGATCCCAACGACTACGCCGTCTGGCAGCGGCACGAGGAGATCGGCACGATCAATGTGCTCGCGACCGACGGCACGATCAACGAGCGCGGCGGCAGCTACCGCGGCCAGGATCGGTTCGACGCGCGCCTAAACGTGGTCAACGACCTCGACGCCAAGGGACTGCTAGAGAAGATCGAGGACCGCGAGATCGAGATCGATCACAGCGATCGCAGCAAGACGATCATCGAACCGTACCTCTCCAAACAATGGTTCGTGCACATGGCCGACGTCGAGGGCGGCGTGCTCATGGGTGAAGGCACGGCCAAGGAGTTCCGCGCTGCGGGCCTCGCACAGGCCGCGCTCGACGCGACGGCCGGCGCGCTGCCGGATCTGCCCGACGGCACGCCCCGCTCGCAGGTGCGCTTCCACCCCGACCAGGACCGCTACCGCAAGATGTACGACGTCTGGCTCGGCGAGAAGCGCGACTGGTGCATCAGCCGCCAGCTCTGGTGGGGCCATCGCATCCCCGTGTTCCGCGGCGAGATGGCGGTCGAGAAGCTGCTCATGGTCGAGCCGATGCTCGGCCCCCACCTCAGCCGCGACGACGTCGCCGCATGGGTGACGCTGCCCGACGGCACGAAGCTCCGCCCCGCGGATGCGTTCGCGCACCTGAAGGGCCCCAATGCCCCGACCGAGGTCGAGGTGCAGATCTGCTTCCTCGACGGCAGCCAGGACGACGCGCTCGGCCCGGTGCTCGCGGGCGCTGGCCTCGAGCTCGACCCCGATGTGCTCGACACGTGGTTCAGCTCGGCGATCTGGCCACACAGCACACTAGGCTGGCCGGACCCCGAAACGGCCAAGGTCAACGCCGGCCAGACGCCGCTCGGCAGCAAGGACGGCCATCCGAACTCGCTCGACTACTACTACCCCGGCTCGTGCCTTGTCACGGGTCGCGACATCATCACCCTGTGGGTCGTGCGCATGGTGATGTCAGGGCTCTACAACCTCGGCGACGTGCCGTTTACCGATGTGTTCCTGCACGCGACGATCCTCGACGGCAAGGGCGTGCGGATGTCCAAGAGCAAGGGCAACGGCATCGATCCGCTCGACATCATCGAGCGCTACGGCGCCGACGCGCTGCGCTACGTGGTCTGTGAGCTGCAGACGGGCACGCAGGACATCCGCCTGCCCGTGCAGGCAATCTCGCCGTTCACGAAGGACGGCGAGGACGAGCGCCTCGTCGACCTCGCGACCGCCAAGGAGGGCCCGTTCCTCGGCACCTTCATCGACCCCGTCGCCAAGGAGCCGATGGACCTCATCGGCCAGTACGGCGGCGAAGGAATCACACCCGCGAAGGCGACTAGCGACCGGTTCCAGGTCGGCGCAGCGTTCTGCAACAAGCTGTTCAACGCCGCGCGCTTCGCATTCCTCAATCTCGAGGACACCGGGTTCACGACCCTCGATCCGACGACGCTCGCGCTCGAGGACCGCTGGATCCTGGCGCGCCTGGCGCACGCGATCCGCACCGTCGACGAACAGCTCGCGGCCTACACACCATCCGCTGCGATCGCGGCGGCTCGTGACTTCTTCTGGAACGAGCTCTGCGATTGGTATCTCGAGATGATCAAGCCGCGCTTCAGAGCAGGCGCAGACGCGACTTCGAAGGCGCAGGCGCAGCAAGTGCTCGCGGCCGTGATGGACCAGACGCTGCGACTCATGCACCCATTCGTGCCGTTTCTGACAGAGACGCTCTGGACGCGCCTGCGCGAGCTGTCACCGCGACGCGGCATCGCCACCGAGTTCTCGGACAGCGAACTACTCGTCCACGCGCTGTGGCCGACGGCCGACGCCGGCTGGGACGCGCCCGCGATCGAGGCCGAGATCGCGGCGATGCAGGACTGGTGCGTCGCGATCCGCGAAGCCCGCGCGCGCTACCAGGTCGCGCCCAAGGAACGGCTCGTCGCGCGCTTCCAGGCCGACGGCGATGCCGCGACGGCCCTGCATGCGACCGCGTCGCTGCTTGCGAACATGTCCGGCCTGTCCGAGACCACGATCGCTGCAGACGCCCAGCGCACGCCCGACTCCGCGACCGTGATTCGCGGCGCCGCCAAGGCTTTCCTGCTCGGAGTCGTCGACCTCGAGGCAGAGAAGCAGAAGCTCACGGGCGAAGCCGAAAAGCTGCGCGGCCGCATCGGCGGCATCGAGAAGAAGCTCGGCAACGAGAGCTTCGTGAGCAAGGCGCCGGCCGCCGTGGTCGAACGCGAACGCGGCAACCTCGAGAAGCTGCGCGAACAGCTCGTGGGCGTCGAGCAGAGCCTCGCGGACCTGGGATAGCAGGTCCGCGTGCCACTCGGCGGCAGCGATTCTCGCACCGCCTCCACGGCACGCTACGATCGCGAGCCATGCGCCTTCGCTCGCTCGCCCTCGCCATTCCCGCCTCGTTCGCGCTGCTCGTCACCGGTTCCCTACCGGCGCAGGAAGCGACCGCCCCCCGCACGCGGGCCGAGGCCACGAACTACGCGGAGACCAGCTCGATCACGGACGTGCAGCGCTTCTTCGACGCGTGCGTCAAGCTGCCGCACGGCGACCGCCTCGAGATCTCGGTCGCGGGCAAATCGAACGAGGGTCGACCGCTGCTGCTCGCGAAGGTCGCGCTGCCGGGCCAGGCCGACACCCAACGCCTGCGCGCACTGATCATCGGCAACATCCACGCGGGTGAAGTCGAGGGCAAGGAAGCCGTGCAGCAACTCGCCCGCGAGTTTGCGAACGGCAAACACACGAAACTGCTCGAGCGGTGCGACGTCTGGCTGCTGCCGATCTACAACGTCGACGGCAACGAAAAGACGAGTGCGCGCCACCGGCGCCGCCAGAACGGTCCCCGGGTCGTCGGGCAGCGCCCCAACGCACAAGGGCTCGACCTCAACCGCGACTTCGTCAAGGCGGAGGCGCCGGAGACCCGCACACTGCTCGCACTGTTCGACCGCATCGACCCGCACCTGTTCATGGATCTGCACACGACGAACGGGTCCTACCACGGCTACCACCTGACCTTTGCTCCGTGCCTGTCGCCGAACCAGGATCGCCACCTGGCCCGCGTCAGCCGTGAGCTGCTCGACGACGTCACGGCGCGTATGAAGCGCGAGCACGAGTTCGAGGTCTTCGACTACGGCAACTTCGAGACGCGCGACTGGGACGGCAGCCGCGCCCCGGAGTCGCCGGACAATGTGCGCGGCTGGTACACCTACGACAGCCGGCCGCGCTACGGCATCAACTACTACGGCCTGCGCAACCGCATCAGCATCCTCAGCGAGGCCTACAGCTACTGCGACTTTCAGACGCGCACGGCGTGCACGCGGGCGTTCGTGCTCACGACCTTGCAGTCGCTGACCGCCAACCGCAGGCGCGTGCTCGGGGCATGCCAGGCCGCGGACCAGCGCCTGGCACAACCGGGCATGGGGACCTGGTTCGGCTACGGTGCGACCTTCGGTGCACCCGAACAACTCGAGATCCTCGTCGGCAAGGTCGAGCGCTATCAGGACGAAGCCGGCAACACGCGCCTGCGGCGCACGGGCGAGGTCGAGCGCGAGAAGATGCCGGTACTGCGCGCCTTCCGCGCACGGAACCAACGCCGGCTACCCGACGCCTGGGGCGTTCCCAACCCGTCGGCGGATACGATCGCGCTGCTGAAACGCCACGGCATCGAGTTCGAACAAACCACCGCGACGCGGACCGTGCGCGCCGAACGGTTCCGCGTCAGCAAGAAGCGCAAGCCAAAGCGCCCGTTCCAGGGCCACCAGGAACTCGTCCTCGAAGGCACCTGGGAGGCCGCGGGGGAACACGACCTGCCGGCGGGCAGCCTCGTCGTGTCGCGCCGCCAGCGGCTCGCGATGCTTGCCGCGCAGCTGCTCGAACCCGAGAGCGACGACGGCCTCTCCAACTGGAACTACTTCGAGGCCCAGACCGACACGCACTACCCCGTGCTGCGCATGTTCGGCGTCGAGCGCTGATTCCAACCCGCCGCGACGGCAGCCGCCTCAGGCCGACACCCCGATCTGGCCGATGACAAGGAGCGTATGGTGCGCTCCCGTCCCGCCCCGGCCACCGCGCGCGCGCGACGCGCGCGCGCAATCTGCCTCGCCTCCCTGCTCACCCTCCTTCTTGCGGGCTGCGAGGAGGAACCGAGGACTCGACCGCCCGCCCGCACACCGACCAGCAACGGCGTCCCCACCATCGAAGTCGCGTTCCCCGACAGCTCGCCCGATCAGCTGTTCGGTCCTCGCAGGAAGAACGGCGACCACCCCCGACTCGCAGCGGTGTATCGCGAACCCGACGGTGTCGAGCGCACCGCGCGGGCATCATTGCGCGGTTTCTCCAAGTGGCATCATGGCCGCGCCAAGCCATCGCTGCGCCTGCGCCCGCACGGCAACGAGCCCGGCACACCCCGCGCGATCGAGCTGACCCGCCCCGAGGACGCGCTCGCGCTCTGCAACTGGCTGCCGAACCAACTCGTCGCGGGCTTCGGGCTGCTGCACGATCACAGCCAGCACGTTCGCATGGTCCTCGCCGGCGTCGACCGCGGCATCTACCTCCGTAGCCTGCGGCCCGGCGACGCGCTGGCCGCCGCCAACGGTCGGGCCCGCGGGCGCTGGTTCAAGGGCGACTGCCTCGGCGATCGCTCGCACCTCGACCTCTGGGCCGAATCAGGCGCCTGGCGCGCGCTCGGCCCCGGCGACCCCGCGGCGGACCGCGCGCTCGCGGACTTGCTGCAGGCATTGCGCGCGCCCGTGTCGGTCGACTCGGGCCGCGACCTCGCGCAAACGCTGGACCTCGACCGCACCGCTCGCATGCACGCCGTCGCGGTCCTCGTCGGCAGCATCCACGCCGACCGCGGCCACAACCACGTGCTGTTCTTCGACCCGGCCACCGCCCGGCTCGAACCCGTGCTCTGGGATGCCAACGGCTTCGGCATTCACGTCGAACCCGAGGTGCCGGTCGAAACGATCCGCCACCCGCTCGCGGACCGCCTCGCGTGCGACCCCGAGTTCATCGACCGCCGGAATCGCTATCTGCACGACCTGCTCCGGGGCGCCGGCAGTGCGGACGCATTGCTCGCGACTGCCCGGGCCACGCTCGCGCGCCTCGCGCCGGCGTTCGCGACGGACCCCGAGATTGGCAGCCTGCGACTGCACTTCGGCCGCTTCCGCATCGCGCAGATCACGGCCGAACGACTGCCACAGGCACTCGGCGAGTTCGAGCACTTCGTGCGAAGGCGCCACGCGATGCTGCGCCGTTGGTTCGCAGACGCCCGCGTCGCGCTCGAAGACGTCTCGACCGCGACCGCGAAACGAACCCGGGTGACCGTGTTCGGCAACGTCGCCGTTCTCGCCCACGACCGCAACGGCGCGACTGTGACTCGACCCGACGGCACCTCCGTGAACCGCCTGCTGCCCGGTCTGTCGGAACCGCTCACCGAGTTCCGTCAGCACCCGAGCGGCGATCGCCGCGGCATCGAGGTGTTCGCGGCGCTCCCGGCCCCCCTCAGCTACGTGCTCGCGGCGGCACCCGAGGACCTGCGATTCACCAATCCGTTCACCGCCACCGCGATCGAACCGCGTCCGATCGCCGAGGTGCCGAACCGACCGGGTCGCAGCCTTCATCCGTGGCATGCCGAAACCCCGCCGGCGCTCGTGCAGTTCGGCCCCGGCACCGTCGCGATCCATCGTGCAACGACGTTCGGCCCGACAACGATGGTGCGGATCGCTCCCGCGACCGACCTCGTCCTGCGCGCGCCGCTGCGCTGCGAAGGCGGCCTCGAGATTCTCGGCACGGCGACCGCCCCGGTGCGGGTACGGATCACGACACCCGCGCTGCCATCCGACCATCTGCGCGCAGGCATCCACTGCGTCGCGAGCAACGTCACGATCCGGCACGCGCAGCTGTTCGACCAAAGGCCATGGCAAGCGAGCGTGGCGACGCCGTCCGCGCTGCTCACGCTCGGCAACTGCTGCACGACGATCTCCGACTCCCGCTTCGAAAACGGCCGCGCCGATCTGCTGACGATCCTCGGCGGGCGCGCCGACGTGTGGAACGTGACGTTCCAAAACGGCTACGGCGCCGGACTCCATGCAACCGCCGGCGCCGAACTGCAACTCCTGAACGTCGACATCGCCGGCACGCGGCACGGTGTGCTCGCGAAGGACGGCGCCCGCGTGCACTGGCGCAACGGGCGACTGCTCGCAAACCGCCACGGCGTCCTCGCCCGGCGCTCGAGTGCGCCCATGCCACCCGCAGGGATCGAACTCCACGCCGTGGCGTGCGAACTCACGGCCGGGTTCGACATCGACTGCGGCCCGGGCTCCGCGGTCGCGATCTTCGGCTCGACCGCGATCGGCAACCCCCGATCGGCCGGCAACATCACGATCCACCCTGGTCGCAAAAACGCCTCACAGGCGGCTGCGCCACCGCGCTGAGTCCCAGGCTCGGTGATTCGCGGAGTCGTCGATTCGCAGAGTCGCTGAATCGGGAACCCGGCGTCAGTGCCAGCGGAACAGCCGTAGCGCGAGCGTGAAGCAGACGACCGCGAATCCGCCCAGTCCCAGCAATGTCCAACCGACCTCGGCGAAGCCACCGGGCTCCAGCATCACATCACGCAGCGCATTCGTGATGTGGGTCAGCGGCACGAGATCGGCCGCCCATCGCATCAGACCCGTGAAGCTCTCGTTCGAGAACAGCGCACCGCCGAGCATCCACATCGGCAGCTGGCAGGTCTGCATCAGACCCGCGATGCCTTCGTAGGTCGTGGCCCGACTCGCGCAGAGCAATCCGAGTCCAGTGAACGCGAGGCCGCTCACGATCACGACCGCTAGCATGGCGAGCACGCTGCCGCGAAACGGCACGTCCCAGAAGATCATTCCGATCGCCGCCAGCACGAACGCCTCGGGCACCACGAGCACGCCGCGCCCGACGATGTAGCCGATCAGAAAATCGCCGCGGCGAATCGGCGTGACGAACAGGCGGCGCAGCAGGTTTTGCGTGCGCATCATCACGAGGTTGAACCCGATGCCCCACATGCACGCGCCCATCAGGTTGAGGCCGATCAACCCAGGCACGAGGAAGTCGATGTAGCGCGCGCCGGGCCGGTCCTCGATCGCCGTCGCGACCGCGATCGGCCCACCGGCAGCAGCGCGATGCAGGGCGCGCTCGATGTGCAGCTGCGCAATCTGTGACTCGACACGCACCGGATCGAGGCGCAGATCGGGCGCGGCCTTCGTGCCCCGCACGAGCAGCCCGACGCGGCCACGAACGAGCGCGCGATCGGCCGCCGCCGCATCGAGCTGCAGGACCTCGAGCTCCTTCGTGTTCTGGAGCAGCTCGACGAACGGCGCCCCGGCTTCGCCGATCACGACCGCGATCGGTACGGGCGGCGGCACGCGCGGCTGGAACGCGAGCCCGAGCCCGATCATCATCAGGATGGGGAAACCGTAGGTCCAGAACAGCGCCTCGGGCGTGCGCCAGAACTCCTTGAACATCGCGATGGCGACGGCGCGGATCACACGCGGATTCATGACTTGCCGTCCTCGCGCAGATGGCGCCCCGTGAGATGCACGAACACGTCCTCGAGCGTCGCGTGCCGTGTCGCGAGGCCGAGCAGCGCGACATCGCGCTCCTGCAGCAGGCGTTCCATCGCCACGACGGCCGTGTGCACCGAGTCGACCGTCAGCACGGCCCGCGCATCTTCGCACTCACAGTGTTCGACCGCCGGCAGCGCCGCGAGCTCCGCGGGCCGGATCTTGCCCGCGAACCCGTCGACCTCGATCTCGACGAAGTGCTCTGCCCCCAGCGAACGAATCAGCTCGGCGGGCGTGCCGAGCGCGATGACCTGGCCCGCGTCGACGATCGCCACGCGATCGCTGAGCTGCTGCGCTTCGTCCATGTAGTGCGTCGTGAGCACGGTCGTGCCACCACCCGCGCGA
Source organism: bacterium (assembly GCA_024743115.1). Classification (GTDB taxonomy): domain Bacteria; phylum Planctomycetota; class UBA1135; order UBA1135; family UBA2386; genus JAGQRA01. The sequence goes on along the minus strand of JANSXC010000001.1, from coordinate 364,991 downwards.
TACTCCCGCACCACGTCCCAGAGCTGCCGCCGCGACTGCGGATCGAGACCGGTCGTCGGCTCGTCGAGGAACAACAGCTCGGGTCGCCCGAGCAGCGCGGTCGCCACGGCCAGGCGCTGGCGCTGCCCGCCCGACAGCCCCTTCGTGCGCGAGTCGGCCTTCTCGCCGAGCGACACGAGGTCGATCGCCTCCTCGATCGACCGACCACCGGGAAAGATCGCGCGGAACAGCCCGAGGATCTCGCGAACCGTCGCCTTCTCCTGGAACTTGGTCTCCTGGAGACAGACGCCGATGCGTTCACGAATCTCCTGGTCGACACCGGTGCGCCATTGCCGACCGAGCACACGCACCTGGCCGGCATCGGGCGCGGTCAGGCCTTCACAGATCTCGACGGTCGTCGTCTTGCCAGCACCATTGGGCCCGAGCAATCCGAAGACCTCGCCGCGCTCGACGACGAGGTCGAGGCCGTTGACCGCGACCGTCACGTCACGCCCCTTGCGGAACGTCTTGCGCAGGCCGACGAGTTCGATGGCGGGGCCGTCGATGGCACTCGATGCGACGCCCGGTGCTGCCGACGCTGGCGAGTTCATCGCGGGAACGCCTCGGGCAGCCCCGCGTCGACGGGCAGCACGGCGCCCGTCGTCGGAGTCGTGGCAGCGGCGAAGAACGCCACGGCATCGCCGACGTGCCGTGGCAGCACGCGCTCGCCGAGGAGCGAGCGACTGCGGTAGAACTCCCGCAGCCCCGCGGCATCGAGCCCGCGCGCCTGCATCCGGTCCGGCCCGACCTCGGCCCAGAGTTGACTGGGCACGTCATCATCACCGAACACCGCATCGGCATTGATCGCGTTGCAGCGCACTCCGAACTCCGCGAACTCGAGCGCCGCGATCCGCAGCAGCTGCAGCGCCGCGGCCTTGCTCGCGGAGTAGGCGCCGAACGACTTGCCCGGCGCGAACACGTTCTTGCTGGCCTGGAGCACGACGCTGCCGCCGGTGCCCTGCGCGCGCAACACGCGCGCCGCGGCCTGCAGCACGTGCAGCGTCGCCGTCGTGTTGACCGCGAGCACGCGCTCGAAGCGCTCGACGTCCATCTCGGCGAGCGACTGCACGTGCGCAATCCCCGCGTTGGGCACCACGCAGTCGACGCCGCCGAACGCGCGCACGCACTCGTCGAACAGTTCGTTCACGCGTGAACGCTCGGTGAGGTCACCGGTCGCCGTCACGAGCCGATCCGAACCATGCGCCAACCGCTCGCGGACCGTCGCCAGCCGCGCAGCATCGACATCCGTTGCGAACACGCATGCGCCGCGCTCGAGCAGCACCTCGACGATGCCGCAACCGATCGCCCCGGCAGCGCCGGTCACGAACGCGACCTGCCCCGCGAGCGGCGGCGGCGCGACCTTCTTGAGTTTCTTGCGTTCGAGCGGCCAGTACTCCATCTCGGCGAGTTCGTACGGCGTCAGCGGCTCGTACTCGCCGAGCGCCGCCGCCATCGCCTTGACGCGCAGCGTGTGCTCTGCGATATCCGCCGCAACCCGCGCCGCACGCCGGTCCGCGCCGAACGCGACCAGCCCGAGACCTTCGAGCACGCAGACCACCGGTTCGGGTGCGATCATCGGGAAGCCCATGCGCGCCGCGGACTCCGCGTAATACTTCTCGTAGTCCGCAACGAAGTCGGCAACGGCGCGGTCACACGTCGCACGATCCGCGAACTCCGCCGTGGACAGGTAGAGGTACTTGCCCTTGGTGCGGATCACATGGTCCGGCGTGATCGGTCCAAGGGCACAGAGCGCCCGCGCCTCGGGATGTGCGCTGAACGCCGCGACATCATCCGCGCTGCGAACCTCGGCGATCCGCCGGCCGCGCTCGACGCCGTTCTTGCCCTCGCACGTGACGGTCACCGCCCCGCGCAACGCCGGGAGCGCCGAGGCGAACACCCGGTCGCGATCGGCACGCAAGAGCGGCGCCGGCTCGCCGCACAGCATCGGCGACACGCCACCGAGGCGGTCGGTGAGGAAGCGTTCGGCGCGGTCGACGAGCTCGATCATGCGCTCGTAGCTCGTGCGCCCATCGTCACCGAACGTAAACAGCCCGTGCTTGCGCAGCACGATTCCACGGCAGTCGGGCTGTCGATCGAACGCGTCCGCGACCGCTTTGGCCAACGGGAAGCCCGGCATGATCCACGGCAACACCGCGACGTCCGAGCCGTATACCTCGCGCGCGAGCGCCTCGCCGTCGGGCTGATCGGTGAGCGCGAGGATCGCGTTCGCGTGCGTATGATCGACGAACCTCGCCGGCAGGAACGCGTGCAGCAGCGTCTCGACCGACGGGTTCGGCGCCTGGCTGTCGAGCAACGCACCACGCACGGCGTTGACCATCGCGTCGTCGGACAGTTCGTCGAGTTCCCGTAGTTCGCGCAGGGGATCGAGCCGGACGGCCGGCAGCCCTTTGGGTCCGAGGTCGCCGAGGTCGCTGCCGCTGCCCTTGACGTGCATGACCGCGATCTCGCGCCCGAGCACGTCGCGCGCCCGCGCCTTGACCGAAGTGTTGCCGCCACCGTGCAACACGAGTTCGGGATCGCCGCCGATCAGATGCGAGGTGTAGACCCGCATCGCAAGCTCGTCACCAACCGCAGCGAATCGCTCGCGATACGCCGCAGCCTCTCGTTCGTCGTAGCGACTGTCCATCGCGGGCGGACCTTAGCAGCCCGCGGCTGAATCCGCGAACCTCACGGCCGTCGCAACACCTGACACCCAGGCGCGCCCGGCGGCCGGCATCAGGAGCGGGCGCGGTGCTCCCGCAACCAGCGCAGCAGGTCCTCGAGATCGCGTGGCAGCGGCGCCTCGAACTCGACTTCCTCGTGGGTCTGCGGGTGCGGCAGTGCCAGACGCAGCGCGTGCAGACACTGCCGCCCGGGATCGGGTGCCGCCTCGGGCAGCACCGCGTGCTGACGCCGCCGCGAGCGATAGAGCCGATCGCCCACGAGCGAGTGGCCGATCGCCGTCATGTGCACGCGAATCTGGTGCGTGCGCCCGCTGCGCGGCCGGCAGCGCACGTAGCTGAAGCCGTCGAACTGCTCGATCACCTCGTAGAACGTCGCGGCTTCGCGGCCGCCTTCCTCGACGACCGTCATGCGATCCGGATGGCGCGGATCCGTGCCGATCGGCCGCTCGATCCAATCGGACTGGAATCGCGGCTCGCCGTAGACGATCGCGCGATACTCCTTCTGCGTCGTCCGTGCCCGGAACTGCGCCCGCAGGAAGTCGAGCGCCGGCGCCGTGCGCGCGAGGACCATCACCCCCGAGGTGTCGCGGTCCAGTCGGTGGACGATCCCCGGCCGCTCCGCCTCCGGAACCGTCGGCAGGCCGTCGTAGTTCGCGCGCGCCCAACTCGCGACCGTGTGCTCGCAGAAGCGCTTGTTCGACGACGGGTGGCACGCGAGCCCGACGGGCTTGTCGATCGCGACCATCCAGGCGTCCTCATGCAGCACCCGCACGGCGGGCGGCTCGCCAGGCGGCGCCAGGGGATCCGTCGCGGCGACCATCAGCAGCTCGAAGTCGACGTTCTGGCCCGCCCTGAGCGTCAGGCTCGGCCGCACGCGCTCCTCCCCGACCCGCACCTGACCGGCATCCAACAGAGCGCGGGCCGTCGACCGCCCCCCGACCTCCGGTTGCCGCGCCAGGAACACGTCGAGCCGTATACCGTCCTCGACCGCGACCACCCGCCGTGAAAGTTGCTGCGACATGCCACGATTCTGCGCGGAAGCCACAGGATTTGCAGGCGATATCCCTCACGCCTCCGAAGTGGGCAACATCTCACATTATTCCACCGTAAACCATTTGTGTCTGTGGAGAAGCGGTGGAGACTGTATCGCCTCCTCTCTCACGCCCCCATGCCATGGGGCACTCACGTCCCATTCACGGGACGAAACAAGCCAACGATGAGACCCATGAACTCTTCGTTCCCATCTCCGAGGGACTCCACCATGCCGCAGGTTTCTCCCGGCTGGAACCGCCAGTCCACTCCACAGCCGTGGAGCAAGGCACCGGTCCCGGCCCGCCGCGCGCGCAGCGAGCGAGTGCTCCTCGTAGATGACGAACTCGATGTGCTTCGCGGCCTGCGCGCGATGCTCGAAGACGCCGGTTACGACGTGACGTGCACGACGAACCTCCAATTGGCACGTTCCACGCTCGAACACGAGGCCTTCGACCTGGTGGTCACGGACCTCTATCTCGGTGACACCCAGCTCGGCTCGGATCTCGCGGATGTCGCGGCCAACTGCCGACCCGAACCGCCCGTGATCGTGCTCACCGGTCGCCCGAGCTTCGGCGGAGCGCAAGAGGCGCTGCGTCGACACGTCGCCGACATCGTCGTGAAACCGGTAGATCCGCAGACGCTGCTGAACACCTGCAGCCGCGTGATGCACGAAACCAGCCTGGCGCGCCGCAACGTCGAGCTGGAGACCGTCAACAACGTCCTGAGCTCCGTGCTGCCGCGCACCATCGAGATCAAGGATCCGACGACGAGCGGTCATGCTGAACGCGTCGTCGGCTACACGGACCGGCTCGCGGAGCGATGCGGCGTCAGCGAGTCAGATCGCGCGTCGCTCCGATTGGCGGCTCTGCTGCACGACATCGGCAAGATCGGCATCCCCGACTCGATCCTGACGAAACCGGGCCCGCTCACCCAGGACGAGATGGAGGTCGTCAAGCGCCACCCCGCGATGGGCTTCGAAGTGCTGAAGGCGCTCGATGGCCACGACAAGGTCCGCGACTGGGTCTACCAGCACCACGAGCGCTGGGACGGCAGGGGCTACCCCAACGGCCTGGCCGGCGAGGAGGTCGAGCTCCCGGGTCGAATCCTGGTTCTCGCGGAGGTTTACGACGCCCTCGCCGAAGAACGTAGCTACAAGCCCGCGTGGCCGCTGGAGAAGATCTGCGCCTTCTTCCGCGATCAGGCAGGTCGCCAGTTCGATCCCGACATCGCCCACCTCGTCGCCGACGGCCTCGAGCGCCACGGCAAACGCTTCTTCGCGACCGAGCCCGGCGGACTGTTCTGAGCTGGGTTGCTCGCTTCGCGAGCAAACAGGCTCGGGACCGCGGCGAGCGCCTTCGGCGCTCCGCCTGGGTTCTGAGCTGGGCCCGGGAACTGATCGGTTGAGTGGGAAACCCGGCGCCGAGAGCCACTCGCCGGGGACTCCACAGCCTTTCCCACTCAACCGATCAGTTCAGCCGAAGCGCCCTTCGCAAGGCCGGAGGCGGCACCTGCGGCGGAATCGAGCCGGGGGTTTTCGTGCCCCGCGTGGCAGGCGACAATAGCAGCCGATTCCCCCTCTGGTTCGGGGCCCGGCAGCGGCTAGCATGCTCGGCCCCTCTTGGCGCGCGGTCCCTCTGCCCCCCGACGCGCGTCGCTTTCGCAACCTCCACCTACGCGTTTTCGATGGCATCGATCCCGCTGCGAGTCGCGAGCTCGTTCCCCCTGATCTTCACCTTGGCGTCGCTCTCGACCCAGGCCCTCGCCCCCGCCCAGGCCAACGTCGCGCCGCAGCCCGATGACGCCGCCAAGCCGGCCGCACCGGATGCCTACGCCGGCCTGCCGAAGTTCTTGCGCGAAGTGCCCGGAGGCCCGGTGCACGTCGGCCTCGCGACGCGCGAACTCTTGTCCGCCGCGTGCCAGACCGCGTTCCCGTCGCGCCCCGATCAGGCCCTCAAGGTCGCCGAAAAGAACGTCAAGACCGCGATGCGACGCTCGGCGAGCCTGCTCGGCCCGAACCGGGTCGAGGTCGAGACGTTCCTGCTCGGCGAGTGGCCCGTAAAGAACATCGAGTACGAGGTGTTCGTCGCGCTCTCGCGCACGGAAGGCTCGAGCATACGCCCCGTGCTGCCGCCGTTCGGCTGGTGGCGCTACGGCTGCAAGGATGACTACGACAAGCGACTTGCGCAGATCAACAAGATGTTCCCGAAGGACCCGCACGGTCCGCGCAACTACTGGGAGCAGAAGGGCCACGAACTGCCCTACAAGCTCGTCGACGACAAGGGCAACTCGATCGCCAACCAGCCGGTCGGCGACATCTCGTTCACGGCCGCCAACCGCTTCGCAGCCTGGCTCGGGATGCGACTCCCCAGCGAGCAGGAGTGGATTCGCGCCGCACGCGGCGACGCCAAGCATCGCTGGCCGTGGGGCGCCAAGGGCAACGCCCTCGACAAGTTCACGGGACGCAAGTCGCTCGAGACCCTGAGGCTCTTCAAGTCGAAGGACAAGGTCCGCAAGGACGTCGGCACGGTAACCGGCGCCATCGGACCGTTCGGCCACGTCGACATGTTCGGCAACGTCTGGCAGCTCGTCGCCGACCTCGGGCACTACCCCATCGGCGGCACGGACGCATTCGCGGATGAGTACAAGCTGCTGAAGAAGGACAAGCTCGCCCGCGACCTGCTGACCGTCCAGATCTGGAAGGATCAGAAGGCGCTCGCCAAGGGCGGCTCGTACCTGTCGGGCGACGACCCGATCCAGCTGATGATCGACCAGCGTGCGCCGATGCACATGGACGCCGCGCTGGAGAGCGTCGGCTTCCGCCTCGCCAAGAGCCTGCGCCCCGGCTACGACACGCTGTTCTCGCTGCTGCGCGGCGTCTACAACCGCAACCGGTTCCTGCCCGAGCAGAAGCCGATGCTCGAGCACCAGATCGGCGCCGAGCGCTACGAGCTGGGCGACAACGGCTTTCCGACCGCCTACCACACGGTCTCGCTCGCGCCGGCGAACTGGCTCGCGAAGGGCAAGAGCGCCGATCTCAAGAAGCTCATGGCGGGCAGCCACCGCCGCCCGCTCGCGCTCGGCACACTCGTCACGACCGAAAAGATTGCCGGCTTCGAGCTCAAGGGCCAGATCTTCAGCGTCTTCTACCGCGCCCCCGGACAGCCGCGTGAATTGACCGACGCGATGAAGCGCGGTTACCGCGAGGTCCAGGCCGAGATCAAGGCCGCGGCGCAGCGCGCCAAGGCCGGCCTCAAGAAGAAGGACGACAAGAAGGACTCGAAGAAGAAGAAGGACAGCAAGAAGAAGAAGAAGCCGAAGGCCAACGACTGGCGTCAGATCCTCAAGCGCTACGGCCTCGGAGCGAAGGACCTCGAACCGAAGGAAGCCAAGAACGGCCTCGACTTCGTCCGCATCGACGGCGTCGAGATCAAGACCGATCGCGGCGCCTACCTGCTGCAGGGCAACGACGGCAAGATCGTCGCGACGATCCCCGCGCCAAACGCCCGCCCGGCCGCCGACAAGGCCGGCCCTGGTGCGATCGAGCTCAAGGATGCGGCCGGCAAGATGGTCGCGCGCCTGAGCTTCGGCGTGCCGATCGTGAGCAAGAACGCCGGGCGCGTGATCAAGTTCGTGTTCGACCTGCCGCTCGACCGGCCGGCCGTCAGTGCCGAGAAGCCCTGGCGCCTGCCGAACTGACCGGGTATGCCACGCAACGTGGCACCCGATCCTGATGGCTCCAATCACGACGTCACCGGGCGGCCCGACCGCCTGGTGACGATCAACGACCAGGCCAAGGCCGCGTTCTCCGTTCAGGACTACGGCGGCTCAGAGCGCATCGACGGCGTCGAGATCGTCGAGCTCAAGCGCTTCAACGACGACGGCGGTGCGATCACCGAACTCGCCCGCCTGTCCGCCGGCCAGCACGCCCAGCTCGAGGGCTTCGAGTGCCGGCAAATGAACTACTCCGAGATGGAGCCCGGCGTCGTCAAGGCGTTCCACATGCACCACCGCCAGACCGACGTCTGGTACGTGCCGCCATGTGACCGCCTGCTGCTCGTCCTGCACGACTGCCGCAAGGGCAGCTCGACCGAAGGGCTGACCATGCGATTCGTGCTCGGCGACGGCAAGGACCGCCTCGTGCGCATTCCCCCGGGCGTCGCACACGGCGCCCGCAACATCGGGCAGGCGACGGGCCGCATCATCTACATGGTCGACGTGCAGTTCGACCCGACGCCGGGCGAGTGTGACGAGGGCCGGCTGCCCTGGGACCATCTCGGCGCCGATATCTGGGAGATCGTCCGCGGCTGAGCCGGCCCCCGGGGCGCGGGTGACCCCGTGCGCAGGTGGTCCAGAGCCGTGCCAGCCCCGCCTTCGCACCGCCACAGCCACCGGCTTCAGAACCCAAGCGGAGCGCCGAAGGCGCTCCGCGTGGCCCTGAGCAGGTTTGCTGGCGAAGCGAGCAGACCTGCTCAGAACAACGGCGAGGCGAGCGACGCCAAGCCGTCGAGCGCCCGGATGATCGGGTTGCGGGGCAGCCCCTCCTCGCGGACCTGATGGCGCCCTTGTTGGCGCGCCTCGACCGTACCGAGCACCTCGCGGGCCAGGTCGGGGGCGTCGACCGCCACGACCGCGATCTCGAAGTTGAGGGCCGCGCTGCGCAGGTCCATGTTCGCGCTGCCGATCAGGACGGTGCGCCGGTCGACGACGAGCAGCTTCGTGTGGTCGTAGTCGGCGTCGGTCTCGTGGATCTCGACGCCGACGGCGAGCAACCGCCGGTAGAAGCTGCGCTGCGCCCAATAGAGCACCGCGGTCTCCGCGCGCCGGCCGTTGGTGAACAGACGTACGCGGACGCCGCGCGCCACCGCGGTTTCGAGCGCGAAGAACAGCTTCGGCGGCGGCAGCATGTAGGGCGAGCAGAGTTCGATGGACTGCTCGGCGTCGCCGATCGCCTGGACGATCGCATACCACAGAGTCTGACGCTCGCGATCCGGCCCGCTTGCGACGGCCGCCATGTGCAGTCCGGCTACGACCGGCGGCGCAGTGGGCACGAGGGCGTCCTCCAGCACCTCGCCCGTGGCGGTGCACCAGCCCTCGACGAAGATTCCCTGCACGCGTCGCACGGCCGGCCCTCGCAACGCCACCATCGCATCGAGCCAGCGCATGGTGCGGCGGAACCGCCCGGTGCGGTACTCGTCGGCGATGTTCCGGCCACCGACGAACGCGGCCTCACCGTCGACGATCAACGACTTGCGGTGATTGCGCAGGTTGATCGTGAACGGCCGCCGCTTCCAGAGCAGCGGCAGGAACGCAACGGCACGACCACCGGCTTCGCGCAACGGTGCGAGGTGCTTCGACTTGAGACCGAAGCTGCCGATCGAATCGAACAGCAGCCGGACCACGACCCCGCGCCGCGCAGCCGCCGTGAGACACTCGAGGAAGCGCAGCCCGGCGGCGTCGGCGCGCAGGATGTAGACCTCGCAGTGGATCTGCCGCTTCGCGCTCTCGATCGCCGCCTCCGCAGCCGCGAAGAACTCCTCGCCGCCGGGGATCCACTCGATGGTATTGCCGGCGCAGAGGCCACACTCGCCGTCGACGTCCGCGTGCTGGAGCAGCGCGACGAGTCCCGTGGCCGGCAGCCCCACGCCCGCTCGCCCCATTGCGGCAGACTGCGATTCGGCCGCCTGCGATTCGACAGGTAGCTCCTCGGCCGGCTCCGCATCGCTGCCCTCGGGCAGGTTCTCGCGCGCCTTCTGACCGCGGCGCTGGATCCGTTCGAGGGTTCGCAGCTGCAACCGGCGCGGCAACAGGTAGTAGAGCAACAGCCCGAGCCACGGCGCAGCGAGGATGATGGCGACCCAGAGCAGGTTGCCGGCCGGCGATCCGCCGCGGACCAGGATGCGGTAGACGAAGACGACAGCCAGCACTTCGCCGAGCGCGGCGAACGCCAGCGCCGCGACCTGTAGCAGGGTCAGAGACTCGGCGGCGAGGTCCTGGACGGCCGGCATCAGCGCCGCGCGTCGGCGTCGACGTGGCGGGCGTTTACCTGGATGGAACGACGCTCGATCGGCCCCGTCGGCCGCCGTGCTTCGACGGTGAAGACGAAGAACTGACCGTAGGATGGCGCGCGGCCGAGCGGCGTGTCGAGATGGAAGGTCGCGCGGCTGGCGGTCGGCACGGACCACGGCATCCAGGTCGCGTAGGGCCGATAGTCCGATCCCACGACGCCGGGCGCCGACTCGATCGGACGCTGCAGGAGTTCACCGATCTGCACGTTGCGCGGCGTGCCCTCGGCGCCCATGCGAACCTCGACCGCGTGGCCCGAGGTGTTCTCGACCGTAACCACGACGCGAGTCGAGGTCGCGCTGAACTCGACAGCGACGTCGGCGCCCTGCAGGACCGCGGTGAGCCGTGAGTCGGAGGCCTTGGTCCAGCCGGGTAGCGGCCCGGAGGCGGCGTAGCGCATCGGCCCTGAGCGCCCGCCCGTCGCACAGGCCGACAACAGTCCGAGGAACACCAGTGCCAAACCCAGGCTCGCCCACCCGGACGGCCTGACCAGCGCGGCGCCGGCCGGCTGCCGACGACGGTGCAGCCAACGGATCGAACAACTGACGCAGGATGGGAGAACTTCGACGCGGGTCACAGCTCGGGCGGTTCTGGGCGGTCAGGACAACAAGGCACGCGCAGATCCTGTCGGGGGATCAAACGGTGGATCCGGGCGACGACAGGACGCGACGCTCGACGCCCGGCGTCGGTCCACCTGCGTGGACGACGTTGGCACGGCCGCCCTGCGGGGCCAGCCATTGTCCCGGGCCGATCGCCGCCCGCCGGCGCCGCGGTCCGTCGACCGTGACAGGTCAGGCGCAAGTGGAGCCGATGGTCAGAGTCGAACTGACGACCTACGCTTTACGAAAGCGTTGCTCTACCACTGAGCTACATCGGCATTCGGGCCGGAGAAGTTAGCGCCAGCGCTGTCCGGCGCAAGCAAAACGGCACCGGCAAACAAAACGGCCGGCAGGTTTTCACCTGCCGGCCGTTGGATTCGAGCCGGAGACCGGCGCGGGCGCGACCTCAACCGTTACGCACCCGCGAGCCGGCGGTCCCAATCGTCGGGACCTTAGCCGTCGTTCGACGTGCCGGCGATGCGGCGCAGGCCGGCCTGGACGTCGCCCTTCTGGCGAGCGTCGAGCTTGGCCTTGCCGAGTGCGCGGGCCGCAGCCATGCGCAGGTCGACGCCGCCGTCACCCATCACCGCCGCCTTGAGCGCAGCGATGGTCGCCTCCGGGGCGCCGTCGACGCGGGCGAGGATGCTGCCGATCGCGTCGGCCGACGCGACCTTGAGCATGTCGCTGCCGCCTTCGAGCGCAGCCACCAGGGCGTTGAGCTCGTTGGCGCCACCGGCGAGGCCGAGGGTCTTGGCCGCGGGCACCGACACGTCGTCGCCGCGGTTGAGCTGCGCGCCGAGGTTGCTCAGCGCCGCCGCGATGTTGCCCTTGCCGGCCGCGACCATGTGCAGCGCAGAGCTGGCCGCCGCGGCGTAGCCGTCACGGCTCGCGGTCGGGTTGCTGACGCCTTCGAGCACGCGGTTGACCTCGGCGATGAGCGCCTCACCCGTGAGTGGGTGCTGCACGACGCCGTTGATCGTGTCGCCGAAGCGCTCGGTGGCAGCCTCGGTGTCCTTGGCGATGACGATGACGCGCGTGTTCGCCATGCGCGAGTCCTTGCGGATGTTGCCGATCACGACCTCGGGCAGACCGTCGGGCAGGATCTCGTTGATCACGACCACGTCGGTGCTCGGGTTGATGAGCAGCTTCTGCATGCCGCCAACAGCGCCCGAGGCGGCGTTGGTCGCGACACCGCGCGCCGAGTCGGCGGCCGCGGCCGCGGCCTTGGCCTCCATGTCGGGGCTGATGATCTGGATCGACCGCACCGACTCCTCGGTGACGGCGGCGGCCAGCACGTCGACGACCTTCGCGGCCGCGGGCACGTTGACGCCGTTGCTGGCGCGCACGAGCGCGGCGGCGGCGGCGTACTGGACGCGCTTGTCGCTGCTATCGAGCGCCTTGATCAGCGAGCTCTGGCCGATCGTGTCGGCGCCTTCGCTGACCGCAAGGGCGTCGATCGCGCCGACGGCGACGGGCACGAGGCCCTGGCTCATGCCCGCATCGAGCGCGGCGCGGAGCGCCGGGAGGCCGGTTGCCTGGGCGGCAATCTTGAGTTCCGGAACGACGTCCGCGAGGGCCGCGGCGCTGTCGTCACCCTGCGCGATCGATGCCTCGATCAGGTTGGCCTGCGCGAGGTTGGCCTGCGCAAGCATGCTGACGGCGTCGAGGCTCTGCGGCGCGATCGCGACCGCATCCGCGGCGCACGACTTGGCGAGCTCGCTCGGGTAGACGAGCGCCGGCACGTCGGTGGCGACGAGCTTGTCGTCCTGCAGCGACCAGACCACGTCGCTGAAGCCGCCCGGCGGCACGTTGCCCTTGAGGTATTCGTTCGCCTGCTTCAGCAGCAGGTCGACGTCGCTACCCATGACCTTGTTGGCGGCCAGGAAGCGCTTGGCGATCGTCGCGACACCCTGGCGGTTGTCGTTCGCGAGGCGCGCCATCGCGGGCGCGGCGCGCTGGTCACCGATGTGGTGCAACGCGGCGGCCGCGTTCTGCACGACGATCTCGTTGCTGCTCTTCAGCGCTTCGATCAGCGGCAGGACCGCGACCGAGTGCAGCTGCGACAGCGCGTAGATCGCGCGGATCTGACCGTCGACATCGTCCGCGTTCGCGAGCTTCTCGACGAGCGCGGGCACGGCGAACTCACCGTGGTTCGAGATGATGCTGTTGATCGCACCCTGACGCGCCCCGTGGTCGCTGTCGGCCGACGTCGCGGTATCGACGAGCGCCTGGATGGCTTCCCCATCACGCGACTGCTCCTTGCGCTCCGCCTTGGCGCGCTCGAGGATCGTCTGCGCGATCTTGCGGATGTCCTCGTCCCGCTCGGTGAGGAGCATGAAGTACTCGTCCTGCGAAACCGACTGGTAGAACGCCAGCGCGTCCTCGTTCGAAGGATCGGAAGTGAGGATCTGGCGGAGGATCTCCTTTGCCTCTTCCGACTTGCCGAGGCGGATCGCCGTGACGGCTTCCTTCAGCTGGGACTGCGCACCGGCTTGTCCGGCGACGACGCAGGCCACAACAGCGGCCAGGAGAGTGTGATGGAACGAGCGGGCCATGAAACGGGACTCCTTGATTGGGAGAGGCGTAGGGGTCTGGTTGAGGGCGTCGAATCGGAGGGAGCCGTGGCTCCCGCGCTGGATGGTACCCGAGGCGAGTAGCCGAACGACCGGAACTCCGGTCAGCCAGCGAAGCTGGAATCAGCTGGCGAATCCTATGTTCCGTCGCCCGACCGTCAAGTAGACGCCTCGGGACACTGTCAATCGACGAAGGATAACCCGCCTGGCCCGGGAAGGGCGAGGGGATCCAGTGCCCCACGGGGCCTGGAAGCGGGCCGACCGGTGGCATCGGCCGGTCGGCGTCCCCGGACCACCGAGATTTCGCGTCGGAACCCGCGTCAATTCACCCAACGTCTTGCCAGCGCTTCCGCTACCGTAGGGCCGCCATGGCCGGCAAAGCCACCATCCTCATCGTCGACGACCACCGCGCCGTGCGCGAGGAGGTCGCGTTCGCCCTCGATTACGACGGCTACGACACCCGGGAAGCCGCCGACGGCCCGAGCGCCCTGACCGCGGTCGAAGAACACGAGGACATCGACCTCGTCCTGCTCGACATCAAACTGCCCGGGATCGACGGCCTCGAGGTGCTGACCCGCATCAAGGCCGATCGCCCCCAGCTGCCCGTCGTGATGATCTCCGGGCACGGCGACCTCGAGACCGCCGTTCTGGCGGTCCGCAAAGGTGCCTACGACTTCCTGCAGAAGCCGTTCGAAAACGACCGCGTGCTGCTGTCGATCAAGAACGCGCTCGAGCACGCCGAACTCGAGCATGAGAATACGGCGCTGCGCCAGCAACTGCAGAGCGAGCACCAGCTGCTCGGCGACAGCGAGCCGATGGCCCAGGTGCGCGCGATGATCGACAAGGTCGCCCCCACCGAGGTCGCGGTGCTCATCACGGGCGAGAACGGCACCGGCAAGGAACTCGTCGCCAGCCACCTGCACGGCCTGAGCCGTCGTGGTGAGGGCCCGTTCGTGGCGATCAACTGCGCGGCGATCCCGGCGGAGCTCGCGGAGAGTGAGCTGTTCGGCCACGAAAAGGGCGCATTCACGGGCGCTACGAGCAGCCGCCCCGGCGCGTTCGAGCAGGCCGACGGCGGCACGCTGCTGCTCGACGAGATCGGGGATCTGCCCCTGCCGCTCCAGGCCAAGCTGCTGCGCGCGCTGCAGGAACGCACGGTCCAGCGACTCGGCAGCCAGCAGACGACCGACGTCGATGTCCGCATCCTCGCCGCGACGAACCAAGACCTCGAGGCCATGGTCGCGGAGAAGACGTTCCGCGAGGACCTCTACTACCGGCTGCACGTCGTGCGGGTGCACCTGCCGCCGCTGCGCGATCGACCGGGCGACGTGGAGTCGCTCGCGAGTCATTTTCTGCGCGCCGCGTGCAGCCACAACGGCATCCCGCGCCGCAAGCTCGCACGCGACGCCGGCGCCTGGCTACGCGGCCAGGGCTGGCCCGGCAACGTGCGGCAGCTCAAGAACGTGCTCGAGGCCGCCGCGATCCTCGCCGACGGCGACGAGGTTGCGGCTGCCGACCTCGAAGGCGTTACTGTCCCGACCCCGAGTCGCGGCCCGGAGGGCGACACCGACTGGTTCGCGTTCGAACGCCTGGAGGACTTCCGCGCCGCAACGGAGAAGGAGTTCCTGCGGCGCAAGCTGCTCGAGAACAACGGCAACATCAAACGCACCGCGGAACGCATCGAGCTGATGCGGTCGAACCTCTACAAGAAGCTCGACCGCTACGGGCTCAAGTAGTCCGGCTCGCGCGGCGAACCACGGGCGGACTCAGCTCGCAGCCGGATTCAGTTCGCGGCCGGATTCAGTTCGCGGCCGGCAGCAGCAGCTTCTGGCCGACGTTGATGTTGTTGCTCGACAGGCCGTTGAGATCCTTGATCTCGCGGACCTTGCGGTCGGCGTTGCGCGCGCCGTAGCGCTTGGCGGCGATCTTCCAGAGCGCGTCGTTGGGCTTGACCGTGTATTCGACCGTCGCACCGGCAGCTGCGGGCTGCGGCGTCGACGCCCCACCAACCGGCTCGCCAGCGGCGGGGCCACCACTCGCAGGCACGCGGAAGCTGGGCGCCGAGGAGTTGGGGGTCGTCACGGGCGTCGTCGAACTCGTACCTCCCGGCGCGATGTCGTCGCCCGAGAGCAGGCGCGGCTGCCGCGCCTCGAACGCCGCCAGCACGACCTCGTCATCGACCCACGGCACGACGACCTCCTGCCCGAGCCGCAGGATCGTGAGCTGCTCGTTGAGGCTGCGGGCTTCCTCGAGGAACGGCTGGCGCTTGCCGCACCAGCGGCGCACCAGCGATTCGAGCGAATCCCCGGCGCGGGCGCGCACGATGCGGACCGTGCGGTCGCGCCGGCTCTCGCCCAGCAGCTCGAGCACGCGGGCACTCGCCGCGACGGGCAGGCTCGGCACCTGACCCGCGGACGACAGCGGGGAGCGGCCATCGCCACTCGCCGGAGTGCCCGCGGCCGGGCCGCCATTCGCAAGCGGCGCCGGGCTACCATTGCCGCCGGTGATGCTGTTCGCGGGGTCCGCCGCACCGCCATTCCGAGGGGAGCCGTTCTGCGCCCCACCGGGCTCACCGACACTGCCACCCGGGACACCGCCATTCGGGGCACCTTCGCCACCCTGGCCGGTGCGACCGATGAGCTGGCCGAGGCCACGCACCTGATCACCCGACGCCGGCTTGTGTGCCGCGTTGCCGTCACGTCCGAAGAAGACGGCGACCACGAGAATGACCGCCAAGAACCCCGTCACGAGGTACACCAGTATCCGCTCGTTCTGCTTCATCAGCCCCTCCAGGAGCATTTGGCACCGGAACAGCTGACCGACCGTCCGGGCCCCCGCATTCTACGAGGGCGAACGCCGAATGCGCAACCGCGTTTCGCGGCCCCGGAACGAAGAAACGGCCGGCAGAAGCCAGCTCAGCAGAAGCGGGCCCGGCGCGCGCTCAGCGCCGCGAGCCGAGCTCGTCGCGCCGCATCTTCAGCTCGACGGTCTTGTCACCGCGCTTGACGCCGAACTTTAGCACCTTGTCGTCGCCATCGCGCAGCACCCGGAAGATGTCGCGCATGCGCTCGAGCTTGGTACCGTTGAGCTCGACGATCTGATCGTCCTTCATGAGCCCCATCTTGGCGCCGCGGCCGTCCTTCGTGACCTTGGTGACCTTCATGCCGGCAACCTCGGCCTCGAAGATCATCTCGGCGATGCGCGCCGACTGCGCCCGGCGGCCGCCGCCACGCTGGACCTGCGAGCGATCGAGCATCTCGGGCAGGTTCGCGGTACCGAGGGCGGCGAACGCGATCACGGTCGAGGTATGGCGCTGGTACTCGGGCACCGCAACGTCGTAGCGATCCCACTGCGTGTGCCAGGTGTGCTGGAAGTAGTTACTGCGGCCCTTGAGCCCCCAGTTGAGACCCGGAACGCCCGCCGCGATGAACGACGCGTGGTCGCTGCCGCCGCCGCCGCGCAGGCTACGCGTCTTGTTGAGCTTGAACACCGGCTGGTCCCAGTAGGGATCCGGTGCGGTCAGGTGCTCGAAGATCGGCGCAAAGACCGGCACCAGCTGGTCATGCATCTTGCCGGGTGCACCCAGCGACCAGGCCCAGTTGGTGCCCGTGTCATGGTTGAAGACCGCCGAGACCTTGTCCATCTCGGTGCGGTGCCGGCGAACGTATTCGCGGCTGCCGAGCAGCCCCTGCTCCTCGCCGCCCCAGAGGCAGAAGCGAATCGTGCGCTTCGGCTTCGCGCCGGCCGCCATGAGGATCCGGCAGGCCTCCATCGTCGACGTCGTACCCGTGCCGTTGTCGGTGCACCCCTGCGCCTGGTGCCAACTGTCGAGGTGGCCGCAGACGATCACGACCTCGTCGGGCTTCTCGCTGCCGGGAATCTCGGCGACGACGTTGTAGAGCGGAATGCCGCCGTCCCGGAACCGGTTGTCGATGTCGAACTCCCCGATCACGCCGCCGTGCTCTTCGATCAGGGTCTTGAGGCGATCGGCCTGGTCGGCGCGGATCGCGATCTGCGGCACCGTCGGCACCTCTTCGATCGGTAGCCGCGCGGTCCGACTGCTCCCGAACACGCGAACCCGCGTCGGGAACTTCTCGTTGGGATCGCTCGCCCGGTAGAGCCACCCGAGAATACCGATGTTCTCGCAGGCCTCGCGCACGTCCTTCTTCGGCCGCTTACTGTAGTAGACCCACTTGCCGCCGACCGACTCACCGTCGATCTCGTCGACGGACTCGGGCACCTGCACGATGAAGCCGGTACGCGGGCCGTTGGTGCCCGCGGTCCAGGCGTTCGTCGCGACGTAGAGGTCGATGTGCTCGGGCACGGTGATCCGCCCCTGCCACTCGCCGCGGTTCCACGCCAGGTTCCACTCGCCCCACTTCTCGAGCCGGACGGTGGACACCCCCATCTTCTGGAACTCCGTCATCGCCCAGGCGCAGGCCTTGGTGAAGTTGTCGGAGCCGGTCAAGCGATGGCCGACCTTGTGGGTGAGGTCGTAGAGCAGGCGCATCACCTGGCTGTTGTCGATGCCCTCCGCGCGGATCTTCTCCGCCATGCCCTCGGGCAACAGCGGCCCGGCTTCTTCGGTGACGATCTCTTCCGCTACTGCTTCACCGGGAGGAGGTGTCGCCTCGGGATCCTGCGCGAGGAGCGCCGGCGTGAGGAGCAGCGGAGAACAGAACAGGAACGACGAGAGGGTGCGGACGCGGATCATGCTTTACTCCAGGGGGAGGAGGCCTGATGTACGCACCCGCCGCCGCGAAAGCGAGCCGCGACAGGAACCTGACATGTGGTCGGCGGTGATCAGCCCATGTAGCGCTGGAGTACCTGCCCCATCTCCACCTCGGCCGCGTCCGCGACGAACTCCGTGTAGCCCCGCCGCATGTACTCCGCGAAGTAGGCCTTCAATTCGGCCGCGGTGTAGGCCCCGCCGTTGTCGCCGAACTTGGTCACGAACGGCGTGAAGTGCGGGTAGAGCGCCTCGGCACCCTGCTTGCCCCACCAGTTGCCGTGTAGCGTCGTCTTGCAGAAGTTGCCGATGAGGATGTCATCGAACGCGCTCCACTCCACGGCCTGCATGAGCGAGTTACGCGGCGTCGCGAACGTGACCCCGCGATCGTGTTCACGATTGATGTCGATCGTGTGGTCCTTGTCGCCGACGCGGAAGTTGACGTAGCCGATGTGATCGCGCAGGTGCTCGACGCGCCGCAGGTACTTCGTGAGTTTGTCGACGTCGTCCTTCTCGAGCGGCGTCGACCAGTCGTCGCCGAACTCCTCGGGCGGCTGTGGCGGCCCGTCGTTCGCCGGCGGATCGATCTTCTGATACTGCCCGGTGTGCAGGTCGAACTCGACGAACGCGGGCAGACACGTGCGACGGCCGCCGTCGAACTGGTGCTCGTGCGCGTCGACCGGCGTTGCGTACTCGTCGGCCCAGACGCTGTCGGTACGGTTGTAGCGATGCATCGAACTCGACGGGGCGAAGTAGTCGATGTCGTAGTGATCGAGCATCGCCTTGATTGCGGGCCCGCACGGCGCCTTGCTGGCCGCCGCGGGCAACACACGATTGCCCTGTTCGTCGAAGAAGTTGATCATGTCCGCATCGCCGTAGCCGGTCAGGCAGGCGAGCACGGAGCGCTTCGTGAACCGGCCGCGTTCGCGCTCGAGGAACACACTGCCACCGCGGTTGCCCGCGTCGTTGGCATCGATCACAAGGTGACCGTCGATGTCCATGACGATCGTCGCGTCCTGGTTGTAGTTCGCGAGCGAAGCCACCCGCACGCGATCACTGACCGCGAACCACTCACCGCAAGGCAGCACCTGGACGTCGAACCCCATGCCCGCGAGATCGCGCGCGATGCGACCGCCGTAGTGATCGGGCAACAGCAGCCTGTTGCCGCGCAGGTTCTCGAGTGACTCGAGACTCAGGTGGTCGGGGTGGCCATGCGAGATCCAGATGTACTTGCAGCGCTTGACCCGGTCCTGCTGCTCCTGCGGCACGGCGTGACTGAGGCGCCACGATCCGAAGTACGCGGATCCGACCAACCACGGGTCCGTCGCGAACACGGGGCCGTTGTCGTGCGCGATGAGGCAGGCGTTACCGATCGTCTCGAAGCCGAGGTCCATGATGGCGGGGTGTAGCAGTTCTACATCACTCGCGCCATGCGCACGTAGGCCCAGGACGGCGCAGCGGTATCACCAACCGCGCCGCTGCAGCTCCGCTCGCACGGCGGCTGCGACCACCGCGTGACCGCGTTCCGACCAGTGTCGGCAGGGCAACCAGAACGTCGACCAGTCGGCCGGGCGCGCCGTGAACTCGTTCACGAGATCGAGCCGCGCAACCGCGGCGCGCGCGAGCGCCTGCCGCGCGGCGAGCTCCAAGGCGCCGGGCTCCGAGGGGCTTGCCTGCCAGGGCGACTCGAGCACGGCGAG
This sequence comes from bacterium, assembly GCA_024743115.1. GTDB lineage: Bacteria > Planctomycetota > UBA1135 > UBA1135 > UBA2386 > JAGQRA01. The sequence continues at coordinate 345,572 of JANSXC010000001.1, read as the reverse complement.
CAACCGCGCCCCACTCGCCTCGACCTGGCGTCGCAGTCGGCGCGCCAACACCTCGAACAGCGGGATCGGGTCCGCATGCTCGCGCCCCGGCGCGTAGGTCTTGCTCGGCCGGCCGCGTTCGAGCACCTGAAAGGCGAGTTCCGCGAGATGACTCGCGCCGCGTAGGTCGACGAGCCAGCTGGCTTCGGGCGGCACCAGTGTGAGAGTGGCGGCGGCAGCGTCCGCACCCGGCAGCAACTCGAAGTACGGCTTCGACCAACCGGCTTTGCGGTTCGTCCGAATGTCGTCGAGATCGTTGGCGAGGCACACGACCCAGATCACGACGTCGGGTCGGTAGACGCAACCGTAGTGCTCGAACGCGAGCAGCTGCTGGTCCGTCCCCCACGCCGAGACGCCGAGGTTGACGACCTCGGTCGCATCGTCCTCGAGCAATTCCGTGAAGCGCCGGCCCTGATCGACGTTCGAGCCGAAGACGAACGAGTCGCCGAGCGCGAGCAGTCGGCGCTTGCCCGGCACGCGCTCGAACGCGTGCTCGTCGTCGCGCCAACCCTCTGAGTTGGTCGTGCCGACCGTCGCCGCCGACCAGCCGTCGCCGCGACGCGATACGTTCGCGCGCCAACGCCAACCCGTGACGGCGTCGTAGCGCGTGGCGCGATCGAAGCCCGTCGCCCAGGCCAGGGTGCGCACCGCGAGTTCGAGTCCGAGCAGCACGACGACGAAGCCGATCAACACGAACAGCAACCGACGGCGGCGGGAACGGGCGGGACGAGCGGACATCGCGTGTGCGAGGGTAGCGGCGCCGGCGGCATCGAGCGACAATCCCGCGATGCAGCTCCCCCGCGTCCGCCTCCCGTTCCTGCTCGCCCTGGCGGCGAGCCTCACGCCGATCCTCGCGCAGGCCGGCAGCGCCCAAATCGAACCTGTCCAGATCGAGCTCGGCAAGATCGTCGAGCGGACCTACCGCTTCGAACAGGCCGGCGAGCGGGAACAGGACTACGCGCTGTTCGTGCCGAAGAACTACGACGCCAAACAGCCGACCCCGCTCGTCGTGCTGCTGCACGGCCTCAACAGCAACCCGCAGCAGGTCATCCGCTACGCCGGCATCACGAAGCACGCCGGCAAGCTCGGCGCCATCGTCGTCGCCCCGTTCGGCTACAACGGCCGCGGTTGGTACGGCTCACGCGGACCTGGCAAGAAGGGGCCGTTCTTCGGCCGCAAGAACGACCCCGACAACCTCGGTGAACTCAGCGAACTCGATGTGCTCAACGTGCTCGAGATCGTGCGGCGCGACTTCACCATCGACCCGAAGCGCATCTTCCTCATGGGCCACTCCATGGGCGGCGCGGGCACGGTCCACCTCGGCGCGAAGTTCCCGACACTCTGGGCCGGACTCGCGCCGCTCGCCCCCGCGCTCGATGGCCGCACCGGCCGGCTCGACACGATGAAGCAGCTGCCGGTCTACGTCGTCACCGGCGCCAAGGATCGACTCGTCCGCGTCGGCATCGTGCGGCGCTGGGTTGCGGCAATGAAAGAACGCGAGATGGATCACGAGTACCTCGAGATCGCGGGCGGTGACCACGTCCGGTCGATCGCGCGCAACGCCGAGATGATCGCGGGCATCTTCGAATGGTTTGCGGGCAAGCAGCGAACAGCACCGGCACCGAGCGTAGCCAGCCTGCGCACTGGTAACGGCGGCGAAGGCAAGGCGAAGGATCCGGCCCCGGCAGACCGCCGCGGATCGAAACCGGACCGGCCCGGCAAGCTGCGCTCGGCCGAGCCGGTCCGCGGCTAGGGCAGCACGAAGATGCCGATCACGGCGTCGTCGACGGGCGGCAAACGGGTCGCCGACGGGGCTCGCGGCGGGTCCGGATCGGCGGCGGGAACATTCGGGCGGACGAGGGTCATGGCTTCCTCCTCGGGTCATTCGTTGCACTGCGGTTCGTGAGACAGGCCGCCCTACGCAGGCGGCCACGTGACATTTCCGCCCCGGCAAATCGCATGGTGACACGCCACGATCGATCCGGTTTTTCCCGCCACCGGCTACACTGAATGCATGGCAGGAGTCGGTGACGAAGACGTGGACGACGAACCGCAGGGCGGCATCGAGACCCCACCCAAGCCGGGCGTTCGCGAGCGCTTTCCCGAGCTCTACACGGAGTTGCGCTCGGTCGCTGGCCGCGTGATCCACGACAAGGACAGCCCGAGTCTGTCGCCGAGCGACCTCATGCACGAGGCGTTCTTCAAGTTGCGCGCGGAAGAACAGCGGCGCGACGCGGACGAAGCGCGGTCGCAGCTCGGCGAGAAGCCCGACGAGGCGTTCAAGGCCTGCTTCGGCGCCGCCTGCCGCGACGTGCTCGTCGACCGCGTTCGCCGGCGCACCGCAAAGAAGCGCGGCGGTGGCAAGGCCAACGAGGAAGCCGACTCGCTGATCATGGTCCCGGGCGACAAGGACCGCGATGCCATCGAGGTGGACGATGCAGTCCAGGCGCTGGCCGACTTCGATCCGCAGCTCGCGCAGCTCGTCGAAGCGCGCGTGTTCGGCGAACTGTCGATTCCGGAGTGTGCGCAGCTGCTGAACATGTCCCCGCGCACCGCCGACCGCCGCTGGGCGTTCGCGCTGAGCTGGCTGCGCGAACGAATGGCCTGAACGGCCCTGGCAGCCGCGCTACCAGAGCGCGGCGAACCGGCCGCCGAGCACCAGCAGGCCCGGCGTCGAGAAGTGCACACCGTCGGGCCGCAACGCAAGACCCGACGTCGTGACGAGCCCGTGGCCATGCCGGGCCGCGACGCGTTGCTGAGCCGCGCGCACCACATGCGTGCCCTGAAACCCCTGGCGCTCGAGCCGCGCGTCGATGTTGCCGAGGCAGAACCACTCGCCCGCTTCTTCGAGCAGCCGCAACTGCATGAGGTCCGCGTGCAGGCGACCGATCATCTCTTCGAGCCGCGCCTCGTAGGCCTCGGCCAACCCGAGTGACACGGCGTCGGACTCGCCCTGCATCATGCACACGAGCCGGAGTCGCGGCGCGTAGCCGAGCTGGCGCAATGCCGCGGCGGCTGCGGCGACCTGACCGACCAGCACGGGGTAGAGCTCCTGCGCCGCCGGCCCCCATTCATTGAGCGGCCCCGGGTTCGGCCCGAGCGAGGTCTGGCCAACCCCCACCTTGACGAGCCAGACGGGCGCGTCGCCATCCGACGACTGCGTCGCGAAGCCGACCTCCGGGCCGAACCGTCCCGAGTTCGGCGCCAGATGCGTGTTCTTGCCCGCCTCGAGCGGTTGCCATTCGCCGGCCCCGGTCCAGATCCGCACCTGCGGCTGCGGGCCACGAAAGCGCGGTGGCAACTCGGTGACCTGGCCGTGACCCTCACAGTTGCTCTGCCCGAAGAACACGAGCAGGTCCGCAGGCGCGCCGCGCGGTGGCACGCGATCGACGTGCAACTCGAGCGGATGCAGGCTGCCCGGTTCGCCGACTTGCCGCTCGGGATCGTGCACGATGGCCTGCGCGAAGTAGCGCAGGCCGGCGGTCGAGCCGCTCGGATAGCGCACCCGACAGAGCGCGTTGCCATCCGCATCGGCCACCGCGATGCCCGAGGTCGAGATCGGCACGAGCCCCAGCTCGTCGCCGCCCGGCAGCTGCGTCCGGCCAACCTTCAGTCCCAGTGCCATCGTCACCACACTGCCAGGCGTCACCCGGCTGATCCGCATCTCCGCGCGATCGAGCAAAGTGACGAGTCGACTGTCCTGCGCCATGAGTGCAGGGTAGAGCGAAAGGGCGAGGATCAGCCGTGCAAACCGCAGCAGGTCGAAACGTGGCATGGGAAACTCCGCCCCCGCCCCGCAGACGCGCGGGTGAACACGTCACGGGTGCTCGGAGTTTTCCGGATCGGCCGCGCGGGTCAGCGCGCGCCAGCCCGCGTGACGCGAAGTCCCGCGTTGGGAATCGCGGGCCCGGTCTACCCGTAATGCCGGCCCGCAATCTTCGTTCCGAACGGCGATTCGCTACCGGGTCTTCGGACGGTCCGTCGCGCTATGCTCACGGGGTGCTCGACTCCTTCCACCCGTCCGTCGCCGCGTGGTTTCGCGATCGGCTCGGCGAACCGTCCGCGCCGCAGAGGCAGGGCTGGCCGCGCATCCAGGCCGGCGAGAACGTCCTGATCGCGGCGCCGACCGGGTCGGGCAAGACGCTTGCCGCGTTCCTGCATTCGCTCGATGCGTTGCTGCGGCGCGGCGACGACCTGCCGGGTGAATTGCAGATCGTCTACGTCTCGCCGCTGCGCGCGCTCGCGAACGACGTGCAGAAGAACCTGCAGCAGCCGCTCGCCGAACTGCAGGATCGCGACCCGACGTTGCCGACGATCAAGGTGCAGGTGCGTTCGGGTGACACGCCCGCGAGCGAGCGCACGGCGATGACGCGGCGACCACCGCACATCCTCGTGACGACGCCCGAGTCGCTCTACATCCTCGCGACGACCGAGCGCGGCCGCGCGATGTTGAGCACGGCGCGAACGCTGATCGTCGACGAAATCCACGCGCTCGCGGCGAGCAAACGCGGCAGTCATCTCGCGCTCACGATCGAGCGGTTCGAACGCCTCGTCGGGCAACACGGCGGCCGGCTGCAACGCATCGGGCTGTCCGCGACGCAGCGACCGATCGAGCAGACCGCGGGCCTGCTCGTCGGCCACGGCCGCGAATGCGCGATCGTCGACGTCGGCCACGCGCGCGAACTCGACCTCGCGCTCGAGGTACCGAACGCGCCGCTCGACACGATCTGCTCGGGTGAGATCTGGAACGAGGTGTTCGGCCGCATGGCCGAGCTCATCGGCGAACATCGCACGACGCTCGTCTTCGCCAACACGCGGAAGATGGCCGAACGGGTCGCCGCCCGGCTGGGCGAAGTCGTCGGCAAGGAGCTGGTCACCAGTCACCACGGCTCTCTGAGCAAAGCCCGCCGTCTCGACGCCGAGCAACGCCTCAAGCATGGCCAGCTCAAGGCACTCGTCGCGACCGCATCACTCGAGCTCGGAATCGACATCGGCGATGTCGACCTCGTCATCCAGATCGGCCCCACGCCGTCGATCGCCGGGTTCCTGCAGCGCGTCGGCCGCGCGGGCCACGGCATCGGACGGCTGCCGAAGGGCCGACTGTTTCCGCTGACGCGCGACGAGCTCGCGGCCTCGACCGCGCTGCTCTACGCGTGCCGGCAGGGCGAGCTCGATCGCACGAACCAACCGCGCCATCCGCTCGACATCCTCGCGCAGCAGATCATCGCAACCTGCGCCGACGAGACGATCGCGGAGGACGAACTGTTCGAGCTCGTCCGCACGGCGTGGCCGTTCCGCGAAGTGCCGCGCGATCGGTTCGACGCCGTGCTCACGATGCACTCCGTCGGCCGCACGGCACTGCTGCACCGCGACTCGATCCATCGCACCGTGCGCGGTACGCGGCGCGCCCGCCTGACGGCCGTCACCTGTGGCGGCGCGATCCCCGACGTCGCGGACTGGCAAGTTGTGCTCGATCACGACGACACTCCGGTCGGCACCGTGCACGAGGACTTCGCGATCGAGTCCTCGATCGGCGACGTGTTCCAGCTCGGCACGACGAGCTGGCAGGTCCGGCGCATCGGCAGCGGCCAGCTGCGCGTCGCGGATGCGCACGGCGTGCCCCCGAGCCTGCCGTTCTGGATCGCGGAGGGCCCATCGCGTTCGGACGAACTCGCGACCGCCGTCGCGACCGTGCGCGAACGTGGCGTCGACGCCGACTGGCTCGCGCGCGAGTGCGGCCTCGACGTAGCCGCCAGCGAACAACTCGCCGAGTACCTGCGGGCCGGCGCCGAAGCGCTCGGCGCGATGCCGACCCAGAGCCAACTCATCATCGAGCGTTTCTTCGACGAGACCGGCGGCCAGCAACTCGTGATCCACAGCCCGTTCGGCAGCCGCGTCAATCGCGCATTCGGGCTCGCGCTGCGCAAGAAGTTCTGCGTCGGCTTCGGCTACGAACTGCAGGCCGCGGCCAACGAAGAAGCACTCGTGGTCTCGCTCGGGCCGATGCACAGCTTCGCGCTCGCGGACGTGTGGTCGTTCCTGCATCCCGACACCGCGACCGACGTGCTCGTCCAGGCGATGCTGCCCGCGCCGATGTTCCAGGCGCGCTGGCGCTGGAACGCTTCGCGCTCGCTGCTCGTCGAACGCTTCCGAGCCGGCCGCCGCGTGCCGCCACCATTGCTGCGTTTCCGTGCAGACGACGCGCTCGCCGCGGCGTTCCCGCAAGCGCAGGCCTGCCCCGAAACGCTGCCGGGCGGACCGATCGACGTGCCGCTCGACCACCCGATCGTGCGGCAAACGGTCGACGACTCGTTGCACGAAGCGATGGACGTCGACGGGTTGCTGCGTTTGCTGCATCGCATCCGCGAAGGCGGCATCGAACTGCGGGAGGTCGACGCGAACGCGCCATCACCGTTCGCGGAGAGCATCCTCAACGCGATGCCCTACGCGTTCCTCGATGACGCACCGCTCGAAGAACGCCGCACCCAGGCGGTCGTGCGGGCGCAACGCGGTGCGGGTCCAGCCAGCGGCGGCGACAGCGAACTCGATCCCGCGGCCTTGCGGCAGGTGCAGGAGGAGTGCTGGCCCGACCCGCGGAGCGCCGCCGAGCTGCACGAGGCACTCGGCTGGATGGGGTGGCTGCACGACGACGAGGTGCTCGCGGACTGGCGGTCATGGCTCGACGAGCTCGCGGGCGACGGGCGCGCGGTCCGGCACGACGACGCGCACTCGGGCGCACACCGGTGGTTCGCGGCCGAAGCCGATCGTGACCCCGTCGCGGCATGGCGCGGCCGACTCGAGGCCGTCATTCCGGTGTGGCTCGACGACGTCGCGCCCGCGGACCATGAGGCGCTGCGGGCGCTCGAGGCCGAAGGCACCGCGATGCGCGCCCGCTGCGGCGGCCGCGAGCTCATCGCCCATCGCCGACTGCTCGCGCGCGTCCGCAACGCGATGATCGAACGACTGCGCGCACAGGTGCAACCGGTCAGCCCCGCCGACTTCGCCGCGTTCCTGCGCGAGTGGCAGGGACAGACGCAGTCTGCCCGACGCAGCGGGCCGTTCGGTCTGGGCGAGACGTTGCGCCAGCTCGCGAGCACGCAGTACCCGGCCGCGACCTGGGAGCACGAAGTGCTCAACGAACGCGTGCAGGACTACCAGCGTGACTGGCTCGACCAGGCAACGCTGTCGGGCGAGTTCGTCTGGTTGCGACTCTTCGGGCCATGGCGGGGCGCGCTCAGCAAGTGCCCGCTCACGTTCGTCGAGCGCAAGGATCTCGACCTCTGGCTCGAGCTGCCGCTCGATCGCGCCGACCCGACCGAGCTGACCGGCGCCGCGCGCACGCTCTACGACCTTCTCCAGCAGAAAGGTGCGCTGTTTCCAACGGACCTGCAGAGCGGCTGCAGCCTGCTGCCGAGCCAGCTCGAGGACGGCCTCGCCGAACTCGTCGGCCTCGGCCTCGTGACGTGCGACTCCTTTGCCGCGATGCGCCAGCTCGCTGTCCCGCCCTCCCGCCGCAAGTTCCCGCTCTTCGCCGTCGGTCGCTGGAGCCCGATCCCGCTGCCCGCGGCGGAGACGCGCGCGAGCGAAGCCGCGATCGAACTCTGCGCCCGCACCGCGCTCACCCGCTTCGGCGTCGTCAGTCACACACTGCTGCAGAACGAACGCTTCCCGGTGCCGTGGCGCCTGCTGCTGCGCACACTGCGCGCACTCGAACTGCGCGGCGACGCGCGCGGTGGCCGATTCGTGAGTGGCTGGGTCGGCGAGCAATATGCGCTGCCGCACGCGGTGAAGGCACTGCGCGAGATCCGGCGAGAGCGGGCTGCGGTCACAGGGGCGTGACGCGCCATAATCCGCCCCATGACCAGTTCCACGAACCTGCTGGCCCGGAACGGGCTGGCTCCGCTCTCGCTTCTGCTCCTGCTCGTCACGGCCTGTACGGGGCCGTTGCAGCGCGCGAACTGCGAACGCGTACTCGATGAACAGGCGGCGCAGTGGAACCGCGGCGACCTCCGCGCGTTCGTCGCGACCTACTGGCCCGGCGAAGAACTGACGTTCCTCGGCAGCCGCGGACTGACGCGAGGACAGGAGGATCTGCTCGCGAACTACGAAGCCGGCTACCCGACCGCCGAAGCGCGCGGTCGACTGCAGTTCGAGGTCATCGACTTCCAACCGCTCGGTGCGGACCACGCGCTGCTGCTCGGGCGCTACGAGCTCGACCGCAAGGAGCCCGACTCGGGCTTCTTCACGCTCGTACTACGACGCGACGGCGACACCGTGCGCATTCTCCACGACCACACGAGTCGGGCGGCATCGCCGGAGTAGCGTCGATCGGCCGGAGCCTCGCCCGCCGCCGGGTCGTAGCACCGCGGCGCCGGCAACAACGCGACTCGAGTAACAGCTTTGTCCGGAGCCGGTCGAATTCCACCGGCGCATTGCCCGAGCCCGACCCACAACCCAGAATTCGGCAACTCACCACGCCCCCGACCAACGACCGCCATGCTTCGACTCACCGCACTGTCCGCCATCGCGCTCTACACCGCCGCGATGCTCACGGCCGACCTGACCGCCCAACGCGGCGAACGCCGCACCGGCCGCCAGTTCAACGACCCGGAGTTCGAGCACTTCACGATCGAGCGCGGCACGTGTGAGACGGATCTCATGCGTCGCGGCGAAGCCAGTTACTACGTGCTGCTGCCGAAGGGGCACGGCGACGACGCGAACCGCAAGAAGGTCTACCCCTGGGTGCTGTGGCTGCCCGGGTTCGGCGGGCCCGGTGACTTCGCGCAGCGTGGCGGCGCGAAGATCCTCGACGAGCTGCGGGCCGCGGACAAGGTGCCGGAGATGGCGGTCGTGGTCTACCGCGCGCGGTCGATCTACATGAACGGCGAGAGCAACGGTCGCACGGAGGATTTGCTCACGGCTGATCTGCTCACCCATCTCCAGAAGAAGTACCGCCTGTCGGCCGAGCGCCAGCAGCGCGCTGTGATGGGCGTCAGTGCGGGCGGCTTCGGCGCGCTCAAGATCGCGATGCGCCACTCGGACAAGTTCGGCGCCGTCGCGGCCCACAGTTCCGCGATCCTGCCCGAGGATCCCGCCGAACTCTCGGGAATGTACGAACGCATGGTCTCGCGCATGCTCCGACGTGGCAGCCTCGCCGAGGAGCTCGGTGACCCGATCGACCCCGAGAAGTGGATCGAGCACATGCCGATGGGCATCGCGAAGAGCAAGAAGCCCACCGACCTCAACGGCCTGCAGATCTACTTCGCGGCCGGTACGGAGGACAACTACGGCTTCTACCCGGCCAACGAGGAGTTCGCCGGGGTGCTGAAGGAGCACGGCCACAAGCATCTGTTCCACGCGGTCGAAGACGGTGGCCACGCGTGGAGCAGCCGCAAGATGCGGGACAGCGTCCGCACCTCCTTGCAGTTCGTAGCGGCGTCGTTCGCCGGCCAGGACGCGATTGCGGCGACGGAAAAACTACTGGACGGCAAGGCGGACGGCGCGGGCAAGAAGCCCGGCGACGACGGTAAGTAGCCCTCACCGGGCGTATTTTTCCGCGCAGAGTTGCGCGATCAGGCGCTGGTTCGCGCGAGTCGGAACGAATCCCAACCTTCCGACCCGAACTCCAGCAATGCCCATCCCGCACCCGCAACTTGCGCTCTCGGCCCTGGCCATCACCTTCACCGCCGCCTGCGCGGCCGCTCAGATCGAACCGCTCTGGACCGAAACCAGCCCCATCAGCAACCGGATCAACAACCAGTTTGCCGACCGGCTCGCGACCGGTGACATCAACGCCGACGGTCTCCCCGATTTCGTAACCAGCGACACCAACGCCAACGGCGAGGCCGGCGCGATCTACGTCTACTCCGGCAACGACCAGTCGATCCTGTGGACGTTCCATGGCCAGCCGGGTGACAAGCTCGGTCACGCGATCGCATGCGGCGACATCGACGGCGACGGCTACGACGATATCGCCGCCGCGACCCGGCGCACCTCGCCGGCACTCATCAACCACGTACGGGTCTTCTCGGGTCGTACCGGCGCGCAGATCCGCTACGTCACGGGCTCGATCAGCGACTCGTTCGGCAACTCGGTGTGCATTGCGAATTACAACGGTGACGCCTTCGGCGACCTGGTGGTCGGCGCCCCCAACGACCTCAGAACGAACTCGTCCGGCCGCGTCGACGTCCATTACGGCCCCACCCTGGGCGGCACGGCGACGTTCTTGGGCGCTCCGTCGGAGGCACTCGGCAGCCGCGTCACCAACGTCGGCGACCTCGACGGCAACGGCACCGAAGACATCGCGATGGCGGCGCCGAGCTACTCGTCGGCAACGGCTGCCCGGTGCGGCCGGATCCTGCTACGCGGCCGGAACGGCCTGGCTCACAAGAGCCTCGGCACGCTGGTCGGCCTCTTCACCAATGACGCGCTCTCGAACTGTAAAACCGTCGGCGATGTCGATGGCGACGGGCTCGTCGATCTCGGGGTCGGCAATTTCGCAGCCCAACGCAACGGCCTCAACTCCGCCGGCTTCCTGCTCGTCTTTTCGCGGTCGGGCGCACCGCGGACCAGCACTCAGTGGGGCGTTGTCCGGCACCTGACCGGCCAGGAACCCGCCGCGACCCTCGCTCGGTCCTTCTGCGGTCTCGGCGATGCCGACGGCGACGGCTACGACGACCTCGCGCTCTACCGCTACGGCAAGATCACCCCCACCGGCGGGAACCGTCAGCGGCTCGAGATCGTCTCGGGCCTGACTGGAGCAACGCTGGGGAGCTGGACTCACGCGATCTTCTCGACCTCTTCCACCCTGGTCGCGGCCGACCACCACGGCGACGGCCTGCCGGGCTTCGTATTCGGCTACCAACTCGAACTCACCGCCTACGGCTGGCCGCAGGGCTACGCGCTCCCCGGCACGAACGACGACTTGGTGCTGCGCTCGGGCCTGCAGGGACTCACCCCGGATCGCAATGACGAGAAGACCGCGAGCCCCGGGCAGGCGCTCGGCGTCCACGTGCGCTCGCCCGAGGGTGCCTACGACCAGGAGCTGACGCTCGTTGTCGCGCAGATCCTGGGTCGCAACCAGACCCCGAGCGGCGTACCGGGATTCCCGGGTCTGCAGCTGCAGGCCACAGCGCCCGTGCACTCGCTCTACAATCCGCTGGGCAACCCGTTCGGCAGCCCGATCCTCGGGCCGTCCGGGATCCACGTGAACCTGACGATCGCGAGCGCACTCCTCGGGTTCGACATGGTGATCCAGGGCGTCGCGTTCACGCCCTCGACGGCATCTCCGGGCGCGCCGCTGTCATGCACCGAGGCCCACCGGATCCAGGTGCAATAGCCCGCCGTCGACCCGATCGTTCCGCGCTGGGAATTCGCGGGGCGCGCAACGAAATCGTTGCGCGCCCCGCGGCGGTTTTTCGCGAGTCCGGACATCATGAGCACCCTCACCGTCTTCTTCGTTCTCGTTCCGGCCGTGATCCTGTCCTGCCTGCAGGCCGCTCCGGCTCAGTCCCGCACACTCGTTGACGCCGAGTACTACCTCAAGGACGTCGATCGCAACGTGCCCAAGATCCGGGAGCGCACGGCCGGCGCCGCCGAGTTGCCGCCACACGAGCGGCAGAAGTTGCTCAACGAGATCCGCTACGCCGGCCTCAAGCTGAAGAACGTCTACGACCGCCTGGCGCAACTGTCGACGAGCGACCCGGCCGTGGCCAAGGTCAAGCAACGCGCCGACGCGCACGCAGCCGAACTCGAGGCCGCGGCCAAGAAGGTCGGAGAGATCGCGAAGCAGGCCGAAGCCGCCGCCAAGGCCGCCGAGGCAACGATCCGCGGGGACATCGAGCGCGTGGACGAAATCAGCGGCGACCTCGGGCTCACGACCATGCTGCAGAGCCACCCGGACCGCGCGATCGTCACGGTCCAGGCCCTGCCCGCGATGAAGCAGCTCGCCGCGGACCTCCGCAAGCAGTACTCCGCCGTCCTGAACCAACCGGCCGGCCGCGATCTCCAGAGCCGCCTCACCGGCTTCGACTACCGCCTCGAGGGCTACGAGTCCGCGATGCAGCAGGCCACGACGATGCTGCCGACAGCGATCGAACGCGACCTGGCGCAGGCGCTGCAGATCGCCGAGCTCGGCAAGCAGCGCAAGAGCGCGCAACCATTCGTGGCCGGCGGCATCCAGCAGGCGATCGAACGGGCGCGCACCGCGCTTCGGCTCCTCGAAGCGATCACCGGCGGCACCGCAGCGAGCAAGGCTCTGGCCAAGCAGCTGACCGCGACCGAGAAGAACATCGCCGCCGCGCAGAAGGCGCTCGCGGCCGAGATCCTCGCCGAGAACCGCGCGCCGAACGACCTCTACCAGGGCGCCGATCGCGACGAGCTGCTCGCGCTCGCCAAGAAGGCATTGGTCAAGAAGCACGGCAAACAGAACGTGCTCGGCATGCGCGTGCCGATGGCCGCGTGGGAACGCCACAGCAGCTGGCGCTTCGCGCTCGACCGGTTCAAGAAGGAGGACATTTCCGAGCTGCAGGTCGCGCTGCTCGTCAAAGCCGACAGCAAGACGGTCCACGTACACTACGCCTACCTCGAGAAGGACCACCTCGCCGGCAACAAGATCAAGGTCACGATCCCCGGCGGCGAGGTCCCGCTCTACCGCCGCCTGCTGCTCGCAAACCTGGACTGAGCGGGCATCGAAGCCCGCGCGGAGTTACGATGCCCGCATGAGCACGCAGGAACCCGGGGCTGGCCTCGAACCCCGGCTCTACTCCGAACTGCGCCGAATCGCGGCCAACTACCTCGGCCGCGAGCGCGACGATCACACGCTGCAGCCGACCGCCCTCGTCCACGAGGCCTGGATGCGGCTCGCCCACCAGAGCGACGCCGAGATCGCGGGCGAGGCGCACTTCCGCGCGCTCGCCAGCCAGGCGATGCGGCGTATCCTCGTCGATCACGCGCGCGGCAAGAACGCGCAGAAGCGCGGCTCCGGCGCCGAGAAGCTGACACTCGGTGCCGCCGAACGCGAAGGCGCCGTCGAGAATGGCGGGCCAGCGGCCAACCAGGCTCCGGAAGTGCTCGCGCTCGACGGCGCGCTCGAGCGGCTCGCGGCAGTTAGCCAGCGACAGGCGCGGGTCGTCGAGATGAAGTTCTTCGGCGGCATGACGATCGAGGAGATCGCAGCGGCCCTCGAGGTCAGCAAGCGCACGATCGACGGCGACTGGCGCGTCGCGCGCGCCTGGCTGCAGCGCGAGATCGGTAGCGGCGGCGATTGAGGGCGTCTTCGGGCAGGCCCACGGTCGGCCCGAGGAAAACCGAAACCTGTTGCGCGATCGGGAGCGCCCTTGCGCGAGTCCGGTCATGAACGCCTTCGACTACGACCGCATCCTCCCCCTCGTCGCCGATCACCAGCTCAAGGGCCGCACCCTCGCGGTCAGCTTCGCCTGCCCGACCACCGGTGTCACCGCCAGCGCACAGCACGAGATCGACGTCAACGGCCCGCTCGGGCAAACCACGAAGCACCGCGTGAAACGTTCGTTCTTCCACGCGATCCGCGGGCCACTGTCGTCGGCGATCCGCTCGCTCTTCGGCTACTCGACGGCGGGCCGGCTCGCCGGTGACGTCGCCAGCCAGGTGGCCTACGTGGCCGCGACTCCGAAGTCCTCGATGGCGATCTCGGACGCGGAGCACCAGGCGGGAATCATCGCGGCCTTCCGCTCGGTCGCGGACCGATTCGCGTGGGATCCGACTGCCGGCACGTGGCAGGGTCGCACGGCCGCGGCCGTCGGGTAACTTCGGGGCCAGCGCCCGGCACACTGCCACTCTCGCCATGAACCCGAGCGAATCTCGTCACGACCGGATCTCCGAGCTCTTCCTCACTGCGTGCGATCTCGCGGATGACGAGCGCGCAGCGTTCCTGGCCCGTGAGTGTGCGAACGACGAAGCGCTGCGGGCCGAAATCGAACAGATGCTCGCCGTCGACGCCGGCGATGCGCTACTCGATCGGCCGCTCGCCTCTCAGCTGATCGACGGGCTCGAACCTGTGCTGCCGGATGACGCGACCTCGACGCTGCCAGAACGGATTGGCCGGTACGAGATCCTCGGCAGTCTCGGAACGGGCGGCATGGGCGCGGTATACCGGGCGCGGCAATCCAATCCGACCCGCGAGGTTGCGCTCAAGGTCGTACGCCCCGGGATGATGTCGCCCGGCATCGCGCGGCGCTTCCGCAACGAAGCCGAACTGCTCGGCCGCCTGTCGCATCCGGGAATCGCGCAGGTGTTCGAAGCCGGCGAAGCCGAGACCGCACTCGGCACGCAGCCGTTCCTCGCCATGGAACTCGTCGGTGGCCAGCGCTTGGACGAATGGGCCGCGGGCCAGCGGCCACTTCGTGCGCGCCTCGAACTCGTCGCCCGGATCGCCGACGCGGTGCACCACGCGCATCAGCGCGGCGTCCTGCACCGTGACCTGAAGCCGAGCAACGTGATCGTCGACGACCACGGCCAACCCAAGGTGCTCGACTTCGGCGTCGGCCGCGCGGCCGAGGAGGGCCGCACGCTGCTGACGATGCCGGGCCAGATCGTCGGCACGCTCGGCTACATGAGCCCCGAACAGGTCGACGGCGACAGCGACGTCCGCAGCGACATCTATTCGCTCGCCGCGATGGCGTTCGAGCTCGTGACGGGCAAGCTCCCAATCGACGTTCGTGATCTCGGGGTCGCCGAGGCCGCTCGGCGAATCGTCGAGGTCGAACCGGCGAAACCGAGCGCTACCGACCGCGCGCTGCGCGGCGACGTCGAAACCGTGCTGCTGAAGGCGCTCGACAAGAATCCGGATCGCCGCTACGAGTCCGCCGCTGCGTTCGCCAAGGACCTGCGGCGTCACCTCAACCACGAGACCGTCAGTGCCCGCCCGCCGAGCGCGGTCTATCAGCTCAAGAAGCTCGCACGCCGCCACCGCGCCGCGTTCTCTGCTTCCGTCATCGCGATTCTCGCGCTCGTCGTCGGACTCGTCGCAGCGCTCGTCTCCGCGAACCGAGCGGCGGCCCGGCTAGAGGAGTCGGACGGCCTCGTCGAGTACTTCGAGAACATGCTGCACGCCGCGGACCCGGCGATCGACGGGCCCAACGTGCGCCTGCGCGAGGCGCTCGCCCGCGGGACCGACGCCATGCAGGACTTCGTCACGCGGTTCCCGCGCGCCGAGGGCCGCATCCGCCTGGCGATGGGCACGGCCTGGTTCACGCTCGCGGACTACACCCGCGCCCGCGAACATCTGAAACGTTCGCTCGAACTGCTCGACGCCGACGACGCCCGCCACCTGCGTGCCCTGAACGCCTACTGCAACACGCTCGCGATGCTCGACGTCGACGAAGACCTCGAGCGCGTCGCCCGCGACCTCATCCGTGAGGCGACCGCCCGCCGCGGCCCAGCGGCCGAAGAGATCGTGACGGGTCACGCCGCACTCGCCAGCGCGTTCATCATCCGCACGGACTACGCCAAGGCTCGGGAGATCGTCGACAACGGGATCGTTGCCGCCGAACAGCACGGGCATACGGACAAGCTGGCCTACGTGCACCTGCTCACCCGCCTCGGCGACCTGCAGCGGTGGACCGGCGGGCTCAGCGACAGTGTCGCGACGCAGGAGCGCGTCGTGAACCTGTGCGAGACGAACCATGGCGCCGACCACGCCTCCACGATCGCGCAGAAGCTCAACCTCGCGAATCGCTACCAGGAGGTCGGACGCTACCAGGAGGCCGACGAGTTGCTGGTCAGCTCGCTCGCGCGCCTCGGCGACCGGTACCCCGCCGACCATTCGCTCGTGCTCGATGCCAAGCTGACGCATGCTTACACGCTGCGCGGCCTCGGGCGCCTCGACGAAGCTCTCGAACTGCTGCGGGAGATCACGCCGGCCTTGCAACGCATCTACGGCGAGCACAGCGAGAGCGTTGTCGTCGCCCGCACGACGCAGGGCAAGATCCTGCTCACGAAGAAGGACCCGACCGCAGCGGTCGAGATCCTCGAGCCCATCCACGCGCACCATTGCGATACGCATGGCCCGGGCCATCTGCAGACCTGCTTCGTGACCCTGCCTCTGACCCGCGCCTTCAACGCACTGAAGCGTTTCGAGGACGCCGAGAAGCTGCTGCGCCAGACGATCGAGCAGGCCGACGTACCCGCGGAGAATCCGATCCTCGTCCAGCTGATCTCGAACCTGTCGCACTGCCTGCGTCGCCAGAAGCGCCCCGCCGACGCCAAGGAGTTCAGCCGCGCCGCGGTGACTCAGGCCCCCGCAGCCTTCGGCGCGGATCACCCGCAGGTGTTCTTGTTCCAGCGCGACCTGGCGATCGTGCACCTCGAACTCGGGGAGTGGAACGAGGCCGAAGCAGTCCTCGTCGGCGCCGCGGCCAACCTCGAACGCACGCAGGGCAAAGAGCATCGTTGGACGCTGTCGGTCACGAATTTGCTGAAGCAACTCCGCGCCAGGCGACCGAAGTAGGGCATCCTGAATGCCGTGGTGCCAGCCAAACCGATCAACCCGAAGATCACGGGCACGTGGATCGGCGAGTACGTCTACGGCGACGAGGACGGCTATGCCGAGGCCGGGGTCGCCGGTCGCGCCGTGCCGTTCACGATGAGCCTCACAGAATCGTGGCTCGCGCGCTTCGCGGGCTACGTCCGTGACGATGCCGAACGCGGCGGCCAGCCCGAACGGGGGCGCGTGCGCGGTCGGCGCCGCGGCCGTGCGGTGCAGTTCCGCAAGATATTCCCCGTCGGCTACGTGTTCGACGACAACGGCGACATGGTGCAGCTGCGCGAGTTCCTGCGCCGCCACGACGCCGAACCCACCGGGGATCTGCCGCCCCACTGCATCGACTACGACGGTGAGTTCGGCGCCGACGGCGAATCGCTGCGGGGCGAGTGGCGGATCGTCATCGCCGGCGAAGAAACCGCGACCGATGGCGGTACCGGCACCTGGCACGCCCGCCGCACGAGCTTCGATCCGTCCGCGGTCTGAGTCGCCAACCGCAAACGCTGCGGGCATTCACTCGGCGTTCAGCTCACGAATCGCGAGATTGCGCCAGCGCACCTCGAACGGACCCTGCCCGCGGCGGACGCTGTGCACCTGCAGGCCGATGAACCCTTCGGGGTGGGATGCGAAGCGTTCGGCATGCAGAAGGTCGCTGACCTGCACGTCGTTGACCCAGACCTGGATCCGCGGTCCCTCGGCCCGCACGCGATAGCGATTCCACTGGCCGTCGACGAAGTGCTTGTGCGGCTGCCGCAACGCTTGCGGCGTCATCCAGCCACCCGCGGCCTCACCGTAGACGTAGCCCGCTTCCGCACCGTTCGCCCCACTCGCCTCGATCTCGATCTGCGGGCCGTTGACGCGCGAATCACGCTCGCGCAACCGCGAGCGGATCTGCACGCCCGAGTTGAGACGGTCGTCGACCTTCACCTCGAAGACGAGCTCGAAGTCGCCGTAGTCGCGCTCCGTGCACAGGAACGAGTTCGGGCTGCCCGCCGTCGTGCAACCGACGATGCAGCCGTCCTCGACGCGGTAGCTCGCCGTGCCGTTGTGCTGTGTCCAGCCCGTCAACGTGCGACCGTCGAACAGTGGCTCGAAGACGGAGTCGGCACTCAGCGCCGCGCAGCCGGTCAGGAGTGAGAGGAACGCGGCAGTCGAGGCCGTCGAGATCACCGAGCGGAGAGCCATCACGCGAGGGAGGGTGCCGCATCTGTCGCGCGTTGCAAGCGGTGGTCCCCGAGTCAATCGGTGAGTTCGCCGGGATGAGGTTTCGCCCAACCCGGCCCCTCGGCATCGGACTGCGCCACGGTTGCCTCCTCGGCGGCGCCGCCATGAAGCCGCCGCGCCACCCGGCTCCCGCCTTCGTCGTCCGGTGCCTCCGGCGGCGCCGGCAACTCCACGAACGTCAGCGTGCGTCGCCCGTAGGCCGCGTGGTCGGCGGTACGGTCACTCGTGTACTCGACGAGCAGGCCGGGGTCCGTCGCGACGGCGACGTCTGCGCGCCGCCAGAGGATCGCCAGCCGTCGCGTCTGCTTGAGCGCCGCCGTGATCAAGGTCTCGACCCGCGCCCGTGGATTGGCCGGAATCAAGCGCGAGTCGTCGAGCGCCTGCCCGAGGGCACGCGCGAGATCGGACCAGGAACGGATGCTTTCGCCGTCGAGTTCGACGACCCGGTAGTCGGTGCGCGCCAGCGCCGCCGTGAGCACCTTCTGCTCGGCCGCCGCGTAACGCGTGACGTGGCAGGCCTCGAACCACGGTAACTCGGCGTGCAGCTGTTTGACCGCCGACCAGGTGCGCTCCAAGAAGAACGGCCACATCAGACAGACGAGCGCCGTCAACAGGATCATGATCCGGAACGTCAGTTCCATCGGGCCATCCGCGGACGGCTGCCAGACCAACAGTACCAGGCCCGCGAAGAACGGCGAACCACCGCGAATCGGATGCAGTGGACTGCGTTCGATGACACGACGCATGGGACCCCGTGGCCTACAGCCGCTCGAGTTCGACGCGGCGGAATTCACACCGCGCGCCCTCGGCCTGCAGCGCGATCTGGCCGCGATCCGCGGTGCAGTCGGTGCCGTGGTTCACGAGGTCGCCGTTGACCCAGATCTTGATCTCGCGGCCGCGGCACTCGATCACCATCGTGTTCCATTCGCCGAGCGGCTTCTCGCTGCCGTCCGTCAGATTCACGACCCGGCGGCGCTCGCCCTCGTTCACGCCCCACTTCGCCTGCGGCCCACGCCGTTGGACCATGTCCGGCACGGTGATGTCTTCGCCGATGCACCAGAAGTCGCCGGCGTTGTCGGCAAGCAGCTGACACTCGATCGACTGCGGGAACATCTTGTAGAGCCGGCGCGGCGTCGAGCTGTGAACCAGCACTCCACAGTTGCCCGGCTTGCCCGGCCAACGCCAGTCGACCGTCAGACGGTAGTCGTGGAATGACTCATTGGAGATCAGGTGCCCCAGCGGATGGCCGCGGCTGACGAGCGATTCGCCCTCGACCACGAACGCCGGCGCGACCTCCGCGCCACCGTCGGCGGCCGGCACGTCCACGTGCCAGTTCGAGAGGTCGGTGCCGTTCCAGAGCGCGACCGGTGCGCTGGCGCAGCCCGCGAACGGGAGAACGGCAGCGAGAAGAAGACGACTGCGGCAGGCGCGAGTTCGCGCACGTTCGGTTCGAGCGGTCACACCGGCCTCACTTGATCCGCTTGATGACGTGCCAGCCGAACGGACTGTCCGCATCGTGGTATGGCGCGACGCCGATCTCGTCGACCTGGAGACGGAAGCCCATCTCGTCGAACCCGGCGACCATGCCCGAGCTGCCCGCCTTCATCGGGTAGACGCCCCCACCCGGGTCGGAACTGTACTTGTGCCGCAGGGTCGTGAACTTCTTGCCGCCGAGCGCCTGGGCGTAGATCTCCGCCGTCAGCTTCTCGGCCTCGGCCCTGGTGCGTTTGACGCCATCGGCGCGCTTTGCACCCTGGAACGCGACGAGAACGTGCTCGACGGTGATCGCCGCATCGCTGACCCGCGGGCGGGCGAGCAGCTTCTGGGTGTCGTAGTTCATCGCGGCCACCGGCTCCTCGGGCCGCGGGCCGGCCGGCGCCGCCGCGCCACCGCCACCGCCACCGCCGGCGTCCGGCGACGCCGGCTCGGCCGTGCACGAGAAGAGTGGCAGGAGAACGAGAAGGGCGAGTCGTGACATCTTTGGCGTGGGCATGGGAGGGTCGCAGGGCTGGGCGGCCGATCTTCTACTGGGCCTTCGGTTCTAGCAGGCGCGCGAGCCGTCGCCACTGGAACTCGCGACTGTGGCGCGAGACCGAACGATTCAGCCCGTGGCGCGAGCGCGGATACATCATCAGCTCGAAGTTCTGCTTGCCGGCCTTCTGCAGCGCCCAGAGCAGCTGCATCGCATTCTGCATGTGGACGTTGTCGTCCATCGTGCCATGCAGGATCACGAGGTGGCCGTGCAGGTCTTTCGCCGCCTTGATGACCGACGTGCGGTCGTAGCCGGCCTTGTTCTCCTGCGGCGTCCGCATGTAGCGCTCCGTGTAGATCGTGTCGTAGAGCCGCCAGTCGTAGACGCCGGCCCCCGCCAGGCCGAGCGCGAACTTCTTGCTGTGGGTCAGCGCATACGCGGCCATGAAGCCGCCGTAGCTCCAGCCGCTGATCGCGACGCGGTCGGGATCACCGCCGAACTCCTGGCAGACGTGGTCGACGGCATCCTCGAGGTCACGCAGCTCGGCAACGCCGAGGTTCTGGTAGGCCATCCCGGTGTGCTGCTGCCCGCGCCCGCTCGCTGAACGAACGTTGACCTGCAGGATCAGGAAGCCCTGGTGCGCGAGGAACTGGTTGTAGGTCGAGTGCCGCCAGCTGTCGCGCACGGTCGGCGCGTCGGGACCCGAATAGGTCGGCAGGAAGATCGGGTAGCGCTGACCCGGCTGCCAGTCGACCGGCCGCATCAGGCAGGCGTCGAGCTCATAGCCGTCGCGCGCCTTGATCGTGAGGCGCTCGCGCTCGCTGAACGCGTAGCCCTTCGAATCTCGTTTCGTGGCGGCGCACTCGTGCACGACCTTGCCGGTGCGCGCGTCGCGCACGACGGACTGCGGCGGCCGATCCATCGCCGAGTGACGATCGATGAGGTAGTTGCCCGCGGCATCGAACGACGCGGCGTGCGTGCCCACGCCGGGCGTGACGCAGACCAACCCCGAGCCATCTAGCCCGACGCGATAGTAGTGGCGCCCCGTCGCACCGTCCTTGGTGCCCTCGAACCACAGCTGCCGCCGCGCTTCGTCGACGCGCGCGATGCTGCGCACCTGCCACTCGCCGTTCGTAACCGCGGTCTGCAGCGTTCCACCCGGCGCGTAATGGTAGATGTGCTGGTAGCCGGTTCGCTCGGATAACCACAGGAACGTGCCGTCCGCGAGCCAGCGCGGCGACGACGGCCGGTTGACCCAGGTCGGGCTCTCCTCGCGAATCCACGTGACCACCTTGCCGGTGTCGGGATCGCAGCCACAGAGTTCGGCCCACGTCTGGACGCGATCCTGCAGCGTCACGAGCAACGTCTTGCCATCCGGCGTCCAGTCGACCCGCACGACGAGCACGTCCTTCGGGTAACGCGACAGGTCGAGCTCGACGATGCGGCGATCGGCGACGTGCGCGACCGACATCTTCGCGAACGGGTTCGGATCACCGGCCTTGGGGTAGTTCGTGATCTCGGTATCGACCGCGCGCTCGCGATCGAGGAACCCCTCGGGCACGTGGTTCACGACGGTGAACTCGCGCACGGGCGATTCGTCGAGCGACAGGAACGCGACGCTCGTCGACTTCGGACTCCACCAGTGCGCCTGGAAGTCGCCGCGGCCGTACAGCTCCTCCTGATAGACCCAGTCGAGCGCGCCGTGGAACAGCTCCTCGCCACCGCCCTGGGTCACGGTCCACTCACCCTTCGTGGTGGCATCCAGCACGACGAGGTCATTGTTGCGCACGAAGCTGACGTGCTCGCCGTTCGGACTCAGGTGCGCCTCCTGCTTGCGCCCCGTCTTGGCACCATCCGTCGTCAGGCGGATCGAACCCTTCGCGGGCTTGCGTGCGCGCATGAACCGCCGACCACCGGGAACGGCCGACTCCTCGAGCCAGACATCGCCCTGGTAGATCGTCGCCCGCTTGCGCTTCGGAGCCGGTGCCCGCGACCGTCGTTTCTCGACCCGCATCTCACCCGTCGCCGGGTCCAGCAGGTGAACGCGCTTGCCGTCGCGAAAGCGCACGAGCTTGCGGTCGACATCCCAGGCGGCACGGACTTCACCGCTTTGCCACGAGATCCCGCGGGAGACGTCTTCGTACTTCAGGCGTTTCGGCGCCTGGGCGAGCAGGTGGCCACCGACCGGCAAGGCGGCGACGACAGCGAGAGCGACAGCGATGGGAGCGTGATTCATGACTTGTGAGCGGGACGCGCCCCGCCGGCCGAGATGCTACGGGCCGACGCGAACAGTCATGAGGCGGGGCCGGTAAGAAAACTGTGCCGGCACCATGCCGAGCCCCCGCCCCGATTGCCGCCGACCGTCAGGCCGAACCGGCACCCTCGACGCGTTCGAGCCAGCCCATGTAGCCAGGATCGCCGCCGGCGGCGTTGACGATCTCCGCGCGCCGCGCCTGCCACTGGGCCTCGAGACCGACCGCCCGTAGCGGCAGGATTCCGAGCTTCGCGAACGGGCTGTCGGACGGCGACTGACGAAAGATCTCGCCGACGATCCGGGCGTGCTCGAGCGGCACCTTCGAGTTCATCTCGTGCAGCAGGCAGAGCGCCGAAGCGAAGGTCCAGAACCCGGGCTGCCATCGTGGCTCGGCCAACGCCGTAGCCTGCAGCCACTGCACGATGTAGCGCTCGCCATAGAGCCGATCGACCGGCATCGCCCCCGACCGCGTCACGATGAGGGCCGCGTGCTGCCCCAGACCATCGGCGTACCGCTGCCAGAACGCTTCGTCGCCGACCGGCGGGCGCTTCTCCTCCGGCCCACCGAGCACCGGCCAGAGCTGCTCCTGCAGTTGCAGCAGCATCGCGCCGAGCTCCTCGGCCTGGCCTTCCGCGGCGACCTCGCCGACCCGCTGACCCGTCGCCGCGTCGTCGACCACCAGTTCGATCCGGCGCCGATCCGCATCGACACGCAACGTTCCCGTGACGATGAGCGAACTCTTGCGCTCGGTGTCGCCGAGCTGCGCGACGATCTGCTCGATGGGCCAGGGTCGCCCCATCAGCGCCCAACCACCCTGCTCCGTCATCGGAATCGCGACGCTGCCGCGGTGCGGAGTCGCGAGCCACGTCTGCTCGGCCAGGAACATCGGCACGGCCCGCGTGATCCGTCCGTAGTCCTCCTGGTTGCCCGCCGCGTCGGGCGCCGGCGGCTGGCCCTCGAACGACAGCGTGACGAACAACACCTGCTTGTGGCCGTTCTGCTTCTGCGGCAGCAACCACTGGGGATCGGCGAGCGCCGAACAGAAACCGGGCCACTCGAACTTGTACATCCCGATCCGCGGCTGCTCAGGCATCTCGACCGCAGGCAGTTCGGCGAGACGCAGCCGATCGAACTCGGCCGTGAACGGGTTGAGCTGCTCGCCGACGACATGGCCGTAGTGCACATGCATCTGGTGCAGCAGCTCAGTGCCCTCCACAACCTCCTTCGTCGCCAACAGGTGATGCAGCAGCGCGATTCCGACGTTGGGATGATCTCGCCCGGGCACGAAGCGCGGCGCTACGAGTTCGGCGACGAGTTCCTGTTGCCCCGCATTGACCAGGTCGGTCGCGGCCATGAGCAGCACGTCCGGCGACGGTTCGTCCTGGGCGAGCAGCTTGCGATAGCGCGCCGCGGCCTTCGCCGACTCGCTCTGCTGGAGGTCGAGTCGCGCCAGCCAGAGCTCGGCACGCCATGCGTTGGGGCGGGCCACGAGTTGTTCGAGCTCTGCGCGCGTGCCATCCTCACCGCGATCCTTCAACCTCACCTGCAACCAGCCGTGCACGGCGTCCGGATGATTCGGATCGCGGTCGAGCGCGGCTTCGAGCAGCTCTTCCGCGCGCGCGTCGTCGCCCTCGCGCTGCGCCAGCATCGCGAGCCCGATCCGTGCGCCCACGGACTCGGGACGCTTCTGCAAGAGGTCGTCGAGCGAGAACCGCGCGGCGTCGGGATCGCCGGCGTCTCGCTGCACCACCGACAGCAGACTCAACGCCCGCTCGGGATCGGAGTCGACCGCGGCAAGTCGGTTCGCTGCCTGCACGAGGTCCCGAGCGAACCCGTGTTGCAGACCCTGCATGATCACCTGCGCGAGCTGCGCGGGGTCGTTGCCGTGCGCCTTGATCATCTCGGGCAGGACCCGACTGCGATACTCGTCACGCGACAGCCGCACGCGGCGACCGAAGTTGTCGGTGGCGTCGATGAAGTCCCCCGCGGCAGTCTGACCCGCCGGGGCGCTGGGATCTGGAGTCGGGTCGGACATCGGACGCGGCAGGCTACGCGCCGTCTCGCGCCGCGCAACGCAGCGTCCGGGGAACTCCCGAGCCGCGCCCGGAGCACCCGCTCGCCGAGGCCCGAGGCCTGGACGCCACGGCCGGTATCGCGCCGGTACCGAACTGGCAGCGCGAGGCGCGCGGACCTACCCTCCGCGCCATGGCCCACCGACCGCTCGACGTCGCGACCGTGCGACGACGCTTTCCCGGCCTGCTGCGACGCGAAGGCGACCGGCAGGCGATCTTCTTCGACGGCCCGGCCGGCAGTCAGGTGCCGCGCTCGGTCGCCGAAGCGATGAGCCACTATCTGCTGCACGAGAACGCCAATCACGGCGGGCCGTTCTCGACCTCGGTCGCGACGGACGCGATGTGTCGCGAGGCCCAGCTCGCGATGACGGACTTCTTCGGAACCGACGATCCCGAAGAGATCGTGTTCGGCCCCAACATGACGACGCTCACGTTCCAGCTCTCGCGCGCGCTCGCCCGCACGTGGCAGCCCGGGGAGGAGATCGTCGTGACCGACAGCGATCACGACGCCAACGTGACCCCGTGGGTGCTCGCGGCGCGCGACGCGGACTGCACCGTGCAGCGGGTGCGAGTCGACGCGGCCGCCGAACTAGATTTCGAGGACCTGCGGCAGAGGATCGGTCCGCGCACCCGCCTCGTCGCCGTCGGGGCCGCGAGCAACCTCAGCGGCACGATCCATGACGTGGCACGCGTCGCCGAACTCGCGCGTTCGCACGGCGCGCTGACGTTCGTCGACGCGGTGCACTACGCGGCGCATTGCCGGCTCGACGCCTCGGCCTGGGGCGCGGACTTCGTCGCCTGCTCGGCCTACAAGTTCTTCGGTCCGCACATGGGCATTCTGCAGGGGCGTCGCGTCCTGCTCGAAGAACTCGAGACCTACAAGGTTCGCCCTGCAGCCGACACCGGCGCCGAGAAGTGGCAGCACGGCACCGCGTGCTTCGAGGGCATCGCGGGCACCCTCGCGGCCGTCGAATACCTCGCGGCGCTCGGCCGCGAGCACGCCGATCCGGAGCCGCCGGACCGCCGGGCCGCACTCGACGCGGCGTTCGACGTCATCCACGTTCACGAACGAGAACTCTGCGCCCGCCTGCTGGCCGGACTGCAGGAGATCCCCGACGTTCGGGTCGTGGGCATCGCGGCCCCGGATCGACTCGACGGGCGCTGCGCGACGGTCTCGATCACGCACCCGCGCCACCGCCCGGCCGAGCTCGCCAACGCCCTGGCGGAACGTCAGATCCACACCTGGGCCGGCAACAGTTACGCACTCGCGCTCTCGGCGGCGCTGGGCCTCGAGCCCGACGGCGTGTTGCGACTCGGCATCCTGCACTACGCCACCGCAGAAGAAGTCGACACGGTTCTGGCCAGTTTGCGGGAACTCCTCGTATAGCCAGCGTAGATGCGCAGCCCGCGGCGGCCGAAGCCTTCGGGCCCGCGAGCCACGAACAACCCCACCCCCTTTCAGGAGAACCCCCACGATGCGTTTCCCCCTTCTCGCCAGCGCCCTCGCCGCCCTCTGCCTTGCCGCGACCTCGACCGCCCAGGTCCAGGTGTTCGGCGGCAGCACCGAACGGCATTCGACCTCCCAGATCCTGTTCGGCCAAGGGATCGCCGCCGGCATCGCAATCGAGCACGGCCAACCCGTCTGGAAGGACAGCTACGACGGCATGCTCGACCAGCTCAAGGGCAAGCTGCTGCGCCTGGGCGCCAACTGGTGGACGACCATGACCACCAGCGTGCCACTCGAGTTCGGCAAGACGAAGGTCCCCGCCGGCAGCTACCTGCTCGGCCTGCATTGCGACGACGCCGGCACCTTCTCCCTGACCTTTCTCGATGCGAACAAGGGCCTGAAGGCGGGCGCGCTGCCGTTCCCGATGCAGGGCAAGATGAACTGGAAGCCCGACATGACGGCCAAGCTCGAGATGCACAAGGACGCCGCCAAGGAAGTGCAGAAGAAGATGAAGATGATGCTGAAGGTCGATGGCAAGAACCTCGACAACGGCCTGCTCACCCTCGCGTGGGGCAAGCACAAGCTGACGGCGAAGTTCGCGGTCAAGCCGGCCATGACGCCCAAGAGCGACAAGTAGACCGCCGGGCCAGGCACTGCCGCACTGACGTAACCGATCGACCCCATCGCTTTCGCGGTGGGGTTTTTTCGTGCCTCGACCGTTGCCGCAGAGCTCTCGATCGTGCATAATCGTGCTATCGTCTGCATAATTATGCCTTCTAGCTCGACACCGACCGACCGCACCGCCCGCCACCGCGCCATCGTGAACACGTTGGGTCGGCACGCGATTCACAGCCAGGCCGACCTGCAGGATCGCCTCGCCGCGCGCGGTATCGCGGTCAACCAGGCCACGCTGTCGCGTGACCTGCGAGCCCTCGGCGTCCGGAAGGGCGGCGGCGGCTACGAGCTGCCCGCAACCACGGAGAGCGCGAGCTCCCCCAACCTCGGCCTCGCCCTGCGCTCGTGGCTCAGGACGGCCACCGCCGCGGAAAACCTCATCGTCATGCACACTCCCGCGGGCGGCGCCCAACCGCTGGCGCTCGCACTCGACCACGCCGACCTCCCGCAACTGGTCGGCACGATCGCGGGCGACGACACCGTCCTCGCCATCTGCCCCACGAAGGCCATGGCGCGCACCCTCGCCCGACAGCTCACGCGGGAGGCCGGGCAATGAGTTCCCGAACCTGTGCGATCGTCGGCGCATCGGGCTACACGGGCCGCGAACTGCTGCGGCTGCTGACCCACCACTCCGGGCTCGCTGCGACGGTGGCGATGACGGCTCGCCCCGACACCGACCCCGCACCGCCACGCCTGCCGCACGAGCCCACCGTCGACCGGCTCGATCTGGACCGGCTGGCCACCGTCGACGGCGTGTTCCTCTGCACGCCGCACGGCGCCGCGGCGACGATCGCACGGCACGCCATCGCGCTCGGCAAGCCGACCGTCGACCTGTCCGCCGACTTCCGCCTCAGCGACGAAGCCGTCTACGGCCTGACGGAGCACAAACGCGACGAACTCGCGGCCGCGCAACTCGTCGCGAACCCGGGCTGCTACCCGACCTCCATCCTGCTGCCGCTGCTGCCGCTGCTGGCGGAATCGCTGATCGGCCTCGCCGCCCCGATCGTCGCCGACAGCAAGAGCGGAGTATCCGGTGCGGGCAAGGCCGCGAGCGAACGCACCCACTTCGGCAACGTGCACGAGAACTTCCTGGCCTACGGCGTCGGCACCCACCGCCACACGCCCGAGATCCATCGGCACGCCGGCACGGAGCGGATCGTGTTCACCCCACACCTGCTGCCCGCGTTCCGCGGCATCCTGTCGACGATCTACGTCACGCCGACCGGCGCGACGACCGCCGAGCACGCCGCCAAGAGCATGCGCGATTGCCTTGCAACCCGCTATGCGCAGGAACCGTTCGTGACGGTCTACGCCGACGGCCAGCCAGAGCTCTGCTGCGTGCAGCACACCAACGAATGCCACATCGCCGTGGCGGCCAGCGGTCCGCTCGTCGTGATCACCGCGGCGATCGACAACCTCGGCAAGGGCGCCGCCGGCCAGGCCCTGCAGAACATGAACCTGCTCCTGGACCTTCCCGAGACTGCCGGCCTGCTCTGAGAATCGACGCCATGCGAGTGCTACTGAAAATCGGCGGAGCGCAGCTCGAGCATCCCGAGTCGCGCGCCCAGCTCTGCAGGGCGATCGCCGCCGGCCGCGCGGCGGGCCACGAGTTCATCATCGTGCACGGCGGCGGCAACCAGATCATCCAGCTGAGCCGCCGACTCGGCATCGCGGACAACTACCAGAGCGGCCTGCGGGTCACCGACGAAGCGACGGCCGAGGTCGTCCTCATGGTGCTGGCGGGTGCCGTCAACCGGACCTTCACGGCTTCGCTGCAGCGCGCCGGCGTCCCGGCCGTCGGGATCTGCGGCGCCGACGGCAACACGTTCTTCGCGAGCCGTCACGAACAGGACGGCGTCGACCTCGGCTACGTCGGCACGGTCGCCGGCACGAGTGCCGCCCTCGTCCAGACGCTGCTCGGCGACGGCTACACGCCCGTGATCGCCACGGTCGCGCCCGGCGCGGACGGTCAGGAGGGGCCGTTCTACAACCTCAACGCGGACATGGCGGCCGGCCCGCTGTGTCGCGCGTTTGGCTGCGCCGCGCTGCTCTTCCTGACCGACGTGCCGGGAGTCATCGGCGAGGACGGCCGGGTGCTGCCCGCGGTCACGCCGGCCGACTGCGATCGATTGGTCCGCACCGGGGTCGCGAGCGGTGGCATGCTGCCCAAGCTTCAGGCCGCGCTCCTGGCGCTGCAATCACACGCCGCGCACACGGTGCGAATCGCGCCCGCGACCGGCGACGACTGCGTGCTCGCGGCCATGCAACCGGGCACCGGCACCGAGCTCGTGCTCGAGCATCGCACGCCGACCGAACCGGACGACACCGACAACCCGGACGCCATCACTGGCGAACCAACGGATGACCACGCGCCCGAGCCCCCCACCCGCGAACACGGCGCCGAGAACGACGACAGCCATGACTGACGCGCTGATGACGACCTATGCCCAGCGCGACGAAGTGTTCGTTCGCGGCCAGGGTGCCCGCGTAACCGACGCCAACGGCCGCGAGTATCTCGACTTCCTCGCCGGCATCGCGGTGAGCGCGCTCGGTCATGCCCACCCCGCGGTCGTCGCGGCGGTGCAGGATCAGATCGGCAGCGTCGCGCACCTGAGCAACCTGTTCCGCCACCCGTACGCCGAATCGGTCGCCGCGCGGCTCTGTGGCTACGCGGCGATGGACGCTGTGTTCTTCACGAACTCCGGCACGGAGAGCATCGAATGCGCGTTGAAGATCGCGCGCAAGGTGATGCACGCGCGCGGCGAATCGGAACGCCGCGGTTTTCTCGCGCTCCATGACGGGTTCCACGGCCGCTCGTTCGGGGCACTGTCACTCACCCACGCGGAGAAGTACCGCGCCCCGTTCGCACCGCTGCTGACGACGCACTGGGTCCCCGCCGGCGACCGGGCCGCACTCGCGACCGCGCTGCGCAAACATCGCCCCGCCGCGCTGGTGCTCGAACCGATCCAGGGCGAGGGCGGCATCCGCCCGCTTTCCACCGCGTTCCTGCAGGCCGCTCGAGAACTGTGCGACGCGACCGACACACTGCTGATCCACGACGAGATCCAGAGCGGCTGTGGTCGCACGGGTCGGTTCCTCGCGGCCCAACACGCGGACGTCACCCCTGACATCGTGACGCTCGCGAAACCGTTGGCGGCTGGCCTGCCGATGGGCGCGTGCCTCGCACGCGGGGAAGCCGCGCGCGCGCTGCAGCCCGGCGATCACGGCTCGACGTTCGCCGGCGGGCCGCTCGTCTGCCGCACCGCACTCGCGTTCTTCGACGCGCTCGACGCCGGGCTGCAGGACAACGTCGGCGCGCGCGGTAACGAGCTGCGTGCGGGCCTCGACGCGCTCGCCACCGAACTCGAGATCGTGACCGAAGTTCGCGGCCGTGGCCTGATGCTCGGCCTCGAGCTGCGCCACTCCGCACCGCTCGCCCAGTCACGGCTCTACGACCGCGGCCTGATCCTGAACTGCACGGCCGGCAACGTGCTGCGCTTCCTGCCGCCGTTCGTGATCGACGCGGACGACGTGCGGCAGTGCCTCGACCACGTCGGCGCCGTCCTACGCGAGCTGCCGAGCGAGCCCCCACCCCCGAAGAACTGACATGACGACCGCCACCTCGAACGCGACTGCTTTCGGCGAACTCTCCGTCCCCGACCTGCTCTGCACGTCGGCGCTGACCCGCGAGGATCTCGACCGGATCTTCGCCACGGCCGCAGCGCTCAAGGCCGGCCGCGAAGACCACACGACCAACCTGCAGCACAAGCGGCTGGCGATGATCTTCGAGAAGGACTCGCTACGTACGCGCTTCACGTTCGAGATCGGCATGCAGGATCTCGGCGGCAGCGCGACGTTCATGGATCATCGCGACGCCCGCCTCGGCTCCCGGGAGTCGGTGAAGGACATGGCGAAGAACCTCGAGCGCTGGGCGCACGGCATCGTCGCGCGCACGTTCAAGCACAAGGTGCTCGAGGAGCTCGCGGCCAACGCCGGGATCCCGGTCATCAACGGCCTCTCCGACTTCGTGCACCCGTGCCAGGCGCTCGCCGACTTCTTCACGCTCACCGAACGCTGGGACGACCTCGAAGGCCGCACGCTCACGTTCATCGGCGACGGCAACAACACTTGTCATGCGCTGATCCACACGGCCGTCAAGCTCGGGGTGCACATCCGGATTTGCTCCCCCGAGGGTTACGAA
The DNA here is from genome assembly GCA_024743115.1 of bacterium. GTDB lineage: Bacteria > Planctomycetota > UBA1135 > UBA1135 > UBA2386 > JAGQRA01. The sequence goes on along the minus strand of JANSXC010000001.1, from coordinate 315,169 downwards.
CCCAACGCCCGCGTCGTCAACGAAGCGATGCGCACCGCCAGCGAGACGGGCAGCGAGGTCACGATCCTCAACGACCCGGAAGCCGCCGCGGACGGCTGCGACGCGATCTACACCGACGTCTGGGCCAGCATGGGCCAGGAAGACGAGATCGAAGAACGCAACGGCATCTTCGCCGACTACCAGGTCGATGCCGCACTCATGCAGCGCGCCCACCCCGACGCCGCGTTCATGCACTGCCTGCCCGCCCACCGCGGCTGGGAAGTCGCGCAAGAGGTCATGGATGGCCCGCAAAGCGTCGTCTACGACATCGCCGAGAACCGCCTGCACGTGCAGAAGGCGGTCATGGTCCTGTTGATGCAGTGAGAGCCCACCGATGAGCAGCCAAACATCGAACCCCAAGAAGATCGTCCTCGCCTACTCCGGCGGCCTCGACACGTCCGTCATCGTGCACTGGCTCAAGGAGCGTTACGACTGCGAGGTCTACGCCTACTGCGGTGACGTCGGCCAGGGCGAGGGCGAACTCGACGGCCTCGCCGAGAAGGCCAGCAAACACGGCGCCGTCGACTGCCGCGTCGATGACCTGCGCCGCGAGTTCGTCACCGACTATGTCTGGCCGTGCCTGCGCGCGATGACGGTCTACGAGGGCCGCTATCTGCTGGGCACCTCGATGGCCCGCCCGATCCTCGCCAAGGGTCAGGTCGAGTATGCACGGGAGGTCGGCGCCGATGCCGTCGCGCACGGCTGCACGGGCAAGGGCAACGACCAGGTCCGGTTCGAACTCGCCTACCAGGCGCTCGGCCCCGAACTGCAGATCGTCGCGCCGTGGCGCGACTGGGACATCCACAGCCGCGAGGACGCGCTCGACTACTGCGACCGCCACGGCATCGAGGTCACCGCATCGCGCACGAAGATCTACTCACGCGACCGCAACCTCTGGCACATCAGCCATGAGGGCGGCGTCCTCGAGGATCCGGCCAACTCGCCGCCCGACGATGTCTGGATGCTCACGACGAATCCCGCCGACGCGCCCGACACGCCGGCCGAGGTATCGCTCACGTTCCACAAAGGCGTCCCGACCGCGATCGACGGCAACGAACTGCCGGCCGAGGAAGTCGTGATGCAACTCAACACGATCGGCGGCGCGCATGGCGTCGGCCGCGTCGACATCTGCGAAAATCGCCTCGTCGGCATGAAGTCGCGCGGGGTCTACGAGACGCCGGGCGGCACGATCCTGTTCGAAGCGGCCCGCACCCTGCGCGCGCTGACGATCGAACGCGACACACTGCGGCTCTGTGAGCGACTGATGCCGGACTACACCGATCTGGTCTACACGGGTCGCTGGTTCCACCCGCAGCGTGAGGCCATGGACGCGCTGTTCCGCGAAGCGACGAAGCGCGTCACGGGGACCGTCGCTGTGCGACTCTACAAGGGCACGGCGACCGCGATCGCTTCCGAGTCACCGCACAGCCTCTACAGCGAAGACCTCGCGACGTTCGGCGCGAGCGCGCAGTTCGACCAGGCCGACAGCCGCGGCTTCGTCAGGCTGTACGGCCTGCCCGGCGCCGTCGCCGCGCGCGTCGCGGGAGCCGGACGGTGAGCGGCCACTCGAACGACGACCGCCCGAACGGCGAGTCCGGCAACGGTAAACCGGCCGCCGCGAACGACGGTGCGGGCGGCGCGCAGATGTGGGGCGGCCGCTTCCAGGGCGGCCTCGCACCCGAGTTCGAAGAGTTCCAGAAGAGCCTCACGGTCGACCACGCGCTCGCGATGGCCGACCTCGAGACCAACCTCGCGTGGAGCGAGGCACTGCTCTCTGCCGGCGTGTTCGACGACGCGGAACAAGAACGGATCGCGGACGCCATTCGCGATCTCGCCCGCGAATGGTCGACCCGCGGCCTCGACATCAACGACCCGGCCGAGGACATCCACAGTCTCGTGGAACGCGAACTCGTCACGCGGTGCGGCGACCTCGGCAAACGCATCCACACCGGACGGTCCCGCAACGACCAGGTCGCGACCGACCTGCGGCTCTACCTGCGCGAGAAGGCCCTGGAGATCGTGCTCGCGGTGCAGGAACTCTGCGCCACGCTCGTCGACCAGGCCGCGACCCACACCGATTCCCCGATCCCGGGCTACACCCACCTCCAGCGCGCGCAGCCCCTCACGATCGGCCATCACGCACTGGCCTACGCCGAGGCGCTGAGCCGCGACCGCGAACGCCTGATCGACGTGATCGCGCGCATCGACCGCTGCCCGCTCGGCTGCGCGGCACTGGCGGGCACGACGCTCGCGATCGATCGCGAAGAGCTCGCGGCGCAGCTCGACTTCTCGGGCGGCGCGATGCGCAACAGCCTCGACGCGATCTCGACGCGTGATCACCTCTGCGAGCTGCTGTTCGCGTGCTCGATGACGCTCACGAACCTGTCGCGACTCGCGGAGGACTACATCTTCTTCGCCTCGCACGAGGCCGGCTTCGTGCGCTTCGGTGACGCCGTGTCGACGGGCTCGAGCCTGATGCCCCAGAAGCGCAACCCCGACGCAATGGAACTGGTCCGCGGCAAGGCCGGCCAGGTGCAGGGCGCGCTCATGGCGCTGCTCACGACGATCAAGGGCCTGCCCATGGCCTACAACCGCGACCTGCAGACCGACAAGGAAGTCGCGCTGCCCGCGCTGCAGACCACCATCGATTGCCTGACGATCACGACGATCGCGCTGCGCGATGCGACGTTCGATCGGGCGCGCTGTCGTGAGGAAGCCGGTCGCGGCTACCTCGAAGCAACCGACCTCGCCGATCTGCTCGTCGACCGTGGCGTCCCGTTCCGCGATGCCCATGAGCTGGTCGGTCGCGCCGTGGACCGCGCGCTCGAACTCGGCATCGAGCTCCGCGACCTGCCCGACACCGACTGGCAGGAACTGCTGCCCGGCCTGCCACCCGCGGCCCGCGAGCAACTCTCGGTCGACGCCATCCTCGCGCGGCGCGGTGCACTCGGCGGCACGGCCCCGACCGCCGTCGCGCAGGAGGTCCGCCACTGGCGCGAGCAGCTGCGCGGCTGGCACGACGAGCTGATCCACACCGACGAGGAAGGCGCGGACGCCACCGGAGCGGACGCATGAGCCAGCCCGAAGTCGTCGTGCGGCCCGCGCGCGTCGCGGACACGAAGCCCATCCTCACGCTCGTCAACGAGCTCGCCCTGCGGCAGATCATGCTGCCGCGCTCGCCGGCATCCGTGATCGAGAACATCCGCGACTTCCTCGTCGCCGAGGTCGACGGCCAGCTCGCCGGCTGCGGCGCCCTGGCGATCACGTGGACCGATCTCGGCGAGGTGCGCTCGCTCGCAGTCCATCCGGACCACCAGAAGCTCGGGCTCGGACGGGCACTCGTCGACGCCCTGGTCGCAGACGCCGAGCGCCTTGGCCTACCACAGCTGTTCGCTTTCACCTACGTGCCGGACTTCTTCCAGAAGATGGGCTTCGCGATCTGCCAACACGAGGACCTGCCGCACAAGGTGTTCAACGACTGCATGCATTGCCCCAAGTTCTTGGCCTGCGACGAGATCGCGATGTCGCGGGTGCTCGACGCGAGCGCCGGCCCAGAGCAAACATTCGGCAAACCGCAACGTGCGATTCCGCTCCCTCAGCGAACCGCGGCATTCGTCCCGAGTCAGGAGAGTGCGGTTTCCGCACGTCCGGTCCAAGCGACGGGCGACTCCGGCCCCAGCCGCCCAAATCCGCCGGCAAGCTGACGGAACGCCTTGCCCGAAGCGGTTTTCCACAAGCGGGACCAGCACGGGAACGACTTGACCCACGGCGCGTATACGCCACAATTGTGCGACCGTTCTCCCCCGCATCCGAAGCCGCTGTGCGGAATCGGTTACGGCCCGTGACTGTGGGGCTATGCCCCTCAACCTCTCCCTGTCCCGCAGTCCCAGGGTAAGTTTGCATTGGGTATGGCCATGACACCAGTTGGATCCACGCGTTGGTTCTCCTCCGTTGCCGCCGCGACGGGCCTCGTCCTGTTCTCGGCTTGTTCCGGGTCCGGAGATGCCGTCGGCGAGCTCAAGCCGAACGGCAACTTCGTCGTTGTTCGGACGGACCCCGTGAACAACGGCGTCATCTTCCTGAACGATCCCGTTCAAATCGACTTCACGCGCGAGATCGACCTCGATTCGGCGAACCTCAATACGGTCACGTTCCAGGTGCTCGACCAGCTCGGGCAGCCGACTTCGGAGATCGTTTCGGGCCGGTTCTCGATCGGGCGCAGCCCCGGTGACGACGCGGTCGGTCGCCGCCTGGTGTTCACGCCGCGTTTCGCGACGAACAACGAATACGACAACGGTGGCCTCCGCTCCGGCCGCACTTATCTCGTGCAGCTCGTCGGCGGCGATCGCATCAACGGCACGGGTATCCGCGACGGCGACGGTGCGGCGCTCGAAACCCCGGTGACGTTCCAGTTCAGCACCGTCGAGGGCACCTCCCCCGCTCAGCTGTTCCGCAACCCGGCTGCCGGTGGCCCGCGCCGCACGGTGGTGAACGGCCTGACGATCTCCAACACCGACGACATGAACAACGTTCCGCTGAACGTGTTCGGTGCCCCGCCGGTCGAGATCCTGCTGAACTTCAACCAGGCACTGAACCCGAACGACGGCAACGTCCCGGTCAACTTCGACACGAACCCGCTCGTCCGCAACGAGGCCGAGCGTGGCCGTATCTACCTCGAGTACGATGACCCCGAGTTCGGCATCGACACGTGGATCCCGGCCGACGTCACGCTCGTTCGCAACGACCTCGACGGCGCGACCGTGTCGGTGCGCCCGGTCGGCGTGCTGCCGAACAACGCGGAGGTCCGCGTCGTCGTCAGTCCGGAGCTCGAAGACATCTCCGGTGAATCCAACGTCGGCAACCTCGCCTACAGCGAGATCTTCGGCTCGTTCCGCACCGCGCCGTCCTACGGCCAGCGCTTCAACGGCATCGTCGACAGCTTCTCGACCTCGGACAACATCGACTTCGAGGCGCCGTTCGCCGAACCCATCGCCGACGTCGGCCCGGGCTACATCCGCGCCGGCTTCGAGTTCGAGGGCAACAGCACGACGCTCGACTTCGAGCCGAACGTGATCGAAGTGGTCCTCAACACGGCATTCACGCAGGTCGTCCCCAAGACCGGCCTGCCCTTCAACGTCGCGAACGGCATCTTCAACTTCCGCAACGTGACGATCCCGCAGGGCGTGCTCGTCAAGGGCCAGGGCCCCAACCCGATGGTCTGGCTCGTCAGCGGCGACTTCACGGTCTCCGGCCACCTGTCGGTCAACGGCGGTGAAGGCGCGCGCGTCGATACGCTCAACTCGGCCAACTTCGCGAAGGCCGGCGGCGTCGGCGTCTGCGGCGGCGGCAACGGCGGACCGGGCACGCCGAGCGGTATCGCGCGCGACCTCCGCGGCGGCACGGGCAACGGCCCGCTGCAGGTTCCGGGAACGGGCGGCGGCGGCGGTCGCATCGCCTGCCTGTCGGGTTGCTACACCGGCACCGGTTACCGTGGCAGTGGCGGCGGCTCGGGCGGCGGCGGCGGCACGCTCGCGACCCAGGGTGATCCTTGGTACGACGACACCGTCTACGCGCCGGGCACGTTCGATCAGAAGCGTGGCATCGGCGGCCGTGGCTGCAGTGGCGGCGCGGGCACGCGCACCGCGTTCCTCGAGGGTGGCGAAGCCGGCGTGGCCGTCTTCACCGACTCGCGCCTGGACAACGACTTCTGGGGCTCCGGCGTCAGCCTGCGCCCCAACCGCAGCGTTCGCATCACCGGCGAGCTCAGCGTCCCGATGGGCGGCGGCGGCGGCGGCGGCGGTGGTGACACCGCGCACAACACCAGCTGCAGCACGACCGACCCGACGTTCACCAACGACTACAGTGGCGGCGGCGGCGGCGGCGGCGCCGGCGTGCTGATCGTCAAGGCGCTCGGCCAGATCGAGATCACCGCGACCGGCAAGATCACGGCCGACGGCGGCAACGGCGGCGGCGGCGAGCAGGTCGGCGCGTGCGGTGAAGCCGGCGGCGGCGGCGCCGGCAGTGGCGGCCTGGTCGTCCTGATGTCCGCTACGGGCATCAAGATCCACGCCCACCGCGACGGCAACCGCTACACCTACTCGGGCGACCCCTCGCTGCCCAACAACAGTTCGACCGACAAGAACTACGACTTCGCCATCTCGGCGGACGGCGGCGTCTGCGGCACGGGCAACTTCGGCACGCCGGTCGTGGCCAACAAGTACCCAGCCAATGGCCAGAACGTCATGTCGGGCAACCAGTACGACGGCAACCCGCTCGGCGCACTCGGCGGCATGGGCATCGTGCAGCTGATGACGCCCCCCGGCAACAACGCCGACGGCACCAACACGTTCCTCGACGACAACATCGAGTTCGAGATCCCGCTGAACGCCCCCGCCGGCATCGACAAGCGCGTCATGCTCGGCTGGCGCGGCATCCCGGACGAGAACGGCGACTACTACGACGACTTCGACAACATCATCCCGCAGAGCTTCGGGGCCGGCGACATCCGCCCGCAGCCGATCCTGTTGCCGGTGCCGTTCAACGCGAAGTCCCGCGTGCGCAGCAAGTGGCTCGACACCGGCGCCAGCCTGCGCCGCATGGTGACGACCGAAACCGGCTCGCGCGCGCTGCTGAATAACGGCACGAACGTCCAGGGCCCGATCTACGAGTTCGCCGGCCTCGATCTCAACTCGACCGAGCAGGGTTACATCGACTACGAGTCCGTCGGTCAGAGTGGCGTCAACGTCCTCTACCCGACCGTCGTGTCGAAGGTCGGCATCGCGAGCCTCTCGGCCAACGCGACCTACCTCGGACAGCCGGCCTACCAGATCGACCTGGCAGCGGCAGCCCTCGGCACGCAGGCGGATCGCTATGCGCAGTACGAGGCCGAACTGCTGAACTCGTCCGAGGCCGTGATCGGCAGCCTGCGCATCCTCTCGCACGACGAAGACACGCTGCTCCTCGCGGCCGACGGCGGACTGCTGCCGGCGGGCGCGACCGACCTGCGGGTGCGGGCAAAGTTCTTCCGCGTCGAGACGAACGGCTCGGAGGGCCTCGGCCCGGTCTACCTCGGCGACGGCGACGAGGCCACGCCGGTCGGCAACGTCCGCATCGGCTTCGCGTTCCACAGCGACCCGGCCGCCGGCCCCGCAGGCCGCGTCCCGGCTGCGAACGACCCGAGCCCGTTCATCTACGACATGGCGAACGACGCCCGTCTGCAGGCCTACATCCAGGCCAACGGCTCGGCCCCGCAGTTCGTGCAGTGGGACATCACGTTCGACATGACCTACCGCCCGGGCACGACCACGCCGCCCGGCCTGAGCCCGCGGTCGCCGCGACCGGGACTCGACTTCTTGCGGCTGCCGTTCAGGTTCTGATCGGGGCGGTTTGCGCCGCTTCGCGCGGCGCTAACCACCACGATCAGGTGTTGTCCGCAGGTTGGGCCGAGACCCACTCGGGCGGACGACACAACTGGTCGGCCGGCAACCTGCGGGGTGCGCTTCTATCACCCCGCGGCGCAACAGCGCCCTCGGCGAACAAGTTCGCCTGCCTTGATTGAGCAAATCTGGCTCTTGGGCGCGCAGGGCTCATCGAATCGCGTGGCCCGGTGTTGTCCGAAGGTCGGGCCGAGACCCACTCGGGCGGACGACACAACTGGTCGGCCGGCAACCTGCGGGGTGCGCTTCTATCACCCCGCGGCGCAACAGCGCCCTCGGCGAACAAGTTCGCCTGCCTCAATTGAGCAAATCTGGCTCTTGGGCGCGCAGGGCTCATCGAATCGCGTGGGCCGGTGTTGTCCGCAGGTTGAGCCGAGACCCACTCCGGCGGACGACACAACTGGTCGCCCCCCCATCCAATGATCGAAGGGCCGGACGTCCGGCTGATGATTCTGCTGTGAGCGGTCAGCGGTTCGGCCGGTAAGTTCTGGGCATGCTCGAACCGATTCCTGAGGCTGTCGAGATGCCGCGTGGCTTTCGGGCCGGCGGGGTCGGCTGCGGACTCAAGGCGGATGGGGAACTCGATCTCGGGTTGCTGGTCGCGGAGGAGCCGGTGGCCGCGAACGCCTTGTTCACGCAGAACCGGCTGGTCGGAGCGCACGTGACGGTGTGCCGGCGGCATCTCGCGACGAGCGGTGGTCGGGTTCGGGCCGTTCTCGTGAACTCGAAGAACGCCAACTGCGCCACCGGGGAAACCGGGGTGCAGGACGCGGTTGCGTGCTGTGCGGCGTTGGCACAGCGCCTGGATTGCCCGACGGAGCAGGTGCTGATGGTGAGCACGGGCGTGATCGGCGCGCCGCTGCCGCGGCAGCGCATCCTCGATCACCTCGACGCCCTGGTTGCAGCCACCACAGAACCGAACGGCGGCATCGACTTCGCGCGCGCCATCATGACGACGGACACGTATCCCAAGGCGATCTCTCACGCGCACGATGCCGGCCGCGTGACGGGGTTCGCCAAGGGCTCCGGAATGATCCATCCGGATCTCGCAACGATGCTCGCGTTCTACCTGACCGACCAGCCGTGCGGCGACCAGGCGACAGCACAACATGCGCTCACCGAGATCAACGACCGTTCGATGCAACGCGTCACGGTCGACGGCGACACCTCTCCCAACGATACGGTCCTTCTGCTCCACCCCGCTGCGGATCCTGCACGGAGTGACGCGGCGCCCGCTCCCGTCGCGAACCTGACCGAGGTCGCTCAGGCACTGGCGCGCCACATCGCCGCGGACGGCGAAGGCGCGTCGCGGCTCGTGACCGTCGAGGTGCGCGGCGCAGCGTCGGAGCGCGACGCGATGATTGTCGGGCGCGTCATCGCGACGAGTCCACTCGTCAAGACCGCGATTGCCGGCCGCGACCCGAACTGGGGCCGCATTGTCTCGGCCGCCGGCCGCGCGGACATCGCGTTCGACCCCGGCGCCGCCCGGGTGTGGGTCGGGCCGGCGGAGGTCTTCCGCCACGGTCGCCCGGCCCCCGAAGCAGAGCCTCGCGGGGCCGAGCACCTGCAAAACGAACGCGCCGTCCGGATCGGCATCGATCTCGGCATGGGCTCCGCCGCCGCGGACGTCTGGACCTGCGACCTGACGGCCGACTACATCCACATCAACGCCGACTACCGCACCTGAGCGGCGCCGAGGGCCGACTCACTGCGGCGGCAGCTTGACCGTGGTGCCGATCGGCAACTGCCGGGACTCGGCTTCCGTCCAGCCATTGAGCTCGAGGATCTCACGGTAACGGCGAACGGTTCCGAGATGCCGACTGGCGAGATGCGAGATCGTCTCACCGTCCTGCAGCTGGACCTCACGGTGCCCTGGCTGCGGCTCTGGCCCTGGCTGCGGCTGCGGCTGCGGCTGCGGCTGCGGCTGCGGCTGCGGCTGCGGCTGCGGCTGCGGCTGCGGCTCTTCGCCAACATCGGCAGGACGTTGCCGCTGATCCCCCCGGCCCCGAATGCCGAGGACCTCCGCCATCGGACGCGGCACGACGCCGGCCGGTCGCAGCGGCTCGATGACCACACCGGCGGACAGCAACGCAGCACGCAGCGAAGCGTGCTCGCCGCCCACCTCGATCACGAGGGTATCCGGCCCCGGGCGCGGCGCCTCCGCGCTGCAAGCCACCAGCAGAACTCCAGCCGTCGCGCCCAGGAGCGCACGACTGCTCAGCATCACCCACCGCATGGTGCTGCAGTATCGCAGATTCGGCCGCCAGTTTCCGGCCTCGCCGCCGATCTCGCACTCAGAACGCCCGACGCCCCGCTCCATGACGCCCGTCGGTCCGTAGCCGCCAAGCCATGTCCGTCAAACCGTGCCGGTGGCTCGATCCCGCCCGCTACCCGGCCTGCCTCTTGCACGGCGCGCCGCGTTCTGCACAACAGCGTCGATGCCATCCGTCCGGGCCGCACTGCTGACCGCTTTGCCCAAGGTGCTGCTGTCCCGCCTCACCGGCCTGCTGACCTCGATCCCGCTGCCGACACCGGTGCGCGGTCCGTTCTACCGGTGGTTTGCACGCCGCTACGGCGCCGAGCTCGCGGACGTCGAGGGGGAACTCACGCAGTTCCGTAGTCTGCAGCAGTTCTTCCGGCGCGCGCTGCGGCCCGGCGCCCGACCCGTTGCGACCACCGAGCTCGTCTGGCCGTGCGACGGCCGGGTGATCACCGCGGGCCCACTCTCGAACGGTCGCATCGAGCAGGTAAAGGGGCAGACCTACGCCCTCGCGGAGCTCGTCGGCGACCCCGAGCTGGCGCGGCAGCTCGAGGGCGGGACGCAGACGACGATCTATCTCGCGCCGGGCGACTACCACCGGGTGCATTCGCCGTTCGCGGCGACGGTCGTCGGCGTCACGCCGATCCCGGGCACGCTCTTCCCCGTCAACCCGCCGGCCGTGCGCTGCATTCGCGACCTCTTCGCCCGCAATTCTCGCCACGTCTTCCGCTGCGAGCTACCGGGCGGCATCCCCGCCGCGGTCATCATGGTCGGCGCCTACAACGTCGGAGGCACGCTGGTCACCGTCACCGAGGGTGCGGTCCGCGGCGGCGACGAACTCGGCCAATTCGGCTTCGGCTCCACGGCGATCGTCCTGATCGGCCGCGGCGGCCCCACGATCCCCGAGATCGCCCCGGAGACGCGAACCCGGATGGGCGAAGCCCTGCAGGCCTGACTCCGCGAGAACCGATCTCCGCAGAACCGTCGCCAGGCACGGGCCGAACGGCGAACGCGCCTATCCGCCGACGGCGCGCAACGCGAACCGGGCTTCTTCGCCGGGGCGACCCTTGTTGCGCGTCGCGAGGTGCTTGAGCATCGCCGTGCCGAACCGCCGCTCTTCGCCGACGCCCTGCACGAAGTGCTGCGCGATCGACAACAACGCTTCGGGCGTCACCGAGGCTTCGCGCTTCAAGCGTTCCATGAGCGGGAAGCCGGAGCGGACGAGGTTCGTGAAGAATCCCATCGTCGCGTTGCCCGGGCGCTGATCCTCGGCATCCGGATGGCTCGCATCGACGAGCAGCCGGGTCAGTGCAAGCTGGTAGCTGGCCTCATCCGTGCCGTGCTCGGTTGCCATGACCTTGGCGAGCACGTGGAGCGCCTCGGCGAAGCGCCGCGCCCGGCGCAGCCGCACGGCCTTGTCAACGAACGTCGGGACGATCTTGGCGCCACCGACCGCCAACACGACGTCGAACAACAACTCGCCGGCAGGACCGTTCGTCGACATCAGCTTGACGGCCTTCTCGGCGAACGTCTTCTGCGCCTTCGGGCCGATCGCAGCCGAGCCCAGCCGCGTGAGGATCTCGGCCGCCACGGTCCCCAGCCGCTCGTCCTTGGCGGACTGCACGAGTCGCACGAGCGGCTCGACGGCCTGCTTGTTGTTCGCCAACGCCTCGGCCGCCGCGAGCCGGAAGCGCTCGTCGTCGTGATCGAGCAGCTTGATCGTGGTCTTCGCCATCTCGGCGCCGCCGGTCGTGCGAAGCATGCGCAGCGCGAACAGGCGCTGCTCCTGGTTCCGCGAGCCCAGCAGGCGCTTGCAGACGGGCAGCAGACCCGCCGGCATTTCGGGCAGCGCGGCCAACACCTCGCGCACGGGCTCGTGCAGGTCACGCTCCCCGGCATCCTCGAGCAGCGCGATCATCGCCTTGACCTGGGCCGCCGGCATCTTGCTGCCGCGCAGGGCCCGGTAGGCTGCGGACCGCACGACGCGCGAGTGCTGGTCGGCGGTGAACTTAAGGAACGTCTGGCGAGAGTGCTGGCGATCGACCTCGGCGAGCACGCCGAGGATTCGCGCCAGGCACGCATCGGGCAGCGGGTCGGCGAGCGGCTTCGACAGTCCCTCGCGCAGCATCTTGCGCAGCGCCGCGTCCTCGAACTGCTCGATTGCGCCGACCAGCAAATCGCCCGCAAGGTCAACGAGCTCCGGAGTCAGCAGCGCCTGCACGAACGCCGCGATGGCCTCCTTGCCGAGCGCATGCGACAGGATCTCGAGGATCCGCCCTCGCTGGTCGACCGCCGCAACGGCGTAGGCCTTGGCAAGCACGGCGTGCGTGGAGGTGCCGGCCTCGGCCAGGAGATGCGCCGCATGATCCGCGAGGCTCTCATGCTCGAGCATGCTGCGTACGATCGTCTCCCAAGCATCCCGGTTGCCGATCCGCGCCAGTGCTTCGAGCGCAAAGCGACCGAGGACCGGCGAGCGATGGACCGCCCCACCGAGTGAGCGAACCGCGGTCGAGTGCTTGACTTGCAGCTCGCCGAGAATCTGCGCGGCCGCCACCTGCAACTCGGGCCTGCCGTTGTCGAGCAGTCCCACGATGGCCTTCTGGGTGTCGTTCATGGTTCCGGATTCGGAGCGCCGCCCGAGTTCGTGGTGAGGACACCAACGCGATCCCTCGCTTACCGGCTCCGGCTGCCCGACTCCGGTTACGCCAAGGCGCACGCTGCGTCTCACCCCGAGTTCAAGCCCGGGAACGCGGGCGGATTATGGCAAAAGATGGCGCACGCCGCTACCGGGTAGCAACTTGGCACACCCGCGATTTCCCCAGCCGTTGCGAGTTCTCCACATGGACACCACAACCTGCTGTGGCGTAAACTCCTAGGTCCCAACCAGGGCGCTGCATGCGGATCCTGCTCGTAACCCCGTTCCTACCGCGTCCTGACGGCGATCATGGCGGCGGTGTCGTTCTCGGCAGCCTGGCCCGGGGCCTCGCGAAGCACGCGGAAATCGGTTTGGCAGCTATCGCTGGACCGCAAGAAGAATTCCACACCCAATCAACCAGTCCCGATTTCAGCTGGCTCGGAACGGTCCCGGGACCGCCGCGACCGGCCGGCTGGCGCCTGTTGCCACAGAAGCTGCGGATGCTCTGGCGCTGGCGAACGCTGCCGCTCGTGGCCGGTAAGATCGCCCACGTCGACCTGCCCGGGCTCCTGCAGCGGGCCCGCCGCGAGTTCCAGCCCGACGTCGCGTTCGTCGAGATGGCCCAGCTCGCCCAGTTCCTGCCGGCGCTGCGCGGGCTGCCGACGGTCTTCACCGACCACGAGGCGGGCTGCCCGGCCAACACCCACACCGGCCTCGGCGCAGCCGGGGACCGCCGCGACCAGGCGCTGTGGTGGCGGTTCGTGGACCGGTTCTTCCCCCTGGCCGACCAGCTGCAGGCACTCACCGCGCAGGACTCCGCCGTGCTGCGCGAGCGGCTCGGCCGCGACGTGGCGACGCGGGGCGCGATCTATCTCGGCCCGGACGCGCCGATCATCCCGAACATGGCGGCTCCGCGCGCCCTGTTCTTCGGCGACTACGAGCACGGCCCGAACCCCGAAGCCGCGCGGCACCTCGCGACGGCGGTGCTGCCGCGGGTGCGGGAACGCGTGGCCGATGCAGAACTCTGGTTCGCGGGTCGGCATTCGCAGCGCATCGCCGATCTCGAATCGCTCCCGGGCGTGCGGCTCGTCGGTTTCGTCGACGACCTGCGCGAGCTGCTCGCGGAGGTTCGTGTCCTGCTGGCGCCCGTGTTCTCCGGTGCCGGCCTGCGCACCAAGTGCGTCGCGGCCCTCGCCCACGGCCTGCCCGTCGTGACCAACGAGCTCGGCGGCCGCGGTATCGAGGCGCCAGAACCGGGCCTGTTCGTCGCCGGGTCGGACGAGGACCTCGCGAACCGCACGATCGCGCTCCTCGAGTCTCCGGAGCTCGCAGCCAGCGGCGGCCGAGCCGGCTTCGCGTGGACCCAGGAGAACGTCAGCGTGGACGCCGTCGCACGCCGGCAGATCGAATTGGCCGAGCGCACGATCGCCCTATCCGAGAACGGCGGACCCGAGAACGGCGCGGCGAACGCGAACTGACGTTCAGCTCTTCGCGGCGGCCGCAGGCTGCTTCGGCTCGGCGCCGCCGCCCCCACTGCCGCTACCGGCCGACGGCTCCTTCGGCTTCCTACGCAGGCGCAACTTGCGCATCGTCTCCTGCAAGAACGACTCCATCTTCGAAGTCTCCTTGCCGCGGATGAAGTTCCAGAAGATCCGAAACCACCGCTGCGGTCGCAGGAGCAGGCTGCGCGTGTAGAACGCGCGCACGACCCGATACTTCCACTTCGTCAGTTCCTTGGCCGTGAAGTTCTCGTTGTACTTGCGGTCCTCGCTGAGGAACGTGTTGTGCACGTAGATCGGCAGCTTGAGGAACGCGTCGTCGTAGGTGACCTTGCCTTCCTTCTCGAGCTGCCGCGTGATCTCGGTGTTGGGCAGCGGGAAGAAGAAGCCCGCCGACACGTCGTCGATGCCGGCCTTGCCAAGGCGCGCCGCGAGTTCGACGCTCGCCTTCATGTCCTCCTCTTCGTCCGTCGGGTAGGCGAGAACGAAGAACGCACCGACATTGAGACCGGCCTTGACCGACGCCCGCACCGCGCGGAACAGCTTCTCGTCGGTCAGCATCTTCTTCATGTGCTTGCGCGTGCGTTCGCTGCCCGACTCCGGCGCGAAGTTGAGCGACTTGCAACCACTGCGCACGAGCAGGCTCGCAACCTCCTCGTCGATCACCTCACTGCGCGTGCCGGCAGGCAGCTGCCAGGTGATCTTCAGGCCACGCTTCTCGACTTCCTGGCAGAACTCGACGACCCAGTTGCGTTTGAGGATCGCGGTGAGATCCTGGAATGGGAAGTTGGTCGCGCCGTACTTCTTGTAGTAGCTCTCGATCTCGTCGAGCACTTCGCTCGGGGTGCGCGCGAACCACCGCGTCGTCCACATGTTGGGCGAACTGCAGTAGGTGCACTGGTACGGGCAACCCCGCGTCGCGAGGATCGGCACCGTCTTGCCGTAGTAGATGCCGCTGACGAGACGATTGCTCGAGTAGGCCTCGACGTCGAAGAACTCCCACGCCGGCCACGGGATCTCGTCGACGTTCTTGATGCGATCACGGCGCGGGTTCTTCTGCAGCTCACCCGCGTCGTCGCGATAGGCGATCCCGGGAATGACGGCGTGGTCGAGTTTCAGCTCGAGCGCGCGGAACAGCGCGACCGCGGTCTCCTCGCCCTCGCCGAGCACGAGGAAGTCGATCGGTGCCTGCTCCATCGAGAGCTCGGGCACGGCGGTGAAGTGTTCGCCACCGCAGACGATCGGCACGCTCGGGAACGCGGCCTTCACCTTGTGGATCAGCTCGCGCAGGATCGGCCAGCTGTAGCTCCACATGCTGGTGATCCCGATGGCCTGGACATCGGCGGGGATGCGCTCGATGACCCCCTCGGGTGTGAGCCCCAGCCGCCAGATGTCGCCGTCCGGAATCATCTGCTCGGGCGCCTCGCCGAGCGCATCGACGACTTGGAGTTCGTGGCCGTCGTCACGCAGCACGGCCGCGATGTAGGCGAGGCCGAGCGGCAGACTCGGGCGCAGCGCGGTCAGGCCGTTCTTGTTGATGTAGACCGGCGGATGGATGAGCGTGACTTTCATGCGGCGAGGCGGGTCCCGGAGGCCGAGGAACTATACCATCGGTATGTAGCCCCAAGTCGGGGCGATTTCCAAACAAGGTGGCGTGACAGTTATCGGCTGCCGACGCCCACTTGCCCAGAACAAGGCTGACTCGAGTCCGCGTCCCAGTCCGAGAACTCCCCTGCGATCAGGCGGCGGCAGGGCCGCGGTCGCTCCGGCCCGGTTGCACTCGGGAACCCGAGCCCACACACTCCGTTGGTTGGCCCCCACAGTCATGAAGTTCCGCCATATCGCCCAACTCCTTCTCGTCAGCCTCACGCTCGCGACTTGCGTCGAGGCGCAACGACGGGTGCAACCCGGCCCCTGGGCCAAGAGCAAGATCCCGCCGGGCTGGATCGTTCACAAGACCAAGAACTACGAGATCCAGTCGCAGGCCGGCAAGGAGAAGGCCGTGCGCCTCGGCAAGCACATGGACGCGATCAACATGGTCTACCGCAAGCTGTTCAAGCCCGACAAGGGCGGCAAGAAGCAGCAGGTGATCAAGCTGTTCAAGGACAAGAAGCAGTATCACCGCTACGGCGGCCCGCGTGGTTCTGGCGCCTACTACTACCGGGCCGAGCGCGAGATGGTGTGCTACGACACCGGGCTGTGGATGGACGACTCGGACGCAAACGTTCCGACCACGGGCAAGCGCACCAAGGCGCAGAAGCGCATCGACATCATGAAGTCGGTCACGGAGATCGACACGCTCGGTTGCGCGGCGCACGAGGGCTGGCACCAGTACTTCTCGTGGCTCGTCGTGTCCTATGTCGAGCTGCCGTCGTGGCTCAACGAAGGCATGGGCGACTACTTCTACGCCGCCAAGCCACGGGAGAAGCCGACGCGCCGCAAGCCGGCCGACCTCGGACTGATCAACAAGATGCGACTCGGCGTCATCCGCGCCGCGCTGCGCCAGGACCGCTGGGTCCCGATCCCCGAGCTGCTGCAGTACGCCAAGAGCCAGTACTACTCGAACCCGAGCGTGTGCTACGCCGAGGGCTGGCTGCTCTGCCAGTTCCTGCTCGAGTCGGACAACAAGAAGTACAACAAGATCATCCCGACGTTCATCAAGCTGGTGAAGAACGACACCAACATGCCGGTCGTCACGGCGAAGGCGTTCAAGGGGATCGATCTCGAGAAGCTGGACCAGGAAGTCATCGCCTACTCCAAGACGTTGAAGCTGCCCGGCGAGGCCGAGCTCGAAGCCGAAGAGGCCGCGGCCAAGAAGAAGGCCGAGGAAGAGGCGAAGGCCGCGGCAAAGAAGGCCGCAGAGGAAGCGAAGGCCGCCGCCAAGAAGGCCGCCGCGGGCAAGGCCGGCGGCGCCGACCAATAGCGCGCCCTCCCCGATCGCGCTGGAGCCTTGCTGTGGCACCCGGTACAAGGCCGGGGTGAGCCCCCGCCGGCAGCGCCTGAGTAGAGAGCGGACACCGAGGAGTCCGCGCCGATGAACCTGCGGCAGGTCGCCCGGATGCTCGCCGGGTTTGCGGCGTTCTTCACGCTCGCGCAGATTCCGCCGCTCGTGCTGGCGATGCAGGAGTCCGCGGGCGACTTCGCAACGACTGCAGGCTTCCTCGTCGGCATGCTCGCGGGCGGCGCGACGTCGACGTTGCTCTGGCTCGCCGGCCGCAACGCGTCCGAACAGGCGTTCCGCCGCGAGGCGATCGCGGTCGCGGGCCTGTCGTGGTTCCTCGCCAGCCTGCTTGGCGCGATTCCCTTGTGGTGGTCCGGCGTACTGCCGCATCCGATCGACGCGGTCTTCGAGGCGACGAGCGGACTCACGACCTGCGGTGCAACGGTGCTCGGCAGCGGCAACAACCCGCTGATCGAAGGCACCCCCGCGAGCCTGCTGCTCTGGCGCGCGATGATGCAGTGGATCGGCGGACTCGGCATCGTGCTGGTGTTCGTCGCGCTGCTGCCCGCGATGGGCGGCACGGGCCGCAGCCTGATCGCGTCGGAAACGGTCGGCGTCGCGAGTGACAGCTTCCAGCCACGCGCGATCAAGAAGGCGCGGATGATCGGTACGTTCTACGTCATCGCGACCGCGTGCTGTGCGATCCTGCTGGCACTGATCGGCGGCTTCCCGTGGTTCGACGCGATCTGCCACTCGTTCACGACGCTCGCGACCGGTGGTTACTCGACGCGGTCGTCGCTCGCGGAGTTCGACAGCCTCGCGGGCGAGTTCGTGATCATCGTGTTCATGTTCGTCGGTGCGATCAGCTTCACGACGGTCGTGGTGCAGTGGCGAACACCGTGGAAGGGGCTGAGAACGCTCGTGAGGTCGGGCGAGTTCCGACTGTTCGGCCTGTTGATCCTCATCGTGATCACCGCGATCACGCTCGATCTGTGGTACGCCGACGTGAGTTTCGGCAGCGCGCTGCGCCAGGCCGCGTTCAACGGCATGAGCCTGATGACTTCGACGGGCTACTCGACCGCCGACTACCAGGCCTGGCCGACCCTCGCGCTCGCGGTCCTGTTCTGCTGCATGCTGTTCGGCGGCTGCACCGGCTCGACCGCTGGCGGCATGAAGCAGGTCCGACTGCTCGTCGTGCTCCGGCTCTGCGCCTACACCATCCGCCACTTCGTCCGCCCCAAGAGCGTCGAACGCGTCAAGCTCGACAACGTCGCGATGCCCGCGGCGGTGATCTCCGACGTGCTCGCGGTCGTGCTGCTGTGGTTCCTCTGCCTCGTCGCCGGCGCGCTGATCGCCGCGATGGATCCAGCGCTGAACATCGTCTCCGCGTTCGCGGCGAGCACCGCGATGATCTGTTCGACGGGCCCGTCGTTCACGATCGTCGATCCCGCAAGTGTCACGACCGCGCTCGAAGGCGGCGCGGCGACGACGCTCGCAGGCACCGCGAACACCGGACCGTTCGGGGGCTACGCCGAACTGCGGCCGTGGACCAAGATCCTGTTCAGCGTCGAGATGGTGCTCGGGCGACTGGAGCTGCTGACGATCCTGGCGCTGTTCACGCCGAGCTTCTGGCGGCGGTAACGGCGCGCTACTTCGGAACGAGGCGCCAGAGCCGCGGACCTATCGGGCCCTCGCGCATGGTGACTTCCGGCATGGCCTGCAGATCGAACTTCTCGCGCAGGTGAGCCGCGAACAGCGGCCCCGACAGCTGGTCGTTGGCCGGCACCTCGAGCGTGGCCTTCTCGGCCAGCATCGCGGCCCCCGGGTCCTCGAGCGAACCGAGCGCGGACTCGGTGAGCAAGACACAGCGCCCCTGCGCGTGCAGCTGCTTGAGATACATCTCGACGATGACCAGCTGCTGAGGCTCCAGCTTGTCGCGCGGCAGCACAGCGTTCTGACGAACCCAGAGAAACTGGTCCGGCGACAATCGCGCGAACGCGTCGCCCAACTCGCGGTGGCTGCCGACCAGGACGAACGGCGAGGCCCCATCGGCCACTTCCTCGACGACGACCTGAAAATCGTCGTGGTGCCTACGCTGCGTACAGAGGTGCCGGATTGCACCATCGCCCGGCAGGGCGGCCAATCCGGGGGCTATTCCGAACAAGATCGGCTGGCAACACAACAGCCAAACCAGCCAGTGCCTACTCAACCACTGCCCGATGAGCATCGCCGCGGGTAGCACCATCGGCAGCATGTAGGCGCCAAACTCGGGCTCGAAGACGAGCTGGCGAACACAGACGAACAAGTAGGGCGCGAATCCGATCACGAAAGCCGTGCACTCGCGACGTTGCCGTACTCGCATCCCCGCAGCGAACGCAACTACGGACCAAACCGGCCAGGCCAGCAACCACTCCTCCCACAGTACCCGCGGCGTGTAGTCGAGGCTCTGCGGCCGACCGATGGATCCCTCGGCCGCAGCTCCAGCAGCAAGATCTGCCCAGAAACCGTAGAACCCGGGCAGCAGTAGAGGCAGCAATCCGAACAGGAGGGCGTGCACGCCGCCGGCAATCGCGGCCAACCCAATCGACCGCCGCGAGATTCCGCGCTTCATCACGAAGAGCGCGAGCAACCAACACGGCAACAGGAGCTGCTGACCGTGAATCAGGAACGGCAGGTGACATAGCGCGCCCAGGACTACCATGCCGACGATCGATGGCCGCCGCACCTGTTCTGCCAACCACCAAAAGCACAGCCCGTATGGCGCAAGCATGGGGCCATGGAACTCAACGACCCGCCCGAACGTGACGACGATTGGGCACGTCGCGAACAGCAGTGTCGCAAGCCTCGCGGATCCCGAGGCCATCCCCAGCCGGCCCATCCCAGCCCGCGCGAACCCCACGCCGATCGCAGTTCCGACTGCGGAGAACACGCAGCCGAGAGTCAACAGATCCAACTCGTAGCCGAGCGTCTCTACCAGCGAGTGAAACCCACGCAACGCCGGCAGGTAGCCTGGGTGCCAGGGATGCGACGACCCTTCCTGGTAGAGCCGCGCGATGTCGACCCCATCGACCTTGTAGAAGGCATTCGGCAGCCACCGGAGGTAGAACCACAGCGCTGCGAGCGCGAACCCGAAGGCCTCGGCGAACCCGCGCAGCGAAAAGTTCATCGCGATCGACTCATCGCCCCGCGATCACTTCTCGCCGAGCACGACCTTCTCGCGCTTCCTGAACACGAGCCGAATCGGCACCTCGGTGCACCCGAACGTGTCGCGCAGCACCTGCTCGAGGTAGCGCTGGTACTGCCCCTTGAAGACCTTCGGCTCGTTGACGAACACCAGGATCGACAGCGGTTCGGTGCCGATCTGCGTGCCGTAGAACAGCTTGGGGAAGCCGCCGCTCGATGGCGAGAGCTTCTCCTTGGCCTTCTGCAGCACCTCGTTCAGCTTCGGCGTCGGGATCTGCAGCTGGGTCTGGTCGCGCAGATCGAACATCAGCTCGAGCGTCTCGACGACGTTGATCCTTTCCTGCGCCGACAGGAACGCGACGGGCGCGTGATCGAGGCCGGGCAGCTGCTGCTTGATGTAGGCGTCCCACTTCTCGAGATCGATCTCGGGCGCGAGGTCGATCTTGTTGCCCACGAGGATCACCGGCTTGTGATGCTCCACGCAGTAGGCCGCGAGGTTCTTGTCGACCTGGCTGATCGGCTCGCGCACATCGAACATGTGCACGCACACGGTCGCGCGGCGGATGCTCTCGTTGCTGCGTGAGTGCGCGAACAGCTCGATCGCGTGCTCGATGCTCTTCTTCTTGCGAACGCCGGCGGTGTCGATCGCGACGAGCTTCTGGCCTTCGATCTCGAAGACGACGTCGACCGCGTCGCGCGTCGTGCCCGCGATCTCGGAGACGATCACGCGTTCTTCCCCGGCGAGCTGGTTGATCAGCGTCGACTTGCCTGAGTTGCGCTTGCCGATCACCGCGAACTTGAGCGCATCGGCCGGCAGATCGGGCGGATCGTCGAGACCTTCGGGCAACTCGCTGACGATGCGCTCGAGCAGGTCCGTGCAGCCAAAGCCTTCCTTGGCGCTGACCGCGAGCGGCTCGCCGAAACCGAGGCGCTGCCAGACGTGCACCTCGAGCTCTTCGTTCCATGACTCGATCTTGTTGGCGACGAGCAGCACCTTGCGGTCGAGCTTGCGCAAGCGACGGGCAACCAGGTCGTCGCCGGGCACGCGCCCTTCCTTGCCGTCCACGACGAACAGCACGAGGTCGGACGACTCGATCGCCACCGCGATCTGCGTCTCGACGTGTTCCTTGAGCTGCGCCTCGTCGACGAGTCCGAGCCCGCCGGTATCCGTGAGCTCGAAGGCGCGGTCTTCGTGTCGCACTGTCGCGGAGATCCGGTCGCGGGTCACGCCCGCCGTCGGCTCGACGATCGAGACGCGCCGCCCGACCAGCCGGTTGAGCAGGCTCGATTTGCCGACGTTGGGTCGGCCGACGATGCTGACGCGAGGAATGGCCACGGTTTGGGGGGAAAGACGATACGCGCAGCGCGGGAGTTGCGCCAGCGCTCCGAACGGCCGCCGCGCAGAACGTCCGCCACCACCATGTGTCGCCCAACCGCCCAATGCCATCGCCTGGCCGTGGCTCGCGGCGACTTGCTGCTGACCAGCTGCACCACCGACGCGCCCGAAGTTCCCTATGCCCCTATGCCCCTATGCCCCTATGCCCCCGTGCCCCTGCCCCCCCCTGCGCCGGGCGCTCGCTGCCGGGCAGCCGTCCCTGCGTGCTCGCGACAGGCCCCACCTTGGCAGGCCATTGGGGGCGGACGCGCCCAGCCCCCCACCCGGGAATTCAGCAGAGACGGCAACCCAATGGCCAGCGCTCACGGCCCCGCAGGAAAGCGGCACCATGACGGCGATCGCCGCCGCAAGCCCGCGTCAGGCGAACGGCTACCGCGGCGCGAACACGACCGGCACCGCTCGCAGCGGCGGCCGGTCCGGATCGATCTCCAGCCGATGGCGCGCGACCAGACCGGACCCGCTGATCATCTCGAGGTCGAGCACCCCACGAGGCAGCTCGAGGAAGACATCTCGCCCCACGATGCTCGCACCCTGGCCACCGCGGGCCACGATCCAATCCTGCTCGTCGCGAACCTCGAAGCGGAACTGTTCGGTGGCGGAAACGTCATGCGGGAAGAGCAACGCGAGGTGAATGACGCAGCGCCTCGACTCGACCGGCACCGGCGCGACCCGCACCAACCCGATGTCCAGGCAACCACCCGCCTCGAGTTGGAACGGACCGACCTCGCGCCGAGCCACCTCGTCGCGCAGCACGTAGGAACCGGGCTCGAGCCCCCCGACGACGAATCCGCCATCGGCGCGAACCCCCACCACCGGTTCCCGCCACGTCCGGCCGTTCGCTTTGCCGAGGAACGCGAAACGTGTGCAGTCGGCCGGGACCGCGCCCAATCGACCACGCAGCTCACAGTCGCACGCCACGCGCGCGGGCACGGTGATCTCGAGGTCCGTCGAACCGGAGCGCAGCCCCGAGGCACCCGCGACCGGCTGGTCCACGACCTGCCCGCCCGGACCACGCGGATCACCGGCGAAGACCCGAATCCCGCTCGGGATGGCGGCGACGCGTTCGGAGAGCACGAGGTCGAAACCACCGTTCTCGTCGAGGGGCAGGGCGCGAACCTGCCAGTGCGCGCCGTGGACGATCCAACCGCCGCGGTAGGGACGCCCCTGGGAATCGACGACCCGACCCGCGAGCCGGAGGTTGTCCGGTGACAGCACGGGGTCCCATGTCACGCTCTCGCCAGCCGCACAGGACACCACGCGAAACGCGTACGAGCCCCGGTAGTCGACAACTTCGACCGTCGGGCGACCGGGCGTGACACTCGTGAGTCTGTAGCGGCCGGCATCGTCCGTCGTGCAGGAGGAGTGCCCGACCTTGTTGGCGCGACTGACCCGGACGTGCGCGCCGGCTACCGGCCGGCCGCGCACATCGCGCACGGTGCCCGTGACGATCGCAGCCAACGGCAGACAGAGCTCCACACTGGACTCGGACCGACGCCGCAAGTCTACGATGTCGCGGCCGACTCCGAAGCCGGCGAGGTGAGCCACCACGACGGTTTGCCCAGGCGCGAGAGACTCGAATGCGAACCGCCCGGAGGCGTCGGTGATCGTGCGCATGCGCCGGGCAACCTCACCGGCCACGACCGTGTGGGAGCCCACTCGCGCGTCGTTGGCATGGCCCACCTCGACCTCGGCACCGGCGACCGGGCAACCATCGTGACCAACGACGCGGCCGCTCAACGCCGCCCCCGCGCCGCAGAACCGGAGCGTCACCTCGGCGTAACGACCGGTGTTGTCCGGAGTGAGGGTTTGCGCGACCGACGCGCTGCCAGCTCGCACGGCCCCGATCGTGGTAAACGGACTCACGGCGGCGACGAATCGGCCGTCTGCGCCAGTCACGGTCAGCACTCGGGCTGCGGTCTTGCGGGTCTCGTCACAACACCAGACCTCGGCGTTCCGCACCGGGGCTCCCACGCAGTCCAGCACCCGGCCACGAACCGTCACCGAGCGCGGATCGACCGCCAGCCGCACCTCCTTCGTCACCCCGGCTTCGATCCGTATGACATCGGCCTGATTGAGGGCCCGACAGATCCAACTTCCGACGGGCAGCTGCGAGAACACGTGCTCACCCGCCGCCGCCGTGCGCGCGCGGCGAAACGATTCGGGCGCGGTCTTTCCCGAGGACTCGATCTCCCGCCAACGCTCCTTCCCGATCACGTACTGATGGACCAGGTAGTGCGGCGGATCCGCCAAGGGCTCGAGTTCGATCCCGGCAAAGGGCAAAGGGTTGCCGGATTGTTCCACGATCACCCGCAGAGCGCCGGTGAGGGGCACTGGCTCACGCAACGGCGCCAGCCTGCTCTCGACACCGGGCGGGCCGACCGGTTCGGCAGCGGCGCTCGCAACCGACGTCGCTCGCGCCTGCTCCTTGGCCGTGATCGGATCGTGGTGCGGCGTCGGTTCGGACAGCCAGGCGGACCAGGCGAACCACGCTACGGCACAGCCGAGCAACGCCATCCCCCAGTCGCGCAACGACAGCCACCGCTGCACCCCGGTCAAGGGACGTCGATTCGCGACAACTCGTGCTCGCAAACGATCACGCACCACCGCGGTGGAGGCCGACCGCGCAGCCGACGCGGCGGACAACAGCTCCGACAGCAACACCATCGAAGCCGTCGGCAACGCCCGGCGCAGCATCTCCAGCCCGCGGGTCAACTGCGCGCGCACCGTGCCCGGAGTTCGATCGAGCGCGACGGCGATATCGACCGGGCGCAGGCCACGGCGAAATCGCAGCATCAACACCGATCGATACGGCTGAGCGAGGCAAGAGATCGCATGGTCGATTCGCATGACCTCTTCGCCACGGGCCACATCGTCGCCCGGCTCGATCACGGCGCTGGCGGAGTGGACGAACCGTCGCGCATCGACCGCCCGAGCGCGGCGTGTTCGCGCCTTCTTCAGGCGGTAGCCGAGAATGGTGAGCAACCACGGCTCGAGCGGCTGCTCCGGATTCCACCGTTCCGAGTTCTCGAGCGCGAACAAGTAGGTTTCGTGCACCGCGTCCTCGGCCAGACCGGCGTCGCCGAGAGCCCTGACGGCAACGGCCAGCAGACGCGGGGCCGTGCGGTCGTAGACCACCTCGAAAGCAGCCGCGTCCCGTGTGCAGCGGTAGGCCACGAACGCTGCTTCGATGGCCTCGGTGATGTCTGTTGTGGTCATCGTCCGCCTCGAAGAGTAGCGCATCGACGGTGGAACGGCCGCAGTTGTGGAGCGCCACGAATCTCTCCGATTTCCTGTAGCACTTGGGCCGCCTCAGGGTCCTTGGTCGGACAGGTAGTGCTGATGTCTTTCGGTTGCACGCACGCGGAACTCGAGGAGCACACGTGCTTCGCGAGTTCCGCGCGACGCGCACCTTCGATGTGACCTGAGCCCGCCGGCCTAGTTCGCCGCGGCGACCTTGCCCACGATGCCAAAACCAACCCTTTTCGCCCTCCTCCCCCTCCTCTCGATCGCGGCCACGGCCCAAGCGCCCGGGCCGGAATGGACCTTGTTGCCGACCGGCGGCAGCGAGCCGCCACTCCGCCGTGAGAGCCCCGGTGCCACGGACGGCACCCACATGTACGTTTTCGGCGGCCAGTCGGGCAACTCGGGAGGGTCGCGACTGAACGACCTCTGGCAGTTCGACGGCCAGGTCTGGACCCAGATGACAGCCAACGGTGCCGCCGGCTCCCCCCCGGCCCGCACACAGGCCGGTGTGACCTGGGACACGGCCCGCGGCCGACTGGTGGTGTTCGGCGGCAACGATGCCGCCGGTGCCGCACTCGCCGATACCTGGGAGTGGGACCCGAACACCAACGCGTGGACCAACCAGACCCAGCCGGGCAGCCCCCCGGCCCGCCGCTTCACCTCGATCGCCTACGACCCGAACTCGACCGGAATCGTGTTGTTCGGTGGCCTGGACAGCTCGGGCGCCCATCTCAACGACACCTGGTTGCTCTTCGGCGGCAGCGCCTGGGTCCAGATGACCCCGACGACCATTCCCTCGACACGCCGGCAGCACCACCTCGTGACCCGACCCGACATCGGTGACGTGCTGCTCGTCGGTGGTCAGGACGCGTCGCTGTCGGCCCCGACCAAGTGGCGCCGTGACGTACACAGTTGGGACGGTGCGGAATGGACGCTGATCCCGACCACGACGGACCCCCAAGGCGTGGTGGCCAACAGCGCCACGTACGATGAAGCCCGCCAGCGACTGGTGATGCCGTCGGGCAACGGCGGCACGCCGGCGAATCAATTCAACGGCGTGTCCGAGTTCGACTCGCTGACGAACGACTGGGTCATCCGACCCGGGCTCGGCTACTTCAGCCGCTTCTTCCTGGCCTACGTTCCGGCCCTTGGCAAGACGATCAAGGTCAGCGGACAAGGCAACCTCGTCCCCACCAGCACCTACGACTACCAGTCGGTCGTTCCTGCCGCCGCTCCCGCGGCGGGCTCCGGGTGCGGCGGGATGTTGCTCGACTCCGACACCCTGCCGTGGACCGGCCGGAGCTGGAGCCTCACGGGCTCGGGCTTCGCGAGCGGCGCCCTCGGCGCGATGATCTTCGGGTTCGGCACCCAGTCCACGCCCCTGAGCACGTTCACTCCCGCGGCGGGTGCAGGCTGCGATCTCCTTGTGACCACGGATTCGGTCCTGCTGCTGTTCCCCGCGGGTGGCCAGGCCAACTACGCGTTCCAGATCCCGAACGACCCGACGTTCGCAGGCCTCGGCCTCAACGGGCAGATGCTCTCGCTCGAAACCAGCGGTAGCAGCATCACCTCACTGACGAGCACGAACGCGATCGCTGGCGTCATCGGCGCTCTCTGAGCGCGACGCGCAAGTCGTAAATCGCCCGGGCGACGCGACGGGGCAGTAAGGACCCCGACCGTCGCGGGCCACGGCAATGCAACCGCGGGCAGGGAGACCCGTGGATTTGCTGCCAGGCCCAATCGACCACTGCCCAGGGTGGCCGATGAGCTCGCTCACGTGGACCGGGCGCCACGTCCGTACCGCGCTTCCACGACGGCTCCGTACATCCGGCGTCGCGTCCACGTAAGGAGCCGCGCCTTGGGGCGATTGCCGAACTCGCCAATGAGTTAGAGAAATTCCCATCCGGCCCAGTGGAGACAAAGGTGACACACGCGTTACCAGAGTCGGCCCCATACGACGCCAATCAGGTCGGTCATAGCAAACGTACCGGCTGATTGTCGCTCCGAAAGAACCCGACCAATCGAGCCATGAAACCACTCCGCCTCTCCGACGCCGCCCTGCTCTGCACGCTCTCGACGAGCGCGTTGGCACAAGGCCCCGAAGTCACCGCCTGGCGCCAGAACCTCTACGACGCCAAGGGCGCCAGCACCAACGCCACGATCCACGCCGCCGTCAGCACCTTGCCGGCGGACGTTCAGCAGGTCGCGTATGACAACTCGTTCGTCTACGTGCTTGCCAGCGGCATCCCCTCGCACTACTGCGGCCCGTTCCCCGGCAACCCGGGAGTTCCCGCCGACCAGGCGCTGGTTCACAAGATCACGCTCACGCCGACGCCAGCCACTACGCCGCAAGCGACGCGGCTCGGCTCGATCGGGGTGATGCTCAATGGCGTCCCGTTCTTCAACCAGGAAGACGGCCGCTCCTACTTCAACCAGAACACCTGGTTCCAGAACGCGCTTCACTTCGAACTGGGCGGGCTCGACGCGGCACTCGGCCACCCGGCGCCGCGCGGCGTATACCACTATCACTGCTATCCGTCGGAATACCTGTTACAGGCGGGCGAGACCTACGGCTCCGAGCACTCGCCATTGATCGGGTTTGCCTACGACGGCTATCCCGTGTATGGGCCATATGGCTACTCCAACACGACGGGTGGCGGCGGTATCCGTCGCATGGAGCCGGGCTGGCAACCCCGCAATATCACGGTCCGGCAGACGCTACCGGATGGCACCCCGCTCCCGGCGAACCTGTACGGCCCCGTGGTCAGCGCGCAGTTCCCGATCGGCGCCTTCATCGAGGACTTCGAGTTCGTGACGAACTCCGGCGACCTCGACGAACACAACGGCCGCTTCGCGGTGACTCCGGAGTATCCCAACGGCACGTACGCCTACTACGCGACGGTCGACGCGAACGGCGATCCGGCCTTCCCGTACCTGATCGGCCCGACCTACTACGGCGCGGTCGTCAATCAACAGGGCGCAGCCATTCCCGCCAACGCCACGACGTACCGCTCACAGGTCGTATCGACCGGTGCAGGATGCGGCACCATCGACCTCTCGGCCAACGGCTC
This sequence comes from bacterium, assembly GCA_024743115.1. Taxonomy (GTDB): domain Bacteria; phylum Planctomycetota; class UBA1135; order UBA1135; family UBA2386; genus JAGQRA01. The sequence continues at coordinate 287,466 of JANSXC010000001.1, read as the reverse complement.
CCCGACCGTCCCCAACCCCGGCTTCGGTCTGTCGACGAGCCGCGGTCCCGCCAGCGGAGTGGCGTTCTACGGCTTCTCGGTGGTCAGCCTCCTGCCGGAAGCCGCCGACGTGCTCGGGTGTGGAACCTACCTCGACGTCAACAGCCCGATCATCGCGACGTCGGCGGCCCTGGACAGCCAGGGATCGCACACCCTCCCCGTGCCGATCCCCAACTCGACGGGACTGGTGGGCGTCGCGTTCCACGCCGTAGCGCTTGGCTTCGGCGCCGCCTTCGAGGTCTCGAACTCGCTCACGTTCTTGATCCAGTAGCTCGACGGCGAGTTCGCCAGCTTCTCTCGACGGAGGGCCGACCGATGCATCTTTGGACCGTGCTTACCCTGCCGCTATTCGTTGCGGCCCCGACGTGGCATCCGGCCGACCGTCCGCTCGTCGATCTCACGATCGACGTGGCGTCTCGACAGGTGCGCGTCACCGCGCTGGTCAACGTGAAGTTTCTCGATGAGATCCTCGGAACGTCCGGTGACCCGTCCGAGGCGCCGGACGAGCTCGAAGCACAGGCACTGCTGCAGGGCTGGCAGACCCTGCTGGCCAGCTCCGGCCTCGTTACTGCCGACGGCGAGCCCATTCGGCCGGAAGTCGGCGACGGCACGGTGGCCCGCCCCACCCCGGCGTTGCGAGCAATCGCTCCGGACTACGTCCGTGCCATGACTCAGACTCGCTTCCAGCTGACCTACTCGATCTCGGAGCACACCGAGAACGTCCACGCTGGTTGGCACTTCTTTCCAATGCATCCGCTGACCGAGGATCAGAACAGTCCGCTGGTCCCCCTGGTGGTTCGCGCCGTGGTCACGCGACCCGACTCGGTGAACGTCCTCGAGTTTCGTCAGGACTCGGCGCGCCACATCCTGGATCGACGGACGCCCGAAGAGCTCGGGCCAACCAGCCGCGATCCCGCTCCTCCAACACCCGTCGCGAACCAGCCACGCGGCATCTCCACGGCACCCGAACCCCAACCCGTCGCACTGGCCGCCAGCCGCCCGGCGTGGCATTGGTTCGCTTTGCTGATCGGTTCCGTCGCCGGCATCGCGCTACTGTTCGGCAATCGTGGCAGCCGTGCATCGGCCGCGGCGCTGCTGTTGGTCTCCCTGACCGCGTGCACCCATCCGACGGAGCCCGTTCGGCTCCAAGCGGAGACCCCCGCCTGGCACATCACCGTCGAGCTCCCGGGCGCCCCTGCGCCGGTAAACGAACTCTTCGGCCTGGAACTCGCGATCATCAGCCGTGACGGCGACGGTAGCTCGCCGGCAGCGGTCCGTGTCGATGCCGACATGCCAGGACACGGGCATGGCATGAACACCGCACCCCGGGTCGTCGACGTCGGCAACGGCAGATGGCGCGCCGAGGGATTCAACTTCCACATGCCCGGGAAGTGGGAGATCTACGTGGATATCGGTACGGGCAAGCACCTGCAGCGCGCCACCGTGCCGATCGAAGCCAGGTAGATGAAGCGGCTGCTCGGAATCAGCTGCCTCGTCGCTGCCGGATGGCTGGCTCTCGTACCGCCGCCGCAGCTCGTGCTCTACGCCCGCTTCACCGCAGCGGAAATCGAACAGGTGACCGCAATGTCCCTGTCACGGACGCCGATACCGGCGGCCACGACCAACGCAGTCGCCACCGACTTCGACGCCGCAGAGTTCGGCCGCAAGCTGTTCTTCGACCCCCGACTGTCCGGCACCGGCGAGATCGCTTGCGCGGACTGCCATCGTCCCGAAAGTGGCTTCGCCGACGGCCTGGAGGTCGCGCAGGGCACGGAACGAGGCCGCCGCAACACGCCGGGCCTGTGGAACGTCGCATTCGGGCGCTGGTGGAACTGGGACGGTAGCGCCGACTCGCTCTGGGCACAGGCCATGGGCCCGCTCGAGAGCCCCGCCGAAATGGCCGGCAGCCGCACCGCGATCGCACGCCTGCTGCGTGACGACCAGATACTCCGCGGCCAGTACGAGCGGGTCTTCGGCCGCATGCCAGATCTGCACGAACTGCTACCGATCGACGACGAGAGAACCCGAGAAGCCGCAGAGACTGTCGAGCCGACCCTGCGCGCGAACGTCACACGAATCGCAACGAATGCCGCCAAAGCAATCGCGGCATACGAGCGCACACTCGTCGCGCGCAGTTCGCCATTTGATCGATTCGCCGATGGTCTGGCTCGCGGGGACCAGACCGCCGTCGACGCGCTCTCTGCAAGTGCCCAACGCGGCCTGAAAACGTTCCTGACGAAGGGGCGCTGCGTTCTGTGCCATCACGGCCCGACGTTCACAGACGGTGAGTTTCATAACCTTGGCCTCCCCTCACGAGACTCGGACGCGGATCTTGGTCGATACGCCGGAGTCCAGGCGCTCAAGGCGAGCGAGTACCATGCATCGGGCACCTACAGCGACGACCGGACGGGCCAGGCCGCAGCCCGGTTGCGCTTCGTCACGCAACGCTTCAACAACGTCGGCGAGTTCAAGACCCCGACGCTACGCAACCTGCCGGCGACCGCGCCCTACATGCACGACGGACGGTTCGTCACGCTGGCAGAAGTGGTTCGGTTCTACAGCGACCTGCCAGCCGCGGGCCCGCTCGGCCACCGCGAGGAGAGCCTGCTGCCAGCAAGGCTCGACGAAGGAGAACAACGAGATCTGGTCGCGTTCCTGCGGAGTTTGCACGACCCGAAAGCGGTCGCGCTCAAACGCTGAACCACGGCCCGCAGGCATGAACGACCAACGCCGTCACCGCGCCCCGCGATGCCGCCAGCGATCGAGGCCGACGGCGAAGATGATGATCGCACCGACGAGGATCTCCTGCATGTAGGTCGGGATGCCCTCGATCGTGCAGCCGTCCTCGAGCAGCGTCATGCACAGGGCGCCGAGCAGCGCGCCGAGCACGGTGCCCTCGCCACCCGCGAGACTGCCGCCGCCAATGACGACCGCCGCGATCACCTTGAGCTCGAGGCCGATGCCGCCGGTGGGACTGCCGGACCGCACGCGCGCGAAGTAGAAGATGCCCGCGAGCCCCGCCATCAGCCCGGCGAGCGCGTAGATCTTCAGCTTGACGCGACCGACGGGCACACCGCAGAGCCGCGCGTTGGCCTCGTTGCTGCCGATCGCGTAGGTGTGCACACCGAACGGCGTGCGCGCGAGCGTGATGCCGAGGACGAGCGCGAGCAGCAGCATGAGCCAGACCGCCGGCGCGACGACGAGCCATTCCGGATCCGGGCGGCTCTGGATCCACTCGGGCAGCCAGCCGGCATCGGCCTGCACCTCGCGGTTCTTCGCGAGCCATTTGGCGAGGCCGCGCGCGATCCCCATCGTGCCGAGCGTGACGAGGAACGGGCCGATGCCGAAGCGCACGACCAGCACGCCGTTCAAGAGCCCGAGCAACACCCCCGCGAGCAAGCCCACGCCGCAGGCCGGCAGGACGTCGAAGCCCTGCTGTCGCATCACCGCGGTCGTGACCGCCGACAGTGCGACGACGGAACCGACCGACAAATCGATGCCGCCCGAGACGATCACGAACGTCATCCCGATCGCGGCGAGCGCAACGATGACGGTGTGGGCCGCGACAGTGAGCCAGAATCCCGCCGCGAAGAACGAGTCCGGGTTGCGGAACGCGAACCAGCCGAAGACGAGCAGGAAGCCGATCATCGGACCGAGCACGGCGGGGAGACGTTTCATCGGTTCGACCTCACGACGACAGACCTGCGGTTGCGGCCGGCCCCGGCATCGCGGCAGCGAGCAGCGCCTCCTGCGTCCAGTCACTGGCCGCCCGGAACTCACCGAGCCGACCCTGACACATCACGGCAATGCGATCACAGAGCCCGAGCAGTTCGGGCAGGTGCGACGACACGACTAGGATCGCCGCCCCGTCACGCGCGGCGCGATCGAGCAGCGTGTAGATCTCCTGGCGGCTGCCGACGTCGATACCGCGCGTCGGTTCGTCGAGCAGCAGAACATTGCAGCCGGCGTGCAGCAGGCGCGCGATCGCCACCTTCTGCTGGTTGCCGCCGCTGAGCTCGCCCGCATTCTGAGTCACGGAGTGACAGCGCAGATTCACGCGTTCGCCGGTCGCCGTCGCGGCTGCGCGGATCGAACGCGAGTCGAGCAGCGCGCCCGCCGCCCCCTTGCCACGGTGCGGCCCGAGGTGCGGCAACACGATGTTCGTCGCGATCGGCAACTCGATCGCGAGCCCTTCGTGCTTGCGGTCCTCGACGAGCGCGCCGACGCCGCGGTCCCAGCACGCGTGCGGAGTCGCCACGAACTCACGATCATCGACTGCGATGCTGCCGGACTGCCGCCGCCGCGTGCCGAACAGCGCCTGCATGAGTTCGGTTCGGCCGGCCCCGGCGAGGCCCGCGATGCCCGCGATCTCACCGCCCGCGAGTTCGAACGACACAGGTGCTGCCAGCGGCTCCGCGCGCACCTCGCGCGCCGCGAATCGGATCGGCCCGCGCGCGCTCGGGTCCCGCCGCGGCGGGAAGACCTCGTCGAGCGGCCGCCCGGCCATGTGGCGAACGAGCTCGCGGTCGTCGAGCTCGGCCAGCGTGCCGGTCGCGACGCGTCTACCGTCGCGCATCACGGTGCAGCGATCGCAGAGCGCACGCACTTCCTCGAGTGCATGGCTGATGTAGATCACACCGAGCCCTTCGGTCCGCAGTTGGTCGACGACGGTGAACAGATGCTCGACATCGGCCACACCCAGCGAACTCGTCGGTTCGTCGAGCACGAGCACCTTCGCATCGGCGAGCAACGCGCGCGCGATCTCGAGCATCTGGCGCGCGGCGGGCGGCAGTTCGGCGACGCGACAGTCCGGCGAGAGATCCTCCCGTCCCAGCCGTGCCAGCACGCGCTCGGCGTCGTCGCACCGCGCGCGGCGATCGACGAGACCGCGACGCGTGCATTCACGCCCGAGCCACAGGTTCTCGGCGACGGTCAGGTGCGGCAGCACCGTGAGTTCCTGAAACACCATCGCAACGCCCGCATCGAGTGCTGCCGCGGTCGATGCCGGTCGATAGACGCTCCCCGCGAGCTGCATCGTGCCGGCATCGGGGCGACGCGCGCCGACGAGCACCTGCATCAGCGAACTCTTGCCCGCGCCGTTCTCCCCGAGCAGCGCGTGCACCTCGCCCGCCAGGAGGTCGAAATCGACCCCCGCGAGCGCGTGCACGGGACCGTAGCGCAGCTCCATGCCGCGCATCTCGAGTAGGTTCGTCACGACTCGTGCGAATGCGAACGGGTGGCCATCGCGAGTTCGCGAGCCGCTACTTGTCGAGGATCGACAGGTCGGGCTCCAACAACGCGGCAATCATCGGGTCCTCGCGATTGTCGGGCGTCGCGACGTGCATCGCGGTGTGCTCGACCGGGGGAATCTCCTCACCACGCAGGTGTTTCACCAGCAGTTCGAGGCCGCGCCGCCCCATGCCGACCGGATCCTGGAGCACGAGCGCATCGATGTGTCGGCGCTCCAGCCCGGCGAGCAGCTCGGGGTTGGCGTCGAACCCGACGAACTTGACCTTGCCGGCCTTTCCCGCCGCATCGAGCGCGGACAAGAAGCCGTGCACGGTCGACTCGTTGGGGCAGAACACGCCGTCGAGATCGGGATGCGCCAGCAGCAGCGCATCGGCCTTCGAGCGCGCCGCCTCGAGGCTCGGCGCGTACTGGTTGCTGCTGACGATCTCGATGTCCGGATACTTCACCGCGATCGCCGCGAGGAAACCCTCCTCGCGCGCCATCGTGCTCGCGGAGCCTTCCTGGTAGCGCAGCATCACGACCTTGCCGCGGCCGTTCAGCAACCTGCCGAGTTCTTCGCCTGCGCGCTCACCGCCCTTGCGGTTGTCGGTTGCGACGAACCCGACGTGCGCCTCACCGTCGAGGCCGCTGTCGAAGACGACGGTCGGCACACCGCCGCGCCGCGCCTGCTCGACCGGGGCCGCGAGCGCCCGCGCATCGACCGGCGCGAGCAGCAGCCCCTTGGCGCTGCCGTTCGCCAGGGTCTCGATCAAGCGGATCTGCGCCTCGCGATCGCCTTCGGGCTGGGGTCCCTTCCATTGAATCTCGACACCGAGGTCGACGGCCGCGGACTTCGCGCCCGCATGGACGGATTGCCAGAAATCGTGCGCCGTGCCCTTGGGAACGACCGCGATCCGGACCTTCTCACCCCCGGGTTCTCCACTACAGGCCGTGGGGAAGATCGCGGAAACCACAAGGGTTAGCCCGATGAGGAAGGTTCCGCGCTGGTGGCTCATGGCGGGAAGTCTGCCACCCGAGAAATCTCGGTCAACGAAACTCAAGTCGGGATAGGGGTTCATCCGATGTGCAGGAGGTGCCCGCCCAGGGAAACCCCAACGGCACAGGAGAAAACAATCATGTTGGTCAAGAACTCACCGACCTCGGAGCCAGCTGGGCTCGCGCAGGTCGAGGCCCCGAGTATCCCGCTCATCAACGTGGTCGAGGACGAGCCTGCGATCCAGGCCCTGTTCCGCAACATCGGCCGCATCGCGGGTTTCGAAGTCGCGACCTACGGCACCGTCGCCGAGTTTCATGCGGACTTCGATCCTGCGCGCCTCGGCTGCCTGGTCCTGGACCTCAACCTGCCCGACGGGACGGGCATCGAGATCCTCGAGCGCCTGGCCGCGGACGGCTGCGAGATGCCCGTGATCTTCATGAGCGGGATTGCCCGCGTCTCGGAAGCCATCACCGCGTTTCGCCTCGGCAGCCTCGACTTCGTGGAGAAGCCGTTCGACCTCGACAACATGCTCGAGTCGCTACAGCGCGCGGTCGACAAGGATCATGACCGCCGCTCGACCTCGGCGAGCCTCGAACACATCCGCAACCGCTTCTGTCGGCTGAGCCCGCGCGAGAAGCAGGTCATGGAGCTCGTCGTGCTGGGCGCAGCCAACAAGGAAGTCGCCGCCGAGCTCGGGCTCAGCCCGAAGACGATCGAGGTTCATCGCGCGAACGTGATGCGCAAGACGGAGGCCACGTCGGTCGCCGAGCTCGTGCGCATGCACGTGCGCCTCACGAGCTGAGCACGTTCGCTCGCGAGACCCGACCCATTCGACGCCCTGCGAACGCGGGGCGTTTTCGTGTCCGGATCGATGCCCGCTATCGAGCCGGTCAGCGACCGGGGTCATACGGCGCAACGCCGGTCAGAGCTTGAAGAGCACGCGGACCTTGCTGTTGCCCTTCACGGCCGAACGGCGCACGACACCGAACGCGCCTTCATGACGCGCAACGAACTTCAGCAGCAGGCGATCGCTGCCGACCGCCTTCGGTGGGGTTTGACCGTTGAGGTTCTTGATGCGCAGCCAGTGACGCGCCAGCTCAGAATCCTTCATGCCGAGCAGGCTCTTTTGGAACGCAGCCTGCTCGGACGAAGTCGCCCGCCGCGCATAGGGCTTGGCGACCTTGCCATTGGGCCACTGGCTCTTGCCCTTGAGGAAGAGCTGTTTGATCGTCGTGCGCGCTGCCGCCCCGGTCTTGCCGAAGGGGTTCTTCGTGTTGATCACGACCACGAGTTCCGGCGCTTGCGGGCATGGCTCTGGCGGCGCGACACTGGCATGGGCGCCCCAAAGGAGCGCCGGCCACAAGCAGGTCTGTGTCGGTGCAACGGGCATCTCAGAAGCTCAAGGACCAGTTGAAGTTGATGAAGTCGACCGAGCTACTGCTGTTGGGCAGATTGTTGTGGTGCAGGTCGAGCCGCAGACGGACCGACGGGTCCGGGTCGTAGGTGATACCGATCGCGTGCTCGGTGCTGTGCCCGAACGGCAACGACATCAGCGTGAACGGCGCCGCGCTCACCACCCGCATGTCGGAGCCGGGATCGTAGTAGTCGAAGCGGTAGCTCAACCCGACCCGGGACGTCGGGAACCAGGTCCACTCGGTCGAGAATGCGCGCTGATCATCGAAGCCGTCCTCCCAACTGATATAGGCCTCGGTCTTGCAGATGAAGTCGCCGTGACGCCAGTCGATATCGATGCCGGCGAACTCGTAGTCGCGCCCCGCATTGAAGACCAACGGAAACGGTGACAGGTTCAGCGGCACGTTCGACAGGATGTCTACGGTCGACGTCGCCTGGCCCTGTAGTCCAGCGCGACTGCCCGTTCCGAAGTTGCCGGCGATACTGAGGCCGTAGTCACCGAACACGTAGGCGAGACGAACACCACCCAGCGGATCCTCCACCTGCTCGTCGTCGGATCCGAAGTAGCCGTCGTATTCGAGCCAATCCTGCGTACCACCGAGTTCGATCTTCCCGCTGGCACGGAAGCCGATGAAGTGCCCGGGGTAGAGCGAGTTGGCGAGGAAGCGCCGGGTGTGCAAGGACCCCAGCCCAATGGATCGCGCCGGCACGAAGTACTCGCGGCTCGTGGTCCCGTGCGGGCCGCCGACGATGCCCCCCTGAATCCTCAGCAGGTCGCTGGGGTTGTACTCGACGTAGCCGCGCGCGAGCAGCGTGCGGTTGTTCGACGCATTGTCGCCCGTGAATCCCGGATCGTTGGCGACGGTCGGTGTCGCGGGATCGTCCAGCAGGCCGCCGTTGAACACGAACATGCCCGGCGTCACGAACGCGGACCACTCCTCGTTGATGCGCGCTTTGATGTACAGCTCGAACAGCGTGACCGTGTGCCCGAGCTCCCGCCCGTTGGCCCCGTCGATGTAGGAGAAGAACGACGAGATGTGACCGCCGATATCGAGGTTCTGCGCGGTATACGACTGCACGACGGCCCGCGATCCGAGCCGGTCGCTGGTCTCCATCTGCATCTCTTCGAGTTCGTCGATGCGTTCCGCCATCTCGCGGATCTGCTCCTGCAGCGACTGCGGCTCCTGCCGGGGCGGCTGGCCGGGCTCGCCCTGAGCGGCGCAGGTGAGCGAAAACACCAGCGGAATCGCCGAAGAGATCACGGATCGAGTGGTCATGGCCTGGGCGTCTGATCGCAGCGTCGACTCCTCCCCGAGTCGTTCGCTCCGTCTCACCGGCCATCGACTGTGACCTCGTGCGGGCTTGAGGCGGCCGAGTGCGACCCGCCCTGTCGATCGTGATTGCCTGCTTAGTAGAGCAGCGTCGCGAGGCGGCGGCGGTAGGCATCGAGCACCTCGTCCTCCTCGCCGACTGCTGCAAAACACAACAGCATCGCCTTGCGCGCGAGCCCCGACCGGAACGTCTTGTCCGCCGTCACCGCCTCGAGGATCTTGTCCATCGCCGGCTCGTAGGCCCCGGCACCGAACAGCTCACGGGCACCGACCAGAGCCTGCTCGGCGTCCTCACCGCCCGGCGACAGCTCGGCCTCGAGCCACTCCAGTCCGGTGAGCAACCGCTCGGCCTGATCGAACAGCTGTTCCTCCTCCTCCGGGAAGTCGGCGAGCACCTCCCGCACCTCCGCGACCTGCCCAGCGCGAGCCGCCGCGATCGCCCGATCGACGCGCGCCGCCGGGCTGTCGGGGTCGACCTCCGGCTCCGCCTCCTTGACCTCCGCCGGCGCGATCTTGTTCTTCTCGAGGAACTTGCGGATCTCAGCCTCCGGCAGCGCACCCTGGAACCCGTCCGCGGGCCGCCCGTCGACGATCAGCACGCAGAACGGAATCCCCTGCACGCCAAAGGCATACGCCAGATCCTGTTCCTTGTCCGCGTCGACCTTCCCGAGCTTGAACGCCCCGCCGTACTCGGCCGCGAGGTTCTCGAGCACCGGCCCCAGCGTCTTGCAGGGCCCGCACCACTCCGCCCAGAAGTCGAGCAGCAGCGGCACATCCGCCGACTCCTCGAGCAACTGCTGAAAGTTCGCAGCCGTAACGTCGACAACGGGTAGCGCGTTCATCTACGGCCGTTCGTAGATCGCCGACCCCGACGCGTCAACGCCTGTTGTTACGCCAGCCCCACACTCGGGTCCCCAGGGAACGCTTTCGGGACGCGATCCCGGGTTTTGGGTCGTGGCACGGTGTTTGAGAAGTGTGGGATGCCGGCCCGAGGCCACAGTATTCCCAGGGATGGAATGCGTGAGAGAGGCGACCGATGCCTCGGGCCGGCACGTTCTTCTGCGTGTGCCGGTGCTTTGCACCGAACCGGCCAACGAGCCGTGCGGCCACCAGTTCGACTGCCACGTCGGGACCGTCACAGATCGCACGAGGACATCGACGGCAAGCAGAAGAAGCAGCGCCTGCCGAAGATCGGCCGGCACTCGACCGGACAGGCCCGCGTCAAGCGGCTCCCCGAGGCCGGTCGCGAAATCGAGCCAACGGTGGGTCGGCTGGGAAGCTGCCCGTGCCCGGCAATTCGTGAGGAACTAGAAGCCGCCGACCGTGATCCCCAGTGCACTCGACGCCGTGAGCTGCACCGGCGACGTGAGACCCGGGTCGTATGGGTGGTGCTGGAACAAGACCTCCACCCCCACAAGTGCGTTGGTCGTGCCGGTGTGGAAATCGTACTGCGTCGAGCCGGCGCTATTGAGGAAGCCGAGAAGGCCGGTCACCGGCACCAAGTGCTGTGTGCAGTCGGCCGGGAAGCCAAGTGGCGCAAGTGGGTTCGTCGTCCGCTGCAGGCCGATCTGGATTAACGTGAACGAGTTCGGCACCGCGGCTTTGAACAGGACGTGGTTGGTATGGCCGCCCAATGGCGCGCCTTCGGCTTCGACACGCGCGAGACGCCCCGCAGAGTCGGCGCAGGCGTTGCCGTAGAGCGAGTGCGAGCCAGGGTGAGCGATCAACTCGTCGTGGTAGAACGCCACCGTGCCAGCGGTACGGTTCTCGATCAGGTAGTCGGGAGCGCCGTCACCGTTGCTGTCGCCGCTGGCCATGCCGAGCGGCACCGTGGACACGCCGGTGCCGAACGTTGGTCCGAACGTGTAGAGGACCGACGCGGCGTTCGCGCCGCTGCGGATCTCGACCCGGCCCGGGCCGTTGCAGACCATGACGTCGACGACGCCGTCGTTGTCGAAGTCGCCGGCCGCGGCCAGCGACCAGCCGAGCTCGTTGCCGGGACTGCCGGCGGCCTGGGTGAGTGGCGTGATCGGCCCGTTCTGGACCCGGATTCGGCCGACGCCGTTCCAGCCCGGTCCGGCGACCGCGAAGTCAGGGCGGTCGTCACCGTCGACGTCACCGAGCGCGGCAATATGGGCGCCGAGCTGCTCATTCGGATCGCCTGACAGCTGAAACACGCCGCTGCCATCGTTGCCCTTGCCGAGGATGACCAAGCCGTTGCCGTTGGCCCAACCCGAATAGCCGACGGCCCAGTCATCGTAGCCGTCGATCCAGCGGTCGCCGATGACGGCGAGCGACGTGATCTCGGCGCCTGGAAGCGGTGTTCTCCGCCAGAGTTCCTGGTAGACACCGTTGGTGCGCGTGCCGGCGACGAACGTGTCGATGACGCCGTTCGTGGTCTCCGTGAACAGCACGTCGAGCCTGCCGTCGGCGTTGAAGTGGCCGGTCGCGAGGTGGTGACCGATCGACTCGCCCGCGGGCGGCTGCACCAACCAGCCCTGGCAACCCGGATCGCCTGGGTTGGTCCAGCCGCAGCTGGAAGTGATGACGAAGATGCCGCCGGCGACACCCCCGGAACCCGGTGAGCCGGCCAGCAAGGACCCCCGGCCTTCGTTGTGGAAGTCACCGCCCGCGATCGAGGTGCCCAGATTGAGCCCGTTGCAGCAGCCGACGTGTTCGGACAGCAGTTCGTGGGTTCGACCGGAGATGATCCGCAGATAGCCGCTCGCGCCATTGGCGTCCGGCTGGCCGATGCCGAAGTCGTTGTAGCCATCGCCGTCGAAGTCGCCGATCGGGGCCAGCGACCGACCGAAACCGGCACCTGGCTGGGACGGAGTGATCCGCCGGCGGATGAACGGGCCAGCCACCGTGAGCGTGGCGGAATTGGAGTAGGTCACCTGATTGCGGCAGTTCTCGACCCTGCAGCGGTAGGCGCCGGCGAGGGCCTGCGTCGCGTCGCTGATGACGAGCTGCAGATCCGGAGTGGTCTGCCCGGGAATGTCCTGGCCGTTGTGCTGCCACTGGTAGGTGTTGGCGTAATCCGCGGCCACGGACATCAGGACACGAGGGGCATTGTAGCCGAGGCCGATGGTCGCATCCGCTGGATGGCTCGTGATCAGCGGCGGAGGCTGGATGTCGATCGAGTAGTTGGCGACGGCCTGGCTGTGTTCCAGGATGCGGCGGCCGTTATCATGGGTCGCGGATCCACCCGGAACACTTGGGTAGCCTATCACCTGCAATGTCACCAATGGTGACGAGAAGACCGGGAAACGAACGTAGTTGCATGTGTTTGTACTGCACGCGTACGTCGGCTGGTAGGACATGACCGTGTGGGCAAAACCTGTCGTGCTGACGTTGCTTTGGTAGCGGTCCCAGTATCCGTGTGCATATGGATGATTGGTGCCGGTGCTATTCCTTTCGTGATTACATCCCAGGTTGTGACCGAGTTCGTGCGCCAGCGTCAGGTTGCCCAGCGACGTACGCTCTGTGATACTGAAGCCATAGCCGGCAAGCGGCGGGTCCCCGATCCACGCGATTCCGGTGGTTGCTCCGTGGGCCGGGTCATCGTGGACGATGAGCGCCACGAGGTCGGCGTCGAACCGCAGTCGGTCGTCGTGGAGCGCATCCCAGACACCGGTCGGGTCCGGGACCGAGTTTACACGGTAGGTCAGGTGACCGAGCTGGGTGGACATATCCCAGCCGGCGTGGGTCGGCACTTCGGTGACGTACGCATCATAGAACTGAATCGGCGTTCCGTAGTTCGGAGTGTTCGCCATGGCCGTGTTGGCCTGCGCCAGCATGGCCTGGACCTCGGCGTTCGCCTGATTGTATCCACCAGCGTCCCGGCGAGCCTGCCTGGTGAACGCGAATAGGACGTCGATGCGGTTGGGGTCGTTGCTGCATGTCGACGCCGCGGCGGCGCCGCTGCCGCCGGACCCACCCGTGGCCGATCCGCCACCTGCCCTGGTGCGTCGCCGGGCGTTCGCACCTCCTGCAGGCGCGGGGCGGTGCGGAACGTGGTCCGCTCCACAACCACAGGACCCCGGAAGTTCGACGACCTCACGCACGCACAGCATCCCGGGCGCGCCCTGAATCACGAAGGAGTTGGGATGCTCGGGGTCGGCAGTGAAGAACCAGGCCACCACCGCGTCTCGATACACCGAGACGATGAACTGCGACCCCGGCGACTCGGCCAGCGTCCCGTGCCAGTTGAAGGTGGTCGGGTCGCCGTGCAGGATCTCGCGCCGCTCGAAGCGTGCCGTGTAGGTCGCATCCGGAAAGAGCCCCAGTCGGATCTCGGTACGCGGTTGCATGCTGACCAGCAGCGGCAGGTTCACGTAGACCGGCTGCGACCGCAGGATGTTCTTGGTGACCGCAGCCTGGGGATCAGTCAGGCCCTTCAGCGGGACCAGCAGGTTGGGAAGCCCATCGTTCTGGGCCGGGAGACCGGCGGCAAGGGCGCCGAAACAGGCGAGGGCAAGCGCGCGACGGTGCGTCGCGACCGCGGTCGTAGCGAGGACGGTCGCGGGGCGTAGTGATACGAGCTGGAGAAGTTGTCTCATGGGTTTTGCTGCCGCGAACGGCGGGTGAGGACTCGCGCGACCGAGGCGTCCCCTGTGGGGCCGGCACGGCTCGCCACCGACGCATCCGTCGGCGGCGCTCGTCTTGGCCATGTTTTTCCGGGCCGCTACGGCCACCACGGACTCCATGCCTGCCCCTGGTTGCGAAACCAGTTTCATGACAGAGCGTTAGAGTCGCAAGATTCTCTGGGCCGCCACGGATCCAGTCTCACCTTCGGGCGGGGCATCACGTCAGCGATCGATATCGAGTCGAACGGCTGGATCGGTCTGGCTGCCGACAGGCACCGGAGGAGTCACCGCCGCGGTTGCGGAAGCTTCTTCTTGGTAGTAGCTTGCGGCCGGGAGTTCGGTGTGCGGCTCTCCTCAACCGTGAGTAGCTCATCGTCTCCATCCCCACGGCCACCGCTTACGGGCATTCTCGAGCAGGTGGCTGCGGGCGAGTCCGGCGCCGTCGACCAGCTCTTCTCCGCGGTCTACGACGAGCTCAAGGTGCTCGCCCGCAACAACCTCGCGCGGCTCCGACCCGGTCAGACGCTGCAGGCCACCGCCCTCGTGCACGAGGCCTGGATCAAGCTCGGCGGCAACTCGCAGGCCTGGGACGACCGCGCACACTTCTTCGGCGCGGCGGCGCGCGCGATGCGCAACGTGCTCGTCGACGCGGCGCGGGCCAAGCTGCGTGAGAAGCGCGGTGGCGGGCAGCGACCCGAGGAGCTGCACACCGGGATCGGCGTCACGGATGGCCCTACCGTCGACGTGCTCGCGCTGGAAGAAGCGCTGCAGGACCTCGAAGCCGCGCACGAGCGGCCGGCGAGAGTCGTGATGTTGCGGTACTTCACGGGGCTCGAGTTCGAAGACATCGCCACGATGCTCGGCGTGTCGGCGCGGTCGATTCGACGCGACTGGCTGTTTGCGCGCACGTGGCTGCAGCGTGCGCTCCGCGACACCGATTGACGCGCACCGACGCCCGAAGATTTCCTGTCCGGCGGTGCGGCGCCGCAACGGATGGTTCGGCGTGCCTCCGCCAGTAGACCGTCCCGCTCTGACCCCGGCCCAGAGTCGCCGACTCGAGCAGCTGTTCGCGTCGGCGGCCGCGTTGTTGCCAGCCGAGCGCTTTCCGTTCCTGTGCGCGGGCATGCCGCGATGATCCCATCCTCTGCGCGGAGCTCGTGTCGCTGCTCGCGGTCCTCGGCGCCGAGACCGAGGGTGCCCGAAGGCGAAGAGATGCAAGAATAGCACATGCGCAGGCACCGGCCTGTCCGAGCAGCCGCGATGATGTCGTCGCCGTCCTCGTCTCGCCCACTCGATGCTCGACCCTGATCAACAACAGCGACTGAGATCCCTGTTCGCCGAGGTCGTCGAGCAGCCCGAAGCGGAGCGCGCGGCGTTCGTCGCTCGCGAATGCGCAGACAATCCGGCAATGCGGCGCGAGCTGGAGTCCATGCTCGACGTGCACCTTGCCGGCGACAGTCGATTCCTCGAGACGCCGTTGCTCGACTCCGGCGCCGACCGCCCAGCCTCCATGCCGCCGCCGACCATCGACGGCTTCGATCAGATCGAGCCGATCGCCGAGGGCGGCATGGGCACGGTGTTCAAGGCGCAGCAGACCAAACCCGTGCGGCGCACGGTCGCGCTCAAGGTCATCAAGAAGGGCATGGACTCGGACGCGGTACTGCGTCGCTTCGAAGCCGAGCGGCAGGCGATGGCGCTCATGAGCCATCCGTACATCGCGAACGTGCACGACGCGGGCACCGACAGCGAAGGCCGGCCGTTCATCGCGATGGAGTTCGTGCCGGGACGGCCGATCATCGAGTTCTGCGAAGCGGAGCAGCTCGCACTCGAGGCGCGGCTGGAACTGCTCGTCAAAGTCTGCCACGCGGTCGAACACGCGCACCGCCGCGGCGTGCTGCACCGCGACCTCAAGCCGTCGAACGTGCTCGTCAGCCGCAGCGCCGATGAGATCACGCCGAAGATCATCGATTTCGGCATCGCCAAGGCGATGCAGGGGCCGCTCGGCGAGCAGTCGATCCACACCGAGCGCGGCACGTTCCTCGGCACGCCCGAGTACATAAGCCCGGAGCAGGTCGACGGGTTTGCCGAGCAGATCGACACGCGCTCGGACGTGTACTCGCTTGGCGTGATCCTCTACGAGCTGCTCACTTCGGAGCTGCCGTTTGCGTCGGAAGACCTACGGCAGGCGAGCTTCTCGCAGCTGAGTCGAATCGTACACGAGGAGGTGCCACCGAAGCCGAGCACGCGGTTGCGCGTCGGCCACGCTCCGGCGCCGAACGCGAAGAAGCCCGACACCACGCGTTGGCAACGCCAGCTGACCGGCGACCTCGACTGGATCGCGATGAAGGCGCTCGAGAAGGAGCCCGACCGGCGTTACGACTCCCCGCGCGAGCTCGCGCTCGACCTCGAGAACTTCCTGCAGCACCGTCCGGTGGCGGCCGGACCGCCAAGCGGCGCGTATCGGCTGCGCAAGTTCGTGCGACGGTATCGCGTGCAGGTCGCGGCAGCCGTGCTCGTGTTGGTGTCGCTCGTCCTCGGCTTGTTTGGGACGCTATGGTTTCTGTTCGAAGCCAACGTGCGCGCGGCAGAGTCGGAAAGCGCGCGCAGGAACGCGGAGGGGGCACGAATCGCGACCGAGGCGATGATGCAGGCGGAAGAGAACCCGGGCCTCGCGCTGCGCCTCGCGATCGAAGCGGACACGCTGACCGACGATCACAACAAGTTCGCCGTCCGCAACGCGATCTATCGGGCCTTGCCGAAGCACCGCGAGCTGCGGCAGCTCGTCGGGCACGACGCTTCGATGCGGCAGGTCGTCTTCCACCCGGATGGCCGCCGCCTGTTATCGCGTGCCGCGGAACCGGCCGCGTTGTCGTGGGACGGCGATACCGGCGATCTCCTGCATCGCTTCGTCGGGCACACGCGTGAGCTCACTCACATGGACCTGGACTCGACCGGGCAGCGACTACTCACAACGTCGTTGGATGGCACCGCGCGCGTGTTCGACGTCGACACCGGCGAGACCGTGCACGAGCTGGTCGGCCACTCGGGACCGTTGAGTTTCGGCGCGTTCAGTCCCGACGGAACACGGATCGCCACAGCGGCACTCGACGAATCGGTGCGTGTCTACGACGCCGACGGCGGACAAGTACTGCGCGTCCTCGAGGGGCACGACATTGGGGTCAGCTGTCTGGCGTTCGATCCGACGGGAACTCACATCGTCGCGAGGTCTCTGGGCACGACCTGCCGGATCTGGAACGTCGAAACCGGGCGCTGCGAGCGGGATCTCGTCGGATTCCTTGTCTACGGCAACGAGAGCATAACCCCCGAACAGTACATCCTGACACAAGGGCAGAGGATCTGGTGGTCGCCTTTTGGAGATCGTGTCGTCACGTCTTCGCATCGCTGGGGCAGCGCGTTCGAGGTCCGGGTCGACCCACCCGGCGACGAACCTCCGCAGGTGCTTCCCGGCACCGGTCATCCGGTATTGCTCGATCACGGTCGACACTTGCTCGCACTGCAGAAAGAGAACATGGCGACCAAGGAGGATGTTCCGGACGTGCTGGCCCGCGTCGATCTGAGCACCTACGCGATCGAAGAACAGCGGGGGCGAGGGCGAAAGAACGTGAACGCCGTATCCGCGGACGAGCGGCTTGCGCTAGTCAGCAGTGACTCCAACGACCTCGAGCTCGTGAGAATCGAGGACGGCCGGTCCCTCGGATTCTGCTTCGGCCACCGCCACCGAGACTTCTTCTATCCGTCCGCGTTTCACCCGGATGGGAGCCGGTTCGCGTCGGGTACGTCCAGCGGCTCACGGGTGCGCGTCTGGGAGACGTCACCGACGTTCGGGCCGCGTAACCTGGGAGGCAGGGCACCGATGCGGGCGGCCTTGTTGGCGGCGACCCCTGAGGGCACGCTCGCCGTCGTCCACCAGGACACGGATGGGCGCTCGCACTGGGCGCTATGGCACGTCGAGCGGGCGGAGCGGCTCGACGTCATCGAGGCACCCGCGGTTGCCAAGATGCAGATCGCGCGGGACGGATCGCTGCTCCTCGGGGTCGCACACGAATCCGGAACCTCGGACTGGGCCATCCAGCAACCGCTGCAGCTGTGGGGTCTCAGGGGTCTCACCAGTCGCCGGCTCGGCGAAGTCGTGCCAGCTAGGCCGATGCCGCGGTCGCCGCCGCCAGTGCTGCGTGTGGACGGCGGCGAACTCGCATGCCGGGAGACGCCGTTCGAGAGCGCTGGCACGTTCGCGTTCTACGACACCAAGACAGGCCGACTCACGCGCCGAATAAAGGCGCAGTGCAGCCGCGGAGTGATCGTGTTCGATGCGGTTTCAGACCCCCGACGTCTCGCGGCGATCTATCACGGGGACTCTCGGACCGACGTGCTCGATGCGAGCACGGGTGAGATCACGGGCAGCATCTCCGCCCCCCGCAAGACCTCTCACCTGCAGGCGTCGTTCAGCACGGGCGGAGGCTACCTGCTGCTGACCTTGGCCAACCGCACGGCGCAGGTATGGGACCTGCAGCGCGACCTGACGAGCGCATCGGCCGCGCCCATCGCGCAGTACGAAGGCCTCGCGCCGCTGGTCAACCGCTGTGGCTTCGCAGCGGCCGACCGACTCGCCTGGGTCGTGTGCACCGACGAGGTCCACGTCTTCGTCGCCGAGACCGCCGAGCCCTTCGCGATCCTGCGAGCCGGTGGCGTGATCGCCGACGCCTGCGTCACGGCCGACGACCGCGCCATCGTCACCCTGACCGTCGACGGCATCGCGCAACGCTGGCCGCTGGACCCGATCGCAGCCGCGAAGCGTCGCGAGCCGGGCTTACTCGAACCGATCGAACTCGACACCTACCGCGTTGGAGATCCGGAAGAGCGCCGACGCCGGTCGCGCGACTTCCTACGCTCGCACCCAACGGTCCGCAACTGGCAGCAGCTCGCCGAGATGGCGCTCGAGGACGGCGACCTCGACGGCGCGATCGCCTGCTACCGCGAAGCGCATGATCTCGGCCCGCACGCGGCTGGCCGAAGCGCGCTCTACGTGCGGCTCGTCAAGCTCACCTGCCGCCGGCTCGCCGCGAGGAGCGGGGACGCGGAAGAGCGGCGCGCCGATCGTGATTACGCGTTCGAGGCGCTGGAAGAGGCGTTGCGATGCGGGGTGGCACAGGCCGAGCTGCTCGCGCTGCCCGACATCCAAGTCTTGCGCGCAGACCCGAGGTTCGCCGAGCTCATGGGGTCTTGACCCCAGCAACGATCAGGGGCATCTGCCGACTCGGCGATAGCGAACGGAGCCGGGGGCGGACGACACCTCTGTCGAGCCTGGCGAGGCTCTGCGCTCCATCCGGTCTCGACGGGTCGTTCGAGTATGTCACCGCGCTCCTCGTGCCGCTCCTCGCCCCCCCCCTTCACCAACTCGAGGGGCGAACCGCGAGTGGGCAAACCAGCCGCTCGCTCGAATCCACTCCGCCGACCGCTTCGAAATCGTCATGGCGTTCGTCCGCCGAACCGGGATCAAACCGGTGCTGGGGGCCCTGGCCAAGAACTCAGGCCACGGCCTCGACCTCCGAATCCTGCAGACCGCGTTCACCGAGACGACGGAGCTAGCGGTGCTCGACGAGCGAGAGAATCTCGGCGCATACATTCGTGTGTCCGACGTCACGTCGCCCGGTGAGCTCCCTGCCGAGGCGCAGGGGTTCAATGGCAGGTCTGCTAAGTCTGCAAGACTCGTCATCGGCGCATGGAGATGCACCTACATCGGTGGTGTTGGGTCCGAATCTCGGTTTCTCAGACATCCCGGCCTAACGCGGCACTACAGTGACTGGTCATCTCGCTTAGCGGGGACCACGTCATCGACTGGCCAACTTCGGCCATCACGACTCCGTCGCCTCCTCTGAGTTCTACTTGAGGAGGCACACATGTCCGACGGCAAGGAATCCGTCCGCCCCCAGAGCGCCCGATTTGAGCGCGCTCTTCCCGATCCCGGCAAGATGGCCCGCGCCATGATGCAGCCGAACGTCGACGATGAGCCCGACGGAGCTACCGCGGTCGTCTACTGCGAGGCAAACTTCGGAAGCATCGACGGCAAGACCGCAAACGGGCTCGTTCGCCATTCGGAGCGCTACCGAATCCTCTCGGTAATCGACAGCAAGCGTGCCGGGACGGATGCGGGCATCGCTCTCGGAGAGGAGCACAAAGCGATTCCGATTTGCCGCGACCTCGCAGACGCGCTTTCGAGTTCGGCCTCCATGCCAGAGTTCTTCATCTTCGGTGTGGCGCCGGCGAGCGGCATGCTGACAGGGGAGGAGCGCCGAATCGTGCTCGAAGCCATGGCCCTCGGAATGCACATCGTGAACGGGCTGCACGAGTTCCTGAGCGACGATCTCGAGTTCCTCGCCGCGAGCACCGCGCACAACGTCCGCATTCTCGATATTCGAAAGCCTCGCCCCAAGCAGGAGCTGCGACTGTTCAGTGGCCGCATCGCCGAGGTGACTTGCCCACGCATTGCCGTGCTCGGCACCGATTGCGCGATCGGCAAGCGCACGACGGCGACAATCCTCACGATGGCGCTCAACGAGCTGGGGGTGAAAGCGGTGCTGGTAGGCACCGGGCAGACCGGCCTGATGCAGGGAGCCCGCTACGGCGTTGCGCTGGACGCTGTGCCCTCGCAGTTCGTTTCGGGCGAGCTGGAGGCGACGATCGTCGAGGCTTTCGAGAACGAGGCCCCCGATGTGATCATCGTCGAAGGACAGGGTTCGTTGAGCCACCCGGCGTTCTCAACGTCCAGCCTCATCTTGCGCGGGTGCCACCCTGACGGCGTCATTCTGCAGCATGCGCCCGCACGGCCTCACCGCTGCGACTTCGAGAACATGCCAATGCCGAGTCCGACGTCAGAGATTCGGCTCATCGAGATGTTCGCCACGACCAAGGTGATAGGCCTCACTCTCAACCACGAGGGCATGACGAGTGACGAACTCGAGACCGCGATTGCAGGCTACTCGGCCGAGCTGGAAATCGCAGTGACAGATCCGCTGACCGAACCGATCAACCGTCTGACTGGGATGATCCTCACTGCGTTCCCAGAACTCGACCAGGAGCGGGCACCCCGGGCGTCGTGAGCGTGCCGCGGTTGGATATCGACCTGCGCAAGATCCACGACAACGCCAGCGCACTGGTCGATTCCCTGGGCCACTGCGGAATCTCGGTGACGGGTGTCACCAAGGCAATGCTGGGGTGTCCGGCGATCGCCGATGCCTTCTTGCAGGCGGGCGTACGTTCACTCGGCGACTCACGAATCGAGAACATCGAGACGCTGCGCACCGCCCATGTGTCCGCGCCAATCGCAATGATCCGATCGCCGATGATGAGTCAGGCGGCCCGCGTGGTCGCATCCGCCGACTCGAGTTTCAACACCGAAGTCGAAGTCATCCAACAGCTTTCGGCCGCGGCTGAATCGACCGGCAAGAAGCACGGAGTCGTGCTCATGGTAGAGCTCGGCGACCTTCGTGAAGGGATCATGCCCGCAGATCTGGAGTGCACGGTCAGCGAGGCTTTTCGACTTCCAGGAATCACGGTCCGGGGCGTCGGCACCAACCTGGCGTGCCGCTACGGCGTGGTTCCGGACCAGGAGAGCATGGACCGGCTATCGGCGCTTGCGGACTCGATCGAAGCGACGTTCGGGCTCACACTCGACGTCGTGTCCGGCGGCAACTCCGCAAACCTCAAGTGGGCCTTCGGCAACGTGCACACCGGCAAGATCAATGACCTCCGACTTGGTGAGTCGATGCTGCTTGGACGAGACCCTGTGGATCGCCGGCCGATCGCAGGGCTCCATACCGACGCCATCACTCTGGTAGCCGAAGTGATCGAGTCCAAGATCAAGCCTTCGCGGCCGACCGGCGCGACCGCGCAAGCAGCCTTCGGCGACGTGTCGATTCCAGGTGATCGCGGCCTCGTGCCGCAGGCGATCCTCGCGGTCGGGCGACAGGACGTCGATCCGGACGGTCTGCAAGCGCAACCCGGAGTCGAGATTTCCGGCGCCAGCAGCGACCATCTGATCGTGCACTCCGGACGCGAACGACTACCTGTCGGAACCGAACTCTGGTTCGAGCCGAACTACAGCGCCCTGCTGCGGGCGATGACCTCCCCCTTCGTCAGCAAGGTGATCCGACCCGTGCGAGCCGGGAACTCACCGGCTGGCCCGACCGAGGGCTGACACTACCGGTTCGGGAGATCGCACATGCACCCGAACCGCCATGGAGAGTCCGCGACGTCTCGGGGAGAGCATCGCCAAGCTCATCGCGTAGCGGCGATGGGACACCAACCGCTTGCCCCTCAGCAGCGCTCCCTCGCCCACATTTCACGCACCGACAGCAACCGCTCCAGGTAGGCACGCAAACGACTCAAGCGCCGGTCGGTATCGGTCAGCTCCTCGCCCGAATGGCCAGTGAAGAATGCTGTCATCAGCTTCACGTGCTCCTCCAGGTCTTCGTTCTCCACGAAGACGCCATCGCACTTCTTCAACATGTCGTCGACCGCCGCAGGCAGTTCCCCACTGACGATCTTCTCCGCAAGCCAACGCTTTCGTATCCAGCCCTTTTCCGTCAGCCTCGGCTTACCCTCGCCAGTGGGAGTCATTCAGCCGATCCTAGCATCTCACACGCCGTCGGCGGCATTCCCATGCCCAGCGAAGCGGAAGACGTTCAACGATCTCCTCTTTACACGAGCCTGGGCGTCCCCGGGGGGAGCAACGGGGCTTCCGACACCCGTCCCCCCGCCATGAACGCCGGGAACGGAGCTACCCGCGAGAAGTGATTGGAAACCGGCCATGTACCGAGGCGAACGGTTCAACGCCCCCTCCCACCTCGTCGGCGCACTGCTCGCGCTCGGCGGCAATGCGGTGCTGATCACGCAAGTCGCGATCGAAGGCGACACCCGCAAGATCGTCAGCTACAGCATCTACGGCGCGACGCTGTTCCGGCACCATCTGGCGTCGGGACTCCTAGCGCATGACGTGCCAGAGGCTGCTGAAGTCGTCCGTCCACAGCAGTTCCCGGTGTGGCTCGAGCGAGTCCTCGCGAGCCGCAAGCTGCATCCTGGCACCTGCAAGAAACTCGCGATTGTCGGTCATGATCGCCCAGGCCGACCCGATCTTCGTGTTGGTCTCTTTCGACTGGACGGTGACGACACGCAGCTGCTTGTGGGCGTCTGTAGCCAGACCGCGCGCGACGGGAAGAAGGTCGAGGAATCGATTGCTGAGGTGAGTGAGCAAGATCCCGTCCGGTGCGAGCTGCCGCCAGTAGATCCGATTGGCTTCACGCGTCAGGAGATGCACCGGGATCGAATCGCTGCTGAACGCATCGACGATCAGCACGTCGAAGCCGTGCCGCCTGCCCGTCGCCAGCTCACGGTCCATCTGGACGCGAGCGTCGCCGAGCTTGACGGATGTGAACGCGCCTCTCAGGCGCGCATCCGCCAGATAGGTGAAGTACTGCTCCGAAATCCGCACGATCACCGGGTCGATCTCGTAGAACGTGTAGTGGTCGCGCTCATGCGCGTAGTAGGCGAGCGTGCCCGTGCCGAGCCCGATGATCCCGACGTGGAGCGGCCGTTGGCCGGCCGCAGGGTGGTTGCGCAGCGCGTACGCAACGCCCGACTCCTCGCCGAAGTAGGTGTGGCCCATGCCCGCCGCGACCCGGCCACCGCGGATCTGCTCACCGTGCAGTGTGCTGCCGTGACGGAGTCGCCTGGTTACCTGAACGACGTCCTGGCCGCCCTGGTACTCGCGTCCGACGACCTCCTGCACCATTGCGCGACCGAAGAAGTTGCGGCTGCGTTCAATGCAGTCGAAGTTCTGGCTGGCGCGGATGACGATCGCGCCGGCGAACGCCACACCGAACGCGAACGGCAGCACCCGGCGCCCGAGCAGACGAGTCATCTTCTCGGGGTCCACCGAGCTGCGCGCCGCCGTGAACAGGCCGACTACTGCGCAGAGCCCGAGACCGATGTCCAGCTCGAGGAACGTGTCGAAGCAGACCGGAGCAATCACCGCGACGATCACGCCACCGACCGCGCCGCCGAGGGCTACGGCGAGGTAGAACGCGGTCAGTCGCTCCGGCGCGGGTTTCTGGCGAACGAGCTCGCCATGGCAAACCATCCCGCAGAGGAACAGCGTGGCGCACAGCGCCACGACCTGGAGCACGACGGAGCCGACGAACCACGAGGCCTCGGCGCAGAACAGCAGCATCACCGCGAGCGTCGTCAGCGCGACCCCCATCGCCACCGGGCGATACCAGCGGTCACTGTCGAACGTGAGAACGAAAGTCAGCAGATAGATCGCGAGTGGCATCACCCAGAAGAACGGCGTGACGGCAATGTCCACGCAGATCACGTTCGTCACGGCGAGCAGCATCACGGATGGGAGCGCGGCAAGTGCGACCCAGCGACGCAGCTGCCGATGTCCGACCGTTGCCTCCGATCCCACTCTCGCGTCGGCACATCGAGCGGGCTCCCGCCGGGTCGTCGGGCCTGAGGGCGGCACCGCACCGAACAGACCCGCGATCTCGGCGCGTACGCTCGCCGCAACCGTGAGATCGAGACCGGCGGTGAAGCCGGGAGCCGTGGCGAATGCCGCGAGGCCCGGCACGGCCGCCGGGGCCGCCCCATGGGAACCGACGTCCCGGATCGGACGCGTTCGGCGGCCGGGCACCGATCCGGCATCGGTACGCGCCGTGGTCCTGGCGAACGACCACGCGCACCAAACGCACGAGCCGAGGAACACGACGTACGCCACCGACCACACGTTTGCCTGCACGCTGATCGTCAGGTTGGGCTCGAAGAGGAACGGAAAGCTCAAGAGCGCTGCGAGCGACCCGACGTTGGACAGCGAATAGAGCCGGTAAGGCGATCGCCCACGATGCTCACGAGTGAACCATCCCTGCAGGAGCGGGCCGGTCGCCGCGAGCAACATGTAAGGCAGCCCCACGGTCGCGAAGAGAAGGAGCAGGATGTGGAGAGTCGGCGACTCCGTTCCCGTCGGTTTCCACTGGGCCCCCGGAGCCACCGGCAGGAAGAGCAGGGACGTGACCAGCAACGCAATGTGCACAACGGCCTGGGACCACGGCGCCAGTCGGCAGTGCAGGTAATGGGCGTAGGCATAGCCCGCGAGCAGCTGCGTCTGAAAGAACAGAAGGCATGCCGACCAGACGGCCGGGCCACCTCCGAACCAGGGCAGGATGACCCGAGCGAGCTGCGGCTGAACCTGAAAGAGCAGGAACGCGCCGAGCAGAATCGTGATGTGGTAGCGCAACTCAAGGGTATCGACGCCTCAAACGCCCAGCTGGATGCGCTCTTGTCTTCCCCCGAAAAGGACCGTGACCATCTGACAAGAGACGGCGAACGCCGTAGTGGGAACCGCGGCGGATCTCTCCGAGATCGCGCCAGACACGCGACCCGTCGCGGCGAAGCACTCTACGAATCTCGAGCGACGATTCTCCCGCAGCACGTCCAATGGCGACCGCTCTGCGATCGAGTCCGCGAGGACGTGGTCGAAAGGAAAGCTCGCCTGGGCGCCGACGATGGTGGCGCCATCAGACACGCATCCGAATCACCAACCGACGCGACCCTGCAGACCGCCACTGACGCCCAGCCCCAGTGGATTCGAACCGGGCAGGAACGCGTAGCCCTGCACGAACACCGGCAGGCCAACGAGACCAGGCGCGGCCGGGACCGCGAGCGAATACGTCGGCGAGCCGAACGGTGCGATCAGCAGCTGCGTGCTCACCGCGTCGACATACTGCGTGCAGCCCGGAGCACCGAACGAGCCGAGCGACAGCTCGGGGTTGCTGAAGCCCAGCGCGAGCACACCCAACTGAGCCGTCTGAGGCGCCACGATGTCGACGTTCCAGGCCGACAGCAGTTGCGGCTCGCTCTGCGTCGTCGCGAAGACACCGCCACAGCTGGTGCCGAACGACATCGTGCGCGCGATCGTCGAGCCGTAGCTCTCGATCAGTTCGAAGCCACGCACCACAGGGAAGCCACTGCCGAACGTTCCGACGAGGGTGCACACCCCCGTCACCGGATCGATGGAGTAGAGCCCGTCGTTGGTATGGCGAACTGCATAGATGTCGCCGGTCAGTTGATCGATGCCGAGGTCCATGAACCGATCCACCGTGGTCGTCGCCGTGACGGTTGCGGCCCCCGTCACCCGATCGATCACGACGATTTCGCCGGGCACGTGGGTCAACCCGATCAGGTTGCCCGACGCGTCGGTGTCGAGCGCGGCCATTTCGCCGGTCCCCGTGGGGCCGAGCAGAGTGACCTCTCCCGTGAGATCCAACGCGTAGACATTGAGATCGCGATGGCCGAGGTAGAAGCGGCCATCGCCTTCGTGCCAAGCTAGGCCAGTCACGTCGTCTCCCACGTCGAACACCGGCGTGAACGTCCCGTCCGTTGGGTCGATGCGGCCGACCTCGCCGCCATCCGCGTCCACGGCCCACAACTCGCGGCTCGAGGCCTGGTAGGCCAGGTCGGCCGGCGCGGTCAGCCCGTGGTTGAGGGTACTGCCGATCGCCGTCGCCACACCGGTGCGCAGGTCGAGCGCACCGAGCTGATCGCTGCTCATGTCGATGACGTAGGCCGGCGCATGGTTGATGACCTCATACCAGCCTCCGCCGAACCGCGGGTAGTTCCCGATCTGCGTGATCGCGTGCGACCCACGATCTACCTCCCTCAGGTGACCATCAATACTGGCCAAGAAGAAACTGCCAGTGGACTGATCGACGGAGACGTTATAGGCGGAGGGAGGAGCCGCGACGAAGTTCCAGACACCTGAACCGCGGTCAAACTGATAGATCCCATTGCTCGACGTAGGGCTTGCGCCGTCGACCCCGAAGACGTTGCCCATGGCGTCGACACTGAGGTCGGAAAGCCACATTTCGGTGCAACATGGAATCGTGTCGAGCACCACGACATTCAGCGTCACGGGGTCGAAGCTCAGGAGTCTCGGATCACTCGCAGAGAGCGGGAGGACGGTGAAGAACACGAACTCCTCGTGCCTTTCGTCCCAGGCTACCGCGTCGATGACCTGGGGACCGATCGCGGGTGTGAACACGGGCGTAAACACGCCGGTCCGGGGATCGATGGTGCCGAGCTTGTTGGGGGTGCTGAGACTGCCCTCGGCCACCCAAAGCTTGCCAGTCGACCGCACGTAGGTCATTCCAACAGGGTGGGTCACACCCTGAAGCGTGGAGAGGTAGTGGCGCGCGCCGGTGGAGTGATTGCAGGCGTACAGCTTCTTCGTGGCCGCCTCCAAGTAGTAGCCGTCGATTCGCCCCTCGACGAACTCCAGCCCGCGTGGGTTCGGGATCCCGATGGACAGCGGCGAAGAAGCCGACACAGCGCCGGTGGAAGGATCGATCTTGGCGAGCGTGCGGGTGGGGACACTGACTGTGTACCAATCCCCGGTGACCGGTTCGATCGCGAACGACCCAGTACCGGCGACGGTCGTCGACAGAACGGTGGTCGCACCCGTCGTGCGATCGATGGACACGACGGTGCCGTTGTAGTCGATGCCGTAGAGCTCACCATCCGCGTCGGTCTCGAGCACCCCGAGCCCTGGCAATCCGTGATAGCCAACCATCGACGTCGTCCCGGTCATCGGATCGAGGGAGTAGATGTGCTTGTCCTGGTGGCAGAGATAGAAGCGCTTGTCGCGCTCGTGCCAGGCGATGCCGTACCAACCGTCGGGCCCGGCGCCGGTGACAGCGGTATACGCGGGCGCAAACCGCCCGGATACCCGATCAATGGTGCCGACCTCGCCCCCTTCGTAGTCCACCGTCCACAGCTCCTGCGTCACTCGGCGAAACGTCAGCTCGGCCGGCGTCGTCAACCCCCAACCGCTGGTGCTGGCGGCCACCACCAAACTGCCACTGTCGGGATCGATCGTGTAGAGCTTGTCGGTGACCGAGTCGATCAGGTACGCGCTCTGCGCTGTCAGGTCACCGGGCACGGCGAGTCCGCCGAACGTGGTCAGGGCGAGCAGTGAGACGATTCGATGGGTCGGGCGCATGAGTGTGCTTTCGGGCCAATGGCCGGACTCTTGGAAATGACGCGGGCGTCAACCGGTCGCGTGAATTCCCGAAATCTTTCGCACCTCACGCCCCCGAATCCCGTGGCCCGCAAGACTCGCAGCCGGCGACGACCGGACGAGACTCCACGCCGATACGAACCTGCTCACGCGCGCGAGCAGTCCGCCGGTGGGCCTCACTCCTTCGCCGATCCAAGCAGCGCCGCCAGACGCCTCATCGCACGGCCAAGCAGGTGACGCACCGACGGCTCGGTCCGATTCATGCGTTTCGCGATCTCCTTGTGCGGCAGCCCCACGATTCGCGCCAGAATGACTACCTCGCGGTGATCCGGCGTCAGTCGGCCGATCGCATTCTCGAGTTGCTCGACCTCTTCGTGACGCACAGCGACCCGACTCGGCGTCAGCAGGGACGCGTAGAGCTCGGGCGCAACCTGATCCTGAGGAGTTTCGCGCGCGGCGGCTCGTTTGTCGCGGCCGAGGTAGCGGGCGCGCTCACGCATCTTATTCATCGCCGTGGTCAGCAACCAACTGATCATCTGACCCTCGCCCTGGTAGACGAACGATTCGCGCGCCTCGAGCACTTCGCGACAGATTGACTGCACGACGTCGACAGAGGCTTCGTGCGCGCGCAACGATCCTGTCATGTGCAGGCGCACGTATGCATGCAGCCGCGGTAGACACCTGGCGACAATCGCATCGAGCGCACCTTCGTCGTTCGCTTCGAGGCGTGTGATCAGCGGATCGAGAGAGTCGCCGGACATGGGGCGCTGATGGTATCTCGACGACCGACTACCTGCCCCTAAACAGCGCGGCCCAGTGCGATGGCCTGCATCGGAGGCAGACCGGCGTTAGTCTTGTCGAGCCGCTCAGCGGGTCGTCGCGCCCTGGTATCGGCGAGAACACGACGAACGCCCGCATGACTCGCCGCGACGAAAACCCTCCGCAGCCGACCCCTTCGAAGGCCCCGATCGCCGGCGACGATGGCCTCGCCGACGCAGCAGACGAGCTACCCGAGGATCTGGAGACCGCACTCTACGACCTCTACTTCGACACGTCGGCGGATCAGCGTGACGCGCGCTTCGAAACCCTGCTGGCCAGCCATCCAGAACACGCAACCGCGCTGCGAAACGCGCGGCAGGCCCTCGCGCTCAGCGCCGACGCACTCGGCCACCTGCGCACCAACCTCGAGGATGTCACTTCCGAGGGCCAGTACGTAGGTCCGTTCGAAATCCTGCGAGTGCTCGGCGAGGGCGGCTTCGGCACCGTCTACCTCGCTCACCAACACGCGCCAGTACGACGTCAGATCGCGCTCAAAGTGCTGCGCCAAGGCCACGCGGACGAACGGTCCAGGCGGCGCTTCGAAGCCGAGCGCCAACTACTGGCGCGCCTGCAGCACCCGAACATCGCCCAGATCTACGACGCAGGAGTCACCGACGAGCAGCAGCACTACCTCGCGATGGAGTTCGTCGACGGCAAGCCGATCACAACGTGGGCCGACCAGGCCAGAGCAAGCCTCGGACTACGCCTGACGCTCTTTCTGAGTGTGTGCGATGCGATCCGTCACGCCCACCAACGCGAGGTCGTGCATCGCGACGTGAAGCCTTCCAACGTGCTCGTGCACGATCAGGACGGCCAGCCAGTACCAAAGGTAATCGACTTCGGGATCGCCAAGATGCTCGCCGGACAGCCGGTGAGCGATGCCGGCCATGCGATTGAGCCGACACTGGCGGGAGCCCACGTCGGGACGCCCGGCTACATGAGCCCCGAACAGGCGGCCGGCGAGTGGATCGACACCCGCACCGATGTGTATTCGCTCGGCGTCTTGCTATGCGAACTACTGACTGGCGAGCAACCGCTACCGCGCGACAAACTCCGCCAATCGAGTTTCGCCGCGATGGCCCGAACACTCGCCGAGGAGCAACCACGCCGGCCCAGCACTCTCGTCGGCCGGCACGACCGCACGTTGCTCGAACGCCTGCGCGAAGATCTCGACTGGATCGTGCTGAAGGCTGTCGCAGCGAAGCGCGACGACCGCTATCCGTCGGTCGCAGCACTGGCCGAGGACGTCGAACGTCACCTCGACTGCAAGCCAGTACTCGCGCGCCAGAACGTTGCCAGTTACGTCATTCGCAAGTTCGTACAGCGCCACCGGTTTGGCGTCGCCCTCGCCGCGATGGTCGCGACCGCGCTGATCGCGACCATGTCCGCGCTCACCTGGGGACTCGGCGTGGTTGAGAGTGCGCGCGCCGAAGCGGAGCGCGGTCGAAGCCTCGCCGAGACTCGCGGTGCCGCCGCACGCATGGCAGTTGCTCAGCTCGCGCTCGAGAGTGGTGATGCCGAAACCACACGCGACTACCTCGCAAGCGTCCCGCCCGATCGTCGCCACTGGGGCTGGCGTCACCTCGCCTCGCGCATCGAACGAAGCAAGGCAACACTGACCGTCGACACCACCTACTTCGACGTGCTCTGGCTCGACGAGGCGCACGTGCTGGCCTTCCCGCGGACTGGCGACATCACCTGCTGGAACCTCGACACCGGCGAACCCGAATACACTTTCGAGGGCTGGCAAGACGTATTTCGCCGGGTTGCCTTCGCCCCCGAACACGGCGCCGCGCTGGTGGCTGGGCAGCGGGAACTCAGCATGTGGAACGTGCGATCGGGAAGGCGACTGAAAACGGTGCACACGGTTCCGGCGGAACCGTACGCACTCGCGTGGTCCGACGACCGCACGCTCGCCGCCATCGGTGGACTCGGCGGCTGGCTCGATATCGTGCCGATCCGCTCACAGTTCCGACCAAACGACCCGCACCGCGAGGCTGCGAGTCCGCTCGCCGCAGCCATTCCGCGCAAACTGCGCCATCGATTCGATGACAACGTTTCCGCGATCGCGTTCTGCGGCAACGACGAACTCTTGCTCGGATTCGAACGCGGTGAAGTGCGCCGAATCGAACTCCTGACGGGCGCCACGCTGGCCGTCATGCAGGGCCACACCGACGCCATAGATCACCTATTGCTCGACGCGCCAGGCAACCGCATCTACACGGCGTCGATCGACACGACCGTGCGCGCCTGGGATCTCCAGACTTCCAAGCCTCGTGCAAGACTCACGGTCGGGGTTCGTGTCCGCCGGCTCGCACTCTCCGAGAAGAGCAACCTGCTCCTGGCTGCCGGTGGCTGGAGCGATAGCCGCCTGGCAGCCTGGCACACGGACACGTTCGAGATGGCCGGCCGCTACAGCGGACACCGCAGTGGCATACAGAGTCTCGCCATGAGCCCGGACCAACAGCACATCGCGACCGCCGCACGCGACGGGACGCTTCGCATATGGTCGATCGAGCCACCGCGAAGCTGCAGGGTGCTCGATGCCGGCCGTGATGCGCGCGTCTTGGCAGCAAGCAGCGACGGCTCCCGCTTCGCTACGGCCTCGTTCGATGGCCACGTCGCGGTCTGGAACGCGCACACCCTCGAACCCGAGCTACAGCTCGCAACGGGCACGCCGTGGACGGGTTGCGCACTGCATGGCGAACACGTCTACGTAGTCGGCCGCACCGTTCGCGCCCTGCGCATCGCCGATCGCTCCACCGCCCGTGAGGGCCCGACCAATGGGCGCCATGTCCAGAGGCTGATCGCGATCGCCGAGACCGACCGCCTGTTCGGCTGTCACGGCAAGAGTCTGCTGGTCTGGCGCCTCTCCGATCTGTCCCTGCTGCACGAACACGAACTCGAGGTCCACGCCGACCGCATCGTCTGGAACCCACGGTCGAAAACGCCGCTCCTGGCCGACCGGACCGGTGTTCTGCATTCGCTCAACGCAGCCGATGGTTCGATCACGTCGTCGCACACTCCTTTCGAGACCCCGGGTTCGACGGGTGCGATCGCGTGCCGCGACGATCTGATGGTCCTCGGAGCTGGTCGTACGCTGCGCTTCGACCGGCTCGAGTTCCCACCACTGGACGTGACGACCCTGCACAGTAGCGCCGCGATATCGCCCGACACACGCCGTGTCGTCACCGGCGGCCATGACAACAAGGTGCGGCTCTGGGACCCCGACACCGCCGACCAGCTGCTCGTGCTCGGCGGCATGCCATACAACGTCGAGGGCGTCCACTTCGTCGCCGGTGGCACCCGCATCGTCGCGCTGGCACACCGCTGGCGGGCACCGTGCTACGTGTACGTCTGGACGGCTCCGCATGACGCCGAGCTCGGGCGATGACGTACCCGGCGACCTGCTCGGGTTGGCGACTCCGCGTCGGCATCCTCGTGATCGAGTCCTGATCGTCGCCTGCCGCGAGCACCTTCCGCGTCAAGGCGGCTACTTCTCGCCCTCATCCCCGAAGAGTCCGGCAACCCCACGCGTCAGCGGCGCAAACACCCCAGCCGCGATAGCGGTCGCATCGGCGGCCACGGCGTTGAGTTCACGCCGCAGGGGTTGAGCGTCTACTGGCTCGCTCGGGCTCACGAAGATCGCGCGCACCCCAAGCGCCACGCCTGCCCCGACCACTAGCAGAGCGGCTGCGGCGAGCAGGCGGTTGCGCTTGGGTAACCGCCTCCTCGTCGCCTTGTCACGAAACCGAGTCGCCACCGCCGGAGGGGGCGCGCCCCCCCAACTCAAAGCATCCCGCCTGAGGCGAGCCTCGAGCGCAGGATCCCACGCTTCGCGGCCATGGCAGGCTTCGGAGTCGGGCGGCAACGTGTCTTCGAAGTGGTCACTCATGGCAACACGAACTGCTAACTGCTTTGTCACCGCATTGGATGTGCCCGGCGAGGACACGGCGCGCTCGAAAGAGCAGAACCCGCACCGCCGTCTCACGCTTACCAAGGATCTCGCCGATCTCACGCGCCGAACGACCCTCAGCATATGCCAGCCAAAGCGCTGTCCGCTGGTCGGCGGGCAGCACGGAGGTGGCAAGATCCCATATGTTCTCGGAACCCTCCCGTTGTTGCGCGACCTCAACGGGGCACGAGTCGGCACGCACTGCGGCCAGATCCTGCGCGCTCTCGGCACCCAGTCGGCGACGCCGCCCCAAACTCACCGCCAATCTCGCGGCGATCGTGTAGAGCCACGCCGAGAAGGACCTGGTCGTGTCGTACAGATGCAGGTTGCTCCAACCACGCAGGAATGCATCCTGCAGCAAGTCCTCCGCATCCTCCCTGCAGGCGGAACGGACGAGCAAGAAGCGGAAGAGCGCTCGCTGATGCATCTCGACCAGAGCTGCATAGGCGGACTCCGATCCATCCCGAGCAGCCGAGACGAGCCGGGCCTCGTGACGGTCTTTTGCGGATGCCATGGGTACTCAGCGAACGACCGTCTTCCGCGGCTGTCGACCTTGGGACCGTTCTGACACGGCCAGCAATTCGCGCTGCACGGTGCGGATCGGCGCCGAGACCCTGAGCTCGACCTGGCAGCCCACGGCCCGGCAGCGGAGCTCGCCGAGAAGTCGTCTGACGAACGCGGGTGGTCTACCGGCAGCCTCCTTTCGTAGCGCGACCAAACGACGTAGTCCCTCGACGATTGCCGCGACGTCTTCCGCCTCCTTCGAGGTTGCCAGCGCAATGTTCGCGCGCGCTTCGAGAATCCCATCATGGGCAGCGAGCCATGCAGTCAGGCGTTGCGCGCGCCTGGCTATCTCGGATGCCGGGCCCGGTTCGATCAGGCTTGCGAGCGGGCCCTTCACTTCCAAGTAGCAAATCGCACCCGCCGGCAGGTCGACGCGAAGACCGCTGGCGCCGGCGGAAGCCAGCGAAGGGTCGACACCACCAAGCACCCGCGCCGCCGGAGCGATGTTCTCTGCGTCGGCGCCGAACAAGAACGCTTGCCACTCGCCAACTCGGTGGGAGTAGATCCAGGCCTCGCCGTTGCGTCGCAGTTTCTCCTCGAGATCCAGCTGCTGACCAATGATGTCGGCGCGCAGATGCCCGAACTCGAGTCCATGGTGATCCTCTCGTCGGATCGCGCCAGCCCGCGTCAGGTCGCGGACCATCGGGTGAACGCGATCGTTCGCCCAGATCATCACCGAGCCCGACTCGTCATCGTTCACAGGCAGGCCTCCGAACACGGTGATGCCCAGCAGGTCTCGATAGCAGTCGAATCCCCACTTCTCCTTGACCCGCCCCAGCACGGTCATGAACGCCTCCTTGCCATGCGCTCGAACTCGGCTGTCGATCAACTCGTTGCCTAGTGCCGCGATGCATCTCGGAACATCGAGATGGACAACGAACTCTGTCGTCGCAGGCAACATCCGCGGCTCTGGGGCTTGACCACAAAGAGACGCGCCTACGAGGAGAGTCACGCACCAGCTGGAGAGGGTCATCGCCAGGGCATACGCACCGGGCGGCCCATTCGTTACGGCTGAGCTGAGTTTTCCCGAGGCGATTTCCGGCGCGCAATGCGCGAGGGGCGACACCATGGCCAATTGCCCGAGGCTCTATCGAACAAGATCGCCCCCCACCCGATCGCCGGACCAATCACTCTCGATTCTTCGGTCATTGAAACATGGCGGGCTGAGTAACGCTCGCGACAGGTACGGCGTAGCCCAGGTGAGATCCCTTTCACCCCAGACGGACCGCCACGGCTCGCCAAACACATGATCAAATCAGCAACTGCGCTCGCCCCCCTTGCCCCCTTCGCGCTGACGCTCTCGCTTGCCGCCGCGCCGCAGGACGCACGACCACAAACGACAGAGCAGTGGCGCGACGACCTCGCGTTCGTCGTCAATCAGATCAAAACGACTCACCCCGACCATGCGCGTCGCATCCCCGCCGAGGCGTTCGACGAGCTCGCAAGCAAGCTGCACGACGACCTGCCCGGGCTCAATGAACGGGAAGCTGCCATCCGGATGATGGCCTTGGTCGCCTCGATTCGAGACGGCCACACCTACCTGCGCCCGCATCAGCTACCCAGTTTCCGTCACTTCGTGCCTCTCCGGTTCTTTCGCTTCAGCGACGGACTCTTCATCACCTGCGCCCTGCCCGACGCAAAGGACCTGATCGGCGTCGAGGTTCTTCGCATTGGCAAGTACGACGCCACGAAGGCGCTCGACCTCCTGGCCACTGTGGTGAGTTCCGACAACGCGTGGGGCCATTTCGAAGGCGCGAGCCACCTCTCTTCCGCGGATGTCCTCGCAGGCCTAGGGATTATCGATTCCGTCGCCGAACTACCCCTCGTGATCGACGATGGCTCGGGCGAGCCGCGTGAAGTCGTGATTCGCACCGTAGCTCCCCAGAGCACGCGAGGACGCTTCGACTACCTCCAAGCCCGCCGCGAGACCGAGTGGCCACCACCGGGCCGAGGTGTCACGGCCTTCGCGGCGCTACGCCGTCGACAGGACTTCTACTCGAGAACGCCCGAGGAGAACTCGGACCTGCCCGTCCATGCGCGAGGGCATTCGGCGTATTGGCACCAACACCTACCGGAGCACGACACTGTCGTCATGCAGATCAACACCGTGACGCGCAGGCGATCCGCTGCCGGGGAGACGTTCGAGAACACCTACAAGGAGATGTTCCGGTTCATCGA
The DNA here is from genome assembly GCA_024743115.1 of bacterium. Classification (GTDB taxonomy): domain Bacteria; phylum Planctomycetota; class UBA1135; order UBA1135; family UBA2386; genus JAGQRA01. Next base: position 252,266 of record JANSXC010000001.1, on the reverse strand, counting down.
CGAGAACAACGTCGGCAAGTTCATCCTGGACCTGCGATTCAACACCGGCGGCAACGGCGACATTCTCCTCCCGTTCGTCCACGAGCTGATCAAGCGTGATCGTTCCATCAACCGTTCCGGTCGACTCTTTGCGCTGGTCGGCCGAAGGTCCTTCAGCGCCGCCGTCGTGCTCCTGGGCGAGCTCAGCCAACACACTCACGTCATCCTCGCCGGTGAACCGGCCGGCGCCCCACTCAACTTCTTCGGCGACAACACGGCGATCGAATTGCCCAACAGTCGAATGCAGCTGTGGGTGTCAACGCGCTACTGGCAGCTATCGACGTGGGATGATCGGAGCTCCCACCTGCCCATCGAGATTCCGGCCGAGTTCTCCTCGACCGACTACTTTGGGGGGCTCGATCCGGCGATGGCGGCGATCTTCGCCATGAAAGAGCACCGCTCGATCCTGACGTTGGCCCGTGAGGTCGGCATCGAACGCGCCCGATCCGTCTACGAGGATCGCAAGACTACCTTTGCGGACACCCCCTACTGGCAGCCGCTCCGCGAACTCGAGATGAACAGGTTGGGCTACGACCTGCTCCGAAGCAAACGGGCGAACCAGGCCATAATCGCGTTCACGATGGTCGCCGAACGCTATCCGAACTCTCCCAACGCCTGGGACAGTCTCGGCGAAGCGCAGTTCGCATTGGGACGTCACCGAGAGTCGCTGGCGAGCTACACCCGAGCTCTCGAGATCGACCCGAAGAACAGAAACGCGCACGGTCAACGCCAGATGGTCGCGAGGATCGAGAGCCTGCTTCGCAAGCGGTAGCGCCGGGTTGCTTGCCGACCCGGCGAGTCCGCGTCGCTCGAAACTCGGAACGGGCAGGCTGACGCAGCTGCGGAAGTAGGTGTTTCGCAGGTGGGGAATCGTCAACGGCTGCGACAAGCCCTGGCCCGGTCTATCGCTTGCTCTTCTGCCGCTTCCGTCGCCACATTGCCCACCTTGCAAGCCGGTGCTCGCGACAACGCCAAGCTTGCAGCTCTCAGTTGGCGACACCCGCCCCCCCCTCGGCCCGGGGGGGGTGCCCTGGGCTCTCTGCGACATCCGCGATACAGTCCAGGGCCATTCGCCTACTCTGGCTCCCGCGCATCCCTTGCGAAGAGACCACCCGATGATCGGGATCCCCTTCGCCGCGCACTCCCTCTTCGACACCACCTATGCCCATGATCCAGTCTCTCCGTTCCGGATCGGCTCTCGCAGCACTCGCACTCTTCGCCATACCGGCGTTCGCCCAATCCCCGGCCGGCTCCCCCGACCGGGACCACGGCGACGGCGTCCAACTGATGCTACGGTACGGCACGTTCGACCCGCTCCAGGGACAGCCCGGGGTGCCCAACGTGTTGCGGGCCGCGAACTCGCGACTCTGGGTCGCGCAGAGCAACGGCCGGCCGACAGCCGCCTTCCGGCAAGCCATCACGGACACGGGGGCCAAGCTGTGTGGCTACCTGCCGCACAACTCCTACGTCGTTCGGACCTCGGCGGCGAACAGCGAGACCATCGCGCAGTCGCCGCTCGTGCGTTGGGTCGGCTCCTACCAGCCCGCATGGCGCCTCGAACCCGAACTCGTCGATGCCATCAAGGCCAACCGCGAGCTGCCGACGGCCCGGTACCACATCGTGGTCGTCGACAAGCACATCGACAAACCAAAGCTGGCGCGCGACATCCTCGCGATGGGCGGAATCATCGACAACGAGCAGCCGGGCAGCCTGCTGTTCACCGTCACCCTGACCAACGACCAACTGATCAAGGCCGCGCACCTCGACGAGGTGCTGTGGATCGATCGTTGGACGGCCCCGGAGAACGACGTCGACAACGCCCGCATCCAGGGCGGCGCCAACTACGTCGAGACCCAGCGCGGCTACACCGGCCAAGGCCTCAACGCGCATATCTACGAGGGCATCGACGCGGCGCACCAGGCCTACTCCGGCCCCGTTACGAACGTTCTCAGCGGTGGCGCATCCACGGGCCACGGCACCAACACGGCCGGCATCGTCTTCGGTGACGGCACCGGCAACTCGGCGTTCCGCGGCTTCGCGCCCGACGTCGGCAAGTTCTACACCAACTACAGCAGCGTCACGACGTCGCGCTGGGCCGTCGTCGACGATCTCGTCAACAACCGCGATGTCAGCCACACCACGGCCTCGTGGGGCGACGCGCGCACGTTCTTCTACACGTCCGTCTCGGCCGACGCCGACGACATCGTGTTCGACCACGACATCTGCTGGACGCAGAGCCAGAGCAACGCTGGCAACCAGGATTCGCGTCCCCAGGCGTGGGCCAAGAACGTCTTCTCCATCGGCGGCGTGCGGCATGGCAACAACAGCAACCCGCTCGACGACACGTGGAGCAGCAGCGGTAGCACCGGCCCGGCCAGCGACGGTCGCATCAAGCCGACTCTGGCGGCCTACTACGACAACATCGGCACGACGAGTCCGGGTGGTGGCTACACGACGACCTTCGGCGGCACCTCGGGCGCGACGCCGATCATCGCCGGCCTCAACGTCCTGGCCATCGACATGTTCACGGACGAGGTCGTGCCGGGCTTCGGCCCGTTCGGCCAGGCCCTGCGCAACCCCGGCGGCAGCAAGCACAGTAACCGCCCGCACTTCACCACCCTCAAGGCCCTGCAGGTCGCGTCATCACGCCAGTACACGTTCAACGCAGCCAGCACCGACAACCGCCGCGAGCATGTCGGCTATGGCTTCCCCGACCTGCAGTTGATGTGGGACAACCGGGCGAAGACGTTCATCGTCGACGAAACGGATGTTCTGGCGCAGGGCACCAACTCGCGCTGGGACATCACCGTCGGTGCGAGCGAGCCGGAACTGCGCGTCGTCATGCACCACGCCGAGCCCGCCGGTAACCCCGCCGCCACCCTGCATCGCGTCAACGACCTGTCGATCCGCGTCACCGCGCCGAACGGCACCATCTACTGGGGCAACAACGGCATCGAGCAAGGCAACTGGTCCACGCCGGGCGGCACGGCAGACAGCATCAACCCGCTCGAGTGCGTGATCATCCAGAACCCCCAGGCCGGCATCTGGCACGTCGACGTCATCGCGACTCTGGTCGTTCAAGATTCACACGTCGAAACGCCGGCCGTCGACGCCGACTACGGCCTCGTGGTCAGTGGCGGGACCGGGCAAGGCGGCCAGGCGCCAGTGCTCGCGTCGTTGACCAACTACGGTGCCGGCTGCTCCGCCCCCGCCACCCCGAGCGTGCCGCAGACGTTCTACGAGCTGTTCGGAGGGTCGATCGACCTCGCCAACTCGGCGATTCGTTTCACGCCCAACGGCACCGGTGGCTGGGACGTCAGCACGGCTGGCGCGTCGTTCTTCAACGGTTACTCCAACAACCTGGGCCTCGCCGACGACCAACTCAGTCGCAACCACAGCCTCGGGTTCGCATTCCCGTTGCCCGGTGGCGGCAGCACGACGGCGATCGACATCGATTCCAATGGTTGGGTCGGCCTCGTGGCGAACGCACACTCGGTGTCGGACTACACGGAATCGGTCAGCGAGTTCCTCGCGGAGCCGCGACGCATCGCGGTCTGCTGGGACGACCTCAATCCGAGCAGCAGCGGCGGTGTCTACTTCGACACAGTCCCTGGACAGGCCGTCGCCACGTGGGCGGGTGTGCCGGAGTACCAGTCGGTCGGCTCGAACACACTGCAGCTGCAGTTGTTCCCGAACGGTGAGTTCGTGCTGGCCTACCAGAGCTTGAGTCTCGGCGACGCCCTCGTGGGGCACTCGCTCGGCGCCGGCGTTCCGGACCCGGGCCCGAGTGACCTCACCAACCCGTCCAACGTTTCACTGCTGACTCACGCCGCGAGCGGACCGCCCGTGTTCGGCTCCACGGTGACGCTGACGACCTCCAACTACCCGGTCGGTTCGGCCGTCGGCGCGCACGTGCTCAGCTTGATCAAGCACGATCCCGGCATCAGCCTCGCCAACCAAGGCATGCCGGGCTGCCACCAGTACGTGGGACTCGACAGCGTGTTGGTCGCCTTCCCGGTCGGCAACCAGACGCAGACGAACTTCGCGATCCCGACCGACCCGGCGTTCCTCAGCCTGGCGATCAGCGGGCAGGGCTACGCGTTCGCGCCGGGTGCCAACGCAGCCGGCGTCCTCTCGTCGAACGGCGTGACGATGACGATCGGCAACTAGGCCGCAGTGTTCTGCCAGCGCAGTGATCTGCCAGCGCAGTGATCTGCCAACTGGGGCCGTCACTCTTCAGAGTGACGGCCCTGTTGATTTGTGAGCCCGCCGGGCTCTCGACCGCCCTGTCACCGCTTCGCGATCCACCGAACCCGATCCTCGTGGGGCTCTCTCCGACTCAGTGTGGCGGTTCGACGCCGTCGACCTCGATCGCAACGTTCGACTCGAGAACGCGAGCTATCACGTGCGCTGGTCGCACGTCTCCGATCAGATCACCCGCATGAACCGGGCAATCCTCGCGCGACCGCGCCATACCGCGGCGACCCCATGAACCGCGTCGTCTACGACTCCGAGCACGGCCGCACGATGTGCCCGCGTTGTGACCGCCCCGTCCCCCGCTGCCGTTGCGAGGTGCCGTCAGACCAAGCCGACGAGGGCGATGGCGTCGTGCGGGTTCGCCGCGAAGTGCGGCGCGGCAAGCCCGTCACCGTGATCGCCGGCCTGCAGCAGGCGGAATCGGAGCTGCGAGCGCTCGCGAAGGCCTTGAAGAAGAAGTGCAGCACGGGAGGCTCGGCGAAAGATGGTCAGATCGAGATCCAGGGCGACCACCGCGAGCTGCTGGTACGCGAACTCGAGGCTCGCAACTATCGCGTGAAGCTCGCCGGCGGCTGAGCCGGAGCCGTTTCTCGCCTCCTCATCGAGGCCGCTGCGATGAAGCGAGGATCACGCGGCCTCACGGATCACTAGATCAACGCCCAGTTCCCCGGCGTTCGGCGCGCGACTTCGTGACGCGTTCCCTGAGGTCGTGAATCACTCGCTCGAGGTCCTGGCGCGCTCGCTTGCTCAGCCGAGCGTCGTCCGGCTTCGGCAGGCGCGCGAGCACTCGAGTGGCCTCGTCGCCGGCAGTCTCGCCGAGCACGTTGTCGTAGCCGTCTTCGAGGCCGTCCAGCAGCTCCTCGATCTGCTTTCGCGTTCCGCTCGTCAGCGCCCAATCGAGCCAGTCCAGCGCGACTTCGAACTCGCCGGCACCGCGATGCCAGCGCATCGGAAGCTCCCGCGCGACCACTTCCAGCGTGTCGCCCCGGCCCTCGCGCCGAATCTCGTCGAGCAGCGCGGCCAACGCGACGTCATCGGATTCCCAACGCAGGTAGAGCGCGAGCGCGCGAATGCGAACCCGCGCGTCGTCGTGCTCACGAACCAGATGCCGGTAGCCCGGCGCAAAGCCGGCCTGCTCGCCGGGCGACAGCACCTCGCATCGCTGCAGGACGGTCAGGAAGTAGCCCGTGCTCCTGCGGCTCATCGGCTGGTTGCGCCACAACGCGATCAGCTCGTCGCTGGCATGCACGTCCTCCAGCCACAGCAGGGCCCCTCGGACCCGCGCGAGGGCGGTGCGCATCTTGCGCTCCGTCGGAGTGGACACGACCAGCGCCCGCAGTTTCGGATCCTCGAGGATCTCGGCAAACTCGCTGCGTGGCACTCCCGAGATCGATCGCGCCTGGAGCAGCGTGGTGGTGAGAATCGGAACCGCTGCAGGGGCAGCGTACCCGCGAGTCAACGCGCGCTCGAGCGTCGCGATCTCGGCGCTCAGATCGATGCGTCGCAGCTGCTCGGCATCGGGGCGGAAACGGAAGCGATCGTCCACGAGCGTTGCGATGCGACTGGCCAGGGCATCGGCCCACGCCGGCGCGTTGCCGGCGGCGTCGAGCCGGGCAGCGAGTCCGCCGATCCACGCAATCGTACGCCCCGGCGAAGCGTCGTAGTTGCGCATGGTCACGGCTCGGGATGGTGGCAGCTGCAAAACGAGCGACATCAAGCGCTCCGTCGGCGCCATATCGAATGCCTTGGCGAGGGCCCGGTCCCGCGTCGCGGCGTCGAGGAGCTCGGCTTCGAAGGCAGCGGCTCTCGCTGCCGCCCCGGGCGGCGGCGGCGGCGGAGCTGGCGGTGGCACCGTTTCCGCTGCGATCCAGTTGCGGACCTGCCGCGGCAATCGAACCCCCATTGCCTGGACCCGGGCGGCGGCATCAACCGGCCCCGCAACGGCGAGGAGGGCTTGCAGCAGCACTTCGAATCTGGCATCGCGCGCCTGCATCTCGCGCAGGTTGCGGCGCCCCGGCGCCGGCGGCGCAACCCGTTCTGCGATCGTAATGCGCAACGCACGAACCAGGGATTCCGCGTTGGAGCTCGCGCCGAGCTCGTCGATCACGCGCCAATAGTCTTCGATCTCCCAACACGCGTCGATCTTCGCCAGTAGCTGTCTGGGATCCGTCGCGGTCGCGGGTGAATTCGATTCGGTCGCGGCGTCGACCAACACGCGCGGCAGGGCCGCGACTTCGTCGTTGCTCACGGCTACGGCCGAGGCAGATGACTCGGCCCCGTTCGACCGCGGGGTCAGGTTGCCGTCGCCGCCAGGATCGGCGAGCGTCGCCACTGCGAGCGCGGCGACCCCGAGCAGGCCGCCGACGAGCAGCGCGGCGGCCCCCTTCGAAGGCACGGTAGCGGCCTTCGAGCTCGTTGCGAGGTGATCCGCGTCGCCTCGCGGCAGCTGCGCGATCGCAGCCAGCGGCAAGAGCCACGCACGGCGATCGCCAAAGGAGTCGTCGAGCTTGCCTCGTAGCGTTTCGAGTGCGCGCTTCGTCCGGGTCCGCACGGTCTCGACCGGCACGCCCATACGCACGGCGACCTCGCGCGGCGGCAGGTTGTCCCAGAACCGCAGCAAGATCGTCGTGCGCGCCGGCTCGGACAGCGACATGACCGCGTTGACGACGCGCTGGTGGGTCTCCGCTTGCATGACGACGTCGGCAGTCGCCGCGGTGGCCTCGGCTTTCGCCACCGCGCGCTCACGCGCGCCGCGACGAGCCTCGCTCCGGCGATGGCTGAGGTGAAGCCGGCGTGCGACCCCCGCCAGCCATGGTCGCAACTCGCCCCCGGCGTTGGCCCGGTGAGTGCTCCCCCCGTCGCCCTGCTGCCGAAGAGTGACCAGCACGGTTTCCTGTGCCAGGTCGTCCGCACTGGCGCCAGCAACGAGGGCGCTCGAGAAGCGTCCAAGCCACGTCGATTCGCCCATCAGGGCCCGAATGAGCTCCGTTTCGTTCATCGCAGACAAATTGCCGCCGATCACAGAACCGGTTCAGAGAATGCCGTGAGCCCGACTCCGGGTCCTGTCAGGGTCAGCTCTTTTCAACGCCGTAAGCAACCGCCGGGCACCGCAGCGGTGCCGGCAGCGACGTTCGTGGCGACGATTGCCCCGGAGTTCGGCGACACCGAGCCACGAACGCGTAGACTACGAGCCCGCAGTTTGCTGTGGATCGGCCACGTCAGGTCGGCAAGAGACACCGTCACCAACGTGAGCCAGCCCCGCATTCATCCGACCGCAGTCGTCGAACACGGCGCCAGGATCGGTTCCAACGTCGAAATCGGCGCCTACGCGATCGTCGCAGCGGGAACCCGGATCGGCGATGACTGCCGGCTCGCGCCGCACTCGATGATCCACGGCAACACCGAGCTCGGCCACGGTGTCAGCGTGGACAGCTTCGCAGTGATCGGTGGCCTGCCGCAAATCCACGGCTGCGACGCCGCAAGTGCCGGTGTTCGCATCGGCGACCGAACAGTCGTGCGCGAAGGCGTGACGATCAACCAACCGAGCAAGCCGGACGGCGTGACCGCCATCGGCGAGGATTGCTACCTGATGGCGCAGAGCCACGTCGGTCACGATTGTGTCGTCGGCGCTTCCGTCACGCTGGCGAACAACGTCATGCTCGCCGGCCATGTGACCATCGGCGACTTCGTGGTCCTAGGCGGCGGCGCTGGCGTGCATCAGTTCGTGCGAATCGGTGAATCTGCGATGATCGGCGGCAACGCGTCGATCAGCTACGACGTGCCACCCTATGCGATCGCGGCCGAACGCAACGAGATCTGCGGCCTCAACCTAGTTGGCATCCGCCGCCGCGGCGTGGCATCGGGCGCCCTCGCCGACTTGAAGCGCTGCTTCCACGCAGTGTTTCGCAGCCGCGGCAACATCCGAGAACTGGCAGCCGCGGCTCGTGCCTCGAATGGCTGCGGTGTGGAGCCCGAAGGCCGGCGCTTCCTGGAGTTCTTCGACACCGGTCGGCGCGGTTTCGCACGGCAGCGCACGCCGCGAGGGCGTGGCTAGCGTGCCGCTGGCCTAGCGTGCCAGTGGCCTAGCGTGCTGGGGCCTAGCGTGCTGGCGGGCCAGCCTACCAGCGCTCGCGTCGCCCGCCCCCACCGCCGCGATGCCCGCCGCCGCCACCGCCGCCACCGCCGCTGCGAGGCTGGCGTTCCTGCGCCTCGTTGACGCGCAGTTCACGGCCGTCCAGGATCACGCCGTTCATCGCCTCGATCGCGGCCTGGGCCTCGGCCTCCGTCGCCATCTCGACGAACGCGAAGCCACGCGACCTGCCGGTGTCGCGATCCAGCATGAGCTTGACCTCCTTCACCTGGCGGGAATCCTGCTCGAACTCACTCCGGAGCGAGTCTTCGGTGGTCTGGAAGGAGAGATTGCCAACGTAGAGTCTGGCTGTCATCGTGATTTCAGTCCTCGGTCTCTTGCTTGCTGCGACTTCGAGACCGGTGCCGTCGCCGACGCGGCGACAGTGCTTCGCACAGGGGACCGGACGAATCCGACAACTCGACGGCCCAGAAAGACCGAGACCCAAGAAAGGCCGAAACCGAGAAGGCCCGAGACCCTGAGGGGCCACAGGCGCCGCCGCGCGATCACGCGAGATCGATGGGGCTGCAGAGCTTGGCACGACTCGTCTTCAACGAGCCGGCCGGGTGATCGCGCAGCATAGGCCGACGACGGGCAAAGGACCACGTCTCTCACCGAAACCGGGCGAGCAGCCCCCCCCTCCGCGCTCGACAAGCCTTTGGCACAGCGCACTCGCAACTGCAACTCTGACTGTCCCCCGCGGCTGTCACGACCGGCCAATTCGCGGCAGCTCGTGCGGGAACGAGAATGAGGCCAAGAGGGCCACCATTTCCCCGATTCAAGCCGAACTCGGGGTCGCGGCAGCTATTCGGCGTGACCGGACCTCCGCCCCCGGAACCTCCCTGGGTGGAATGCGTGACAGAGGCGACCAGAGCCTCTCGGGCCGGCATCCTTCTCGCCTGACGTCCTCAGTCCGCGAGTTCCTGCTTGAGCCACGCCCGAACGAACCGCCACTCGCGCGTGACCGTCGATTCGGACCGCCCGAGCAACTCGGCAGTCTCGGCGAGTGAGAACTCGCCGAAGTAGCGCAGATTGACCAGTTCGCGCAAGTGGGGCTTCGCGGCCTCGAGCTTCTGCAGCACCTCGTCGACGCGCACGACGTCGTCGTTCGGCTCTTCCATCGCGACCTCGAAGTCGAGCTGCACGCGCACGACGTCGCCGCCACGCTTCTTGCGCGACTTACGTCGGGCCTGCTCGATGAGGATACGGCGCATCGCTTCGGTCGCTGCCGCGAAGAAGTGCCGGCGGCCTTGCCACTGCGGATCGTCGCCTCCGGCAACGCGCAGGTAGGCCTCGTGCACGAGCGCAGTCGGCTGCAGCGTGTGACCCGGGCGCTCGTTCTTGATCATGCCGCGCGCAACATCGCGCAGCTCGTCATAGACCAGCATCAGCAGCTCATCACTCGTATCGAGCCGCTCGCCGGAAGCGAGTGACTGCAACATACGCGGAAGCCCGGATCCCTCGGCGGCACTCATCGTCGTGCGGCGCGCAGGTTAGCGAACCAGGCCCCGCCTTGGAAGGCGGACCCGCACTCGGCGCCGGTTACACTCCTCAGTCCGCCTGCCGAGAAGGCGTACTCCGGACCGTGAAGAGCGACTTCATCGAACAGGCCATGACCCTCTCCATCGGCGCCGTCGGTCTGCCGGCAGCCGAACAGGCCAGGTACGTCGTGACCATCGTACGGATCAACAACGCCGAGATCGTGCTGTGTCCGTTGCCAGCTGCGGTCGCGGTCACCACGGCCCGCTTGCGAGGCGGCGAAGCAGCTCGGACATCGCGAGCACCGGCCGCACGAGCTCGAGCGGCCAGGGCTCCACTCTTCGGACTCCGACTCCCCGCCTACTCCAGGCTGACCGCGATGAATCCGAACCTGCAGTCCTCTGACACGAAGTTGTTGTCCGGATCCACGTCGCGCGAATAGACATCGAATACCGTCGCGCTGATCGGCTCCACCGAGATGACGTTGTCCTGATCACTGTAGATCGAGGCGACCATCACCGGCGTGCCCGAGAGAACCGGATCGAGAGTAATGCGGTAGTGCCCGGTCCCGACGTGTTGGCACGTGAACTGTTGGCCGAACGGCCCGGTCGGGAACGGGGGCGAGATGATCGCACCGCTGGTATCGACCACGCCCGACACCTTCGGCACCCCCCAGAACCGGGTGGAGTGGGTGTCGTGAACGAACATGAAGCCGGCATCCTGTTCATACTCGTCGATATCCGGATGCACGTCGTAGCTCTGGAACTCGTACTCGGAGGCGAAGACCGGGTCAGGGATCGTCGCGATCGTGTTGTCTTCGTTGCCCGACACCGTCGCCAGAGTGACCATTCCGTGAGTGCTGGAGGAGAACTGATTCAACCGGTAGCGGCCCTCTGAGGTTCTCAAGCTTTGGAAGTTGCTCGCGGCGCTCGTTCCTGAGGCAGCGACCTCGCCACTCTCCGCCGCAACGAAAGGGGGGTCCTCAGCGCCAGGCGGAACCGCGACAAACGAGAAGCTCGAGTCCTGAGCGTTCAGATTCGTGGTCGGTGACACGTCGTAGCAATAGACCTCGAACACGTTGCCACCGAGCACATCCACCGAGATCGCGTTGTCCTCGTTGCCCAGGATCGTCGCGATCACCACTGGCCGTTCAGAGAACGCCAGCGCGAGTGTGACGCGGTAGCGACCGGTCCCAGACTTCTCGCTCGTGAAGCCCATGCCGTGGCCTGGCTGGCCGGTCGCATCAACGGTACCCGCCTGCGCCCCACCGTCGTTGAAGAGGGGCGGGGCGAGCACCACTCGGAATCCCAGGCCGTAGTCGCTGGTCGCGGGATGGATACTCTGCCGGCTCGCGGAGCGACAAAGGTCCGGGTTGGCGTAGTAACTGCCACCCCGGTAGATCCGGTTGGCGCCGATGGTGACATAGGGATTCGAGACCGGCCCCGCTGGATAGTTGTGACTGAGGTCCCAGCTGTCGAAACACCACTCGAACACGTTGCCGTGCATGTCGAAGAGGCCCCAGAGGTTCGCCGGGTAACTACCTACCGTAGTCGTCTCGCCGGTGTTGTTTCCGAAGTTGGCCTGGCTGCTGTTCAGGGCGACGCCTGTGCTCCATTCCGTTGTCGTGCCAGCGCGGCAACCGTACTCCCATTCCGCTTCCGTGGGCAGACGGTAGACGTAGCCGTCCGGTAGACGCCCGGCCGCAGCCTCTTGCGCCGTCAGCGCTTCGCAATACGCCAGCGCCCCGTGCCAGTTCACCTGCTCGACGGGGCGCTTGGCATCGCCGGGGAACGAGGCCCCTTGATGGAACGAAGGATTCGTGCCCATCAAGGCCTCGTAGTCGGCCTGCGTGACCTCATGCTGGCCAATCCAAAACGGTTGAAGGATCGACACACCGTGGACCGGAACAGCGGCGCCACCTACCGCGGCAGACCCCATGTCGAACACTCCGCTCTGAACTCGCACCATGCCGTCGACGCCCTGCTTGGGCGCGAGCACGATGCGAAAGCCCGTGGCGAAGAACGTGCTCCAGAAGCTGCGTGCGTTGCGTTCTGCTGATCGCGCGCTGTACGAGTTGGCGCCGTAGCTCCCACCCCGAACGATCATGCCGATTCCGTCGAGAACGTACGGATCCGTGACCGGGCCACTGGGGTAGTTGTTGCCGTCGTAGCCATCCAACACGATCTCTTCGACGTTGCCGTGCATGTCGTAGAGTCCCCACGGGTTCGGCGCGTAGGAGCCGACGGGCTGACCCGGGCCGGCCCCACCACTGATATTGGCCTGGGTGGCATTGAGGCTCGTGCCGGTGATCCACTCGGTCGTGGTGCCCGCGCGGCAGCAATACTCCCATTCGGCCTCGGTCGGCAGGCAGTACTCGTAGCCATCGGGCAACCGGCCTGCCCGCGCTTCGCGCGCGTTGACCGCCGCGCAGTAGCCCATCGCGAGGTTCCAGTTGATGCTGTCGACGGGCAGATCAGCGCCGATCACTGACGATGGGTTGGTGCCCATGACGGCCTGGTATTCCGCCTGCGTGACCTCGAACTGCCCCATCCAGAACGGTTCCGAGATCGTCACGGAGTGCACCGGCTGCTCGTCAGGATCGCCCTGGGTAGAGCCCATCTGGAACGTGCCGGGCTGGATACGGGTCATGTTGGCAACACCCAACGCGATCGGCGCGAGAGCAACGCGGAAGCCGGTGTCGGAACGCGTGGTGGACGGGTCCTGGCGTGAGCGCGTGTGCGACTTGGTGAACGGCAGCTGGGAGAGCCAGCCACCGCCGCGATTGACGCGGTCGGTGCCCTCGACGACGAACGGGTCCGTGATCGCGCCGCTCGGGTAGTTGGCGCTACCGTCCCAGCTGTCGAGGCACCACTCGCGCACGTTGCCGTGCATCTCGTGGATCCCCCAGGCGTTCGGCGGGTAGTACCCGACGTCGCGCGTCCCCTGCACGCAGTTGCTGTGGTTCACGAGGCCGCAGTTCACACTGGCCTGGTTCCCGAAGAACCACGCGGTCCCCGTGCCCGAACGACACGCGATCTCCCACTCCGCTTCGGTCGGGAGCCGATACTCGTAGCCATCCGGCAAGCGACCCGCCGCGGCTTCCTGTGCCGTCAGCGCCGCGCAGTACGCCATCGCGTCGTGCCACGACACGTTCTCGACCGGGCGGTTACTGGTGTTGCCGCTCTGGTGGAACGACGGGTTGTTGCCCATGAGCGCCAGGTATTCGGCCTGCGTGACCTCGTAGCGACCGATCCAGTAGGTGTCCGTAAGGTTCACGGTGTGGGCCGGACGTTCTTCGACGTAGAAGGCCGTGTTCGAGCCAATGGAGAACGCGCCGTTCGGCAACGGCACCATCGTCTCGAGCACCTTGGCCGGCGCTAGCGCGATACGGAAGCCGATGTCTGAACGAGTCGTCGTCGGCGGCTGACGAAGGCGGGTGTACGACTTGCTCAGCGGTAGCGAGATGTTGAAGCTGCCGCCACGGTAGACGCGGTCCGCCCCCACGGTGACGTACGGATCCGTGACCGCGGTGCTCGGGTAGTTGGCGCTGCTATCCCAGCGATCGAGGCACCACTCGCCGACGTTGCCGTGCATCTCGTGCAGATTCCACGCGTTCGCCGGATAGGTGCCGGCCTCGCGGGTCTGGCCGACGCAGTTGGAGGTGTTTACGAGCCCACAGTTCAGGCTGCCCTGGTTGCCGAAGTACCACGCGGTCCCGGAGCCCGATCGGCATGCGTATTCCCACTCCGCCTCGGTCGGCAGCCGGTACACATAGCCCGCCGGCAGACGACCCGCAGCCCGCTCGCGATCGGTCAGCTCGGCGCAGTACTGCATCGCGTCGGTCCATGACACGTTCTCGACCGGGCGGTCGTCTGTATTGCCGTACGATCCACCCTGGTGGAACGACGGGTTGTTGCCCATCACGGCTTCGTATTCGGCCTGCGTGACCTCGTAGCGGCCGATCCAGTACGGGTCGGTGAGGTTCACGGCGTGGGCCGGGCGCTCGTAGGCATAGAACGCCGTGTTCGAGCCCATCGTGAAGCTGCCCGGCGCGACGGGCTGCATGTTCGCCACCGTGTGCGCGGCCGGCCAGCCCGTCGTACCGACCTCCGTCTCCAACGCGTCCGACATGACGAACCCATCCGGAGTGTGCCCGCTGTCGAAGACGAGCGCCTGAAAGAAAATCCGCGTGCCGAGGACCCCGGTTCCACTCGGCAACGACTTCGAGTAGCTGAGCACATTGCCACTCGTGAGGTAGAACCGCGTGATATCCGGGCTGATGTGCAGCATGCAGCCGGGCGTGTTGCCGATCGGACCGGGCAGCGGGCCGAAGATCGACGTCGTGTTGCTGAAGCCGAAGATCAAGAGCGCGGCGTTGTCCGGCAAGTTATTCAGTTCGAACTGCAAGTTCGTACCAGCCACCGGCGAACCCGTCAGCGTGAACTCCGCAGGCGGCATTGTTCCGGAACAGCCGGCGCCGAAAGTGGAGAAGATCGGGCCTTGGGCCTGGGCCGCGAGCGAAGCCGTCATGGCGAAAGCGGCGAAGCCACAGAGGCGGGGAAGTGAGGTGCGCATGGGTTCCTGGGGGGTTGGGTTCCGGTTGATTCGCCGGCCCATGCGCCAACCGGAACCGCGGACAGTCAGAAATGCTCACGAATGTGCGGGTCAAACTCGCACGTCATGGAGGCCCCACGGATTCGCGGCATAGCTTCCGGACTCTGGGCGTCGGACCCAGGCAGCCCAAGCGCATGTTCGCCTTGGCGGCGAGTCTCGGTGCCATGACTCCAGCCCCTGGTGAAACAACGGGATGTTGCTTTTCTTGGATTTGTTGACGGGCCCCGACTCCGGACGGCGCATGTCCCGGCGCGCCCCGCAGAGTCCGGCGCGTGATGAATCGTCGCCGGCGATTCGCTACCCGTTCAACCTACGAAGGAGTAATCCAATGAACCTCTCGCAGGGTTCCTCCCACCCCAGTCGAAGCGGCGCACAGCCGTTCCGTGGCCTGACGCCCACCGTCGCCATTGTGGCGTTCACTGTCTCCCTGGTCGCTCAGTCGGCCTCCCGCGACACAGACACCACAGCCCCGGCACCAGCGGTCGCACCGCAATCAGCGATCTCACAGGCCTTCGGCGCTGGCCACACCGACGGTGTCACTTGGGCCGCGGGCCCCGACTACAAGGCCATCTTCGGTCGCGGCACCGTCGAGTTCACGCCCGCGCTCGGTGCGCAGGCCCCGCACAACCTGCCGGTGAACTTCACACTCGAATCGATCCGCCGTGGCGAGGACCGCGTATTCACTGCGCCGCCCGCTGAACAGCGCGCAGTCGCGCAGGCATCGGGCAACACCGTCCGCTTCGAGCGCGGCGCTGGCATAGTCGAGCGCTACGACGCAACTGCCGACCACCTGAAGCAGAGCTTCGTGTTCGCCCAGCAGCCCGCCGGCTCCGGCGACCTGATCGTGCGCCTGCAGCTCGACACCGAGCTCGAAGCCTCGATCGGGCAAGGCCTCGACGGCCTGCGCCTCGACAGCCAGTTCGGCGGCGTCGACATCGGAGCGGTCGTCGGCGTCGACGCCGGCGGTCGGCGCGCGAAAGGGTCGATGAACTGGGACGGCCGCCACCTCGAACTCGTGCTCAGCGACTCGTTCGTAAGCAACGCGTCCTATCCGCTCGAGCTCGATCCGCCCATCGGCAGCGTATTCCCTATCGGGACCCTGTCGGGGGACGACATCCAGCCCGACATCGCCTACGGCGGCTTCTTCCAGGTCTACCTGGTCGTCTGGGAGAACGTCTACTCGTCCAGCGATCGCGACGTGCGCGCGATTCGAGTCTTGCCCTCCGGCTCGACCTCGGGCAGCGTCCTGCAGGTCGCTTATACAAGCAACGTCGAACGCAAACCCCAGGTCGGCTACAACGCGCTGCGCCGCAAGTTCTTCGTCGCCTGGCAGGAAGATCTGGTTTCTGGCTGGGAGATCCAAGGCCGCTCGATCCCGTCCGGTAGCGGCTCCCCGGATGCCAAGACGCTGGTGACGGGCGGCTTTTTGTTCGACGACAACGTCGAACCCGACGTGAGCGGCGAGTTGACGCTCACGTCGGAGGACGTCTACGTGGTGTATCGCAAAGTCGGCTCTGGCATCTACGGCAAGCCCGTCGGACTGACCGTTGGCGGCGGATACAGCGTGCAGCCCTTCGTCGAGCAGACCATCGCGTCCGGCTCTGACCTGCGGGATCCTTCGATCTCGAAGAGCGCCCGCTCGGCGGGCGGGAATCGGTGCGTCGCCTGGGAAGACGCAAATGGTTTCGACGATCTGGGCGCGCGAATCATCCGGCGAGATGGTTCGCCCGCGACGGACACCGTGTTGATCTCGAGCACCAATAGCGACAACGTCGCCAACCCCGAAGTCGATGGCGACGGCGATCGATTCTTGATTGCCTACGAGCAGATTCAATCGAGCTCGGGCGACATCTGGGCAGTGGACATCTTCGACAGCGACCCCGTCAGCTCGACGAATCCGGTCAGCATCGGGCGTAAGTCAATCGTACGGAACTCTACGAGCGACGACGCGAACCCATCCGTCACGATGCTCTACCCGACCTCCTGGGGATCTCCGCTTTGGCTCGTGACCTACGGGGAAGGTCCTGTCAGTGGTCCCCACGCACTCTGGAGCCTAAAGCTGACGGGCAGCCCCTGGCATACCTGTGGCCCCAGGGATCAGACTGCCTCTGGCGCCACCGACAACACGTTCAATGCGGTAGCCGCTGGAGCGAACGGATCGGCGATGGTTGTGTGGTCCGCCGATGAAGCGCAGATCGACGGCCGACGCTGGGAAGCATTCGCTGGTGGCACGGTCACTCAGATCCCCGGCGCCCCCGGGTGCGGCGCCGGCGGCGCCACCGGAACGGACGGCCCCGCGTCGATCGGCAACCAGGGATTCGGGATCACGTTGTCGGGCGCCGACACCAACGCCATGGCCGCGTTCTGGCGGGCCGACGTGACCCGCCAGCCCCTGAACGCGGGCTGTGCCGGCAGCACCTGTCGTGCCATCTTCCCGCTGGTGCAGGCTTTCATCCCGTTGAGCGGCGGTTCCGCGCGCTGGCCGCTGCCGTTGCCCTGCAGCCCCGCCTTTTTCGGCTTTGAAATCGATACGCAGTGGATCGTGATCTCGAATGCGGCAGGCGGGTGCTCATGGTCACCGCAACTGCACGCGTCGAACGCCATTCGCATCACCCTCGGAAACTAGCGAGGAGAGCGTTCGCCAACAGGGGCTGTCACTCTTCTGAGTGATAGTCTCTTCTGCTTCTCTCGGCGGCAGTGCAACAAGTGCGAAAGCAAAGCGGACGCCCACGGACGATCTATCGCCTCAGGGCCGACCGTTGTCCCAGCGCGAGCTACTGCCGCCGCCGCGCCATCAACACCTCGGACAACGGCTTCGTCCCCCACACCCGCACGCTGTGATCCCCGGACGCCGAGTACAACCGCTTGCCATCCGGGCCGAACGCGAGCCGATACACGTAGTCGGTGTGCCCGTTCAGTCGCACGAGCTCGTCGAAGGTCTCGGCGTCCCACACGCTGATCGAGTTCTCGTAGCCGGCGGTCATGAAGCGCGTGCCGTCCGGAGAGAACGCCACGGCCATCGTCAGCGAGAGACCCGCGGCGTGCTCCGCCAGCCGTGCACCCGTCGTGGCATCGAGCAGACACCAGCCGAACTCGACTTCGGCGCCCTGTCGATGCTCGAGCGGCGTAAGCAGCCGCAACGGACCCGCGCCGACCGGTGAGAACGCGATCTTGAGGTAGTTGTTGCCGGCGCGTACGCGCGCGAGCTCGCGGCCGGTGTCGGTCGCGCAAAGGGCGAGCCAGCAGTAGTCCTTCTGCACTGGCCACAAGCTCACGTGTTCGGCGCGGACGAACCGCGTGCCGTCGCCACTGACGATCCCCGAGCGAAACTCCTGGAGGAGCGTGATCGGTGCCGTGACCGTGCGACCGTCGCGGCGATCGAACAGCCGCACTTCGTCGTCGCTCATGGCGACCAGCAGCCGCGCGCCGTCGGGGTGCCAGGTGATCGGCGTGCGGGCGTCGAGCTCATAGCCCGGCACGACCGCTTCGCGCGCTCCGCTCGCGACGTCCCATAGCACCATGTGCTGCCGGCGGTCGACCGATGCGAGCGTTCGGCCGTCCGGGCTGAACGCGACGTCGACGAGGTGGTCGTCGTGTTCCGCGAGCGTTCTGACCTCCTCGAGCGTGCGGGTATTCCACAACCGCACCATGTTGTCCCAGCTCCCCGACGCGACGAGCCCGCCGTCCGGGCTGACGGCCAACGCGTAGACGTAGCTGTCGTGTCCGGTCAGCTGCCACGGATCGGCACGGGTGTTCGCATCCCACACGCGCACGACCCGATTGGACAGGTACATGGCGGACGCGAGCATGGACTCGTCCTCGGACCACGCAAGCAGGCTCGTCTCCTTGTCGCGGTGACCGTGCAGGACCGGGCCTGGATCGAGCTCGCGACCGTTCCAGATGCGCAGGAGTCCGCTCTTGTCGGCCGAGACGACCGTCTGGCCGTCGGCGGTGATCACGCACGAGCTGACTCTGCTACCGCGGGACTCCGTGCTCGCGACAAGCTGCCCCGTGGCGACGTCCCAGAGGCGAACCGTGCCGTCGTACGAAGTGGTCGCGAGCACACTCCAGTCGGCGCTGCTGGCGAACGCTCGCACGAGATCCGTATGGCCATTCAGCTCCACGGTCCCGCCGGCTGCGGACCAGATCAGCGTGCCGCCCAGATCGTTCACACGCATGACCACGTGCCGGCCGTCATCCGCGAGCAGCTCGGGCAGGCCAGGCCCGATCTTGCGCGCGTTCGCGAGCCCGGTCGGCGTCACCTGCGCGAACCAGGTCTCCCAGCCAGCCAGGGCACGACTCGGCTCCGCCTCCGCGTCGGGCGGCACCACGTTCCAGGCGACGTGCGTTCCACCCGGCGTGACGTGAATGTTGCCGGCGTGCTCACCACGAACCTCGAAATCCGCCCAAGGGATTCGAACTGATTCGCCGGCGGTCGAACCGAACCAGGTGAACACGTCACCTTCTCGGCGGCCCCAGCCGGCTTCGGGCCGCGCGACCGCCACGTCGCTCCAAGCGAGACCTTCGATCACGGCGCCCGGCTCGAGCGGCTCACCACTCGGCAACGCCCAGCGCGCAACGACGCAGCGCTCGCGCCCCTCGATCTCGGCATCGAAGTATCGAACCCACATCGACAACACGCGGTCGTCATCCGAGAACCACGGTGGCGAGGCGTAGTTGGTCGCGCCGGCGGGCAACGGCAACACGAGGAGGCTCATGTCGAGCCGGCTCGCCAGATGGTGCCACTCCCAGCCGCGCAGCCGCTCCGGAACTCGCAGCAACGCCTTCTCGGCGACGGCTACTTCGTGGTCCTCGAGGGCGTTCGACGCGATGAAGAGGCCCTGTGAATACGCCGTGCGCTCGACGGCCGCCGCGCTGCGGTTGGCCTCGATCGCGAGCATCAGCGAAACCGCGACGCCCATGACGAGCACGACGAACGTCGCGACGAGCCCGCCGACGAGACCCTTGTGCCGGCGCGCAAACTTGCGCACCTGATACAGCGTCGTCGTCGGTCGCGCGACGATCGGCTCGTGCGCCAGGAAGCGACGGATGTCGGCAGCGAGCGCGCCGGCCGATTGGTAGCGGCCCGCGCGGTCCTTCTCGAGCGCCTTGTGCACGATCGTCTCGATGTCACCACGCAGCGAGGTCGCGATCGTGCCGATCCTGGTGGGCTCGTCGTCGCGGATGATGCGCGCAGCCTCGGGCATCGAACGCCCCGAGACCTCGGCCGGTAGTCGACCGCTGAGCAGCTTGTAGAGCAGCGCGCCGAGCGAGTAGACGTCGGAACGCGCGTCGATCTGGGACGAGTCGCCGAGCACCTGCTCGGGTGACATGTACGGCACCGTCCCGACGACCTGACCGACCGCGGTCTGCATCGTCATCGTCATCACGTCCGAGCTCGTCGCGCGCGCAATGCCGAAGTCGAGCACCTTGGGCACGCCATCTGCGGTGACGAGAATGTTGTCGGGCTTGAGGTCGCGGTGCACGACGCCCTTGTCGTGCGCGTGCGCGACCGCGTCACCGATCTTCGCGAGTAGCTCGAGACGGCCGTCGATGTCCACGCCGTGACGCTCGACGAACGTGTCGATCGGTTCACCCTGCACGTACTCCATCGCAAAGAAGTGCTGCTCGTCCGCGAGCCCCACACCGCCGACCGGCGCACGCCCGACCGCGTAGACGCTGGCGATCCCGGGGTGCTGCAACCGCCCGAGGATCGCAGCCTCGCGCTCGAGTCGCTTCAACAGCTCCGGCGTCACAAGGCTCGGCCGCACGAGCTTGAGCGCGACCTCACGATCGAGGCTCTTCTGCTGCGCGAGCCAGACGACGCCCATGCCGCCATGACCGAGCTTCTCCCGCAGCACGAAGTCACCGAGTTCGATGCCGGCGCTCGCCGCTCGGCTCGCCTCGGAGGCTGCTGTGGCCAACCCTACGGCCCCGTCGTCGGCAGCATGCCGGAGCAGCTCCTCGACGCGCGCGCGCAGCGGCTCGTCGTCACCGCACTCCCGCGCGACGAACGCACGCTGCTCGACGCCGTGCAGCTCGACCGCGGCCAGGAACACGTCCATGGCTTGTTGGATGAACTCGTTGTTCACGTTCGGTTCGCGAGCAAAGAGTACACGCTACTTCCACCGCCGCGACTTCAACACCTCGGACAACGGCGCCGTCCCCCACACCCGCACGCTGTGATCCCCCGACGCCGAGTACAACCGCTTGCCGTCCGGACTGAACGCCATCCGGAACACGTAGTCGGTGTGCCCGTTCAATCGCAGCAGCTCGTCGAACGTCTCGGCGTCCCAGACGCTGACCGAGTTCTCGTAGCCGCCCGTCATGAACCGTTTGCCGTCGGGCGAGAACGCGACCGCCATGATTCGCGATCCCCCCATGGCCTGTTCGGCCAGCGTTGCTCCCGTCTCCGCGTCCAGCAGGCACCAGCCGTGCGAGACTTCGGCGCCTTGCCGGACCGCCAGCGGCGACAGCAGGCGCAGCGGCCCCGATCCCGCCGCCGAGAACGCGAATTTGAGGTAGTTGTTGCCAGCGTTCACCCGCGCGAGCTCGCGGCCTGTGTCGGTGGTGCAGAGCACGAGCCAGTGGTAACTCCACCCTTGGTGGCGTCGCTCCACGGACTCGACCCGGACGAACCGCGTGCCGTCCCCACTGACGATGCCCGAGCGGAACTCCCCGAGCAGCGCGCGTGGCACGGCCTGGATCTGACCGCTACGCGAATCCAACAGCTGCAGCTCGTCGTCGCTCATGCCCGTGAGCAGCCGCACGCCGTCGGGATGCCAGGTGATCGGCGTGTTCGGATCGAGGCCGTAGTCCGCCACGTCGCGCGCACGACTTCGGCTAGTGACGTCCCAGAGCTTCAAGCGGCGCCGGGCATCGACCGAAGCGAGCGTGCGGCCATCCGGGCTGAACGCGACGTTCTGAATGTAGTCGTCGTGGCCCGCGAGGGTCGCGATCTCCTCGAGCGTGCGGGCATCCCACAGCCGCACCGTGTTGTCCCAGCTGCCTGACGCGATGAGCCCGCCGTCCGGGCTGACCGCCAACGCGTACACGTAACTCTCGTGCCCGCGCAACTGCCACGGGTCGGCTTCGACAGTTGCGTCCCACACCCGCACCCACCGATGCCCCAACCAGGCGACTGACGCGATCATCGACTCGTCTTCGGACCACGCCAACATGCTCGGGTCCTTCGTACGATGACCGTGCAGGACTGGCCCCGGCGTCAACGCCGGGCCGTTCCAGATACGCAGCAAGCCGTCCCTGCCGGCCGAAACGACCACCTGCCCGTCAGCGCGGATCGCGCATGACGTGACGACACTGCCATCGAACTCTGTGCTGGCGCGCAGCTCTCCCGTAGCACGATCCCAGGTTCGAACCGTGCCGTCGAACGACGCAGTCGCCAGCACACTCCAATCCGCACTGCACGCAAACCCCCGAACGAAGTCGGTATGACCCGTGAGCTCGACGGTCCCTGCGGCTTCGGACCAGACGAGCGTGGCACCGGCGTTGTCCACTCGGATGATCACGTGGCGGCCGTCGTCGCTGATTCGCTCGGGAATGCCCGGCCCGATCCTGCGCGCGTTGCTGAGTCCGGCAGGAGTCACCTCCGCGAGCCAGGTCTCGTGATCGGGAAGGCTGCGGCTCAGCGCCGACTTCGGGAGCCCTCCGGGCACCGAAGCGCACCACGTGACGTGAGTTCCGGTCGGCGTAAATCGAAGGCTGCCGGCGTTCTTGCCCGGAACGTCGAAGTCAGTCCAGGCGATCCGGATCGGTTCGGCGGCGGCCGCGCCGAACCACGTGTAGACTTCACCCTCGAGATGGCCCCAGCCATTCTCGGGCTGCCAGATCGCAGCGTCGTTGCGATCGAAGTCTTCGATCACGGCACCCGGCTCCAGCAGTTCTCCACTCGGCAGGCGCCAACGCGCGAGCGCCGCACGCCCGCCCTCTTTGGCCTCAGGATCGACGTACTCGACCCACATCGACAACATGGTGCCGTCTTCGGAGAAGCACGGCCGCGCGGCGTCGCTCGATGCCCCCGCGGGCATCGGCAACCTCAGCAGGCTCAAGTCGAGCCGGCTCACCAGATGGTGCCATTCCCATCCGCGAAACCGCTCCGGAACTCGCTGCAGCGCTTCCTCCGCGGCGGCCACCTCGCGCATGTCGATCGCATTCGACGCAATGAGCAGCCCCTGCGAGTAGGACGTGCGCTCGAGCGCCGCGGCATTGCGCTCGGCTTCGATCGCAAACATCAGCGACACGACGACACCCACGACGAGTACGACGAACGTCGCGACGAGACCGCTGACCAGCCCCTTGTGCCGGCGCGCGAACTTGCGGACCTGGTAGAGCGTCGTCGTCGGCCGCGCCACGATCGGCTCGTGCACGAGGTAGCGCCGGATATCGGCCGCGAGCGCGCCCGCGGACTGGTAGCGGCGCTCGCGTTCCTTTTCGAGCGCCTTGTGCACGATCGTCTCGATGTCGCCACGGAACGCAGTCGACACCGTGCCGAGCCGCGTCGGCTCGTCGTCGCGGATGATGCGCGCAGCTTCAGGTATCGAGCGGCCGGAGACCTCGGCCGGCAGCCGGCCGCCTAGCAGCTTGTAGAGCAGGGCACCGAGCGAGTAGACGTCCGAGCGCGCGTCGATCTGCTGTGAGTCGCCAAGAACCTGTTCGGGCGACATGTAAGGCACCGTGCCGACGACCTGACCAACCGCAGTCTGCATCGTCATCGTCATCACGTCCGAGCTCGTCGCACGCGCAATGCCGAAGTCGAGCACCTTCGGGACCCCGTCTGGGGTCACGAGGATGTTGTCGGGCTTGAGATCACGGTGCACGACGCCTTTGTCGTGCGCGTGCATGACCGCGTCACAGATCTTCGCAAGCAGCTCGAGCCGACCGTCGGTGTCGACGTCGTGACGTTCGACGAACGTGTCGAGCGGCTCGCCCTGTACGTACTCCATCGCGAAGTAGTGCTGCTCGTCCGCAAGCCCGTCGCCCCCCATCGGCGCGCGCCCGACTGCGTACACGCTCGCGATACCGGGATGCTGCAACCGCCCGAGGATCGCGGCTTCGCGTTCGAGCCGCCGCAACAACTCCGGCGTCGCGAGGCTGGGCCGCACGAGCTTGAGCGCGACGCGGCGACTCAGGCTGCGCTGCTCGGCGAGCCAGACCACGCCCATGCCGCCATGACCGAGCTTCTCGAGCAGGACGAAGTCGCCGAACCCGATGCCGGCAGTCGCGGGCGCGTTCGCTTCGGACACCGCCGAGGCCCGCCCCACGGTCTCGTCGTCGGCAGCGTGCCGCAGCAGCTCCTCGACGCGCGCGCGCAGCGCCTCGTCGTCACCGCACTCCCGCACGACAAACTCACGCTGCTCCGAGCCGCGCAGCTCGACAGCGGCGAGGAACACGTCCATGGCTTGCTGGATGAACTCGTCGTTCACGTTCGGCTCGTGATGGTAGGGGGGCACGCTACTTCCGCCGCCGCGCGAGCAGCACCTCGGACAGCGGCTCGGTCCCCCACACCCGCACGCTGTGATCTCCCGACGCCGAGTACAACCGCTTGCCATCCGGACTGAACGCCATCCGGAACACGTAGTCGTTGTGTCCGTTCAGGCGCAGCAGCTCGTCGAACGTCTCGGCGTCCCAGACGCTGATCGAGTTCTCGTAGCCGCCCGTCATGAACCGTTTGCCGTCGGGCGAGAACGCGACCGCCATGATCCGCGATTCGCCCATGGCCTGCTCGGCCAGCGTCGCGCCCGTTTCGGCGTTCAGCAGAGACCAACCGTGCCTGACTTCGGTGCCCTGCCGAACCTCGAGCGGCGAGACGAGTCGCAGCGGCCCCGAGCCGACGTTCGAAAACGCGAACTTGAGGTGGTTGTTGCCGGCGTTCACACGCGCGAGCTCGCGGCCGGTGTCCGTGGCGCAGAGCACGACCCATTTGTAGCCCCAGCCTTGATGGCGCCGTTCCACGTACTCGACGCGGACGAACCGCGTCCCGTCACCGCTGACGATGCCGGATCGAAACTCGCCGAGCAGTGCGCACGTTTCCTGCTGCATTCGACCGTCACGCGAGTCCAGCAGCTGCAGCCCGTCCCCGCTCATGGCGGCGAGCAGCCGCACACCGTCGGGGTGCCACGTGATCGGCGTGTTCGGGTCGAGCCCGTAGTCCGGCACGTCTCGCACGTGACTGCGACTCGCCACGTCCCAGAGCTTCATGCGCTGCCGGCTGTCGACCGACGCGAGTGTACGGCCGTCCGGGCTGAACGCGACGTTCTGCAGGTAGTCGTCGTGGCCCGTGAACGTCGCGACCTCCTCGAGCGTGCAGGCATCCCACAGCCGCACCGTGTTGTCCCAGCTGCCTGACGCGACGAACCCGCCGTCCGGGCTGACCGCCAACGCGTAAACGTAACTCTCGTGCCCGCGCAACTGCCACGGGTCGGCCTCGACGTGCGCATCCCACACGCGCACCCATCGATCGCTCATCCATGCAACGGACGCGATCATGGAACCGTCTTCGGACCACGACAGCACGCTGGGATCCTTCGTGCGAGGGCCGTGCAGGACCGGCCCGGGCGCGAGCTCGCGACCATTCCAGATGCGCAACAGACCATCCCTCCCACCCGAAACGACCGCCTGACCAGCGGCCCGGATCGCACACGACGTGACGATCGCACCAGGCTCCGTGCTCGCGATGAGCTTCCCCGTGGCGCGGTCCCAGGTCCGCACCGTACCGTCGAACGAGGCCGTCGCGAGCACTCGCCAATCCGTGGTGTTCCTGACCATCCGCACGAGGTTCGTGTGGCCTTCGAGCCCCACAGTCCCCCCGGCCTCGGACCAGACGAGCATGGCTCCCAGCTGGTCCGTCCGTAGGACTACGTGGCGCCCGTCGTCGCTGATCAGCGCGGGTGTGCCCGGTCCGATCTTGCGCGCATTCGAAAGCCCGGTCGGGGTCACCTCCGCGAGCCACGTCTCGTGGCCAGGAAGGCTCCGACTCTGTCCCTCCGTGAGGTCACGGGGCGGCGAAGCGCACCAGGTGACGCGAGTTCCACCTGGCGCGACGCGGACACTGCCGACCTGTTTGCCCGGCACGTCGAAGTCCGCCCACGGGATCCGGATCGGTGGATGAGATGCCGAGCGAAACCACGTGTACTCATCGCCAATGCGACGCCCCCAGTCGTTGTCGGGCTGTGGCGGCAGCGCATCGTTCCGGTCGAAGGGATAGATCCCGACGCCCGGCTCGAGCAGCTCGCCGGTCGGCAGACGCCAGCGTACCAGCCTCACACGTCCTTCTTCGTCGGCCTCGGGATCGCCGTATCCAACCCACATCGACAACACCGTGTCGTCGTCGGAGAAGCACGGCCGCGCGTCGTAACTAGAAGCTCCCACCGGCAGCTGCAACTGCAGCATGCTCATATCGAGTCGGCTCGAGAGATGCTGCCACTCCCAACCACGAAGCTGCTCCGGAGCGCGCTCGAGCGCCCCTTCGGCGACCGCCACCTCGCGCGTGTCGATGGCGTTCGATGCGATGAGCAACCCCTGCGAGTAGGACGTACGCTCGAGCGCCGCGGCTGTGTGGCTGGCTTCGATCGCGAACAACACCGACACGACGACACCCACGACGAGCACGACGAACGCCGCGACGAGGCCGCCCACGAGCCCCTTGTGCCGGCGTGCGAACTTGCGGACCTGATAGAGCGTCGTCGTGGGTCTGGCCACGATCGGCTCGCTCGCGAGGTAGCGGCGGATATCGGCAGCGAGCGCGCCGGCCGATTGATAGCGCCGTTCGCGGTCCTTCTCGAGTGCCTTGTGCACGAGGGTCTCGATGTCGCCGCGCAGCGACGTCGACACCGTGCCGAGCCGCGTCGGCTCGTCGTCCCGGATGATGCGCGCTGCTTCGGGCATCGACCGCCCCGACACCTCGGCCGGCAGGCGGCCGCTGAGCAACCTGTAGAGCAAGGCACCGAGCGCGTAAACGTCGGAGCGCGCGTCGATTTGCGACGAGTCACCGAGGACCTGCTCGGGTGACATATAGGGCACCGTGCCGACGACCTGCCCGACTGCGGTCTGCATCGTCATCGTCCTCGCGTCCGAGCTCATCGCGCGCGCGATGCCGAAATCGAGCACCTTCGGGGTGCCGCCCTCGGTCACGAGGATGTTGTCGGGCTTTAGATCGCGGTGCACGACACCCTTGTCGTGCGCGTGCGCGACCGCGTCGCAGATCTTAGCGAGCAGCTCGAGCCGGCCGTCGGTGTCGATGCCGTGGCGCTCCACGTACTTGTCGATCGGCTCGCCCTGCACATACTCCATCGCGAAGAAGTGCTGTTCGTCGACGATCCCATCGCCGCCCATGCGCGCGCGCCCGACCGCGTACACGCTCGCGATACCGGGGTGTTGCAACCGCCCGAGGATCGCGGCCTCGCGATCGAGTCGCTTCAACAGCTCCGGCGTTACGAGACTCGGCCGCACGAGCTTGAGCGCGACCTCCCGGTCGAGGCTCTCCTGCTGCGCGAGCCAGACGACGCCCATGCCGCCCGAACCGAGCTTCTCGAGCAGATTGAAGTCGCCGAGCTCGATGCCGGTAGCGGCCGGCCCGTTCGCGGCCGAACCAGGCGCGACGGCCCTGGCCTCCCCGTCGTCTCTCGCATACCGTAGTAGCTCGTCGACGCGCGCCTTCAGCTGCTCGTCGTCGCCGCACTCCCGCGCTACGAGCTTTCGCCGCTCCGAGTCGGGAAGGTCGATCGCAGCCAGGAACACGTCCATGGCCTGCTGGATGAAGTCGGCACTCACGTTGGGAGACAATCGCCACGCTTGGGCGAGGAAGCGAGTCGGAACTCTACCTCGCAGCCGGTCGTCAAGCGCATCAACCTGCCCCGATGCAGTTGTCAACTCCAGCGCATCGGCTCCCTGCGCCGTTCACCTACATCAACCCTGCTGCACGGCAAGGAGAAGCTCCTGCCGAATCGCCAGATCCTCCGCACCGTAGCCCTGGAACGCATATTCCACTGTGCTGGCCGGCTCCCCGCGCATGGCTTCGTACAGCTTCAGGATCATGGCGATCTCCGTCTCGCGGTGTCGCACGGCATCTTCAAGCCGACCATCGGCCTCGCCAACCAGCGCCGATGCGCCGTGGAAGCAGATCGCGTTGTCCGCATCGGGCTCATCGCGAACGGCATGCAACAGTTCGCGCAGGGCAGCGACCGTTCCGGCCGAGAGCGAGCCAGCGCAGCGCTCCGGCACCGCGCCCTCTTCGACCTGCTCGAGCCGAACCCACATCGTGATGCCAGCCACGAACTCGAAATCAAGCGTTCGATCCTGCACGCCTCAGCCACCGCCAGACGATTCCAGCGAAGCGCCAACGACTTCGGAAGCGGACCGAATCTCCGATCGCCACGGATGGGTTCGGGTCGTACCCGCCCCGCAACACCCAGCAATGCAGTGGCTCGACATGGCAGTCCGCCCTGGCAAGACTCCTCATGGCGGTCGACGTCATCGCCATCGATCCGTGTGGTCTGACGCAGGACAACCAGGGCTGCCGCTACGAACTCGAGTATCTGATCGACCAGGTCCATGCGTCGCGCCGGCTCGTGATCTCGACGCCTCGTCGGAGTACGTGCCCCTGCCCTTCGAGCGCACCGCGGACCGGGCGACACTCCATCGGTCGAGACATCGGCATCCCAGTAGAATCCGAGCATGGCAGACCCTTTCATCGGGCACCGCCCGCGACCAACGACCAGTGGCGCCCGTACCCTCCTCCTGGCCACTCTGCTCGCAGCTACCGGAGTTCGTGCTCAGCCCGAGATCCCTGATTCCGAGTTCAATGAAGCGGTCACCTGGTTCGACAACCTGGGTTACCCCGCTGTCGGCGACCAACCATTCGTCCGGATCGCCACCGGCAGGTGGTCCCAGCACGGCAACGAGCCGAAGCAGAACACGTTCCTCGCCGGCTTCCTCTTGAGTGACGACGGCCGCGAGTTCCGCGTGCTCACCGTCGACCTGAAGACCGAGAAGTTCGAGCGCACGGCCAAGGGCACTCCCGAGCACGAGCGCGTCGGCTTTGTCGTCGAATCGCTGCGCGCGCACTGCCGAGCCCGGCTCGCGAGGCTGCGCGCACAGAACGACCCTCCCGACCGTTTCCGGTCGCTGACCTACGGGCCCGGGCACGGTCCCGGCACTCACCTCTTCGTGCTTGCATGGGCGTGCGAGAAGCTCGGGGACGACGAGCTCGCCCTGGAGCTCGCGGGGTTCGCGCGAAGCCAACAAGACGAACGAACGGCCTCCCTGCAAGACGGACTCGCCGCCGACCTGAGCCACGTCGCGATGTGGCAGTTGATCGTCGACTTCGGCGACCCCGAGCGCCCGCTGACCGATCTGTTGTCGGACTGCCAACGTCTCCTGAGCCGGTTCCCCGACAGCGCCCAGGTCGAACGGGCTCGAACGACTCGCGATCTGCTCGCGCAAATGCTTCGAGAAGAACGCGAGCGCGCTCCGCTCGCGGTCGACGCCGCTGACGCAGCGGAACTCGCGGATCTCGTGTTCCGGCTGCGCGAGCAGAACGGTCACCAATGGAGCCAGCCAGGCGCTTGCGACGTCTTCGCGGACCCGCGCGGTGACGACAGCCCCGCCGCTCGAATCGTCGCGCGCGGCTACCAGGCGCTGCCGGCCCTGCTCCCCGCGTTTGACGACGACTCGTTCACGCGCTGCGTCGGCTTCCACCGCAACTTCTACTTCTCGCACCGGGTGCTCCGCGTGCGCGACGTCGCGGCGGCGATCGGCCGGCGCATCACGGGTGAGCCCTGCGGCAGCCGGGCGGACGCCGAGAAACTCTGGCAGGCGTACCAAAACAAGGGCGAGCGCACGATCCTGATCGAGTCCGCGGCGCAGGGTAGCGCAGTGCACCTCGAACGCCTGCTCGAGCGCTACCCGGCCGACGTGCGGCCGGCGGCCCGCAAGGCGCTGGCAGGAGGGCTGGACGACCATGCCCGCCGGTCGCTGGTCGCCGTGCTGGCCGGCGTGCCCGGTGCAGAGGCATCCGCCTTGCTGCGCGCCGAGCTGGCAAAGGCAGCGGGCGCCCGCGCAACCGCCGCGCGCGCGCTGTTCTTGCGCGGCGATCGCGCGGTGGCCGTCGACGCGATGATCGAGCTCTGGAACTCCGGCGCCGCGAGATCCGCTGCCGAACCGCTGGCGGCGTTTCTGGCGACCTGCGGCGAGCAGCGAGCGATCGCAGCCCTCGCCGCCGACCCGGATCGACTCGACTACCGGACCGTGCGCGCACTCGGCACCGGGAAGGCCTGGTTCGATTCCGTGCGGCTGCTCGACGGCTCACGGCACGGTGGCCACGTTGCACTCGGCGAGGCCAACGACGACACGGCAGGGGCAATCGAAGAACTACTCGGCAGCCTGCTCGGAGACGAACGCAGGTTCCGCGGCAACTTCAACGGCACGACCGATCCCGAGCTACGCGACTTCGCCGCGGCCGCGCTGCATACCCGCTTCCCGAAGCTCTACGACTTCGACTTCGAAGCCCCGCTCCAGCAGCGTCGCCGCACACTGTTGGCCGTGACCAACGAATGGCGTGAGCGCAAGGGCCTCGCCCCCCTGCCGCGCCCGGCGCAGCCGCACATACCGCCCGCGGACCCGGCCCAACTCGATCGGTTGCTGACCAGCGCGCGGATCGAGCGTTCGCCAGAGGCACGGGCGAAGACCCTCGCGAAGATCGAGGCACTCGGCCTCGGTGCCCTGCCGACGGTGAACGAACAGGCCGTCTCGGCGCGCGAACCGACCCGGCAACTCGAGTGGCGCGAACTCGGCAGCCGCATTGCGTCGCGTGTACGCGCCATCCGGCTCTCGAAGACTTCGGCTCCGTTCCCCGAGGCCATCGAACAGCAGGCCAAGACGCTCGCAGGCCGACGCCTCGACGTTCAAGCCCTCGTCGGGACGCTGACCGCGTTCGGCGGCGCCGCAACGGACGCCCCCGACAGCCTGCAGCTGCTCGTGACCCGCGCCGACGACGGCACGGGCGTCGTCCTCGAATTCACCTTTGGCAAGGGCACGCGCGGCGACGGCAACTCCGTCAGCTATTCCCACTCGGTCCACGCCGGTCGCCGCGGCCTCGGCAACACCACCGGCGCAGGTGTGCGTCACATCGCCGGCGAGCGTCAGCACTACGACGACTTCAGCACGGCGCTGCTGCGCGCGCTCGAGGCCCCTGCCAGCGAACCGGTGGACGCGCGCTACGAGATGCGCTTCTGAGCGCCGGGGCGCCAGCTGCCTGGAGCTGGCAACCGAGCTACCCGAGCTAGCAGGCCGTTGAACAATCCGCGGATGCGGCGGGGTCGTGATTCTCGTGCGGGTTGGCCGGCGAAAGCGTAGGCGAATCCACCGATTCAGCGAGGCTTGCGCGGGTCGACCTGCGCGAGAGCGCGGGCCAGACGCGTGCGGAGATTGTTCAACGGCCTGCCAGGGTAGACTTGCCGCGTGTTCGTCACCCGCCCCGCCAGCCCGCCCCTGCGACCGTTCCTCACGAACGTCTGGTATTCGAAAGGCCGACGGTCGGTCTCGGCGGAGCGGGTGCTGCCCACCGGCGATGCGCACGTCGTGTTCAGTCTCGGTCCGGACGGGATTCGACTGCTCGATGGCGATGGTCAGGGCGATGATCAGGGCAACGGTCACCCATCCGCAGCGACCGCCGTGCTCGCTGGCCCGCGCGCGACCTACTACGACAAACTCACCGGCGGCGACACGTGGACGGTCGGGGCCATGTTGCGGCCCGCGGCGCTCCGTGCGCTCGCGGGCGTGCCGGCCGGGGAAGTCGCGCAACGCCACACGCCGCTCGCGAACCTCTGGGGTGAGGCCATGACACGCCGAAGCGAGCAGGCGCTCGCCGAAGCACGGACCGCAAACGAGGCTCTGCTGATACTCGAGTCCTTGCTCGCCGCGCGCCTGCCGCCCCACCCGGCGCTACACCCCGCTGTCGCGCACGCGCTGGTTCGCTTCGAGTCGACGAATTCGATCGCTACCGTGGCGCGCGAAACCGGTTACAGCCACCGCCGCTTCCTGGCGCTGTTTCGCGACGACGTCGGTCTGCCACCCAAGCTGTTCTGCCGGGTCGCGCGCTTTCAGCGCACCTTGGAGCTCGCGCGCAGTGATCGGATCGCACTCGCCGACGTCGCGTTGGAATCCGGCTTCAGCGACCAGCCGCATCTGAACCGCGACTTCCGCGAGTTCACCGGTCTCACACCATCGACATACCTGCGACTCGCGACGCCGCGGGCGCATCACGTGCCACTTTCGAACAGCTTTTCGTAGCGGCGCTGCATTTCCTCTGGGCTGACGTCCTCCAGGTGGTGGCCGATGTTCCAGCGATGCCCGAACGGATCGCGGATGGTCCCGGACCGCTCGCCGTAGAATTGATCCTGCGGCTCCCGCTCGATCTCGGCGCCAGCCGCAACGGCCCGGCGGATGGCCTCGTCAGCGTCGTCGACGTGCAGGTGGAGCATCGTCGGTGTGCCGCCATAGTGCGCCGGGGCATGCGCGCCGAACTCGGGAAATTCGTCGGCGAGCATCAGAATCGCGCCGCCGAAGTCGAGTTCGGCGTGACCGATGCGCCCGTTCGGCCCGACGAGCCGGAACTTCTCGGTCACCCCGAACGCCTGCTGATAGAACGCGATCGCGCGCTCGGCATCGGAAACACAGATGTAGGAAAACAGTTCGTGGATCTTCATAGGGATTCCTGGGCGAACGCCGGTGACGACAACGAGGGAGCGCGCTCGATCCAGGGATTCTCGCGATCACGGCCACCCGGGTCTTGGACGTTTCGGCAACGCGTTGGAGCAGCCGCGGCGGAACTCCGCCCAACGTGAGCACTTCGAATACTCGGTGACAGTCGCAGGAACGCCGCCTCGCGGAGTTCCTGCTGCTCGGCGATCGCCGCGTGACGGACCCGTGGCCCCCGAGGACCTGCGACCAAGATGTGACCACACGGCGCGCGAGTTGCAGTGCCCGTCACCATGAAGTCGTGCCTGCCGCTCGTCGTCGCGCTGTTGACGCTCTCCGCTGCCACCACCACCGCCACAGCCCAGGGCCCGGCGTTCCCCGTCGGGGACCTGCTCGCAGCGCCTCCTCAGCGGGCCAGGGAGATCAACTCGGCGGTCGTCCGGCCGGCGCCAGCCAGCCTGGATTCGCCGATCGTTCGCGCGTGGTACGACAGTTCCGAACTGTTCCTGCGTCACGTTGTCTCGGGAGAAGGACACCTGCTGGCCTGCGCGGGGACGGCGGACAACGACGCGCGGCGCGCGATCTACGGCGAGGACTCGCTGCTCGAGGTTCTCGCGGCGCTCGTGCCGTCGGCCAACGGCGCCTTCCGGGTGACCCGCGCGGGGCCTTCGTACTTCGTTCGCGCCCGGCGAGCACCCGAACTGCTCGAGGTCGGGCTCGGCACGATCCGTCAGGCGGTTCCGCCGAAAGTGACGGTGACCCTGTGGCTCGAACGCGTCACGACCGACGGCGCGGTGCCACTGCTGTCCGCGGTCGAATCGGTAGGCTTCGGTGACGTCGCCGTGGTCGGGGACATCGAACACTCGACGCTGATCAGCGACCTCGAGGTCGAGATCGCGCAGTCCGCGATGACGAGCAACCCCGTCGTCGTCGAGGTAACGCGGGGCGCCTCGGCACTGCTCCGGGCCCGACCGCTGCCGGGTCGCCACGCCGCGGTCGTCGAGGTCGTGACGAGAACCGTCGCGCCATTCGAAGCCACCCCGATGCCGAGCGCGAACGTGAGCGGCGCGGTCGATCGCATCTGCAGCCGGATCGATCAGGCCGGGCTGGCGTTCCGCGTCGACCGCGGCGCCGAGAGCGTGCACGAATGGGCCGCGGTCGACGGCACGAGCCTGCGCCTGCGGTGCCGCGTCGACTGGCCCGGCGACGAACCGACGCCGATCGCCCCGCTGCTGTGCTCCCCGCTGCTGCGCGAACCGGTGCTCGGCTTCCGCGGCACGCGCGCCGGGGAACCCGACGAACCGACCGAGTTCTACTCGGTCGCGGACTTCGTCAACGAAGAGTTCGAGTGGACCGCCGATCGCGGCGAGGTGCCGGTGCGTAAACTCGACGAGGCCGCGGCGCTGTACTTCGCGGGCACTGACGGCGAACAGCTGGCGCAGCGCATCGCCGTGCGTGTCGACGAGCTACTGACGATGCGGCAGCTCACGCTCGAGGTCCATGACGTGGCCGTGGGCGGCGCGCCCGCCAGTGACAAACCGTTGTGGCGCGCTACGGGCCCGGTGCTCGTCGGCCTGCCCAGCTGCTTCAGCAGCGGCCGGGAACAGAGCTTCGTGCGCGACTGGGACGTGGAGGTCGCGCAGTCGGCGCGCATCCCCGATCCGAAGGTCAGTCTGGTCGAGGACGGGTGGTTCGCGACGGCGAAGGTGATGCCCGCCGATGTCCACGGCGTGCGTCGCGTCGAACTGGATCTCGACGCCATCGTGCTCGCGGAGCTACGCCGGCGCTCGCTCGTCCTCAGCCCCGAACTCGTCGGCTCGACGCGCGACGCCAAAGTCGAACTGCCGAAGGAAGAGGTCACGCTCGAACAACCGGTCACGCGCGTTTTCTCGTTCGACACGGCACTCGCGCTGGACGACAACGGCGGCGCGGAACTGCAGCGCGTCGCGACGGGGTTCCTCGGAGCGGGGCGGGCGTTGCTCGTGCGGGTTCGCGTCGAGTAGTCACTCGTGAACCCGCGCCCGCTACCTCGGCGCGATCTGACTTCGGCGCAATCTGACTTCGGCGCAATCTGACTTCGGCGCGCCCTACTTGGGCGCGACGTACTCGTAACCCGAGTCCGGCCCGAGCGGGATTCCGAGCATCGAATACAGCAGCATGAAGATCGTCCAGCCGATGAGCAGCACCAACGAGTAGGGCAGCATGAGCGACAGGAGCGTGCCGATGCCGGTCTTCTTGTAGTAACGCTGGCAGTAGACCACCACGAGCGGGAAGTACGGCATCAGCGGCGTGATGATGTTCGTCGTCGAGTCGCCGACGCGATAGGCGGCCTGCGCGTACTCCGGTGCGATGCCGAGTTGCATGAGCAGCGGCACCAGGATCACCGACAGGAGTCCCCACTTCGCGGACGCCGAGCCCAGGATCAGGTTCACGAAGGCAGTCAGCAGGATCGCACCGACGATCGTCACCGAAGCAGGCAACCCGAAGCCCTTCAGCGTGTCGGCGCCGGAGATCGCGAGCCACGCGCCGAGGTTCGACTGGTTGAACACGTAGACGAACTGCGCGGCGAAGAACATGATCACGAAGTAGTGCCCAAGGCCCTTCATCGCTTCGACCATGCCGTCGACGATGTCCTTGCTGGACCGGATCGTGCCCGCGACGAGGCCGTGCACCACACCCGGTAGCAGGGCGAACACGAACAGCAGCGGCACGATCATCCGCATCAGCGGTGCCTGGATCGTCCCGATCTGCCCATCCGGTGCGCGCAGCAGCGAGTCTGCGGGCAAGCTGAAGAAGACCAGGGCGACGACCAGCGCGAGCGTCGCGACCAGGCCGCTCACGAAACCGACCAGCTCGCGCGACTCGACCTTCTCCATCGCGATGATTTCCGCGTCGTCATCGATCGGGAACTGACGCTGGAGCCGCGGCTCGATGATGCGATCCGTGAGGAACCAAATCAGCAGGATGACCACGACACCCGACGCCGCCGCGAAGTACCAATTGCACAGGATGCTGACCTCGTAGTCGTTGTCGATGATCTGTGCCGCGCCCTGCGTCAGCCCCTGCAGGATCGCGTCGATCGCCGAGATCATGAAGTTGGCGCTGAAGCCGCCGGAGACGCCCGCGAACGCCGCGCACAGGCCCGCAACCGGATGCCGGCCGGCCGCGTAGAACAGGATGCCACCGATGGGGATGACGAGGACGTAGCCGGCATCGACAGCCGTGTGGCTGATGATCGCGACGAACGTGAGCATCGGCGTCAACAGCTTCTTCGGCGTGATCATCAACATGATCTTCAGACCGGTGTTGATGAAGCCACTCTTCTCGGCGACGCCGAACCCGAGCATGGCGACCAGCACGACGCCCACCGGAAAGAAGTTCATGAACGTGCCGACCATGCCGGTCATGAACGCGACGAGCGCCTCTCCGGACAGCTGATTCGTCACGCTGGCCGGTCCGCTCGCCGTCTCGAACGTCTCGCCCGCGAAGATGGCCGAGAAGACCCAGGCCAGTACCAGGCAGATCAGGAACAGGAACGCCGGGTCGGGCAGCTTGTTGCCGACCTTCTCCACGAGATCGAGGAACCTGCCGAGAATGCCGGACGGCATCGAACCCTGGGACTCCGACGAAGGCTGCGACGTCATGGCGTCGCAGGTTGGATGGCGACGGCCCGTGATGCAAATAGCAAGCTCAGGAATGCGCGGCCCGGCCCACCGGCGCCGAACCCGCTCAGAATCTGTTGACGAAACCGACCGTGAGCGTAGACGTCCGGTCGAACTCGGGAGGCAAGGCGCCATCGCTGTAGGAGACGTCGAATCCCGCGGACCGCGACTCGGAGGTATAGAACGTCAGGCGCGCTTCGACGTGGTCGAGGAATCGGTTCTGATCAATCAGTTGATAGCCTCGCCACCGAAAACTGCAGTCCGTCCGGTCTGACAGCGGGAAGACGAATCGAGCCTCGAGATCGACTCTGTGATCCTCATCGACCCGCGCGTTGCGCCGATCCCTCAGTTCGTCGACGAAGGCGTACCCAGCGAACAACGTCGGCGGAAAGAACGCGCGTTCGACGCCAGTCAGTTGGTGCCAACCGAGAAAGAGTTCGTCGAGCACGGGCACGGCGGCAGCGATCTGAGCCTTCACCGAGACGTTCACGGTGTCGAAGTCGCTGCTGGCTTCGATGTCAGCCGGCATGAGTCGGAACCCGATGGGGTAGGACGCCTCGCGGTCGCTGACCCCGAGGATCCCATCCGTGACCCAGGTAGTCCGGTAGTCCGCGGCAAAGCCCGCGGTGACGGCGTTCTGCAGGTCCAGGCTATCGGTGTTCGTGCTGATCTCACCCTGGCTCAGGAAGTCGAACGTCCACGCGCCTCCGGAGCCCACCGAACCGAGCCGCGCAGAGAGGTCATAACGAAACCCGACCTCGTCATCGGCCTCGACCGCAAGCGCCTCGATCTCCAGCGAAACGCGGTCGGTGAGGAACTCGAGGGAGAACCCATCCGAAGAATCGGGAGCAAGCTCGGCCACGTCGAGTGTCTTCACCTGCCCGCCGGGTGGTGTGAAGACGACGCGATACACGGCGCCCCGCCGCAGAGCATCGCTCCAGAGGGAAGCCGCGCTGTAGTTCCCGTTGGCGTCCTGAAAGCCACTGTATGTCGCGGTGATATCCGCGATTGGATGGCCGGCCGGACCGAGAACCGACCACGTTCGAGAGTCCGCGATGTCGCGGGCGGAGATCGCCGGATCGATGCTGGTGACCTGAATCGAGAGCCGCGTCGCGTAGTGCAGGTTCCTACGGTCTTGATCCGAGGTTTCGTGCAACTGAGCCGTTTGAGCCGAGAGGCTCGCGGCCGCGCCGCCGAGCATCAGCATGAGCGCTAGGCCAAGGGACCGAGGTGCTGCGCCATGTGCGCGAGCAGAGCTTGCCACTTCTTGGCCTTGTTCTGCTTGAGCCAGTTGCGGCCGAACTCGCGCAGGTACTCCTGTCGCGCGACGACCGCGTTCTGAATCTCGAGGGCAACGGACTCCCACCAGAAATCGGGCCACCCCGAAGGGGATGTGTCCTCCGGCCAGGTCGACTCGATCGTCGATTCCATGAACTGCTTGAACGTCATGGGCTTCGTTGTGCGCACGACTCGATAGAAAGCGGTGTGTATCAACCGCACGGCCTCGGACTCTTTCATTTCGGTTGTACTCGTTGCGAGAGAAGTAGTGGCCCGTTTCACCGCGACAAGACCGCGCTGGTGAGGGGAGCGGTGACTCGCCACGCAACGGCGGCGAGACCAGCTTGTTCGAAGTGGTCATGAGTCTCCTTCGGTTGCCGCCTCAGCTCGTCATTGGCGGCGTAGCAGGCGTGCCCTGAACATCCGTTCATCCACGGCACATGAGCTGGAACGCCATGCCCCAGCCGCCGCGGCCAGGGTTTTGGGACTTCCTGGCGGGGCCCGCGAAACCGGAAGCATGCGGCGAGCAGCGCGCTACGCCGTCTCGACCACGCAGCCGATCCCCAACCCGCTACCATTCGGCTACCGCCGCCCCGCGAATTCACCGATGCCGAGCTCCGCGCGCCTGCCACTCTCCCTGCTGCTCCTCACTGCCGCCTGCTCGTTGCCGACCAGCGATCACGGCGAGCCACTGACGTTCCCCAATGAGGCAGCGAAGTGGCGTTATGAACGCTACCTCGATGAGCATGGCGGGATCCCGGCACGGGCCTGGGAGCAGGCAATTGCGGCACGTGAACGGACCGTCACCGCGACCGCGACGCTCGACAACGGTGCCGGCGTCAGCCCGCAGGCGTGGACGCAGCGCGGGCCGGACAACGTCGCCGGGCGCACGCGCTCGATCGCGATCGACCCGACCAACCCACAGCGGATCTGGGTCGGCGCGGTCAGCGGTGGCTTGTGGAAGAGCGAGGACGGCGGTTCGACGTGGACGCTCGTCGACGACTGGTGGAGCAACCTGTCGGTCGGCTGCATCGCGCTGCACCCGCAGAATCCGAACCACATCCGGGTCGGCACGGGCGAAGGGTTCTGGTCGCTCGCCCACCTGCAGCGCAGCTTCTCGCACTTCGTTCGCGGCGCGGGCATGTTCGAGAGCCTCGACGGCGGTGCGACGTGGACCCAGGTGCCGGGCACCGCGAGCTGGCAGCACATCACGCGGATCGCGATTTCCGAGAGCAACCCAAACCTGATTCTCGCGTCGCGCCGGCCCGGAGGCATCGCGCGATCAACCGACGGCGGGCAGACGTGGACCGACGTCGCCGGCGGTCTGGTCGCAAACCCGTTCTCGTTTCAGGTGCTGTTCGACCCCAACGACAACAGCAAGGCCGTGGCCCACCTCGCGCCCGCGTCGGTGACCAGTCATCACGTAATCCGCTCGACGGACGGCGGCCAGACCTGGCAGTTCGCGAGTTCGGGTTTGAACAGCGTCGCCGGCGAGTTCTCGCGCATCGAGCTCGCCTACGCCGCAGCCGACCCCGGCATGGTCTACGCGTCGGTCGGTTCGAGCGGCAAGATCTGGCGCTCGACCGATGACGGAGGGACCTGGGTGCAGCGCACCGGCAGCACGAACACGGGCACGTCGTACTACTACAACGCGTTCTGGGTCGATCCGACGGACAGTGACCGCCTGCTCGTCGGCGGGGTTCGCATCCGCCGCAGCACGAACGGCGGGCAGTCGTTCACGACGATAGCAAACGGCTACATCCTGACGACGGAGCCCCACCCGGACATCCACGCATTCGTGCCGGATCCGGGTTTCAACGGCACGTCCAATCGGCGCGTCTATGTCGCCACCGACGGCGGCGTCGATGTCGCAGCCGACTACCTGACGGTGTCGAGAAACAGCGGCTGGACGACTCTCGAACGAACGATGCGGTCGACCCAGTTCTACGCCGCCGCGGGTCATCACAGCGGCGACAAGCTGATCGGCGGCACGCAGGACAACGGCACGCTGCGGGTCACCGGCGCGAGCCCGTCGGCCAATCTCGTGTTCGGTGGCGACGGCGGCCACGTGCAGATCGATCCGACCAATCCCAATTACAGCTACGGCGAGTATCAGTATCTCGGCGTGCACCGCTCGACCAACGGCGGCAGCTCGGCGTCGACGATCACGACGGGGCTCGGGGATGTCGGCTCCGGGCGCTCGAACTTCATTGCGCCTTTGAAGCTCGACCCCAACGAGCCCAACCGTTTGTATGCCGGCGGCCGCAGTCTCTGGCGCACCTCGAACGCCCGCACGGGCGCCAACTGGTCCGCGATCAAGGGCAACGTCGGCAGCCTGATCGCGTCCATCGCGGTCACGCCGGGCGTGCCCAACCGCGTCTTCGTCGGCCACAACGACGGCCGCCTCTACCGCACGACCAACGGCACGTCGGGTTCGCCGACCTGGACCGCGATCGACGACAACGCCGGCAATGACCCATTGCCCGACCGCGTGGTCACGCGGCTCGTTGTCGATCCATCGAACCCGAACCAGGTCTATGCCTGTTTCGGCGGATTCGCCGCGGACAACGTCTGGCGTTCGGCCGACGCCGGCCTGACGTGGACGGCAGTAACCGGCACGGGGCCGCTCGCTCTGCCCGCGGCACCGGTCTACGGCCTCGCGGTGCATCCCGACGACGGTGACGTGTTGTATGCGGCGACCGAGGTCGGCCTGTTCGCGTCGGGCGATGGCGGCGTGAACTGGTCGACGAACAATGAGGGCCCCGCCAACGTCGTTTGCGAAGAAGTCACGTTCGCGCACGGTACTGGCCCGCGCCGGCTCGTACTCGCGACGCTCGGCCGTGGCATGTGGACTGCGGACGTCGTGCTACCGACCGCGGCGCCGTTCGGCACCGCTTGTGCGGGCCACGCCACACCGCCGCAGCTCGACGTCGACCCACTGCAGCCGGCGCGTATCGGCCGCATGCTGACGCTGGCCGCGACCGGCTTGCTCGCGGGCCAACCCGGTGCCTGGGTCGCGCTCGGCCTGTCGAACACCACGTGGTCCGGCGGCACGTTGCCGCATCCACTCGACGCATTCGGCATGACGGGTTGCGCACTGCAGACCAGCGTCGAGGCCGCGCTCATGTCTCCGATCTCCGCCGCCGGCGAAGCGCAGTGGAGCCTGCCGATGCCCGCGTCCCCGGGCTTCCTCGGGCTCCCGCTCTACGCCCAGGCATTTGCCGCCGAACCGAACGCCAACCCGGCCGGCTTCGTCACCACGCGACCACTGGCCATGACGGTCGGCTGGTAGCGGTCTTGGTCCGGAAGCCCCCTCCGCACGGTGAACTCCGGTTCTTCTCCTCACGGCCAACGAACGTCGCCCGGGCCAGGCACTGGGTCGGTTCCCGGATTCCGTGTTATCCGCGGGCGGCCTCGGCACCCTGACAGTGCCTCCAAGCCGTATCGCGACCCGCCCCCGCGGTGATCGCAGCACCGAGTCCTCCGTGAAACGTCTTCCCACTACCGCCGCTCTCACGAGCGCTCTCGTACTGTCCTCGATCCTCTGCGCGCAGAACCTGTTCGAGCGCGCGGGCAAAGACCACGTCGATCGTTCGCTCGAACGGCTGTACCGCGGCTACCTGGCCGACTTCGATGGCGACGGCGATGTCGACGTGTTCGGCCGCGGCCAGCTCATACTGAACTACCTCGGCGACTTCGCCGCGTACGGCCCGCAGCTGGGCCCGTACGAGATCCTCGCGACCGGTGACTTCGACGGGGACGGTCGCCTGGACGCGTTCGGCGGCGTCTCGAACGACCCCACGGTGCTTCTCAATCGCCTGCCGCAGCCGTTCCAGGCCTCGACGACCTTTCCGAACATCAGCTTCTCGCAGATCGGCAGCAGCACGGTCGCGGACTTCGACGGCGACGGCGACCTCGACATCCTGTTCGCCATTCCGT
This sequence comes from bacterium, assembly GCA_024743115.1. Taxonomy (GTDB): domain Bacteria; phylum Planctomycetota; class UBA1135; order UBA1135; family UBA2386; genus JAGQRA01. Next base: position 211,154 of record JANSXC010000001.1, on the reverse strand, counting down.
TCGGCGGTACGTGGCAAATTGCCAATGACGGCAGCGGCAACTTCACGGATGTCACCGCAGCGCGCATGCAGGGCAGCCTCCAGGCCATCAGCGACATGTGGTCGCTCGATGCCGACCTCGATGGCGACATGGATCTGGCGTTCCTCGACGCGCGGACGAACCAGCTGGTCCTGTGGCCCAACCAGGGCGGCGGCGTCTTCAACGCGACGCAAACGAACTTCTTCCCCCCTGGCTCCGAGCGGATCATCGGACGATTCGACGTCAACAGCGATGGCCACGAGGATCTCGTCGTCAAGGACGGCGAGGTGCTGCTCCGCCAGGGCACGTCCTTCGTGCTCGCCGCGATCCCCTACTTCGGCTTCAGCAACGGCGCCACGCACGTTCGCGGCGGCGACATCGACGGCGACGGCGACATCGACGCCTGGGTGGACTACGGCGGCCGCTGGCCGCTCTGGTTCCGCAATGATGGCGGCACGATTCCGTTCGCCCCACAGTTTCGGATCCCGCGAATCGCTCGATCGGTCGACCACGTCGAGTTGACCGATGTCGACGGCGACGGCTGGCTCGACGTGCTCGCCGTCGAGGACGACATCTCGGTGCTGCTCGGACAGCCGAACGGTGAGTTCGTCGATATGAGCCCGGGCCGCACGAACGACCTGCTGTTCGACGACTTCAACGGCGACGGCGTCACCGACAGCCTGACACGTATTGGCAACCGCTACTACCTGAGGCGCGGCGACGGCTTCGGCGGATTCCAGCAAACACCCAACCTGCAAACCCTGGCCGCGCCGGCCATCTACTCGAGCGCCGACCTGGACAACGACGGCGACAAGGACCTGCTCGTGAGCGGTATCATCAACCTGCCGCTGCACGTCGCGTTCAACGACGGCTCGGGCAACTTTACCGTGGCGAGCGGAACGCCGATCGCAAGTGGCATCGGCTGGCACCGCACCGTCGATCTCGACGGGGACGGTGACCTCGATCTCATCGCCACGCAATCGGGCTCGCGGGCCTGGAAGTTCATGCAGAACGACGGGCAGGGCGGCTTCACCGAGCCGTCGACGTGGATCGTGTCCGCGCTGCAGAGTTCGTCGGCTCGCAGCGGCGAGGTTCTGGACGCGGACAACGACGGCGACCTCGACCTCATCGTCCAGGGCACGGACGCGCAACTCTACCTCAACAACGGCCTGGGCAAGATGACGCTCTCGCCGAGCGCCATTCCGCCGCAGTCGCCGACCCTGGGTCGCTCGCCGAGCGAGGTGCTCGTCGGGGATGTCGATGGCGATGGCGACACTGATCTCGTAACCCCCTACTTCGGCAGCCCGCACTCCGGCCCACCGGCGGTGCGTGAGATCCTGTTCCTCAACGACGGGCAGGGCATGTTCTCGGTCGGATCAACCGTCACGTCGACGAGCATGATGCAGTGGGCGGCCCTCGTGGACTTCGACGCCGATGGCGACGTCGATGTGATGCGACTCTGGGAGTCCCCGCTCAGCCCGTTGTTCGAAGCGGAACTGCTGCGCAACGACGGTTCGGGTCAGCTCACTTCGATCCCGCAGGAGGTCCAGGAACCGCGCAACCTCATCGACTCGCCGTTTGACTCGATCAGCACGCGCTTCCAGGACATCGATGACGACGGCGACCTGGACATCGTCGGCTCGCACAGCCGCTATGTCCTGACGAACAACCGCCGCCACTTCCGGGCGCGCTACGTGCCACGACTTGGTGGCAATCTGTCGCTCGAGGTCCTCTCCGAGACCAGCGCGTCCTTCTCCTTCGTCATCGTCTCGACGACCAAACTCGCGACGCCGGTGTCGTTCGGGAGCCTGGGAACCGCGTTCGTCGACCCCAGCGGCGGGGCCACCGTGACCGTGCACTCGAGCCAACCGCATTACGTCGTGCCGATTCCCGCCGACCCGGCGCTGGCCGGCATCGACCTCTACGCCCAGGCACTGTTCACGGGTTTCGCCCCCAGGCTCTCGGCCCCGATCCACGAACGGGTCCGGTTCTGAGCTGGTTTGCTCGCTTCGCGAGCAAACCAGCGCCGGCCCACGCCGAACGTAGCTACTTGACGAAGCTGACCGACAGGCGCTGCGTCGTGAACACCTCGGTCGCGGCCGCATCGAAGTGCACACCCTGGAAGTGCAGGGTCATCGGGCCGAGCCACTCTGGCAGATCGACTTGGTAGCGAACGTTCGGACCGAATGCGATCGGCAGCGTGCCGATCGAATTGGCACCGGTGTTCGGCACCAGCAGCCAGCAGCCCGGATGCACCATCGGCGTGCCGGTCAGCAGGCTCGCGAACGGCTGGGTCGCCACCATCACGGTCGTCAATGCGCCAGCAGGCAGCCCCGACAGCTCGACTCCACAGTCGTCATCGCCGATCAGCGTACTGCCGCCCCATGCAATCGTCGCCGAGCTGCAGCCGAGACCGCCGAGGACCGGCGGGATCTGGGCCGGGTGCTCAAACACGTCGACCTGGGTCAGCCCACCGGGGAAGCTGCCATTGACGCCGTAGGCCAGCAGAAAACGGTTCGCGTCCGCGTCAAAGGCAACTGCGCCGCTGAGAGTCACCTCACCGGGCGACGGTGCGTAGACCGTCTCTTGCCGCGTGCGATGCGCGCGGTAGCCCAGGCTTCGAACGTAGACTCTCTCGGTCACGTTGCTGCGGTAGGTCATGACACAGTGGCTCTGCGTCTCGCTGTAAAGTCGATGCCGGTCAGGACGACGCGCGGATCCTGATTCGCCGCGTGCATGTAGCCGCCGTATGGCTTGACGAAAGAGGTGCCGTTCCATTCACGGCGTTCGGTGATCACGGCCATACCGTTGTCGCCGGCGGGACGCGGGCCCACGACGGACTCGGCCGACCGGGTGTAGGCCACGAACTGCAGGTCGTTGACACCAGCGAGCCGCGGCGCCATCTGGTGCTGCGAGTCGCCGACACCGATGTTGGTCGGCACGCTGACGCCACCGGTCCGCTCGACGACCCGCAATTCGATGTCCCAATTGACATGCGGGCTCAGGGCCGGGCTGTTGCCGATGACCTGGTTGGCGACGGCCCATTCCTGCTGGCCGAAGCGGTGGTTTCCAACCGTCGGGCGCTCGTAGTCCTCGAACGGCTCATCGGCGATCGCGAACGGCGTTCCCACCGAACCGTTCCCCGAGACATCCACGGCGACGCCCCAGATCTGGCTCGTCTGAGTGTTTGCGAACGACGACGCGACGTCGCGCTGGTAGACGACCAGAAGATAGTCCGCAACGAACGCCGTGCCGAGTTCGCTGGCGACATCGGTGCGCCAGTTGTGCCCCGCACCCGTCGGAATGCTGAGAATCGAAGACCCGAAGGTGACGTTGTTGCGGCGGTCCAGGTGGAGCCGCGCGTAGCTGTTACCAGTGGTGGTCAGGCGCGTGAACCCCAGCAAGATCTTGCCGGTGTCGACGTGTTTGCCGAGGCTGACCTCGACGGACGACCAGCTGGTCGACAGATCCGAGAACATGGCGAGATCGCTCGAGCCGTCGTCGTTGAAACGGCGCAGGTACAGGTCGCCGTCGTTCGCCGAAGAGAACCGCGCAGCCGCACGCCAGACGTTGCGGCTGGCCCCGAACGGGTCGCGTACCAGGTCGACACTCTCGATTTCACTGCCGCCGATCGAGTAGATCACGCCGAGTAGAGGATCGACTACCAGCGGGTAGGTCGCGGTCTCGACGAAACCGGCGTCCAGGCGCAACGTGACCTGGCCGTCCTCGAACGCGGTCGTCATCGTCACCGACCGCCCCGCCGCGTCGATCGCGGTCGCCGCACCGTAGCTCAGGATCGGCACGCCGGCCGTGTCACGGAACTCGATACCGGCATGCTCGGGACCGCGGGGGTCGGCAACCAACGCGGTATCCAACGTGCCCCGAATCACCAGGTCGCCGGGGACCTCGGGGCGGGCCGAGATGACGAACGTCTGCTCGAGGCCCTCGGCGCGGATATCGTAGGCCTCGACGATCGCGCCGAGCTCGTACTCGGCCCGCAAGCCGTCGTAGGTCACCCGTGGCTGCGTCACGGTCGCGAGCTCCTGGTCGCCCACCTTGGCCGACAGCGTGCGCCAGCGCAGCGGCTGGTTCGTCGGATAGTCACGGCCCAGATACGGCACGAACGTCGCGCCATCGTGAAACGACACCTTGTAGCGGTCGCCGGCACCCCAGATGCCGTACGAGATGCCTTCTTCACCGACCCCCGTATGGATAGGAGTGAGGGCATGATTGACCGGCAACCGGCCGCCAGACAGGGTCCGGTACGGCTGAGCCGAGTTGTCGTCTTGGGCCGAACCCGGAAGGGCCAGACCGAGAGCCGCGCAGATCGTCGCGGACCGTAGAAGCAATTGGTTCATTGTTCGATTCCTCGTGATAGTCATGAAGGACTGCTCCCAAGGAATCGTCGCCGCCACGCCGGAGCGGACACGCCAGCGACAAGAATTGCGGCACAGCAAACAGATCAGTCAATGCCCTGGCCGACCAAACGCTCGAGGATGTTCGGGACCGAGCCAAGCATCGGCAGCTGGCGATCCGCGAAGCGCGGCCAGACTCGAGAACTACGCGACCGGATCGCCGTCGAGCGAGTGACGCCAATCGCCCTCACGCAGCGAGGCCAGCTTGTCGGCGAGTCGCGGCAACGCGCGGCGGAACCGCTTGCGCACGGCCTCGTCGCCGAGATTCAGTGCAGTGCCGATCTCGGCGAAGGTCTTGCCCTCCCACACCCGGAGTCGAATGACCTCGCGGTCATCGGGTGCGAGCAGCTCGAGCGCGAGGCGCGTCCAGGCCGTACGCTCGTTGCGTTCGACGTGAGTCGGCGGCTCCGTAACCGTGCGCGCCGGCGAATCGAGCACCAACACCGAGTCGGTCGGCAACGCGCGCTGCCTGCGCACGTCGCGGCGGTCACGGTGCATGTGACGGAATCGGTCACGCAAGTTGTTCTCGACGATCCGCGCCAACAGCGCTCGGAACGCAGCACGATTCTCGATCGTGAACCGAGGCCCATCGCGCAGCACCTCGAGCATGGCCTCCTGCACGAAATCGTGCGTATCACCATCGCGCCGCATGATTCCCGTCAGCTTCTTACGTACGTGGCGTTCGATCCATGGCAGATGCTCGGTCACGAGCCGCTGCAATGCCTGCTGATCGCCCCGATGGACCAACAGCACCTGCTGCGTGATGGAGCCGTCCGTGCCGTCGCTCATGATCATTTGTCCAATCGAGACGCGAGTTCCTTGAAGTCAGCGCGTTCGCGCAACGACGCGAAACGCCCGTCACCGAGCCATCGACGGGCCTGATCCGGATGGAAGCGCGCCATCTGGGCAAGCGCATCGACCGCCGTCTTGGCATGTTCCTCGTCGACCGAGATTCCGGCCGCCACCGTGGCCGCCTCGGCGGCCAACCGCATCACCCCGACCTGGTTCGGGAACAGCTCGATCGCCGTTGCCGCGGCCTTTACCGCGCCGTCGGCCTCGCCGAGGTGAGCCAGGGCAAACGCCAGCTGGCTGTGATGCAGCCCAAGGAAGCCGCGGGCCCGCCGATTCCCCGGCTCGAGATCAACGGCCCGACGCTGGACCACGATCGCACGGTTCGCGAAGTCGCGCGCGCTCGCGTGGTCACGCTGCTCGTTGGCTAGCGAAGCGAGGTTGTTCCAGGCCGCGCCGAGCTCCACGCGGTACGTATTCTGCCCTGGTTGTTCTTCGAGCAATCGGATCAGCTGAGCGCAAACACCATGCAACAGCTCCCGGGGCTCGTTGCTCTCGGACTTGCCGTTCGTGCGAACGATCAACACGTTGGCGAGCAGAACGTCGATGTCTGCCCGCATGGCACGATCATGCCAGGCCATACTCTCGTTCGTCATCGCCTCGCGTGCTGCTCGGAGCAGGGACTCGGCACGTTCGTATCGACGTTCGACGAGCAGCAAGGTCGCCAGCTGCACCCGCGCGCGTTGTACCGACCGATTCAGTTGCGAGGCACCCGGGAACTCCTGCGCGAACCGTACGCCATCGGCGATCGCCTGCTCGAGCAGATCCTTGGCCGCAACCGTGTCACGGAGCTTGACCATGCAAGAGCCGAGCCCGGCCCTGGCGATGATGCGAGCGGCCGCCACCGCCGGTGACAGCTTGCGAGGTGCGTGAGCCAGCACTTCTTCGAACAGCTCTCTGGCCTTCGCGATCCTCCCGAACTGGAACTCGACATTAGCGAGCAGTCGAGTCGCGTTGATCGCAACCCAATCGGCATGTTCGAGCTCTTCGCGGCGCTCGGGCGTGAGCAGTTCCAGAGCCCGCACCAGCAACTCATGCGACTCCTGCCGTCGCTTGGTGATCTGGCCCAACGCCGTGGCCCGAACGATCAGGGTTTCGGCATACTCGACGATCGTTTCAGTCGTGCAGTCAGCCTTCTCGGCCATGGCTCGCCAAAGCGCCGTCGCCGCCTCGAAGTCCTCGGCCGCCGTCAGCGGGTTCGCCTGCATCCGCGCTCGCATCTTGAGCCGCAACAGGCGCCCGCGAATCGGCTCGGAAACCCTCGGATCGACTCGGTCGGCGGCGAGATCGAGCAGATCCAGGGCCCGGTGGCAGGCCGTCAACGCGCCGCCAGGGTTGCCGAGGTGCAGATTGATGTTGGCAATGCTGCGGTAGGCCTGCGCGACCTGGGTACGGCGCACAGGGCTCTCGTGCCCCATCGAGAGGAACTCTTCGCAGAGCCTCACGACGGCGTCGACCCGCGGCTGTTTGCGGCTGCCCGGCCCAGGTTGCCGCTGCAGGTCGTCGTCGAGCATCACGAGCGTCTCCCGAATGCTGCGGAAGGCGAGTTTCTCGGCTTCATCGAGGCGCTCTCTCTCGGCCTCGACCGCGACGCGCGTGCGATGCTGATGGATCGCGTAACCGACCGGCACACCGACGAGCAACAGCGTCCCGGCGGCCCAGAGCATGACGCGGCTGCGATGTCGCCGCATCCATTTCCCGCAGCGCACGATCGTGCTCGGTGGCGTGGCGAGAATCGGCTCGATGCGCAAGAAGCGGCGGATGTCGGCCGCCATCGCGCCCGCCGTGGCGTAACGCGCGGCCGGCACGTGCTCCATCGCTTTCTCACAGATCGTGCGCAGGTCGCGCGGCGCGCTCGGTGCAACGCGAGCCAGGGCGGGATGGTCCCCCGACTCGATTCGCTGCAGGATCTCGCGCGTCGAGTTGCCGATGAACGGGCGTTGACGGGCGAGCAGCTCGTAGAGCACGACGCCGAGCGAGAACACGTCGCTGACGGGCCCGATCGGCTTGCCGAGCACCTGCTCCGGACTGCAGTAGAACGGCGTACCGAGGAACTCGGCCGTGACCGAGTCGACACCGGGTTCGTCCAACTTCACCAGCCCGAAGTCGAGCAGTCGCACGCTGCCGTCAACGCCGACCATGATGTTGTGCGGCTTGACGTCACGATGGACCAGGCCGTGATCGTGGGCGTGCTGCAAGGCATCACCGACACGCGCGACCAGCTCGGCGGCTTCCGCAGCCGGGCTGCAGTCGGCGCGAACGCCCAGGCGAGGCTGCAGCATGGCCTGGTGCAGCGGCTTGCCTTCGAGGAACTCCATCGTGAAATAGTGCCTGCCGCGCCACTCACCGACTTCGTAGATCGGTACGATGCCCGGATGCTGCAAGCGCGACGCCGCAGCGGCTTCGCGGCGAAATCGGGCGATCGACTTGGGCGACGAAGTGAGGTGTTCGTGCAACAGCTTCAGTGCGACGCGCCGCCGCAGAGAGACCTGCTCGGCTTCGTACACCGTTCCCATACCGCCACGCCCGATCTCGCGCAGGATGCGGTAGTCCCCCAGCAGCTGGCCGGGGTCCGGGGCCCGGCCACTCGCGATCGCGGCCTCCGAGCCATCGAGGCTGCCAGCCGCCGAGGCCTCGGCGACCATTGGTTCGAGCAGCTCGCGTAGCGCACCATGGCGATCGAGAAAGTCGTCAGCCCGATCTGCCGCGTCCTGCTCGGCACGGAACTCGAGGAACGCATCCAGAGCCGAGGCCAACTGCTCCACGCGCTGGCTCTGGTCCGGGCCGAGGTCGTTATCGGGCGGCAGGTCTTGGGGTTCGGTCATGGCGGATGGCCGGATCTTACGAGCAGTGTCGTCTCCTGGCTCTGGCGAGAGCGCCGTCGAGCCCGCGACCGGACAACAAATCCTGCCGTCCGGGGCGTGCACGCCCGAAGCGCCCGCCCCCCCGCTCGGGGTCACACGCCGACGCCGCATCGACTACGCTCGCCGCGACGATGCGACGATTCCTCGCCATGCTCCTCGTCCCCATGCTCACGGCGTGCGCGACCTTCGAATCCGGCGAACTACCGGGACTCGAGGATTGGCCACCACCACCCACCAGCATTGCGCGCAGTCTCGCCGTCGAGTTCGCCGGACTGCCGCCCAAGTTCGATGCCGGATGGCAACGGGTGTTCGTCGGCGTGCTCGAAGACTCACAGTTGTTCACGAGCGTGACTCGCGCGGGCGCTGGCGAAGCTGTCGATCGCCGGTTGCGTTTCGAGTTCGCGCACTCACGGCCGGACATTCGTTGGACACGCACGTTCATGTACCTCTGCGCACTCACGGCCGGCATCCTGCCGGCGCGCGCCGCCAATCAATTCGACGTGCGAGCCACCGTGCTCGATCGCGCGGGCGAGGAACTCGGAGTGATCGAACGATCGGTCACCAGTGCAACCTGGGTTGGTTGGGTCTTCCTGCTGGCCGCCCCTTTCGCCGGAGTCGGGATGACCGGCCTCGCGGAGGACACGGCGCGTTCGATCCTGGTCGAGGCGGCAGCGGCCGGTTGGCTGTAGCGGCCTTCGACGATCGCCGGGTCCACACCGTCTCGACCGTTCACGAAGGCGGCGACCTCGTGGAAACTGCTCGGCAACGAACCGGTCGCGCTGTCGCTGCCGAAGTTATCGGCCGCCATGGCGCGAGCCGCATTCTGGTCGCCCGCCTCGACGACGACGAGAGCGCGGAACTGTGCCGGTCCGCGGACCAGCTGCGAGTCGCACGCGCGAACGTCACGGGCGACTGACCCTGGCCGGCTCCAAAAACGCGGATCTCACGTAGCATGAGACCCGCTTCCGGGCGATTCCCGTGATGACTACCGACCACGACCCAGCGGATCTCCACTTTCAACGCTTCTGCGAAACTGGCGACCCCGAAGCACTCGGCGACGTCTTCGATCAGACTGCAGGGCACCTGAGTCGCGTCGCGATCTGGCTGAGCGGGAACCGCAATGATGCGGAGGATCTGCTACAGCGCACGTTCTTGAAAGCGATCGAGACCCGGCACAAGTTCCGGCGTGGTGAGCCGGTGCTGCCTTGGCTGATGGGCCTGCTCGGCAACGAGGCGCGGCGCCAACGGCGTGAACGCGATCGCACCGCGGCGCTCCGGCCAGGCGCGGATCAGATCGCCGATCCCGAGGCCACGGTCATCGCGCGCGAACTCGACGCGACCGTGAGTTCGATCGGCGAGCGCATCGGCCAACCCTACTGCGACGTGCTACAGCTCCACCTGCAAACCGGGCTCAACTGCAAGGAGATCGCCGCCCGGCTCGAACGGCCGGCCGGCACGGTGCGGACCCAGTTGATGCGGGCGCTCGACCTGCTGCGGCAACGCCTGCCGGCGGGTTTCGCGACCGGCATGGCCGCCGCGTTGGCAACCACCCCTGGCGCACTGGCGAACGTGCGCCGCAACGTTCTCAGCGCCGCTGGAAGTGCACCGACCAGCGCGCTGTCGACGACCGCAACGAATGGCGCGACGATCAAGTCACTCGTCGTCGCCGGCGGCGCGCTCGCAGTCGCTCTCACAACGCTCACCCTCTGGTCGGCCGCAGCCCGATCCGCGCAGCCCGTCCCGAACGTGCCGGCAACCCAGCCGACAGTGCGGAGCTCGGCCAAGGCGAGCGCGCGCCAAGACCCGCAACGCGTGCCAGTCGCTACCGCAACACGCTCGTCGCTGAGCACCGAACCACCGCGCCTGTTCCATGTCGGTGCGATCCCTGCAAACTCGGTCGCGCTCACGATCGACGCGGAGGGTCACCGCGCGCCGCCAGGCATACCCACTGCAACCGCGCGGGAGCTGATCTTGGAGGTCGACCGCCGGGCCCCCTGGCACGTCGTGGCCGCGGTGCTCGCCGAGCTGGAACGGCGCGGCACGAAGACGGTGCACTTCGCCGCCAGCCTGCCGAACGGAGAACGTGGAACGTTCGCAGTCGCGGTTCCGCCCGCAGCCGTGACCGAGGGCGTGGTCGAGCTCCGGCTACACCGCGAGCGGGCCGGTGTCCCGGCCCGGAGCATCGTGCCGGTTCTGCGCCGGATCGTCCGCGGCCATGAACAGATGGTCTCACAGATTGACTGGCTCACGCCGGAGGAAAAGCTGCAGCGCTATCCCGAACCTTTCGCGGTCGCGATCAACGCTCCCGCCGATGCTGAGTTCGAGTCGGTCCTGCGCGTCGCAGCGGCGGCCAACGCCGCCGCTGTGACGAGCCTGCTGTTCCGTAGCACGAAGGCCGTGAACGACGACCCGGACAGCGCGCCAACGTCGCGGCCTGGGGCCCTCGCGATCGATCTCGGCCCGCGACCCCGGATCACGTTCCGCCCGCGTGCGATGCGAACCGAACCAGCCGAAAGGCCGGTCGACGTCGTTGGCTGCACGACCGCAGCTACGGCCAACATCCCCAAGCGAACGGACGGTGGCGCAGGCGGGCGGTTCGGGTCGCGACGCCCGATCAACCGAATCCTCGTCGACGAGAACGGCGTCGAGTGGAATCCAGCCGAGCACATCGCGGCCGGTCTCCGCTGGCTCGCCGCAGCCCAGCAACCGGACGGCAGCCTGCTCGGCACCGACGGTCGCCCCGACCTCGAAGCAACGGCCCTCGCGATGCTCGCTCTGCTCGCCAACGGTGTGCGACTCAACTCCGAGGACGACGTCAGTGCCACGACGCTCAACCGCGGCATCGGCTGGCTTCTCGACCAGCAACGCGACGACGGCTGCTACGCCGAGTACGGCCCCGCCTATCTGCGACACCACGCGCTCGGGACCTGGGCCGTCGCCGAGGCCTTCGGCATGTCCTTCGACCTCGTGGTCCGCGGCAGCCTCGATGACGCGGTTGCGTGGCTGGCGCATGAGCGCCAGGACGACGGCGGGTTCAGCAACGGCGTTCGTGGGGCCCCGAGCGACACGGCATCTAGCGCAGCCGTGATCATGGCACTGGCCACGGCCGAGTTCTTTCGGGTCGAGACCCCGATCGCCGCGGCCGACGTCGCCGCGTGGTTCGATCGCGACACTGGCGACCGCCAGGCCGCAACCGCGACCGACCAGGCTGCCGAACTATTCTCCCGGTTCTTCGTCAAACAGAACCCCAAGCGCGAGGCACGACTCGCCGCGATCACGAATGGCCTGCTGACGGCGACCGACTGTAACGACCCGTGGGGTCTGGTCTGGACGAGCCACTGCCTGTTCCAGGCCGGCGGCAAGAACTGGCCCGAATGGCGTGAGAACCTGGCGGTGCTCGCACATCGGCAGGTCGATTCGGGCCCCGACCGCGGGTCGTGGCAGCTGAACGCAACCGCATGCCGTGCGACTACGACGGCGCTCTGCGTCCTGACGCTGCAGTCGCCATATCGCTACTCGCGGCTCGTGCGCTGAACGCTCGGACCGGCACCGCCGCGGATCCGTCGCGGGTTTTTGCGACGATTTGCTCGTCGCGGCATCTACTGGGATACCGCGATGTCGAGCGTCGATCCCAAACTCCTGTTGTCCCAGACGGCGTGGCTGCGCCGACTGGCGACCCGGCTCGTCGGCGATCCACACGTCGCCGAGGACGTCGTGCAGGACACGTGGCTCGCGGCGCTCGAACGCCCCCCCGAATCGACCGGCTCCGAAGCGGGGGCCGGGCATCAGGTCGGTCGACTGCGCCGCTGGCTGGCGACGGTCGCGCACAATGCGGCGCGGATGCGGCACCGCAGTGAGTCGCGCCGGCGGGCGCGGGAACGTGAGGTTGCCGGCGCGGCTGCGGCCGGGCCACCTTCACAATCCTTCGACGAGCCCGTGATCGCGCAGCAACGACTGCTCGCGGCCCTCATGACCCTGCCCGCAGCGGATCGCGAAGTCGTGGTCCTCCGCTTCCTCGAGGACCTGCCACCGCGTGCAATCGCGAAGCGGCTCGGCACCACGAACTCCGCGGTCCGGAGCCGCCTGTCGCGCGCACTCGACGTGCTACGAACGCGCCTCGGCGCTCGCGACAACGACCGGCGTGCGCTCGCCCTGACACTCCTGCCGCTCGTCGAGCCCTTGGTGGCGACGCCCACACCTCTACCGACCGGCCCCTCCCTTCTGACTGGAACGTTGATCATGAATGCAGCAGGCAAGACCGCGCTCGCCACCCTCGCGATCGCCATCACGGCAACGTTCGCATGGACCTGGACCGACCGCGCGACCGACCCCTCACCGAACGGTGCCCCCACACCTTCCCCGTCCGTTGCCGCGACATCGATCGATGAGCACGCGGAGCAGACAGCGACCACGCCGAGTTCGGAGAACGACCGGACCGCGGTATCGACTCCGCGCCCCACGACCGCCCAACCGAAACCCGTCACCGACACCACGCTCGTCGTCACCGCACGCTGCCTCGACGAGAACGGGCGGCCGATCGCGAACGCGAAGCTCACCGCATCGCAGGTCGTCGACCGGCCCCAGGCCGTGACGGACGAATCCGGCCGTGTCACGCTCGAGGTTCCCTGGCCCGCGAAACTGACCGAGGGCAACCGGCACTGGCTGGTTCTCGAAGCCACCGCCGAACGTCGCATCGTGCTGTCACGCCAGGAACGGGTTCAGGGCAAGGGCAAGGTCGCGCTCGCGCTCGGCGACCTCGTGCTCGGCCCGGGCGCCGCCCTCAGCGGCCTGGTGCGTGACACGGACGGCTCACCGCTCGCGGATGCGAGGATCTGGGTCGCGCGAGGCACCCAACCGGCGAACGGCGCAGTCGAGGAGGCCCGCCTCGTGAATGCCCGCGGCTTCCGGGGACTCGGCCATGGCGTGTGGGCGTGGACCAACACGGATGCGACGGGGAACTACGAGTTCGACGGCCTGCCGGTCGGCTCGGTCTCCGTCGTCGCGCGGCACCCGGGTCGACTCTGCGCCTACACCGCTCCGATCGAACTCCTCGCCGGCCAGAAGGCCCGAGCGCCTGAGCTGCGGCTCGCGGAGGTACCGGAACAGAACGCGATCCGCGGCCACGTGCGCGACTCGGACGGCCGAGCACTGCCGGGTGCCCGGATCGCGGTGTTCGAGAACCGCGGCCCGCGCAACATCGACTCGATGACGATGGCCACGGCCGGCCAGGACGGCGCGTTCGCGTTGACCGTCATGTCGGGGCAACAGTACACGCTAGAGGTCACGCTCCGGGGCGCGGCGCGGCGACGCCTGCTGAAGCACGACATCGCAGCCGGCTCACTCGACGTCGTCCTGCAGTTCGAAGCTGCGCGGCGTTTCGAGCTCGTTCTGACCGGCCCCGACGGTGAAAGACTGAAACCGACAGGCGCCTTCGCCTACGACGAAAACGATCGCTACCTCGACCTCGGCTTCGAGCAGGGAGAGAACGGCGAGCGCATCCCGCTAGCTCCGAACCAGACGTTCACGCTGCTCGTCCGCGCTCGCGGGCATCTCGAGAAGCGGCTCGGACCGTTTCAGCCCGGCAAGGTGCCCGCCCGGATCGAGGCCCGACTGGAACGCGCCGGAACGATCACGGGCCGGGTTCTGGCGAACGGACGCCCGGTCGCGGGCGCCGTGATTCGAGCGCACTTCGTCGACCCGCGCCAGCCGATGCACCGGTTCGCGCACAAGGTCTACACACGGCTCGGTCGCAGCAGTGGCCAGACCACCACGGACGCTACGGGCAGCTTCACACTCGATGTGCACCGCGATGGTCAGTACGTCCTGCATGCCGATGCCGACGGCCATGGCCGTGGCTCGACCACCGAGCTGACACTCGCCGCGAAGGGGCAGGCCGCGCCTGTCACCATTGCGCTGACCATGCCCGGGACCATCACGGGTCGGGTGCTCGCCGGTGCTGGCGAGAGCGTCGAAGGCCGAATCGTCGCAGCGACCCGCGGCGACGGGCACGTTCAGGCCGAGGTCACCGACGACGAGGGCCGCTTTCGGTTCACACGCCTCGCCCCCGGCGGCTGGCAGGTTCGGATCTGCCAGACGGACGACCTCGAGTGGCTTCGCATGGCCCGCACGTGGCCGGAATACCAGGTCAAGACCCTGCCGGTCGACATTGAGCTCGCGCCCGGCCAGGACGCGACGTTCGACATCGACCTCCGAGCGCGCACCAGCGCCGCCGTCGCCGGCCGCCTCACCATGGCCGGTACACCGTGCGGTGGTTGGCGGGTCAGCCTGTGGCGCGACGGTGAGTACCTGTTCACGAAGACCGACGACGACGGGCGGTTCGAGCTCCACGCGGCGGCCGGCAAGACGACGATCTACTTCTTCTCCCGCCTGCCGGCCGGTGGCGAACTGCGGGTGAAGCGGCGACTCACGCTCGTCGACGGTCACAACACGGCCGACCTCGAGATCCCGGCCGGCGGACTCGAACTGCTCGGCGTGCCGCCTTCCGCGGCACCGCCGAAGGAAGATCGAACCGAGGGCTATGCGCTGGTCTGGCCGGCGAGCGGCGACCGCCCCGAGTTCACCTACCGGTTCGACCCCGATGGCAGCGGGGCCCATCGCTCCACGGCTCTGCCGGCTGGCAACGCGGAACTCCGGCGACGCGAGAACGATCGCACCTACGTCGAGAACTGGAAGCGCCTGGCCGACGTGCAGATCATCGCCAACCGCACCGCATCCGTCGTTCTACAGTAGTGGTGTGATTTCAGGTCAGAAGTCGCCAACGTCACCCCGCATACCGTTCGACACCGCGACCGAGTACGGATTGAGATTCGGCACGAGCGCGCCACCTTGGGCGTAGACACTCAGTCCGACGAACCCCGGATCGTTCGGAATCGCCAGCGAGTAGGCCGGGTTGGCCGCTGGCAACAGCACGAGCTGGGAAACGGCACCGCCGGTGTAGGCCGTGCAGCCGGGCGCATTGACACCGAGCGGATAGGTCGTGCCGACGAGGTCGACCTGCACGAATCCGAGCAACGCTCCCCCCGGCACGCTTCGCAGGGCGAGGTTCCAGTCCCGGCCGAGCAGCGGTCTCGTCGGGGCGGTCAACGCGACGCCGTGGCAGCCGGTGCCGAGACTCGTGTTCGTCGCCGCCGTCGTGATCGGATCGGTGGTCTGATAGAGCAGCGTGAACCGCGCATCCGTCGGGTTGCCGGCCAGATCCCAGGTCTCGACATAGACCCGGGTCCCCGTCGACGCGCCGGCAGTCCAGTAGTCGATCGTGGCGTAGGTGCCATCCGCCCCGAAGCCCGTAGCAACTGCAATCGAGCTCCCGCTCGGTTTCATGTTCGGCAGGTTGACGCGATAGCGCCCGGTCCCGACCCGATCGATCGTCTCGCTCCCGGCCGGTCCGACGTCCCCGTTGCTGTGCGTGAACTCGGGGTGCGGCGTGTAGGTGACGAACGTCGGATGGTTGCCCCACACGTGCGCGCCCGACCCGTGCTGCGGCAGCATCGCCGTCGCCGTTTCCTGGTAGTAGACGTAGACGTTGCCATCCGTGGGCACGCCACCCGGGTCTGTCATGGCCACATAGACCTCGAGGTCGTTGCCATTGGCATTCCACGTAACGATCTTCGCACGCCGCACGGGTGCGAACGCCGCGGTCGCGAGCGCCGTCCCCTTCTCCGGGCCGCTCGGCGCGAGACCGGGGAACGTGATGCGATAGCTGCCGACCCCGAGCACATCGAGCGACGGTGCGCCGCGATTCCCGTTCCAGGTGTGATCCTCATCGAGTCGGGTCGGATGCGGCCCGACCGCGCGCACATAGGCGAAGCCGCGACGCTGGTCGATCGTCGGCGACATATAGAGCACGGTGAACGCCTTGCCCGAAGTCGGGTTGCCGAGCCGATCGTACATGTGCACGTACATCTTCGGCACGAGCCCGGCGATGATGTGGCCCACGAACATCAGATGATCACCGTTGTGCGGCGTGATCTGCACGTTCTCACCGTGCACGCCCGCGATCCCCGGCAGTGCGATCTCGTAGACGTTGGTCGACGTCGGATGCCGCGTCACCGTGATGGGCTGACCCGAGTTCGTGTGCTGATAGCTCAGCGACGGCGTGTAGGACTGACCGGGCGCGAGGCCGACGGTGTTGACCCAGGCCCACGCCATCTCGGGGCGGGCACCAGGCCGGCTGGTCAGGTACTTCAGACAGAACCGGGCGTCGGCCGGCACGCCACTCGCGTCGTAGGTGCGAACGGTCACGTTCGTTCCGCCCTTGCCGTCACCGAGCCAAGACTGGATCGCGGCGAACTCCGCACTCGTACCCTGTGCCGTGACCTGCACAGTCGAACTCGACGATGGCGCCATGCTCGGCAGACTGACGCGATACGTGCCCGTGCCGAGCCGGGTCACCGTCTCGTTGTCAGCCGGCCCTTCGTGGCCATTGCCGTCGGTGTACGACGCGTGTGGCGCGTAGTAATCGGTCGTCGGTTCGTTGGCCCACACATGTGCACCCGAGCCGAACGCCGGATGGATCGGGCCCGCGGACTCGTTGTACGAACAGGTGAAGCGCGCATCGACAGGCCCCCCGGTCATGTCGACGGTGCGCACGAAGACGTGCAGGTCGCCACCATAGTTTGCCCAGGACGACACCTTCGCGCGCGTCGGAGTGAAGCCATAGGGCGAGACCTGCACCTGCCCCTTCTTTGCGCCGGACGGGCCGAGGCCGGGAAATACGACCTCATAGGCGCCAGTGCCGTTCCGTTGGATCGTCGGCGCGCCGCGGTTGCCGTTCCAGGCGTAGGTCGACGACGCCGTGTAGCTCGAGGCTGTCGGCAAGTGAGCCCAGACGTAGCCGTCCCGCCGCGATACCGGACCGTCGTCGCGCCAGTGCACCGTAAACGCCGTATCGGGCGCCGGATTGCCGTCGACATCGAACAGCGCAATCGTGATGGACACGTTCCCGTTGCCGCTGCTCCAACCCTCGACGACCGCAGTGTGGTTGCCGCCGAACGGGGTCGCATGCACACAGCCGCCCGCAGCCGCGGAGACATCGGGGATCGTGACCGTGAAGCGATGGCTCACAGAACTCCGGGTCACGGTGATGCTCGCGCCGGACGGCGAGTACTGATAGCCGGAGAACGGCGTGAACGGACTGCTCTGACCCGCCGGAGCGACCAGGGCCCATGCCACCCGACTCTGCCCAGCGAGATCGGCCACGATCGTGCACGGGAGCACGGTCAGGAACAGGAGAACGAAACGGCAGAGCCGCGGGAGGACATTGCACATCGTGGGCACCGATGTCCTCGCCCTGGTGCGGGAGACAGGAAATGCCGATCCGTACTGTGGGCCGAACTCACGGTTCCAGGGGGCTATTCCGATTTTTCGCGACCCGTAGGCTGCGCCCTCTCGCAAGGGAACGAAGCAGCGCCCAGACGTCTTTCGGGTGTCTGCTTGCAGCACGCTCGCCGATCCCCACAACAACCATGTATCAATCGATCTCTGTCGTCACCCGGCGCCTCGCCCTGCCTGGCCTCGCCGCCGGGCTTCTCGCCTCTTTTGCCTCTGCCCAGACACCGATCTCCGGCTCACAGTCCGGCACCCTGACCGCGGGTGTCTACCACGCGACCAACCTGACGGTCGATGCCGGCCAGACGCTGACCCTGGACGCCGGCGTGATCATCAAGTTCACCGGCGCCAATCAACTCAACGTCAGCGGCACGCTGATCAGCAACGGTACGGCCGCCAACCCGGTGATCCTGACCGACATCCAGGATGACAGCGCCGGTGGGGACACGAATGCGAACGGTCCGAGCACCGGCTCGCCGGGCGCATGGTTCTACCTGCGCTGCAATGACGGCTCGGACGCCAGCACGTTCGACTACACCGAAGTGCGGTTCGCGGGCCGCAGCAACTTTTCCGCCGTCGACCTCTACACCGCCGACGTCGCGATGACGAACTGCACGGTGCGCGACTGCCAGGCTGACGGGATCAACCTGAACGGCGGTTCGTTCCCGACCATCAGTGATTCGACGGTGACCAACTGCGGCAGCAACGCCATCGACACCGTGGCGATCCGGGCGATCCCCGGCCTCACGAACAACACGACCTCGGGCAATGCGCTCGACGCGGTGATCGTCACCGTCGGCGGTGTCACCGGCAACCTGACGATCGGGACGCAATCGATGCTCGACGGCGCCTTCCTCATGGCGGCGAACGTCACCGTGCCTACGGGCGTGACGTTGACCCTGCAGGCCGGCGTGAACCTCAAGATGACCGGCGCCCAGCAGGTCCTCATCGACGGCACGCTCGATTGCCAGGGCACCGCGGTCGCGCCGGTGGTCTTCACCGATTCGGGCGACGACAGCATCGGCGGTGACAGCGACAACAACGGCCCGAGCGTCGGCAATCCCGGCAAGTGGTTCTACCTCCGCTGCAACGGCACCTCGGATGCGAGCACGCTCGATTACACCGAGATCCGCTTCGCAGGCCGCAGCGACTTCTCCGCCGTCGACCTCTACACCGCCGACATCGCAATGGCGAACTGCACCGTGCGCGACTGCCAGGAACGCGGCATCAGCCTGAACAACGGATCATTCCCGACGATCACGAACACGACCATCAGCGACTGCAACGGCAACGCAATCGACAACGTCGCCATCAATGCGCTGCCGAGCATCACCAACAACACGGCGACCGGCAACACTCTCGACGCGATTCGCATCACTACGGGAGCGGTCACTGGCAACCTGACGATCGGCACGCAGTCGATGATCGACGGCGCGTTCCTGATGGCGACCAACCTGACCGTTCCCCTCGGGGTGACGCTGACCGTCCAGGCGGGCGTCAATCTCAAGATGGTGGGCGCGCGGCAGGTCCTCATCGACGGCACGCTCGACTGCCAGGGCACCGCGGTCGAGCCCGTCGTCTTCACCGACGACGCCGACGACACGATCGGCGGCGACAGCAACAACGACGGGGCAAGCACCGGCGCCGTCGGCAAGTGGTTCTACCTCCGCTGCAACGACACCTCGGATGCGAGCACGCTCACCTACACCGAGGTGCGCTTCGCCGGTCGCAGCAACTTCTCGGGCGTCGACCTCTACACGGCCGACATCACGATGACGAACTGCACGGTGAGTGACTGCCAGGAAAGGGGCCTGTCCCTGAACGGCAATTCGCATCCGACGGTGACGACTTGCGCCTTCAACGACAACCAGGGCCAGGCCGTCGACAACGTGCCGGCCACTGCGATTCCGGGTTTCGAGTACAACACCGCGTCGGGAAACGACTCGAACTGCATGCGGATCACGGCCGCGACCATCGTCAGCGACCTGCGGATCGGCACCCAATCGATGCTCGGTGGTGCGTTCCTCTTCTCCGCCAACATCCAGGTGAACGCCCCGGGCAACCTCCGGGTCGAGCAGGGTTGCATCATCAAGTTGATCGGCGCACTGCAGATCATCGTCAACAGCACCGCGCAGTTCGAAGGCACCGCCTACGAACCCGTCGTGATCACGGACGCCGAAGACGATTCGTTCGGCGGCGACAGCACCGGCAATGGTCCGACCACTGGGTCCGCGGGCTCCTGGTTCTGGCTGCGCGTACCGGTCGCCAGCGGCGGCGCCGTGCTCCGGAACGTGCGGCTGCGATATGCCGGCCGCAGCAACTTCAGCGGCCTTACGGTCGAAAACGCCAACACCGTGCTGCGCTCGGTCCGCGTCGACAACGCCCAGGACGATGGTTTCCAGCTCCAGAACCTCGGACTCTCCCCGACCAACCTCGTGGCCTGGGACTGTGGTCGCGGCATCGACCTTGCAAACGGCTCATTCGACATCATCCACGCAACCGTCAACGGCAGCAGCAGCGACGGCATCCGCGCGGCTGCGAGCTGGACCGGCAACGTCATCAACAGCTGCAGCTGGGACAATGGCTCCAACTACACGGGCCTGACGTCCGGCAACGTGCTCAACAGCAACGGGGACTTCGCCGGCATGAACGGCAACCTCAATGCCGACCCACTGTTCGTCGACGCCAGCAACGGCGACCTGACGCTACAGGCCGGCTCGCCATGCATCGGCGCCGCCGATCCGACGTTCGGTATCATGACCGTCGAGGACCACCTCGAGAACTCGCGGCTACTCTCCGACAGCATGTCCGGACCGGCAGACCCCGACATGGGCGCGTACGAGTTCGGCAACTGGACGATGGGTGTCACGAACCTCGATGTCCGCCCCGGCGAGACGGTATCGATGACGATGCAGGGCCAGGCAGGCTCGTCACTGCTCACTGTCGGCCTCGACCCGGCCGGCGGCGCCTCGCTGCTCCAGCCCTACGGCATCCTGTTCTCGGGTCCGAGCGGCGGCGTCGCGGTGATCCACGCCGCGGTCCCGGTTGGCACTGCGATGGACATCAACGTGCCCAACCTGCCGTGGATCCCGGGCACGGTCCTGTGCTTTCAGTGCCTCACGTTCCCGACCGGCAACTTCGCGGTCGGCAACTTCAGCGAGGTCTACCGCATGCTCGTGCGGCCGTGAGCTGACCGCTGAACCGGGCGCCGACAGCGAACCGCGGGCGCCACGGCCAGGAGGCTGATTGCAGCCCGCGGCAATCGCCGAAGGAAACCGTGTCCGGTTCCGGCGACGGGTCGTCATGGAGAACTCGCCAGCCGGGAATCGGGCACACGTCGTGGCCGAAGGAGCTGGCGAGACTCCTTGACGATGTTCCACATTCGCACGACCTCCTTTGCTCTTCTGACTGCTTTCTCACTGCTGTCCGCCGCGGCCGCGCAATCGCAGCGGTTCTCGACCGTCGGCGCCGGTTGCCCGGGCTCCAACGGAACGCCGACCCTGTCGTCGAGCGGGGTGCCCACCATCGGGCAGAGGTTCTGGATGGACCTGGCCAACGCGCCCAGCTCGACGATCGCACTGCTCCGCGCCGGGCTGTCCGACACCACCTCACCGGCCGGCCCGCTGCCGCTGCCCCTCGCGCCGTTCGGCGCGCCGGGCTGCATCTGGCGCAACTCGGCCGAACTCGCACTCGGCCTGCTGCAGACCTCGGCGGCCGGAGCCGGCTCCTTCGGCCTGCCGCTCGCCAACAACACGGCGCTGATCGGCCTGCCGTTCCATGCCCAGTTCTTCGTGATCGACCCACCCGCGAACCAGCTAGGTGCGACGGTGACCAATGGCGCGAAGTGCACGATCGGCCAACACACGCCGATGGTCGTCACGGGGGCGAGCAGCACGACCGTCGCGGTCGGCGGAACGGTCTCGTTCACCGCACGCAACGTCGACCCTGACCCGGCCAACACCTGCTGGCGGCTCATGTGGCCCGACGGGGACACCGCCGTGCTGATCGCGCAGGCGGTTCAGCAGACGCCGAACGGCCAGACGGTCGTGGCCCGGCTCGGCTCGATGCCACAGCCGCACAACTTCGGCCAGCCGGCCACCCTCGGCGTCTTCCGTGGCGACGGTGCCCAGAACCAGCCGATCGGTGGAAGCGCCGTCGCGCTGAGTGCCCCGGGGGAAAGCTGGGCCTGGACCGGCACCGACCGCCTCGACAATCGCGTCATGACGCAGGTGCAGCTGACGGTGCCCCCGGTGAGCGGACAACGTCACTACGTGACCTACGGGGTGGGCGCTACGGACATCCCCGTGGTCGTCGGCACGTTCCCGGCCACGCCGCTCTGCCCCCTGGCGCCGGTTCCCTTCTACCGCCAGGGCTGGACGTTCCTCACGGACATCCACTTCAACATGCAGTGCGACGACCTCTTCAAGCACTACGACTTCTTCATGAAGGCGGTGACGGTCATGCCGGCCGGCGGCCTCGATCGGGTTCTCGCGCTGAGCTTCCACGCGGCGCAGATCCAGAACCAGTTGAACGACAAGTACCCCGGCGAGTTCGTCGTGAAGACCGACTTCGTCACCAACGAGATCAGCGTCGAACCGCTCGACCCGAACTGCATCATCCTGAGCGCGGGTGGCAAGACGGTGATCGAATACTCGTGCCTGTAAGGGCTTGCTGTAAGGCGGCGCCGGCTTTCGGCGCCGCTTCACCTCGGTCGTTCGGGCCGCCCCACATTCGGCCGATGCGGTTGACTCCGCCGCCAAAGTCGGCGAACTTCGTCATTCCGCCGACGCGGGCTCGCCGCAACGGAGATCCGACTCCGAAGAGTCGGAGCTTTCACGGGGAAGACCGAAGCGCGCGCAGCGATACGCACCCGCACGCCGCGACGCTCATGAAGAACACGCCCGAATCGAGCCAGCCGCCTCGCGACGACGTCGACCTGCGGCAACAACTCGAACAGCTGACGCCCAGACTCCTGGTCTGGAGCCATATGCGGCTGCAGGGGCAACCCGGCGCCGAGGACCTTACCCAGGAAACCCTGTGTCGCGCCCTGATGCGACTCGACTCGTTCCAGGGCGGCAATCTTGCAGCATGGGTCTTCGCAATCGGCAAACACGTTCTCATGGAGCACTTCCGCCGGGTTCGTAAGGAGCGCCGCATCCGCACGCCGCAGGGCCGTTCGACACTGGTTCATCAGATGGGACAGATTGCCGCCGACATGACGACGCTGACCCGGCGGGTCGCGAAACGCGAAGACCTCCGCAACACGCTCGAAATCGTCGACGAACTCGGCGAAACGGACCGCACGATCGCGGTGCTGTGCGGCATGGAGCAGAGGCCCTGCCGAATTGCGGCCACCCAGCTCGGTATGTCAGAAGCAGCCGTAACGAAACGCTGGTCACGACTGCGGGCGAGTCTGCGAGAGCGTGCAGCGTGGTTGGTCGAATGAGCGGTCCTAGAAGAAAACCTCGATCACTTTGTCCGAATCCATCGCCGAGCGGCCATTCGAGAGTGTGAACCACCTCCTCCACCGTCACCTGTCCATGAAGCGGCTCACCGATCCCCTCTCCGCTGCCCGCTGGTCCACCACCGTGCCCGCACTTCTGCGCTCGGCGCTCGTTCTCGCCGCGCTCACACTCCTGCAGCTCCACGACGCGGCGCGAGCCCAGTCGTCACTGACGACGACGTTCGCGAACAACAACAATGGCGCGCCGAACGGCGCGGTGTACTTCGACCTCGCCGTCAGCGCTCCCGCGGTCACGATCGTCGGACTCGAGGTCAACCTCAACAGCCCGGCGGGCACGACCGGCTCGGTCGACGTCTATGTCACTCCGGGAACCCGTTCCGGCCAGCAGACCAACCCGGCCGCCTGGCTGCTGCTCGCGAGCGGCGCGTGCACGGCAGCAGGACCGGGGCTGCCGACTCAGGTCACCACACAGTCGTTCGCGCTCTCGAGCACGGTTGGCATCGCTCTCGTCGCCAATGGGGTGAGCTTCGCCTACACGAACGGGAACGGATCGAACCAAACGTACTCGGACCCCAATCTCCTGCTGTCAGCGGGCGAAGCCTCGAATCAGCCGTTCACACCGTCGTTGTTTCAACAGCGCGTGGCAAACCTACGGCTCTGGTATCTCGTCGGCGCGATCTCGCGGCCCGACGACAACTGCAACGGCGCCGGTTTCGTCACGACCGGCACCAACGGCACCTACACGAACAGCGGTTACACTGCGTCAGCTCCGAGCTGGCCCTGCGGCGTCGGTGGCAGCGATCGATGGTTCCGTTTCGTCGCCCCCGTAACCGCGTCGTTCGAGTTCAATACGTGTGGCTCCGGACTGGACACTCTGCTCGAAGTGTTCAGCGGGAGCTGCAGCGGCGGCTTGACCTCGCTGGGTTGCAGCGACAACGACTGTGGAGCGCAGTCTCGCATTACGCTCGCGCTCTCGGCGCTGCAAGTCGTCTACGTGCGAGTCGGTGGCGCGTCGGGCCAAACGGGCTCGTTCACCCTGGCGATCAACCAGATCGCCGCAACGCTGCAAGCCGGTTTCACGGCCAGCCCCACCGCCGGCAACGCTCCGTTGGTCGTCAACTTCACGGACACGTCGACGGCCACGGGCTTGCCGATCACGAGCTGGCAATGGGACTTCGAGAACGACGGCATCATCGACAGTACGCTGCAGAACCCGAGCCACACCTTCGCCCAGGGCAGCTACGACGTCGCGCTCACCGTCAGCAACGGTGTGACGGCACCATCCACGATCGTCCAGCCGAACTTCATCGCGGCCGCGTTCCTGCAAGCAAACTTCAGTGGTGCCCCCACGACCGGCGCGGCGCCACTGACGGTCAACTTCGTCGACCAGTCGATCACGATCGGCGCGCCCATCACGCTTTGGGAGTGGGACTTCGAGAACGACGGCATCGTCGACAGCAATCAGGCGAATCCGAGTCACACGTACGGCCCCGGCACCTACGACGTCCGACTCACGGTCAGCAACGGCATTTCGCCACCATCGACCTTGATCCAACCGGGTCTGGTCGTGAGCGCAAATGCCCAGGCCAGCTTCGTGGCCAACCCGGCCGCGGGCACGGCACCCCTCACCGTCTCGTTCACCGACACGTCCAGCGTGACGGGCACGTCCATCACCGGCTGGGAATGGGATTTCGACAACGACGGTACGACCGACAGTCAGCTCCAAAACCCGACGCACACCTTCGGTGCCGGGGTTCACGACATCAGACTGACGATTCACACGACTGTGACGCCACCGAGCACCGTGCTGCAGCCTGCGGCGGTCAGCGCCATCGGCATGTCGGGCGATGTCGTGTTCAACGAGCTCGTCTACGACGCACCTGCGAGCGATCGCTTCATCGAGCTGTTCAACCGCACCAGCAACTCGATCAGCCTGGCTGGCTGGCAGATCGTCGGGGTCACGCCGAACCAATCGGTCCCTATCGTCTTCGCGACGGTCAGCTCGGGAGGCATCGCGCCCGGCGGCTACTTCGTGTTCGACGCCGCCGGCCCCCACCAGCTCTCCACACCGTTACCGACGGGCGCTGCGAGCATCGAGCTCAGGGACCAGGGCGGAATGGTCATCGACCGACTCGCCTACGAAGCGGCCGACGGCGCCTTGCCGGCAGCTTCCTACCAGGGCAACCCGCTGTTCGGTGCACACATCGGGCATCCGGGCGTCGCGACCTCCTGGACCCGCCAGGACGATGGCTTCATCAGCGACTTCGGCACCGGACCGGTATCGAACAACGGCTTCGAGTGGCGGATCGCGACGGCGACCCCCGGGGCCACGAATCACTTGCCGAACAACAAGTCCGACATCGCCGAGAGCTACGGCCTGCCCGGCACGGGCGGAGTGTCCTTCTGGCGCGGCTGCCAGGCCCCGCCGGTGAACCAGGCATCGCCACCGGTCCCGGCGTCTCCGGACGGCGGCGGGCACGTCTTCTTCGACGCGCCGAGTCCCGGCAGCGGTCGCAGCTACTACTTCGAGACCGCGGCCGCCGACAACTTCAAGCTCAACGGCTGGGTGTGGCTCGACATCCCCTCGGGCCTGGCCCCGGGCGAACGGTGCGCCTGGTCGATGGGCGTCTGCGGTACGACCGACTCGGAATACGAGTTCCCGGATCCGTGGCGGGAAGTCGCCGGACCCGACAAGAACGGGGACACCGGCGTCGCGTGGACGTTCGAGGTAACGCGCGCCAGCTCGACATCAACGCCGGTCGGCCGACTGTCACTCGTCGACAACGAAGCCGGCGGCACCGACCACGTCGTGCTCTGGTCCACGGAGTTCAGCAATTCGCAGTGGTACTTCCTCGGTCTCGGGGTTGCACCGGAGAGCCTCAACATCCGATTGGGCTCGCCATTCGCCGACGACATGGAGTGGCCGCACTACGATGCCTACGGCGGTGTCTACATCGGCGTGCGCAAGTCGACCACCCAACCATTCGGTCTGCGCCTCGACGGCGTAACGGTGGACGCGTCGTGGAACAGCCACGACACCTCGGGCGCCGGCTGCAGCGGTAACTGTCCGCCGTTGAATCCGCGCCCCCGCAAGCTGGACCGCAGCACCGCGCCGGCGAACACCAAGTACGCCATCTACGTCCCCAACAACTCGCTCGGGTGGAGTTCGAGCCAGCTCTGCTTCTACATGGCCCCGTTCAAGAGCGGTACCGCAACCCCACCGCGCGTGACGCTTCATGCCGTCACCGGTCCGACGGGCAACGAACTTCCCGGCGGCGCCCTCACACAAACCCACAGCCTGGATGCCGACGGCCTCGACTGGTGGATCGCGAACTTCAACTACACGCACACCAGCGGCGCCGACTTCTTCCTCGTGCTCGAACTCGACGACACGATGCGCCCGCCGATCGTCGCGGGGAGCGGGCTCGAAACAGCCCGCTACCGCGCGCAGCCGCACGGTGCGTCGAGCTATGGCGCCTTTGCCACCGACACCTTCGCGTGGACCTGGTCGTGCGCCGATGACTCTTCCGACATCATCGCCGACGCCAACACGGACGAGACCGTCGACATGCCGACGATCGACTTCTCGGTCACTTACGCCAACCCGGCCCCGCTCGCGGCCGTTCACATGCTCGGATTCAGTCAGCAGTTCCTGCCGCTCGACCCGTTCGGTGCCCCGACGTGCGCGGCCCTGGTCATACCGCTCGCGACGACGTTCGTTGCGCTACCGGGCCCGGGCCCCGTGCTCTCGACGACGACCCTGCCGGCCGGCCCGCTGCCCATCGGTTTGTCATTCGAATCGCAATGGGCCGTCCTCGACCTGAGCTACAATCCGCTCGGCTTGCGGACCTCGAACCGCCGCACGGTCACGATTCGCTGACACCATGGCTGAGCCGAAGGACTCGGAACTCGACGCCCTGGCGCGGGCACTCCTCGCGAACTCCGCGAGTGTGCCGCGCCCGCTGGCCGATCTCATCGGCGAGTTCCCCGAGGCGGCCGACCAGCTCATGGACGCGCTGCTGGCCATGCCAGAGCCGGCCGAACCCGAGTCGAGCGCAGCGGACCCGTCTGCTACTGAGGGCGAGAGCGGCCCGGGCGACGAGGGCGAACCAGCAGCCGACGATCCGGACGCCGGTCGCCGGCTCGGCAAGTACCGAATCGACCGCCGACTAGGACGCGGCGGTCAGGCCGTCGTGTTCGCCGCCACCGACACCGAGCTGGGCCGCAAGGTCGCGCTCAAGGTGCTGCAGGCCGACATCTTTCGCACGCAGTTCAGAGAGCAGCGCTTTCGCGCCGAGGCGGCAACCACCTCGCGCCTCGATCACCCCGGCGTCTGCCCCGTCTACGAGATCGGCGAAGATGGTGATCACCTGTACCTCGCGATGCGGCACGTCGAAGGCCACACCCTGGCCGAACTCATCGCCAACGCAAAGTCGCGAATCGACGGCGGTGACTACACCCTCGAACTGGTGTCGAACGACTCCACGGCGATGGAACGAAGCCAGTCCGGCGGTCGCCATCTGCGCCCGTGGCGCGCCACGCTGCGCTTGTTCGAGAGCATCGCCGAGGCTCTGCACTCGGCCCACGAGGCGGGCATCACGCATCGCGATGTCAAGCCGGGCAACCTCATGGTCCAGCCCGACGGCACGGGGGTCGTCCTCGACTTCGGGCTGGCGGCCGACGATCTGCGGGACGGCATCACGTTGACGCAGAGCGGCGATGTGTTCGGAACACCGTCCTACATGGCGCCGGAACAATGCCGGGGCGAACCGGTCGGCCCGACGGCGGACGTCTGGGCCCTCGGCGCGACGTTCTACGAGGCCATCACCGGCGAACGTGTGTTCGGCGGCCCCAACGAGGACACGACGATGCGGCAGATCCTCAACGGTCACGTACCGGATCCGCGCCGCATCGTCCG
This sequence comes from bacterium, assembly GCA_024743115.1. Taxonomy (GTDB): domain Bacteria; phylum Planctomycetota; class UBA1135; order UBA1135; family UBA2386; genus JAGQRA01. Next base: position 183,278 of record JANSXC010000001.1, on the reverse strand, counting down.
CAGCCTGCCGCGCGAGTTCTCGATCGTCGTGGGCAAGGCGATGGACCCGAATCCGGCACGCCGCTACCCGTCGGCGGCCGCGTTCGCCGAGGACCTGCGACGGATGTGCGAGCTGCATCCGATCCTCGCTGAACCGCCAGGTCTCTTGCTGCGCACGGTCCGATTCACCCAGCGCAACCCATGGTGGTTCGCGATGGCCGGCGTGCTCTTTGCCGCCGCCGTAGCAGGCACGGTTCTCGCCGGAAAGGCCGCCGCCAGCGCGCGCGAGAACAGACTGATGCACATGCGCGAAGAACTCGCGAGCTTGCAGTCCGAATACGATCGGTTGCAGCCGATCGCGGCCAACGTCGACGAGGCAGTACGCTGGCGAGCGCGCGCCGAGGCCTTGATGGATCGGCGCGCGGAAGCGGTCGGGCTGCGCAACGAGCTGCGCAAGACCGGACACCCGAGCGGCGCCGTTCGACTCGCCAAGGGCCTCGCGATCGAACGCGAACTGGACCGACTCGAACGGGTGCAGCAGGCGATCGGTGAAGGGTTGGGTCGGGCCGACACACTCGAGAAGCTGCGCGAGCAGGCCGATGACGATCGACAACAAGCCGCCGCACTGCGAGCGAATCTCGACGCCCTACGGCGCTGGGTGTTCGAGGATTCACTCGACCAGCTGCTCCATGACTCGTGTGATCGCTACCTCGCCGATCTCGATCGCTTTCGTGACGAGGGCGGCAGGTATCGCAAGCTCGTTCGTGAGCTGGCCAGCATCGACACGGCGAAGGTCTCGTGGGATCGCGCGATCGAACAGATCGCAGAGCTCTATGACGGCCTGCCGATCACGCCACAGCCCGGCCTGCAACCACTCGGCGTCGATCCCCACTCCGGACTCTACGAGTTCGCGCACCTGCGATCCGGCTCGCCACCGCGGCGCAACGAAGACGGGGAACTCGTCTGCAACGATGGCACGGGAATCGTCTTCGTCCTGTTGCCGGGCGGACCACAGTGGATCGGCGCCCAGCGAACGAATTCGAAGGGTCATCGCTACGACGGTCGACTGCGCGACACCGAGAACTACCTCGTCGAAATCTCCCTGGCACCGTTCCTGATCGCCAAGCACGAGATGACGCGCCGGCAGTGGCTCCACCTCGGCGGCCGCGACGACAGCTTCTGGCCCGTTCCCCATCGTGGCACGACATTGCAGCACCCGGTCGATCAGGTGTCATGGGAAGATGCCATGGACGTCCTCGCCCGGTCAGGCCTGACGCTGCCCACGGAGGCGCAATGGGAGTACGCGGCGCGCGCCGTCGAACACCGCGACCAGGAGGTCCCGCTGCTCGATGCGGCGGAACTCGTCGAGAACCTCTTCGACGCGAGCGCGAAGGGTATGAGCAGCACCGCGGACGAACTGTCGGGGAGCGACGGGTTCATCTACACGGCCCCGGTCGGCAGCTTCGCACCCAACGGCTTCGGCCTGTTCGACATGCGCGGCAACCTCCGCGAGTGGTGCCTCGACAACAAGGCCTACCCCGACCGCCACGTCATGCAGTCGCAGACCGGCGAGTGGCTCGCCCCACGGGGCACGAAACATGGTGTGCGAGGTCACGGCTATCTGAACGATCTGTCCCTGTCACCAATCACCGCGCGCACCCACCTGGGCGCGTACGAATTGGACGTCGGCGTTCGGGCTGCACGACGGCTCGACCGCGGCGGCGGCAATTGATCCGCTCCAGGAGTTGCTCCTGGGTCACTTCGGCACGGACTCGAGTCGGCGAAGTCCCCGGCGCGCGGCGGCGTTATGCGGTTCGAGTTCGAGCGCGTGCTCGAACGCGGCACGCGCGGCCTTGATCCGGCCGAGCTCGCCACTCGCCACGCCGAGGCCGGCCCAGGCAGCAGGGTCGCGTGGATCGCATTCGATGGCTGCCCGAAACGCGTCCAGCACCTCACTCGCGGGCGGCTTCTCGGCCCTGTCCGCCGCCGACCATCGCAACAGGCGACACCAGGCCAACCCGAGCTGGGCGGTGGCGCGCGTGCGCTTGCGTTGCTCGCGTTCGTCGGCGGTTTCGATCCGAGCCAGCGCTCGGCGGTAGAGTCGCTCGCAGCGCAACAAGGCAAACGGATCGCCGTCGAACGCAGCGCCCAGACGGGCATCCGCCGCCATCACGAGAATCGCTGGATCCTGCGGCAGGTACTCGAGGGAATGCACCGCGAGCGTGTCGTCGTCCTGGCGCAAGAACGAACCACGGAACGACCCCACGGCCATTGCCCCGAGCAATATCCAGCGGAGCCAGGCCGGTCCCGGCATCGGCAGGCTGCCGACCAGCAGCGCGAACCCTGCGACCGACAGATACAGATAGCGGTCGGCGATCGGATACAGCCCGATCGTCTCGTGGTGCAACGCGACCGGGGCAATCGGAAGGAGCACCACCACGAGCCCGAACAACCAGCGTGAGCTGGTCCGCCGGCGCCAGATTGCCGCGCAGGCCGCGATACCGAGAGCGATCATCAGACTCACGACGACGGCACCGACCGGCGCCGGGATGCGCAGGGGGATCAGCGGAAACGGCCAGACCAACAGCACGAGCTGACCGTGCAGGATCGAGGTGGCCCGCGCCGGATCGAAGTCACAGCGATTCTCTCCCAGGCCCGACAGCACGATACCGAGTGGTTCGGACAACACCCAGGCGCGCGCCGCGAGCCAGGCCGCGAACACCATCGTCAACAGGGTCAGAAGCGGCCACCAACGAAACCGTGGGATGGCCCCGGAGGTCCCGGGCAACCAGGCAGCCGCAGCGAGCGCGAGCGGGATCGCTACGGCGCCCGTTTCCTTGGCGAGAAGCGCGAGCAGGCACCAGGAACCGACTGCGAGCAGGGCCCACCAGCCGCGCGAGTCACGCCATCTCGCCGCGGCAAGCATCGCGCCGAGGGCGGCCAGGCTCCAGAGACCATCGTTGAGCGCGGCGCACCACGTCAGACTCTCGACCTGCACCGGATGCAGCGCGAACACGAGTGCAATCCACCGCGCCATCGCCGGGGCAACGAAGCGGCCCGCGATCTTCTGGACGAAGAACGTGGCCGCGACGTGCGCGAGGAGCGCGAGCAGATGCACGCCGAACGCGCCGGCCAGAGTGTACCCGAGCCAGAAGCCGAGAACGGTCACGGGTCGCCAGTAGCCAACCTCGATTCCGAAGAGCGGCTGCGTGAGCATCGCCGCGAAATCGTGTTCGCGCAGCGCGACGTTGTTCGCGATGAGGCGGTGGTCATCGCCGACGTAATCGCCGAGCAACGCCGGCCAGAACACGAGCACAAGCGCGACGGGTATGAGCCAGCCGCGCGAATCACCTCGCCGGGTACCAGTACAGTGTTCCTCTTCGATGCCGCCGGACACCATGCGGACTCCTGATCCGAATCCCGCGCTCCAGGGACAGGCCGGCGGGACAGTTCAGGATACCCGGACCCGACGCCGCAGTTCACGAGGTTCCCGCGACCATGAAACCCGGCGGTCAGCTGAGCGTCCGGTTCACGCACGAACCCGGCTTCGCGAACTCGGCCGACCGGGGTTCACGCCAGAGCTCCACGAACGCATTCTGCCGTAGAGTCGCGCGGAACGTCGCCCACCAACCGGCCGGCGTCGGCCCGAGAATCAACCGTTCTCGAGCCGGCGCGGTCTCAGCGCACGTGCGTGATCTCGAGCTTCCCGAAGCCACTCGTCCCGCTCGTGCCATCCTCGTTCAGGACTTCGATCCGGAACGAGTTGTACGTATCGGGATCCAGCTGACTCGCAGCCGTAGCGTCGCCGAGCAAGGTCGCGAGCACGCCCGGAGCGGCGTGTCCTCCGCAGAGGAAGGCCATCGTCTGGAGCGCGTCGAGTTCCTCCGCGGTCTCCCACACCGGCTTGCCGCTGTGGATGCGATCGGTCGGCGCCAGATCGAACCATACGAGAGCCCCGGGTGAAGCCGCCGCCTCGATCGCGAGCTTGGCACCCGGTCGGATCCCGAGGCCAGCGATCCGGAAGCGCCGCGGCGGCTCGTGTCGCGGCTGAACGGGCACCCCGAAGGTGTTCGGCACTGGCGCGGTCGCGACGGCATTTGCCAGCGTGCGCTCTGCAACCATGCTCTTCGGCTGCGGGTTCAAACCAGCAGGGTCGATCGAATCGATGAAGTTGGTGATGCCCACGTACGCCGTGCTCGGCACCATCTCGAGCAGCTCGAGGTTGCTCGGTGCGTTCCCGGTCAGCGCCGGATCGAGGCCGGTAAGGTCCGCAACCCGCCGTTCAGTGCCCGTCGGCGTCGCCTGCACGATGAGCACGTCATCGGGTTCGGCGAGTTCGTTCACGAGATCCGCTGCGGTGTAAGAACCACTGCCGTCCATCTCGCGGAAGCGCCCACCCTGATGGGTCGGATCGTACCACAGCCCGCGTTCGAGGCCGTTCTTCCGCAGGTAGACAGCGACCCCGACGTTCGCCTCGGCCGCCTGCGGCAGCACGACGTCGAATCTGCCATCGGGCATCGGGTCGCCCGCCGTCATGGTCCACGCATAGCCGATCGCCGGCGCGGTGCCGGTATCGAACTGACGGACGAACTCGGTCAGGCCTTCGACCTGCGCAGCAGTGAAGCTGCCGAGCACGACCGCCCCCAGCACCTCGAACGTGACGTGCATGTTGTCGTTGATGCTCCACGAGTTCGTTTGCGGGACCGAGCCGGCCCCACCATGGTGCAGGCCCGACGGGCCGTTGATCGGCCAGAACGGCGTCAGACCAGATTCCAGGTAGCCGTCCGGTACCACCATCTCGCGCGGTGCCAGATTGCGCAGAGCCGCCGACTCGAACGGATGATCCTGCGTCGCGGTGCTCCCCGTGCTGCTCTGCGCTTGGGTCACCTCCGAGAAGATCGTCAGCGTGTTGCTGCTACCTTCGGGCAACGAGTGGCAGTTGACGCAACTGCGGCCGTCGATGAACGGCACCGTGTGGAACAGCTTGCGTCCCAACAGTGCGCCCGACCCATCGAACGGATCCTGGGCCAACCCCTCGTCGCCGTGATAACTCCGGTCGAGCGGCTGCTCGGGGTTCGGGGGGAAGTGGATCGTGTTGATGAACGAGGTGTAGTCGTTCATCTGCGCGGTCGTCAGACCGTTGACCCCGGGCTCGGGATCATCCGCCATGCCCTGCAGGTTGACGAACGCCTCGTTGAAGTCCTGGAACGCCGGCTTGTCGCCGCGCCAGTGGTACGGCGCGGCCGTCGCAAGGAACTGCATCGCGTCGGGTTCCAGGTGTGACGTGACCAGGCCCTGCAGCGTCTGCGTCACGGTCTCTGGTTTGTCGGCCGGGAACGCCGGGATGCCGCCGACCTGCGGCAACTGCGTACCGTCGATGCCGTCGATGAGCCGGTGAGCGATCGTCGGCCCAACCACGTCCTCGCCGAGTCGCCAGCGCAGGCCGTCCGTTCGGGCGTCGACGTGACAGCTGGCGCACGAGACCGTGCCGTGCTCCGAAGTGGTGCGCGCCGTGTAGAGGAACGTGCGGCCCTTGCGGATGACGTGTGGCGTCGGATCGAATGCGAGCGCCCGCCGCGTGTGCATCCCGTTGTACGGGTTGACGACCGCGAGCGAGTTGTCGAGACGGTTCATCACGAATACGAGGCCCGTGGTCCCGCTCGCGGGTTGGCTCGATCTACCCGAGTACGCGAGGCCGCGCGGACCGACCGCGGAGTACTCGTCGCCCGGATTGCCGATCAGACCGAGGTTCACGATCGATCGCGAGTAGCCGCTCGGATCGTTTGCGTCGGGCGTGAGAATCGCAACCCGTTCGGAGCCAAACGCCGCCAGCACGATACGCTCCGGATTGCCGGGCGTCGGATCCGGGACGAGCACGACGTCGGTGACCTGCGCCAGCCGCTCCGGTTCCGGCAAGAGAACCTGACTGCCGCCGTCGTAGTTCCGATTGAGATCGATGCTGCGGAACAACGGCTTCGGCGCCGGGCCGTCGAGTTGCGGAACCGCGAGCACCGGAGCCGTGCCGTCGCTCGGCAGGTCGAGAACCTTGAGCCAAGTCTGCACGAATCCCGTCGGTTCGTCAGCGACCTCCGCGCCGCCGAACTCGCCGACGTTGATCGCGATCTGCGAAGCCACGAACATCCGGTCCTGCTGAGCATTGACAGCGCACCCGAGATTGGTGCTGCCAACCCCCGAAACGGCATGGAACGCAGTGCCGCCGCCTGGTGTCGGCACGATGCCGAAAACGCCGAGGTCGTAGATGCTGCTGAGCTCCCCCCCCATCGTGTTGATCACGTACTGCCGATCGTCCCGCAGAATCTCGATCCTGCGGGCCTGTTTGACGAACCAGAACGGGATCTTCGGGTTCGCTGGGCCCGGCGCGAAGGGCGGCGCCACCGTTACGGGTGCCAGGGTCCCGAGCAGCAGTGGCCCGGTGACGGCCGACAAATCGCTCTTCTCGATTCGTCGGACCTTGCCCGACGAGTGCAGCGTCACGACCGCCGTCGTCGCGTTCGGATCGAACGCGATGTCGGTCGGCTCGTCGCCGACGCGCTCCGTACGTTCGAGCACGGCACGGACGGTCTCCGCCGTGGTCTGGGTCGCGGGCACGAGATCGAGCCGCACCCGCGAGACCGAGTCGCCGAGGAAATTGCACGTATAGAAGTGGCCCGTCGACGCGTCCCACTTGACCGTGACCGGCGACAACCCGACCCGAACCCGCGCGACAGGCGCCGCGAGGCTCCATTCCGCCAGGTAGATCTCGACCGAGTTGTCCGGCGTATTGCACGCCAGGACATAGTCGTAGGCTCCGACCGCAGCGACCGCGATCGGCTTGACCTGGGGGTCCTCGTAGTTGACGAACTTGCCCTGAGCCGGCAGCGCGTTGCTCGCGCTCCACAGGACACCGACGAAACCGGCGATCGACACCGCCGAATACGACCGAACACGCAGCATTGGCGCACCTCATGCAGGGGAGCGAGAACTCGCCGTGAACGGCAGAATCCGCCGGGTCACGGCATTCGGCGCGTCACTCGACTCTTGATCGTTCGACCCGAGTCCGCGCCCGCTCCGTTCGTGTCGTGGTGCCGCGCTGCGGTTGCGGAAATCCCGCGGGAATCCGGTCGACGGCCGGCGCTCTACTGCGGGAGGTCGATTGGCACCTCGACCTCGGCAGCGATCTCTCGCACCGCGGCGGTCACCTGTCCGGAGCGGTCGACGGTGACCTTGATCGCGCGCTCACGGGAAGTAATGTCGACGTGATAGCCGACGATGAGCTGCTCACCGTCCCGCACCTGCTCCACGGCCTCGATCGTGCATCCTGGCCAGGCCCGCATAACGGTGCGAGTGATCGCGGGCTCTGACTCGGGATCGATCTCGACCTCGAGCGTGTGCAGCCGACCATCCTCGTGGAACATCGCGTTGACGCTGCGGCCTTCGACCGCGGTGACGAGTTCGTAGAGCGTCTCCCCACTCCGCACTTCGTACTCCGCGCGCTCGAACGTCACATCGGGGTAGAGCTCCGACATCGCCCCTCGCACGGCCGTGGGCACGAGGTTGGGGGCGATGTGGTACTCGATCTCCGTCACGGCGCCATCGCCATCAACGCTGGTTTCGAGCTTGCTGGACCGCAGGGCCCAGGCATTGTCGACCTGCAAACCCTGGCAGGCGGTGGCGAAAACGAACGAGCTGGCCAGTAGGCCACAGCTGAGGTTGCGGTGGTGCATCGGGTTGTCGAGTGTGGTTGAGCCGGCACTCGACCATGGCCCCCACCGCGCCGCAATGCATCCGGAGTGCCTACGGAACGCTTCCGGCATGGCAGGCGAACGCCCCTCGATCAGCCGTCGAAGCGCGGGATGACCGCCCGGCATTCCGGGTTCCAGAAGCGCGGATCCCAGAAGTGGTGATCGTTGAAGTCGCCGTGCTTGCTCGGGTGGCCGGCCCGGCGCGGGAAGCCCTTGATGTGGATGCGCCGCCGAACGCACACGGGCAGTCCATCGAACAACGGCAGGACCCGCATTGCGTTGTTCCACTTGCCGAACGTCAGATCGAGCGGCGTCTGGACGTTCAGCGCATAGGTGTCGAGCCACTCGAGCAGACTGCCGCGCGGCAGGAACGAGTACGTGTTGTCCTCGTCGGCATCGGCGAACGGATGCAGGCACAGGCTGTAGAAGTTCGTGTCGCAATGGCGCGCGAGATACGGCGGCACGGTCTCCTCGAAGTCCTTGCCGGTACAGCCCGCTGCCATGTAGACGATGGCCGCGAACTCGAGGTCCGGATTACGACGCACGATCTCGTTGACCGCGACGCAACCGAGGCTGTGCCCCACCAGAACGATCTCATGGCCTTGCGCCCGCACGTCGCGCAGGCGACGGCACAGCTTCGACAACACACCGTTCGGTTCCGGTACCCGGGTGCCACCTCGGGCCCGTTGGAAGTCCTTCTCGGTGTGGAAGAGCATCTCCATGCGCCGCAGCATCATCCGGTAGCTGTCGTAGAGCGCGGCGTCGGTCACGAACATCGTCAGGGGCCGCACCAGCCCGGGGACGAGCTGGGTTACGCCGGAAACCGCGCGATCCCCCAGACTGACATCGTAGTCCTCGTCGATCGCGACGCGCGGCGACTGCCAGCCCGCGGGCGGCGGCGTCACCGCGCGCAAACCGAATAGGTTCGAAACGCTGCAGCGGGTCTCGAGGAACGTCGTCACGGGCAGGCGCGTCAGAGCCCGGCCGAAATCCGCGACGAGCACGATCGGCGACGTCAACCAGGACCAGAACGCCTTGCCGAGCCCCTCCCGTACCCGAAACAGTCGGTCGTACCACGTCACGAGCGACGAGTGCCAGTTGATGAAGATCGGAAACACCCGCTTCTTCGCTGGCCGCCCTGCGTTCCACTTCTCACACGCGGCGGCGCCCTTCTCGGTGCGCTTCAGCGCCCCGGACAGCGTGTTGAGGCCACCGTGAATGAAGACCACGACCCGCGCCTGCTCGGGCACCGCCGCAATCATCGCATCGAGTTGCCGATCGAGGTCCTGCAGCTCGGCCGTCGCGACCTTCGCGTTCGGCGCCGGCTCGAGACCGCAGTAGGGCTCACCGTCCCATTGGATCGCCACGCCGTGCCGATACTGCGTGTCGGTCACCGGAATACTGGTGCAACACCCAGCGAGGAACACGGCCATCAACACCCACTTGCTCATTCGTTTGCTCCTGTGACGCACTCTCGGCGCCGCCGGGTAGCGGCGTCCTCTCCACGCGTCGGACAGGTTCGCGCCGCCCGGGATCGAATGCAAGCGCCGCGCCGAGCCGGGCCTCGGCAACAGCGATCAGCGCCCGCGACGCCGCGACTCACGCCCGGCCCCACGGCCGCGCGGCTCGCGGAGCTTGGCCACGAACACGTTGTCCGGCAGCTCGCTGCCGATCGACGTGTTGCGGCGAATGATCGTCGCGAGGGTCTGCTGTTCGATCCAATCCACGACGGTCGACGGCAGCTGCTGCTGATACCAGAAGCGGTCGCCATCCCGCAGTCGTTCGAACTGATCGACGAGCACGCGATGGAACAAGGGGCCGACCATCGCGCCATCGACGTGATCCTCACTGAGTCCGCCGACCCAGGCATCGATGTCCGCGACCGAGTCATAGACCGATGCAAGAGCGGCGCGGCGCTGTTGGTCCCGCGTCACGTCGCGCCAGTCGCGCACCGATGGCAACCCATAGGCGACCCGCAACCGGCGATAGCTCGGGATCCCGTGATCACGGCCGCGCTGCACGTTGAGCGCGGCGAGATCGAAACCACCCGCGCCGGGCGGGCCGAACAGGAAGTTGCGCACGTCATCGATGATCAGCGGATCGATCTCCTGCGCCAGCTGCCCCGCGAGCCCGCGCAGCGTCGGCTCGATCCCGTGCTGAACGATCTCGTGCGGCGCGAAGAACATGTCGCGGAGCGCCAGGTTGCCGTCACTGATCGGCTGGCCGTCCGCTCCGAGGCGCAGAAGCGTCGAGGACAACATCGTGTGACCGACCCGGAAAGCCACGGTGGAGAACTCGTTCGCGATCCGTGGATCGACATCCGAACGATAGCCGCGATATGACCGCAAGGCCCCTCGCCCGAGCAACACCGGCAGGAACTCGTTGTAGGTAATCGCCTGCATCTCGGCACCGACGAGCAATCGCGCGATCTCGTAGTTCGCGTCGGCCGTGAGGCCGAGCGGTGCCAAGGCAGCCACGATCGCGTTGTGTTCCCGCACGAACAGCGTATGCAGGGCCGTGAGCCCGAGCTGTTCGTTGGCCCGGACGTCGCCGGCGAGAAAGAACGTCGTCAGCGACGCTGCCGGAGCATTCGGGAAACCGTTGGTGTTGAACGGCAGCAGCCCACCCGCGCTCGTCCGCAGCCGTCCACCCGCGCCGCGCAGCTCGGCCGCGCGCTCCGCGGTCGAACCGTAGACCTGCGAAGCATCGATGAACGCGGTGATATCGTTCGTCTGCTGCCGGATCCCGCGCGCGTCGAACGCGTAGTGCGAGCGCTCCAGGTCGATGGTCGCATTCCCCGTCGCGAAGGGATCGAACCATGGATCACCGGTCGGCACCGCGATCGGCATGGCCTCCAGTGGATGCGCGACCTCGGTCAGCGACAGGTCGTGATCGAGGAACTGCCCCCACTGCCACAGGTAGTCGGTGGCACCGCGGACGTTGGGCACACTCTCGACCTGCGCTGCGATCGCGTTGCTCACGGCTCGCGCGCTCGGCCGGTGAGCACCGGCCGGCGCGCCGACACCGTCAGCGTAGTCGTGGGGCGCCCGCCGCAGCAGTTCGGTCAGCGCCTGCCCCCACTCCGGGTGCAGCAGGTTGTTGCCGGAACCATCGATCGACCGCGGCTCGAACCCAACGGGCGACTGCGCTCCCAACGAAACGAGAGCAAACGACGTGGCAGCGAGCAACGCGATGGCCCGCGGAGAATCGGCGAGGTGAGCAACGCGCGCCGCACCGATTGCGACGCGACATTGCGTCGGAGAGATCTTCTTCGGCTCGTTGATCATGCCAATGACTAGCGCGCGTGTTCGCGCTGTAACGACACTGCAAGCACTTTGCGGCAAGGTGTTTTTTGTGGTGGGGAACGCGAGCGCGCCGACGTTGACTTCCACGAACAGGTCTTGTTCGCGCCGTCGACCATCACCATGCTGCTCGCATGGCGACCCGGCGCTATGGCACGATCGTTCGACACCTGCGCGACGATCCCGACACGGCACGTGAACTGGCAGAGAAGCTGCCGGATGACACGCTCTACGAACTCGGCGCCGCGATCCGTGACGAGACCTCCCGTCGCGCGCGAGCGGCGGGCGATCAGGACGCGGTGATCGCGGCAGCGTTCGAGGCCGGATTCACGCGCGACGGACTCGGAGTCCTGCCGTGGATCGAAGCGCCGTTCGTGATCTGCCCCGGCGGCCTCGTCGGCAAGAACCGCGCGAGCCACCGCTGCCAGTTCGTCTCGGTCGACGACACCTGGATCTGGGAGAGCCCGGACCTGATTCGCGAGGACAAGCGATCGATGCCGGGCAAGGAGGAGGGGTTTCGAGCGATCGCGCTGCTGCCGATCGTCGAGGGCATGGCACTCGACGTCGTGCGGGCCAAGCAGCGCCAGGGTCAGCACTCGGTGGAACGCGTGACGAGCCTCGTCGTCAAACGCGGTCGCCTCGTCGAGGTCGAACGCCGCGACGTGTCCGCGCGCGGAGCCCGATGACGCGGCGCACGCTCGTCATCGGCGCCACCTCGGCGGTCGCCGCCGAGGTCGCGAAGCTGTGCGCGAGCCGCGGCGATCGGCTCTACCTCGTCGCGCGGAATCCGGTGAAGCTGCAGGCGCTGCTGACCGAACTCGGCGATGCCGTGGTCGGCCACGAGACGGCAGATCTCGACGACTTCGACCGCGCTCCCGCGATCGTTCGGCAGGCGATCGCAGCCCTCGGCGGCCTCGATCGCGCACTCATCGCCCACGGCTACCTCGGTGACCAGGACCGCAGCGAAAGCGACTTCGCCTACACCTGCCGGATTCTCGACACCAACTTCCGCAGCGCGGTTGCGCTGCTCATGCCACTCGCCGATCACTTCGAGGCGCAAGGCAAGGGCCACCTCGCGGCGATCACCTCGGTCGCAGGCGAACGCGGCCGCCCGCGTAACTACACCTATGGCGCCGCCAAGGGCGCACTCACCCGTTACCTGCAGGGCCTGCGAAGCCGGCTCTATCGCAGCGGCGCACGGGTGCACAACATCAAGCTCGGCCCCGTGCCAACGCCGATGTCGGAAGGTCACCCACAGAACTTTCTATGGGGCGAGAAGCGGCGCGTCGCGCGCGGCATCGTCAAGGCGATGGAACGGCGCTGGCACACGGTCTATCTGCCGGGCCACTGGGCCCTCGTCATGACCGTCGTCCGCGCCCTGCCGGAGTTCGTGTTCCAGCGGTTCGGTTTTCTCGCCGGGCGATAGGCCGGCCGCTTTCAGTGGCCCAGCGTGACCTGCAGTCCGCGGGTCGTCGTGAACCCACTCGGCGCCGACACGTCAAGCACAGCCGCCTGGAAGTAGAGGTCGAGCCCGACGAAGCCGAGGATCTCGGGCAACGGCAAGGGCACCGTCGCGAAGCCGAGAGCGTTCGACTGCACCAGCAACGCGGCCTGCCCTGATTGCACGAGCAGCGGACAGTTGCCCACCGTGCCGCCCGGTCCCTGCCGATCGGCGCCCAGCATGGCGACGATTCCGCTCGCGGGTGCGCCGGTCACGTCGATGCCGAAGTCCGGACTGCCGAGCCGAGGCCACTCCCGCGCAGTGAGCAGCGGTGCGGTGACGGTGCAAGCCTGGCCGTAGTCGGTGGCCGTGCCGACCTGCGCGCTCAACGAGTGCACGCCGCGATCGTCGATCGCCAGCACCCCCCGCGCATAGGGCAGTCCGATCAGGGACCGAACGCGGAACAGGTTCGGCCCCAGATTCACCCCCGTGCCGACCGACGTCCAGCCACTCGGCTCGAGCGTACTGACCTGCAACGTGCCACCGAGCCGACTGGTCGTCACGGCCACGATGCGCGATCGGGTCGAGTCGTATTCCATCAGCAGCACGCTGTCCGAGGGCGGCGACGGCATGGCGGGAAACGCGGTCCAGTCCGTGCCACTCCATTGCCAAGTGTCGTTTAGCCAGGCGATCTGGCTCCATCCACCGGCGAGGACGACGCGCCCGAGCTGCGGATCGTACGTCATCGCGCCGAGCTCTCGCGCCGGCGGCTGATTCGCGGGCGCTTGCTGCGTCCAGCTCACGCCATCGAACGTCCAGGTCTCGCCGAAGACCTGCGTGCCGTCGCCCCCACCGAACACCACCACCTCGCCGTTGGCCCAATCGTAGGTCATCGCGACGTTGGCCCGTCGCGCCGGCCCCGTGCTCGACGCCACGCGCCAGTTGGAGCCGTCGAACTCGTGCAGCGTCATCGGATCGGTGGCCTCGAGGAGGTAGACCGCACCCGGGCTGCTGCACACCACGGGTTCGTGCACGGCAGTGATCGACGGCGTCGCGACGGCGAGCTGCTGCCACCCGCTTCTGTCGAACCGCCACGTCGCCTCCGCCGAGACCCCGTCCGCGGCTGTGAATGCGAACACGCCGTCACCGCCGGGAAACGCGGCCATGAACCGCGCGTCGCTCGGCTGCATGGCCAGGCTCGAGTTGTGCCAGACCGTGCCGTCCCACTGCCAGCGATCGAACAACACGTTGCCGGCGCGCTTGCCACCGACGAGCTCGCAACGACCCACGCGCGGATTCCAGACGAACGCGGACTGCTCGCGAAACGCGGGGCCGGTCGGTGTGTTCGTCCGCAGCACCCAGGTCTGGGCGTCGTATTCCCAGGTTTGTGGATACCAGAACCCGGCACCGTTGTTCCCGCCATAGAGCACGCAGCGATCGCGGATCGGGTCGTAAGCCATCGCCGCGCCCTGTCGCCCGGCCGGACTCGCAATAGGTTGCACCTGCGTCCAGGTCGTGCCGTTCCACTCCCAAGTGTCACCGAACGCCGAGGTCCCGTAGCCACCGAACAGCACAACGACCCCACGCGTGGAGTCGAAAGCCATCGCAGCGCCTCGTCGACCGGGCGGACTCACTGCGGGTGAGCGCTGCGTCCAGTCCACGCCATCGAACACCCAGGTCTCGTCGAGGCCGTTGCTCGTCGGGTTGAACCCGCCGAACAGTACCGTCTCAGCACGCGCCGAATCGTAGGCCAGGCTGAACAGGTTGCGTGCCGGTGGCGTCGTGGGCGGCGCCAGGTAGCGCCATTCGAGGCCGTCGCGGCGCACGGCCAGCAACCGGCCCGAGAACGCCCGCAGCACCCCCAGCATGCTGCCGGTGTGTTCTTCGAATACGAGGTCTACCGGCACCACCGCGTCCAGCCGTGGCCCGCGCAGGCGCGCAGTGCCGTCGTAGTCGAACGTCGCGTTCTTCGGCCCGAGCACCGTGAGTCGATCGCGCAGATGGTCGTAGGCCGCGGACTGGTAGCCGACCACCTCGAGCGTGCGGAAGTCCTGGGCGATCACCGTCACTGACACCGCCGCCGCGAAACAGGAGGACCGCAGCAACAGCAACCAGGACGTGGAAAGGAGCTCGGATGACGTGGCCATGGTTTCCTTCGTTCGGATAGTAGCGCCCGAACGGCCGGTCACATGGTATCGGCCACATGGTGACCGGGCACTGCCGCGCCCGACCTGTACGCCCCGGGGAATAGTCGGTGCAGCCCAGGCGTCGGACCAGGCATGCGAACTCAGCGCGGATTCACGGTCATCGAGCTCATGGTCGTCGTGCTCTTGCTGTCGGTGATCGCGTTCTGCACGACGCTCGCGTTGCCGAGCGCACCGCGCCGAGATCCCGAACTGCCCGTACCAGCGTCCGACACCGAGGTGTTCGTCAAGCTCACCGGTCTCGCAGTCCTCCTGTTCGGCGCCGGCTTCTGGTACCTCGTCGAGCTGCGGTCTCCCGGTCGACTCGATCGCTTTCGGCTCGGCCAGTTCCTGCTGCTCGCGCTGACGTACTCGCTCTTCTTCGCCGCGTTCGCCGTGCTGCGTTCTCACGATGTCAGTGCGTGGCTCGCGGTCGGTATCGCGGCCGCGGTCTCGTATCCGCTGACCGGTCTACACGTCGCTACGATCGTGGATCATCGCTTCGCCTGGACGGCGGCCGCTCCGCTCGCCGCGTTCACGACTGCGATCGTCGTCGTCGCGGTCTACGGCGACGGCTGGCGGCCGTTCTGCTACCTCGGGATGACTTGCGCAACGATCGCTTTCCTGACCTTGACCTACCCCGGCCTCGTGCGCGCGCACGATCGCCGCCGCAACACACTCGAAGGGCAACTCACCCAGGCAATCACCGAGCTGCACGCACCGAGCACGAACGCGCGTCACGCGATCACGAGCACGCGTTCGCTGCTCGCGACCGAGGACGCGGTCGAACACGAGACGCTGCGCGACTGGGTCTCGCAACGACTCACGGCGCTCGAGGGACTGCTCTGCAACCACGAACTCGCGGTGGAGCATCACGATCGCATGCGGTCCCAAGAACACCGCCGAGAACGCCGCGAATCGCGCTCGCTCGCGGAATCCTACGCGGGACCGCTGGCAACCCGCTTGCCCCAGGCCTGCGTGGCGCTCGACGAAGCCGCCGCTGCGCTCGCGGCCGAAAGACGCGCCGCCCGGACGCCTGCCCCGGTGCCCACGTCTGCGACCGCATCGACTACCGCACACTGCATCGCATGCGGCCACGCCTGCGGCCCCGAGGCCCGCTTCTGCCCCAGCTGCGGCACGACCTGCGCGACGCTGCGAAACTGCCGTGAGTGTGGTGACGTTCTACGGCTGCCGCGCCATCTGCTCGCGCCGGGCACCGGTGAGTCTCTCCCGACGACCCATTGCTTCGGCTGCGGCGAGCGCCACGCTGGCTGATAGGATGGCGCTGATAGAGAGGCTGCCGCGCATGACCGAACTGTTCGAACTCGACCGCTACGTGATCCGCCGCAAGGTTTTCAAGTTTCTCGGCGCGAGCTTCCACGTGTACGACGGCGACCGCATCGTCGGCTTCTGCGCGCAGAAGGCGTTCAAGCTGCGCGAGGACATCCGGATCTACACGGACGAGTCCAAACAGGAACCGCTGATCCACATCAACGCGCGCCAGATCCTCGACTTCTCGGCCGCCTACGACATCGTCGACCCGCGCAGCAACAGCGTGATCGGTACCGCCCGTCGCAAGGGCTTCCGCTCGCTGCTCCGTGACTCGTGGGAGATCCTGCCCGCCGGCGACCAGCCGACCGCGCAGCTCGAGGAGGACAGCGCCGGCCTCGCGCTCATCCGTCGATTCGTCTCCGACCTCGTACCGCAGTCGTTCCAGCTCAAAGCCGGCGACCGCCACGTGGTAAAGTTCAAACAGCGCTTCAACCCGTTCGTCTATCGCCTCGAGGTCGCGATCGACCAGAGCAACCCGATCGACCGGCGACTCGTGTTCGCGACGGCGGTTCTGCTCGCCGCGATCGAAGGGCGGCAGGGCTGAGCTCTGCTGCAGGAGCAACCGATCGACCACATCGCGGACCGGGAACGATGCCCCCACCAGATCACGATCCGCTGCCCGCGCTCTACCGCGAACTGCGCGCGCTCGCCGCGCGCTACTTGAAGCAGAAGCCGGGCCACACGCTGCAGCCGACCGCAATCGTCAACGAGGCGTGGCTGCGGCTACAACACAACCCCGAACTCGATTGGCGATCGCAGACTCACTTCTTCGCGATCTCGGCCAACGCGATGCGGAACGTGCTGCTCGATCACGCGCGCCGGGCACACGCCGACAAGCGCGGCGGAGGCGCCGCGCACGTAACGTTATCGGCGGCGCCGGCCGGTGCCGAGCCCCCGGACTTCGACGAGCTCGACGTGATCGCGCTCTCCGATGCCATGGACGAGCTCGCGAAGCTGGATCCGCGGCAGGCGCGCGTCGTCGAACTGCGCTTCTTCGGCGGGCTCGGCATCGCCGAGATCGCCACCGAACTCGCGGTCAGCGAGCGCACCGTGAAGAACGACTGGCGGATGGCCAAGGCCTGGCTGCGCGCCGAGCTCGCAGAGCGCGACGCGTAGCATCTCCCAACCGCTCACCGGGCTACCAATCCCAGGCGTCGCGCATGCGCTGCGCGAGTGGCTTGGTATCCCAGATGCGCACCGTGCCGTCGCCCGACGCGGAAACCAGCTGTGTGCCATCGGGGGAGAACTCGACGTCGTGCACGTAGTTGTCGTGCCCCGTCAGTTCGACGAGTTGACGACCCGCGGGCAAATCCCATAGTTCGATCGTGCCGGTATCGAGGCCGATCGCGACTCGGCTGCCATCGGGTGAGATATCGAGCGCATAGGCCAGGCCCGTGAGCCCGGTTCGCCGCAGCACGCAGGTCGGATCACCGTCCCCGACGGGCACGCGCCAGTGCTGCAGCCGACCGTTTTCGGTCGCGAACACGAGTGCTCGCCGCTCCGGCCGCCAGGCCAGTGCCACGACGCCGCTGTCGACCTCGAGGAACGGGCGATGTTCGCCGTCCGGGCCGACCCGGTGAATCCCTTGCTTCACAGCCGTCAGTTCTACCCCGCGTTCGAACACCACCGCCGCGAGGCCGGCATGCCATTCGAACGGTACGGTGCGCGCGCCGATCGGTGCGATCTCCGCCCACCGCTCGGCCACCTGCGCCACGGACGATTCACCGGTCGTCAATGAACAGCGCCTGACGGATTCACGCGTCGGATGCAGGATCGCAACCGTGTCCTCGTCGAGGAACGCGATACCGGACGCCCAGTCGAAGCTCGCGATCGTCGCCAGCAACCGCCCGTCCCACGCGTCGAAAACCCGCGCCTTCCCGTCCCACCCCGAGGTCACGATCCGCCGACCAGCCGCCGAGAAGCTCGCCTTGTAGACGAAGCTGTCATGCGTGCGATCGCCGCCTAGGACCCTTCCGCGACCGACCGTCGGTGAGAACGGCCGCACACCGGCACCATTGGCGCCGAACCAGAGCCCCGTGCTCTCGTCGAATGCGAGCGATCGCATGGCGCCGCCACCGTGTACGGCGGACTGATGGCGTTGCTCCCGATCGAACAGGCGAGTCGTACCGAGCTCCGGCTCCTTGGACGATGCCGCGAGCCGCCGCGCCGACCGATCACACGCGACGGCCGCCAGCAGGTGGCGGTCGACGGGAACCCGCTCGATGAGTTCGAGGGAATCCGCGTCCCGTAGTTCGAGCAGTCGCAGACTGCCGATGACGAACTCGCCGGCATCCTCCGCGAACATCGGACCCGCCGAGGGACCGAGCCCGTTGTGGCGCAGCTCCCGCATTAGGCGACCCGTTACGGCATCGTGCAGGTGGAGCGACGCCGCACGACCACGGAGTACACGCGTGCCATCCGCCGACCAGCCCGCGATCATCGCAGTCGGGAGCGTGCGCGCAGTCCCCGCGCCCGCGGGCAGCAGTTCGATGGCACGGCCAGGGTGGCAGGAGAGCAAAGTTGCACCATCGGGACTCAGGAGTGCCTGAGCCGCGGTCGGTTCGGCGGCGAAGAAGTCGCGAACGACCGCACCGTCCGTCGCGAGCAACCGCAACCCCGGCAACGCCGGTGCACCGACGAGCACCCTGCGACCGTTCGCGGACAGTCGTGGCTCGGCAGCGTCGGGGAGACCCGTCGGCACCCGCGCGATCACTTCGCCAGCGCTCACGTCGTGGAGGACCACCTCGCCACCGGCCACGACCGCGGCCATTACTCGGTCACCAGCCACGCCGGACCGGCGAACCACGAACGCGTCACCCGTCGCCACGCAGCTGCGGTCGAGTGCCGCAGCGAGCAGCCGCCACTCGAATCCCCGCAGCGACTCGGGCGCCGCCTCGGCCGAACGCTTCGCGCGATGGGGATCCGATGCGATTGCCGCGTACGCCGCCGCAATCGTGGCACGATACGTGTCGTGCAGTCCCTCGATGCGCAATCGCTCCGCGCGATTGGCGTAGACCAGCGTCGCAACGAAGCCGACGACGAGCGCAAGAGTCACGACCACTCCAGCCGCAACGGATACGCGATGCCGCGCTGCAAACTTGCGCAGCTGATACCAGGTCGTCGGCGAACGCGCCTCGATCGGTTCTTTGGCGAGGAAGCGCCGAGCATCGGCAGCGAGCGCTCCGACTCCCGCGTAACGGCGCTCGGGGTCTTTCTCGAGACACTTGCCGACGAGGACCTCGAGATCACCCCGACACTCCGGCGCAATGGCGCCGAGGGTGCGCGGCGCCACGTCCTGGACGATACGCAGTGCTTCGACGAACGAGTGCCGATCGGTCTCGAGCGGCAGCCGCCCCGCGAGCAATTCGTAGAGCAGGACACCGAGCGCGTAGACATCGCTGCGGGTATCGAGATCGACCTCGCCGCGCACCTGCTCGGGCGACATGTAGGCCAGCGTGCCGACGATCTGCCCCGTCATCGTCATCTGCTCGCGACTGGCCTCGCCGTGAACGCGCGCGATCCCGAAGTCGAGCACCTTGGGCTGGCCGTCGACGACGAGCACGTTCTCCGGCTTGAGATCGCGATGGATGACACCGTGGCGATGCGCGTGCTCGACCGCGTCGCAGACCGCGAGGAACAGCGTGATCCGTTCCTCGATCGCCATCCCGATCACCGCTTCGCGAAACGGCACACCATCGACGAACTCCATGGCGAGGAACGGAATCGGCTCACCGAGCCCCGCGGCCATGCCGAACTCGATCACCTGCGCAATGCCGCGATGCTGCAGTCGGCCGAGCACCTCGGCCTCGTGTTCGAATCGCCGCCGATTGGCCGCGGACGCCAGCCCCGCACGGAGGACCTTCACCGCGACGCGACGACGCGGCTTGTCCTGCTCCGCGAGGTAGACGCGCCCCATACCGCCTTCGCCGATCAGCCCGAGGACCCGAAACGGTCCGATGCGCTCGGGCTGCTCCGGCTGATCGGGCGCGTTCGACCCCGCAAACCCTTCGTCACCGTCACGATCCTGCGCGAGCAGCCGCTCGACCGCGTCCCGCAGCGCCTGATCGTCACCACACGCCGTCGCCAGATACTCCGCCCGTTCCGCCGCGGGCAGATCGCAGGCCCCGAGGAAGACCTCACGCAGGCGAGCATGGTCCGGGCGATCGGTCACACCGCCACAGTGCAAAGGCGGGTCGGGCAGGACAAGTGCCAACCGCCGGTCATCGGATCGGTAGACTGGCGCCCGATGAGAACGGTCGCCATCGCACTTCTGATCCTCGCAGCTCCTACGCGGGCCCAGGACGGTGACGGCCCCGACCCGCCCTGGCTCGAACCCGCGGTCCAGGTCGCTGCGCGCGTCGAAGCAGGCGGCGTGTTCCAGGAGTCCCGCTGGCGGCGCGGCCGCGACGGCCAGCTCGAAGTCTGGAACATCGCGCGCACCGGCGAAGAGATCCCGGGCCACGACCACTTCGTGCCGCTATTCGCGGACGGCTTCGTGCACGACTACCGCAAACACGGCAGGCGCGGTCTCGCGATGCTGCTCTGTCACGGTCCGGGTGATCTGCTCGCGATGACCGACGCGAGATTCCACTTCGCGGCGCTCGGCATCGACGCGTCGGACATGGGCCTGCGCCAGTTCCTCGCTCGCGCGTTGCCCGGGATCGCCGAGCTCGAGCCAGAGTCGGACCGGGATCGTGCGCGCCTGCTCGACATCGAACTCGCGATCAGCACGCTCGAGCGCCGCGGCGTGCGGGGGGCCATCGCCGAATGCCTGGCGATCGAGGGCATCCAAGCCGCGCCACCGACACTGCGCACCCGGGCCCGACAGGCGGTTGCCAGCCTTCGCGGCAAGCCGACGACGCGCGTTCGCCGTCGCCTCGACGCGACGACGCTGCGACTGCCGCTCAACTTCGACGCCGCGATCGTCGTGGATCACTCGCGACTGCCTGACATGACGTGGCTCGCACCACTGAGCCGCAGGTTCGCGGCCGTCTCGATGGCGCGGCGAATCCTGCAGGCAGGCGGCACGCTGTCGCCGGCACAGAAGAACGGCGCGCAGATCCTCAGCGACGCCGGTAGTGAGCTGCCGTTCGCCTTCGTCCACCGCTACGGCAACGCCCGCTTCGATCACTCATGTATCGTGGTTCAGGGCCGGGCCGACGAGGTCAACCCGTTCGCGATCACGTGGCAGGCCGCGGGCGAGATCGAACCGCACCAGCGCGAGATCGGCGAGGCCACCGAACGACAGCAGAAGCGCCGCCCGAAGCTTCTCAACGGCGACATCGAGTTCTCCGAACACGGGTTACTCGCGACCTCGGGCATGGGCGCGGGCAAGCCGCGTCCGGAGCGCGGCGCCGAACTGCTGCGCGACCGCGCTGCTGCGATCCACGTCGTCGTCCCGCGCCAATCGAAGCTGTGGCCGTTCCTGCGCTTCGCTCAGCTGCCGACGATCCTCGGCGCCGAACTGCGCGTGACCTTCGACACCAAGGGCGCGCAAATCGCGGGGGAAGTCATGGCACGCGACGAAGAGGACGCGGCCGAACTGTGCCCGCTACTGGAGGGCATACTCGCAACGATCGCGCCCGCAGCGTGCCTACCCTGGGAACTGCGCGAGGACGAAGGCGCACTGGCACTGGCCAAGGCGCTGCTCACGGCAGAACTCACCAACGACGGAGCGGCCGTACGGGTGAAGGCGCGTATCCCCGTGATCGACGCCGCAGAACGCGAACGGCTGGCGATGCTGTTCGTCCGCTGAGCCAGCGCCGCCACCGCCAGCGCGCGGGCTCAGAGCAGCATCGTACGCAGCGAATCGAACTGCCAGCGCAGGAACCGGCCCAGCCCGACCACGTCGGGGAAGATCGTGCTCGCGGTGATGTTCTTCTCTTCGGCGAGGAACTGCAGCGCCTTGCCCTTGCAGGCGCCGTCGATCTTGCGTCGCTGGAACGCGGGCTCGGCATCCGCCCACATCTCGTGAAACTCGCGACGCCGCTGATACAGCAGCGGCGCGTGGTCGGAGAAGACATCCGTCGCCACCGTGTGGTGCGCGTCCTGCTCGACCATGCGCGGCGTGATCTTGGGATCGAGTTCGAGCACGAGGCACTCGCTGCGGGCTCCGAGAATCTGCGGTTCCTCGGCCGGGTTCATCGAATCCGACAGCAGACTGGAGTAGTCGAGGCTGTTCACCTGGGAGTCGAAGATCCGGCGGTCGTAGAACCAGAACTCCGCTTCGTCCCGCTCGTGGCTCGCGCACGCGAAGTAGACCGACGTCCAGAACGAAGAGCTCCAGTCGAGTAGCCGCGTCGGGATCTCGTAGTGCTGCATCACGCTCAGGCAACGCAGCGTGAAGCGATCGTCGATCCGCGGGGGATGCGGCATCTCCCGGCTGCGATCACCGAGCTGGCCGTAGTGCTCCCGAAACGCCTCCACGAGCCGCCGTTCGATGATCTCCGCGGCGCCGATCGCCTCGCGTTGGAACTGCCGCTGAAACGAGGGCGTCAGGTTGCCGTACACCTGCGGCTGGCCGCGGAAGCACCAGCGCGGCGCATTCGGATCGCCGGGCTCGCTGGTCAGGTGCTCCTCCAGATCGATCAGGTCCGCGACCGTCTGGATCGGGCGGCCCGTGATCCGCCCCAACAATTCGACGTCGAATGCGCTGCCCGTTTTTGACGTATCGGTTTCGGTCAAGTGCGTGACTCCCGTGGCGCACTCTACGACCGAACTCGGCCGGGCGACAGCGTCGGGTCCGACGCCGAACCGTCAGCTCGCCGCCGGGTATCCGACAGCGTGCTGGGGCTGGCGCGGCGCGGCGAACGGCGCGGCCGCATGGGCTGGTCGAGAACGCGCCCTGGCCCGACAATTGCTGCCCCGCGAGGCCTCGCAGAACCAGCGCTGCCGAGCAGCCCACCTCCCGTCGACCTGGAGACCGCCATGCCGTTCCGTCAACCGCGACCGCGCCCCTCGCTCACGCCCGCCGGCCTCACCGTACTGGCAAGCCTCACTGCTTTGGCGAGCCTCGCGGCGCCGCTCGCCGCGCAGCAGTCCGCAGCCACACTGCACGCGCCCGTCGCGGTCCTGCCGGTGAGCAGTGCGCCGTTCCAGCGGCTCGGCGACTTCGACGGCGATGGCGATCTCGACGCGGTCGGCTCGCGGGTTCACCAGGCTCGCAACCAGACCGAGATCGTCGTCTGGGAGAACGTCGGCGGTGCGTTCACGCCGGTCTGGAGCGGCGCGCACCAGCTGTACCCGATCGGCGGCCCGGCACCGCGCTCGTTCGCGATCGCGGTCGCGGACTTCAACGCTGATGGCCGCGACGATTTCGTGGTCGCGGGCGGCATGGGTACGGTGCGCTACGTGGCCGGGCCCGGTTTCACGTTCGCGACGACGACGCGCAGCCTGACCGGCATTCCGTACGGCCACACGGTCGGCACCGGCGATTTCGATGGCGACAACCTGCCCGACGTCGCGTTCGCGTACATCGACTACCTCGGCGTGATCCAGCTCGACCTGCATCGTTCGACGGGCGGCCTCCTCAACGCGCCGATCGTCAACAACCCGCTGGTCACTCCGCACGTCACGGTCCTCGAACTCGACGGCCAACCCGGCGACGAGGTCCTCGTGAGTGACCGCTCCTCACCCAATGCGTGGATCTACCGCGTGAGTGGCAACCAACTCGTGCTGCAGCAGACGCTGACGTCGTCGCTGACCTACAACGGCAACACCCCATGGCTTTGGACCGGCGGCGACCTCGACGGCGACCTCGACGACGATCTCGTCGTGTTCCGCCCCGAACTCGGCACCAACGGTGTGCCGCGCTACGAGATCTTCCGGCGCACGGGCCCCGCGACGTTCACGGTCGAACCGCAGGCGATCGGCGGTCCGGCCGAGTACCTTGCCGACATCGACGATGACGGCGACCTCGACGGCGTCTGTTGCGGCGGTGGCGGCGGCGGCACGAACTACCAGTGGCCCGAACTCGACTTCGCGTCGACGTTCGAGATCGCGGTCAATCGCGGTGCCGGTGACTTCGCGCGCGCCTGGAGCTTCCCGGGTGCCGGTTCCGAGAGCCTCGCGGGAGCCGCGGACATCGATGGTGACGGCG
Organism: bacterium; assembly: GCA_024743115.1. GTDB lineage: Bacteria > Planctomycetota > UBA1135 > UBA1135 > UBA2386 > JAGQRA01. The sequence continues at coordinate 159,201 of JANSXC010000001.1, read as the reverse complement.
ATGTCGATTTCGTGGCCGGCCGCTGCGTGTTCTACGGCCGTGGTCCTTGGATCGATGACCCGATGCCGAACGCAGGCGGCAAGGACGTGATGATCGTCGGCCGGCCGTGGCAGCTGCACGACGTCGACCGCGACGGCGACCTCGATTTCCATGGCCGCAACCTCGGCGACGGTTCCGTGAAGTATGTGAACCAGACCATCACGGCACCGACCGGCTATCGCTACGGCGGCCACATCGAGATCGACGTCGACAGCGACGGCGTGCGCGACCGCGTGGTCGGGCTCTACCAGCTCAACGGCCCCTTCCCGTCCACGTTCCAGCACATGGTTTGGCTACGCAACAACGGCGGCGGCCGCTACCACGTCGTCGGCCAGGTCGGCCCCGCGGGACTGGAGATGGGCACGGGCGTGACCACGGCCGACAGCTTCCGCAATGTCGATTGTGACGGCGACGGCGACGAGGACGTGATTTGGACCAGCAATCCCGCCGCCGGCCAGGGCTACGCGAGCGCGATCTTCTGGAACCAGAACGGCACCTTCGCCGCGGGGCCGACGTTCTCCGCGACGACGGGCGGACGCATCGACGGGGTCTCCGACTTCAACGGCGATGGCCGCCCCGACCTGCTCACGTCGACGATTCTCGCAACGCACATCTACCTCGGCAGCAGCCAGCCCGGCACGCCGTTCACGCAAGCCTGGACGAGTCTGCCCATGCCGTTCGAACCCGCGGCAACGGTGCTGACCGATCTCGACGACGACGGCGACGTCGACATCGCCCGCCCGAACTTCACGGGCGAGATCGTCGTCTACGACAACACGACGGCGGGCCAGTCGCCGCAGTTCGCGATCAGCACGCTGACCGGGCTGGCGATCGAGATCCATCACACGCAGCAGGCCTCGGCGGTGCGCGCGACACTGACAACCGGTGACTTCGATGCCGACGGCCGCACCGATCTCGTCCTCGGCCGCCTGGTCGACGAGCCCAACGTCGGGGCGCTGCTGCGCCGCACCGGCTGGACCTGGCCGCTGTCGCTCGCCAACTTCGAAGTCGTGCACCAGACGCTCGTCGACGGGTTCGCGTGCGACGTCGATGGTGACGGCGACCTCGACCTCATGGGGGAACACGCGGTGCACGGCGGTCGCTACCACGGCATTCGCGGCGGCCGGCGCATGCAGCACTTCGAAGGCGTCGCGGGTGAAGCCGGCGCGATCCCGATCCTCGGCGGCACCGGCCCCTACCGCGTCGGCGAGACCGACGTCATGCGGCTCTCGAACGTTCCCGGCCCCACGCTAGCGCTGTTCGGTCTGTCCCTGGGCCAGGCCGAGCTCGTCGACACGCCCCTGCCCGGCCACACCCTGCGGATCGATCCGAACATCATGCTCGTCGTCTGGTGGCCGGTCACGACGAACGGTCAGGGCCAGGCGGCCGCGCTCAACACGCTGCCCAGCTTCATCATGCCGTTGTTCGCGGGCCTGACGTTCTACGCGCAGACGTTCGTCGTCGACCCAGCGGGCCCGTCGGGCTTCTCGCAGAGCAACGTGCTCGAGAAGCGAATCGGCTGGTGATCGGTCAGTAGCGCCGCAGGTCGACGGCGAGGTCCGTGCGCTCGTCGACCTCACCCCACGTGAGCCCCACGGCGGGCAGCACCGCGATCTTGACCGCCCCACTGTCGACCGCGATCGGTTCGCGCCCGTCGGGTCGCACGATCGCGGCCCAGACACCGGAGCAGTCCGCGACCGAGAAGTCGTGGAACGTCAGGTTCACGAACCGGAACGGACCCGCTGCCGCGTCCTCGAGCCGTGGCCCCACCCACACGCTATGAAAACAGCCGTCCACGACCCCGAAGTGCCAGGTGTCCGAGTTGGCTTTCGACTGCCGCACGACCGGTGCCCCGGCGGACTGCGGATCTTGCGCCACGCCGGCGTTGGCTCGCTGCGTCCAGAGCAGCGCCACGGCGGTGGCAGCAACAAAGGTCATCGCGACCAGGAACGTGCCGTTCTTCTTCATCTCCGCTCTCCGTCATCGACTGCGGCGCCGCAGCATGCCGCTCGCGAGCGAGCGACACGCCGCGTCGCCGTGACGAACTCAGTAGCTGAAGTAGCTCATGTCGTTGCTGCCGACGGGCGACTGCACCCAGCTGCCCCACGTGTTGCCGGGCCGCGGTACGAGCACGTGCGTCACGCCGTAGCTGCCGAACGACGCAACCGAGTTGTCGGTCTGGGCCTTCGACATCTGGCCGCTGTTGCCGAACGAGAAACCGCCGAGGCCGATCTGCGGCTCGAACTCGAAGATCGTGCGACCCGCCCAGTTGACGCCGCCGACTTCGGCGACGGTGCCGCCGAGGTCGCTCGGCAGGACTTCGTACTTGGACTGAATACCGACGCAGGCGATCGAAGCGGCGGCGAGAAGGCCGAGACCGGCCATGGCGAACTTGGAAATCATCGTTCTTCCTGTGATCAGAAACGCGCGATCGCGGCGGGCTCGAACCGTCCGAACCACCGCTCGCGCACCACGAACGGCGCCAGGACCGCCGCCGAGCGAAGGCCGCTTTCCCGAGATTCCCCCGCACGATCGGGATGAGAAAACGTCGGATTTCCACCTCCGGTCCGGCGCCGAACTTCGCCCCTGGGGGCGTTCTGGCGGCCTCCTCCGTAGGGCCCCAGATGTCACAAACCTCTACTACAGCTATGCTCCCGACAATGGCACCTCGCTCTCCCCTGCCAGCCGACGACTTTGATCTCGGCGCGGCGCTCGCGGCTGTACGCGCGGGGGACGAGCGCATGCTGGAGCAGATCGCGGAGCGCTACTACGCCCGCGTCCGCGGCCTCGTGCAGAACCGACTGCGCCTCGATTTCCGCCGCAGCCACGGCTGGATGTCGTCGGCGTTCAGCACGGGCGACGTCGTCCAGGGCGTGTTCTTGCGCGTGCTCGGCTCGGTGAAGAACGTGCAGAGCACGACGGAGGAGGCGTTCATCGGCTACCTCGCGACGGCAGTCGAGAACCAGATCCTCGACACGATGCGCCACCACCAGGCCGGCATCCGCGACGCGCGGCTCGCGAAGAAGTCCGAGTCCGCGGAGCTCGAGGCGCTGAGCAAGGCCGCGCCCGACGCGACGCCATCGCACGACGCGGCACAGCGCGAACAGTTCGACGCGCTGCGCAGTGTCGTCCGCACGCTGACCACGAAACAACGCCGTGTCTGGGAACTGCGGTCGCTCGACCATCTGCCGTTCGCCGAGATCGCCGAGGAGCTCGGCTACGCCAGCGCCGACGTCGCGCGCCAGGCCTACAACGAAACCAAGGCTCGCGTGCTCGTCGCGATGCGGCGCCGCGGGTTCGGCCGCACTCGCTCGCTCGACTGACAGGACCGACTCGACCATGACTCAGGATCGATTGCTATCGATCGTCGAACGGGCGATCGCGCTGCAGGAGGCGGGCAAGCCCGTCGACCTCGAAGAGCTGTGCAAGAATTCTCCCGACCTCATCGACGAGGTGCGTGAGACGCTGGCACTCGATCCGCTCGTGACTTCGACCGTCGACGACGGCCTCGTCGGCCAGGTGCTCAACGAGCGTTACTCGCTGCGGCGATGCATCGGCATCGGCGCGATGGGTGCGGTCTACGAAGCGCGCGACAACTCGCTGGGCCGCACCGTCGCGGTCAAAGTGCTCCCGCCCGGCGCGTTCGGCCAGGGCAAGCGTCGCGAACGCTTCCTGCGTGAGGCGCGCACGCTCGCAACGCTCAACCACCCGAACATCGTTCCGATCCACGACCAGGGCAAGACCGATCACGGCCTGCACTACCTCGTCATGGAACGGCTGCAGGGCGGTTCGCTCGCGAGCGTCGTCAGCCCGACACACACACCGGAACCGGGCGGCCTGCCGCCCGTGCGCTGGATCGAGGAGGAGCTCGGACTGCCCGTAGCGGCCGCGGACTACATCCCGCAGGTCGTGCTCTGGATGCTCGAGGTCGTCACTGCGCTACACACGGCCCACGCGGCCGGCGTGTGCCATCGCGACGTCAAACCGTCCAATATCTTCCTCACCGTCGACGGTCGCGTCGTGCTGCTCGACTTCGGCATCGCGGCGCGCAGCGGCGATGCCTCGATGACGACCAAGGGCAGCGCGCTCGGCACGCCCGCCTACATGGCGCCGGAGCAGGTCCGCCGCGACATCGGCGCGACCCCCGCAATGGACGTCTACGGCGTCTGCGCGACGCTCTACCACCTCGTCGCGCTGCGGCCGCCCTACGAAGGGGATTCGATCGAGGTGCTTCAGCGCATCCAGCGCGAGGATCCCGCACCGCTGCGCAGCATCGACAAGGACCTGCCACTCGACCTCTGCGCGATCATCGAACAGGGTCTCGAACGCAAGCCCGAACGGCGCTACGCCGACATGGTCGAGCTCGAGGCCGACCTGCGCGCGTTCCTCGCGCACCTGCCGGTGAAGGCGCGGCCGATCACGCGCTGGACCCGGGCGTGGCGGCACATGAGCCGGCGGCCGATCTACTTCGTCGCCGGCATGGCGATCGCGACGATCGTGCTCGCGCTCGCGATCCCCGCCGCGTGGCGCGAGATCGAAGCGAGCAACCGCGCGGTGCACGCGCGACTGCGCGCCGCGTTGCCGCCGTCGATCGCGGTGGAAGGCAGCGTCGCCCGGCGACCGCAGATGGACCGCGAAGAACGCGCGGACTACATCGCCCGATTCGACACGCTGCTCGAACTGCAGCCCGAAGACATCTATTCGCGCATCCTGCGATGCGCCCTGCTTCAGGATCAGGGGGAAGAAGCGGCTGCTCTGGCCGACATGGTCGCGATCGCCGCGACCGCGAGCAACCAGAGCGCCTACCTGACCGAGCTCGTCGCGCGGTATCGCGCGTTTCCCGAGGCTGGCGTCGGCGTCGGCGATCTCGATCTCGAGAACCTGCCGACGCCGGCCTCCGACCTCGATCGCTTCGTCGCGGGGTTTCACGCGCGGCGGCTCGGCGACTATCCCGCGGCGGACGCGTGGCTCGCCGAGGCGACCGGATTCTTGCCCGCGCGCTACCTGCGCCTCGGCGTGCAGCTTGCCCTCGGCACGACGGACAAGCAGGAGCCCGACGCCGGGGAGCGGATCCTGCCCGCGCTGTGCCGCGAGTGCTCGGAACTCGAGGAGCTCCTCGGTGGCGCGACCGCGCGCACGACGTACGTGCGCGGCAGCGCACTGTTTGCAATGGGCGACAACGAGGCGGCATTGCTCGATCTCGAGCGTTCGCGTGAACTGCAGCCCGAAGCATTCGGAACGCTCAACAACCTCGGACTGACCTATCGTCGGCTGGCACGTTTCGAGAACAGCATCGAAGTCCTCGAAGAAGCCAGCCGACTGCGCCCCTGGAATCTCAACGCCGCACTCAATCAGGCCGAATCCCTGAAGCTGCTCACGCGATTCGACGACGCGATCGCCAAACTCGAGGAACTCGGTGAAGGCGACCTGATATCCGACTCCCAGCGCCTGCTCGTGCACTGCAACATCGAGATCGAGCGCTGCCTGTATCACATCAGTCGCAACGAGAAGAAACTCGCTCAGCAGGCCTCGGATCGAGTCCTCGCAATCTGCGACAACGGTCAAACGGCGATCCCACCTGACGACCTCGAGACGCACGAAGCACTCAGGATGCGCGCGACCCTCGCTCAGTTCGCGACGGAGCGAAACCCGCGATTCGTCGAGTGGGTGATCGACACGGCAGCTGCGCGACCGCTATCGGGAATGGTTATCGACTCCGTCGCGTCGCTTCTCGACCACCCTCAGCTCCAGTCGGACCCCGAGTTCGCACGCGCGGTCATCGCCGGCCTTCGGCGCCTCCTGCAAGCTCAGTCCAAGCGAGTCTACGACCGTCCCAGGTAGCCAAACACCTTCCCCAAACCCGAACCGCATCATGCTAACCACGACTCTCGCCGCACTCGCCTGCCTTGCTCCGCAGGACCCGCCCACCGGAATCTTCATGGAGCAGGCCACCGTAGTCCAGGACCCCACGGCTTCGAACCCCAACGAACTGCGCTACGTGCCGCAGGGGCCGGGCCCCGTGAACCCGATTCTGTTCGGCCAGCTGCTCCCGCAATTCTATCGCAACCAGATGCTGCCGACCGTCGGTACCAACGTCGAGCTGAGCGCATTCTCGGCTGGCGGCGATCGCATCCCGTGCAACGAGACGACCGGGGAAGCCGACATCGAGTTCAGCCTCGTGCAATGGGGCTTCCTCAAGTTCGTCGTCGGCGGAATTACCAACAACAGCGACCCGCAGTACGTCGGCGAGCTGAACGGGCCCGGCGGCGTCGAAGCCGACATCTTTACCTACTGGCACCCGGGCAGCGAGATCCCCGACGACTATGTTGACGTCGTCGAGAAGGCCCGGGACGGCCTCGGGATGGGCCTGAACCGGATCTCGGGCATGGATCACGTGCTCGCCGGGCTCGTGCTCACCGACGAGATTGCCGACGACGCCGAGGAACTCTCCCAGCGCATCTACTTCACCATCTCACCGGCCACGCTCGCGGCATACGACCTCACGGCCTGGTTCTATGATGAGTCCGGCGTTCAACAGGACGAGCACTCGGCGACGATCCTGATGATCGAGCGCGATGGGTCGACCTGGCTGCCCCCGGTCGTGTTCAAGCGCTACGACGAACTCGGACTCGATCCGACCGACGAAATCTCCGCGCTCTGCGTCGACGAGCACTCGCACCGGATCCTAGTGGGCACGCGCACCGCGCGCCGTGAGCTCTGGATCGCGAACTTCGGACCCGACTTCGCCTACGACCAGGGCTACCGCGGCGAGTATCTCGCGCCGGGTGGCGGCTCGTTCGCACGCGGACCGCTCAAGCTGAACACTGGCGAATCGGTCGAAGCGGCGTGCTCAGGCGACCCCGGCGACGACACCACCGACTTCGAAGAGCTGTTCCACCACCGGACCGGCATGCCACAGGGCATCAAGAACACTCCACGGCAGGACTACGAAGTCGCGGTCTCACGCGCCTACGACCAGACGACACGCACAGACCTGGTCGATATCTTCGTCGGCAATCTGCGCACGATCCCGGGCAACGCCAACTTCGTGACGGTCGTCTACTACATCGACGACCGCCCTGTGGGTGTCGATCTCGTCGACCCGCAGGTAACAACCATCCTCAAACACAGCGAATCCGTTCCGACCTTCCTCCCGCCGCTCGAATGGAACGTTCGCGTCGAAGTCTTCTCGGGCACGAATCGATACCCGTCGCTCACCTACGCGATCCTGCTGTGACCCGACGCCGGGGGTGAGCGCCTCAGCGGCTCTCGCCCGGCCGCACATCGGCGGCCGGCGCACCACTGCCGTTCGCGAAACTTCCGTTCGCACCGGCCGCGCGTGAGCCACTCGACCGCCCCGAAGCCCGACCAGTCACCGGAACCCCGGTCATCTCGATCAGGTCCCCGATCGTGCAGTGCGCCTCTACGGGGTGGCGCAGCTCGATCTGGTGATGCAGCCGATAGCGGTTCCGCCGGCCTTCGCGAATGCGCGTGATCGCGCCGCTGGCCTCGAGATCCGTGACGATCGTCTGGACCGCGCGCTCGGTGATCCCGACGCGCTCGGCGACGTCACGCAACCGCGCCGTCGGCTCGTGCGCGAGGCACAGCAACACGTGCGCATGGTTGGTGAGATAGGTCCAGGTCGACTGGCTGGCTGCCATGGATCGCGCCTATTTGCCGAATAGAGTAAGAATCGAGCACCGGCCGTCGCGGCGAGTGCGTTCCGCACCCGTGCAATGATACACGAATCCTGAATCGGGAATCCAGCCCCCTATGTTGAGCAAAGATCCCGGTTGAGTCCGAATCGGCAGCTTCAGGGCATTCCGGCGCTCCAAGGCCCAGCCAGGAAAAGGCTTCGAACGTCTCTACAGATCGGGAATCTCGATTCCCGATTCCGAAATGCCGAAGACACCTTCCGGGTTTGATTAACGCCCCGTAGGATATGCCTCTTCCGCGGCCCGGGGCTCATTGCTCATGAACAACAATCTCCGTAACGACATCCCCGCCAGCATCGTGGTGGTCTTCGTCGCCATCCCGCTGTGCCTTGGCATCGCACTCGCGTCGGGTGCGCCCCTGTTCTCGGGGCTGATCGCCGGAGTTGTCGGTGGCCTGGTCGTCGGCTCGATCAGCCGCTCGCCGCTCGGCGTTTCGGGCCCCGCCGCCGGCCTGGCCGTGATCGTGCTCGGCGCGATCCAATCGCTGGGGAGCTTCGACACGTTCCTACTCGCGGTCGTGCTCGCCGGCGTCTTTCAGATCATCATGGGAATCGCCCGGGCGGGCACGCTGGGCTACTTCTTCCCGTCATCCGTGATCAAGGGCATGCTCGCCGGCATCGGGATCATCATCGTCCTGAAGCAGATCCCGCACGCGTTCGGTTACGACAAGGACCCGGAAGGCGAGCTCTCGTTCGTGCAGCCCACCGGCGAGACCACGCTATCCAGCCTGTGGCGCATGCTCGACAACGTCGAGCCGGCCGCGGTCCTGATCACCGTCATCGCGATGGCGATGCTGATCCTCTGGGACCGCGTCCTGTCGAAGAAGTCGGTCGTGTTCCGCATTCTGCCCGGACCGCTCGCAGCCGTGATCTTCGGCATCCTCTACCAGGTCACGACGAGCGCCTACGCGCCGAGCTGGGCGCTGAGCCCGAGCCACCTCGTCAGCGTCCCGGTTGCGAACTCGTTCGAGGAGCTGTCGGGCCTCATCACGATGCCCGCCTGGTCGGAGATCACCAACAGCGCCGTCTGGGTCACCGCGATCACGATCGCGGTCGTCGCGAGCATCGAGACGCTGCTGTGCGTCGCCGCGACGGACAAGCTCGACCCGCAGAAGCGCGTCACCCCGACCAACCGTGAACTCCTGGCGCAAGGCGTCGGCAACATGGCCTCGGGACTGATCGGCGGCCTGCCGGTCACGCAGGTCATCGTGCGCAGCTCGGCCAACATCCAGTCGGGCGGCCGCACGAAGATCTCGGCGATCCTGCACGGCGCGTGGCTGCTGCTGTTCGTCGCGCTGGTGCCCAGTGTGCTCAACCTCGTGCCGCTCGCGGTGCTCGCGAGCATCCTGTTCACGGTCGGCTACAAGCTCGCCCGGCCCGCGCTGTTCAAGCAGATGTGGTCGCTCGGCGCATCGCAGTTCGTGCCATTCATCGTCACGATCCTAGGCATCGCCCTGACCGATCTTCTGACGGGCATCGGCGTCGGCCTCGCAGTCGCGATCTTCGTGATCCTGCGCCGCAACTACCAGAACTCGCACTTCCTGCACATCCACGACTCGACGATGCCGGATGAACGGCATCTGATCCGCATGCGCTTGTCCGAGGAGGTCACGTTCCTGAACAAGGGCGCGATCGTAAAGGAACTCGACGCGGTACCACATGGCTCGATCGTCGAGATCGACACGAGTGCCGCAGTCGTGTTGGACCACGACGTCCTCGAGGTGATCGAGGACTTCCGCGACATCGCGAGCCGACGCGACATCGAGGTCCGCATGATCCACGAGCAATCGGACGTCCCGGTTCCGATGCGCAATCGCGTGCGGGCGACCAACGGCGACAGCGCCGGAGCTATCGATGGCGGCAGCGAAGATCCCCAACTCACGGCGTCGAGAAACAGCTGATCCGTTCCAGACGGCGCCATCCGGAATCCCGCGCGACGCCGTCGAGCGCCTGCCCTGCCCCGGAGTCGCCAAGGCCGCGGTGATTCTGCTACACGGCTACGGCGCCAGTGGCGCGGTGCATCGCGACGATGCCCGCGCGCTCGTCACCGCGGACACCGAGGTGCTGCTGCCGGATGCCCCGGGACACGGGGAGCGGCAGGATGGACGCCTCACCGAACTCGATGCTCTCGACCCGAGTTCCCGCCGCGCAGCCATCCTCGGAATCGCGCAGCAGCACGCGGAGGAGGTTCTCGATCTCGCCGACCACCGCCGATCCCGCGGCATCGACCGGGTCGGACTGGTCGGCATCTCCATGGGCGGGTTCGCCGCACTGGCGACACTGCGGCCCCCGAGCCCGTTCGCCGCGGTCGCGGCGCTCCTGACGGGAACCGATCTCGTCGCCCCGGACACGATCACACCCGGCCGCCCACCACTGCTGCTCGGCCTCGCCGGCCGGGACGAGAACGTAGACCCCGCGCCGGGTCGGGCGTTCGCAGCCGCCTACGGCGCCGAGCTGCACGTCTATCCGGAGTCGGGCCACATGATGCGCGCCGCGGACTGGCACGACCTGTGGGGCAGGACCGCGCAGTTCCTCGCTCGCCAGCTGGGATAAATCTCCGCTACCAGGCTTCCGAAGGCCGACGCGCTCATCGCAGCACGACGCGCACGGGGTCAGCCGCCGGTTCCGCGCGGACGCGGAACTCCGAGCGACCGTGCCCCCCACTCTCGGCGCGCACGTCGACCACGTAGTGCCCCGGGGTGAGAGCCTCCGCCAACTCGATGGCGCCGGTCCCTCGCGAATAACGCCACCGATCAGTCACGAGGTCACCAGGAGACCCGGCCCCGCCCCCATCGACCACGCGAATCGTGAGCCTCACGAATCGTCGACCGGCAAACCCGGGCGGCAACTGCACCCGGAAGCGGGTGTCGACGCCGGATCGCAGCGTGACCTCCACCTCGGTCACACGCCCATCCTCGACCTTCACGGGCAGCGCCTGCGCGGCAACCCCTGGCCCGCGCACGCCGAGAACGTAGTCCCCGGCCACGAGCGGGGCGGATCGAGTCATCCCCTTGCTCACGTCGACATGCGCGCGCCCTCGGGCATCCGCACCGCGAATCCAGAACCGCGTGCCCTCGGTGATCGGCGGGTTGGTCACCGCGATCTCGACGTGCCCGCCGCGGCTCAGCGCGACATCCCCGGCCTCCCACGTCTCGTGCGCGGCCAACACCCGCCAGGCCGTCCGCATGGCGGCATGACCATTGGCCCGGACCAGCAGCTGGAACTTCCCGGGAATCGTCGGCCCGATCTGAAAGACACCATCCGGTCCCGTCATCCGGCGGCCACCACCGGAGTCCTCCGACTCGCCAACGAGCATCACGGTCGCGTTGGCGAGTGGCAGTCCCGCCGCATTCACCACCCGCCCGCGTACCGACGCGGTCCCCGGCGCCTGGGCTTCGAGCCGCACGCGGAGCCGTCCAACCGTCGGATCCACCGCTTCGAGTCGCTGCGACCGGTATCCCCGATGATGCACCTCGACCTCGAGTGTCGTCGCGGCCGGACAGTTCGAAACCTCGAAGCGACCGCCCGCATCCGTCTGGGCCATGGCGCTCCACTGCCGAGCGCGGCAGCTCACGATGAGCATCACGTTCGCCATCGGCTCGCCGGCGTGATCGACCACGTCACCGAACAACTCCAGACCGCGCGTCAGCGTCGGGTTCCAGATCAGTTCCTGACCCGCGACCGCCGTGAGCGTAGTCGTGGCGCGTCCCGCCCGTTCTGAAACAGCCACCAGTTCGAACTCACCGACCGGCAGCCCCACCAGCTCGAACCGCCCCTGCTCGTCCGCGACGGCACTGCGGCGCTTCTCGCCCTTGCCATGCTCGATGCGCGTGCCCGGCACCACCTGCCCATCCGCCCCGCGAACCAAACCCGTGACGCGCACGCCCGCGTCCAGCCGCACGGTGACCACCGCCGTTCCCTTCGGCGGCACGGTCACCGTCGATTCCCATGGCGAGTGCCCACTCGCGATCACCACCAATCTCTGCTCCCCCGGCGCTATCCCGAACGCGCGAAAGCGCCCGGCGACGTCGGTGCGAACGGCGAACGCCGCCGCGCTGCGCAAGAACCCGCCGTCCGGCCGCACGACGGTCTCACCCGGGTCCGTGCCGACCCGCACGAGCGCACCCGCCAACGGTTCACCATCCGCCGCGAACACCCGCCCCTCGACAGCGCCTCCGGGACCGGCCAACTCCAACCGCACGGTCAGCGAACTGCCGTCCTTGGCGTTCAACGAGTAGAGCCGTGACGGCGCGTGCCCGGCGGCCCGAGCGCCGAGGCGGCTGACTCGCGCGAGTCCGACCAACCCGAACCGCCCGTTCGCGTCCGTGGTGGTCACCGGTCGCGCATCCCCCTCCATGCCGATGTGGTTGACGAGCACGGTCGCGTCGGCCACGGGTACGCCGCCCGCATCGACGACCACTCCGTCGACCCGGAGCCCGGCCTTCAGAGCCACGACAACTTCGGCCTCCTCGCCGGCTACCACGGCCACGCTCTCACCCTCCCAGACGTTGACCGCCGGACAGATCTCGAACCTCCCCGGCTCGAGATCCGCAATCCGGGCGGTGCCAGCCGCGTCCGTGACGAGCATCCGCGGCGAAGCCGCGGCCTGTGACGACAGCAGGAGTCGAACCCCCGCCGCAACGCTGCGCTCGTCGCCATAGACCACCCGAACCCGCAACGCCCCCGTGGCGGTAGACGCTCGGGCGGGAACCACGCCCCCAGTGCCGTCCGCTGGCGCCTCCCTGGTCAGTGTCGGCTCGGATTCGTCGGCGCCACCCGCATCCAGGGCAGCAACGCGCGCGGGCGCTGCCGCGTCCCGCGGCGGTTGCGCTCGCTCGGTCGGCGCCCCCTCTCCGAGGGTCGCCAGGATTGCGATCGCACCGGCGGTAACCAGTCCCAAGATGATTCCGAGTTTCCCCTTCGTGGTCATGGTTGCGACTCCCGCTGCAAGACTCGGCCAGATGGCGCGAGCGGACTCTCCGATCAACTGCGCTGCCGGCACCTGCGACACTGGCACGGATGGAGTTGATGACGATGGCGACGGCGAAGGCTCGCAGACCGGGGCCGACGGCAAGGCACCATTCGCCAGCCCGAGAAACGGCAAGAGCCACGCGCGCCGATCGCCGGCATGCTCGCGGTCCAGGCGTTCACGCAGGAGGGTCAACGCCTTGTGCAGCCGACTCCAGACCGTGCTGACGGGCACCCCGAGCTTCTGCGCAATCTGCCGCGGCGCGAGACCATCGTAGTACCGCAGCACCGCCGAGGTTCGCATCGGCTCAGGCAACGCATCGACCGCTGCCACGACCTCCGCGCGCCGCTCTTCGCGCAGCTGCAGATCAGCCGAAGACACCGTCAACTCACGCGCCGCCGCGGCTTCGTGGTCCCGCCGCCGCCGCCGTCCTCGCCGCAGATCGAACGCGACGTTGCGAACGATTCGCGCGAGCCACTGGCGCGGTGACCGCAGCCCGTCGGGGCGGCTCGACAAGGCCAACAGGTAGGCCTGCTGCACGACCTCGTCGGCCTCGTCCGCGACCAGATCGCGGGCCAGAGCCCGCACGAACGGCTCCGCCGCAACGAGCTCGCACAGTTCGGTAACGTCGGGCGTTCGCGCCATCGAAGAACCAGACCTCCGCCGACCCGTTTCCTTCGCGGATTTTCGCGGCGCGACCGATCGTGCTACTTCGGCCGCTCCTCGGCGAGGGTCCACGGCTCGCCCGCGGCTGCCGAGCGCTGCAACACGAGCGTGCAGTCACCCGCGACGCCACGGACCACGAACTTCATGGGGCCGACGCCGAGTTGCGGTTTGCCGGCGGGGTCCACGTAGTACGGCAATTCGATGTCGACCACATCGCGTTGGACGGGCAGGGCGATCACGTGACGCCAGCGACCGTCGACGCGTTGACGCCGCCGCGAGAACGGCTGGTCCGGCGAACCGGCGACCCTGACCCGAGCGGGCAGGATGGGAGCGCGATCCGGGCCGAGGACCTCGATTCGCACGACTCGCGTCGTGTCCCGAAGATCGACCGCAACCTCGGTGGTCGCGTTGTGCTGGATGAGCTGCTCGCCGAGCTTCGCGACTTCGCGACCGTTGAGCTCACACGTGACGGCGTAGCGCCCGAGTCGCAAGCGCAGGTTCGTCGCGCCACCGGAAATGAGCCAACGGCGCGTTACCTCGTCGCGTTCGAGATCGCGCAGCACGGCCCACACCGCACGCGTCTCGGGGAAGCCCGGCGGGTTCTCCAGCTTGACCTGCAGGTGCCCGGTCGCCGGCACCACCAATTCGACGTCGGTCGCGCCGACCGGCAGCGGCACCGGCGTGCCCGACGGGCCATGGTAGACGTAGCCGGCGGAGAGCACGAACTCGCCCGGCGCGCGAAAACCCCAGATCTCGAACCCGTCCGCAGCCAGCACGACCCGCGGCTGCAACCGGCTAAGGATCCCCGGATCGTGAGCCGCCACCGGAGCCAGGTTGACCCGAACGCTTTGCCGCAGGACGGCTGCCCCGAGCTCGTCGACGACCCGCCCGGCGACGAGGCGCTCTTCGTTCCGCAGTCGCACGGTGCCGAGGTCCTGGCGCACCGCGACGTAGGCGCGCTCCAGAACCCCGTCCCGCATGCGCCGAAAGTGCAACCAGCGCCGGTTTCCTGGCCCCAGCGGAAAGCCCATGCCGGCGAGCGCCCAGTTCTCGTACCGGAGCACTCCACCCTTGCCGATCTCGATCAGGTCGAACGCCCCGAGGTTGAATCCCGGGGCATGGATCTCGACGCGAACCTGCAGCTCCTCGCCAGCCGGGACCGGCGTACCATCGGCCCCCACGAGGACGCCCGCGACCTTGCCGTACACCGCCTTGGGTAGCGGGGCCGGCGACGTCTGACCCGCAACCAGACCGGCGAAGAAGCCGACCGCCAGACAACCCGCGAGCCAGCAACGGAGACGGTTCATCCGGTCACTCGGGTCCGTGGACGACGAACGGCCAGTTGGCCCCGGTCTCGACGTCCGAGGGCGTGATCCGGATCGAAGCCCCACGTGTCCTGAGCGACCAGGAACACCTCCGAGGAAACCACAGGCGCCGATCGAGCTGGGGAGTTCCATGACCGCGATGGTAGCGGGGTTTCCGCGACCGTGTGGCCGGCCGGGGGCTCGCGCCGACCCCGGCGATTTCTCGGCGAATCCGTGTGCGGTCTCGAGAGCGCTGGCGAGGACCAGACATGAACACCTTCAGTATTCGCGTTCTCGATCTCGCGCTGCTTGCGAGCGTCGCTCTGCCAGTCCTTCCCGCCCAGGATCCGGATTTCCTGCCGCAACCGGCGCCTCAAACCCAAGGCGGCCAGATCCACAGCCCGGCGACCACGGCCGACGAGTGGATGATCCCGAACCGGCCCGCGGAGGCCGTTGCACTCCCGGGCGACCTGACTCCGATCCACACCGCCGCAACCGACGGCGACCAGGCCTACGGCATCTGGGCCGCGGGTCCCGGCTACAAGGCGTCGTTTCACAACGGCATGACGTTCGTGCCCTACCTCGGCCGCGACTACCCGCAGAACCAACCGCTCGCGTGGCGCACGGTCTCCGCGACGGTCGGCGCGTTCGAACTCGCGACCGAGCAGCCGACGGCCGTGCACTCCGAGTATCGCTTCGAATACCGACTGGGTGGCATCATCGAGGCCTACGACGTGCGCACCGATGGCCTCGAACAGACGTTCGTCGTCGATGCATTGCCCGGTGACGGCGACCTCGTGATCACGGGCGCGGTCACGACCGGGCTCCGCGCCCCGGAACTTCCCGCCGCCCACCAGGCGCTGACGTTCACCGACGCCAACGGCAACCCGATCACGCGTTACGGCGCCGCGATCGCTTTCGACGCCGGCGGTCGCAGCATCCCCCTCACGACGGGCTACACCGAAGGGCGTATCACGCTGACGGTGCCCGGCGCCTGGCTCGCCAACGCGGCGCTGCCAGTCGTGGTCGATCCACTGCTGACGCGCGTGCAGGTCATCACCGGCACCGAAGTCGGCGCGATCGACATCGGACGGGACGACGAGTCGAACAACGACAACGTCATGATGGCCTACATCCGCTACGCCTCGGCCACGGATGGTGACCTCATCGCGCGCCTGATGGACGACGACTACAGCGGCTCGTCACAGGTCTATACCGACCTCACGACGAACTGGAGCACGGACGCCGCGTCCTGCGCATTCGTTGGCGGCGCGGATCGCTGGGTCATCGCCATGCGGCGCTACTTCTTCAACGCCAATCCGACCTTCAGCCGCGTTCGTTGCCACGCGCACGCCAAAGGCAACAACACGCTCGAGACCGGCTACGCCGCGCTGAACAACCCGGGCCGCAACGACTGGCGCCCAGACGTTGGCGGCGTCGAATCGTATCGGAGCGGCGACGAGGCCATCGTGGTCTTCCAGAGCGAGAACAACGGCGTCGGCGCCATGTCCAACACGAGCACATCCGCCGTCAACGGCGTGATCTTCGAACCGGCGAACGGCAACAACGGCTCGTTCGGACAGACGTTCGTGATCCGCGACAGCGCGATCCTCGACTGCGAACGCCCGTCGGTGAACAAGGTCGCCGAAGGTGGCGCCAGCTACTCCTGGGTCTGTGCGATGCAGGTGTACAACAACCCGATCGCGACCGACGACTGGGACGTGCTGGCACGCCGCATCGACAACGACGGCAACGTCGGATCGGGCAGCTGGTTCTCCGACCTCAACGCCCAAGGGACGCACCACCAGCTCGGCCCGGTCGTCGAGGGGTCCGACGGCCGTTACGCCGTCACCTTCGCGACCGTCGACGTCGCGTCGACGCCGCAGAAGACCACGACCATCGCCGGCAAGGAGATCCGTATCGAACGCTTCAACTGGCTGCACGGCGCCAACGGTCCGCTGATCAACGTGCACCAGCCCAAGACGCTCTACGCCTCGAACAACCGCCGCCTCGAGGCCACCGGGCTCGCCTACGACACCCGGGACGAATCGCACTGGGTAGCCTCCTACCGCTCGATCGTACCGGCGGGCGCGGGCGCGGCCTACTGCGCGCGTGTCGGCTACAACGGCGCCCCGACCGAGGCTGATGTGCAGCTGTTCTACCAGGCCGGTGAACCGGTCACCCCAGTGGCGTGCGTGTTCGACAACGACCACGACGACTTCCTGCTCGCCTACGGCGCCGCGTCGCCGTCGCACCCGATCTACGGCCACACGCTCGAATACGTCACGACCGTGAACACGGCGAACGGTCAGGCCTGCAGCCTCGCGACCATCGAGTGGCTCGGCAACCAGCAAATCGGCTCGGAGTTCAACCGCCTACGGATCGACAACAACGGCACGCCGGTCGGCCACTTCGTGATCGTTGCGGTCGGCACGACGAACCTGCCGATCGTGCACCCGAGCGTGTTCCCTGGCTGCCGCCTCCTCGTCCAGGCGTCCGGCCCTGGCTACCTCACGACGCTGCCCTTCCAGTACGGCCCGACCGCGACCTACACGATCGCGCTGCCCGAATGGCTCGACCCGATGACGTTCTACTTCCAGGACTGGATGTTCGACGGCACCCTGTTCTACGGTTCGAAGCGGCTGTCCGTCCCAGTGGTAAAGTGACCGTCGTCAAGTGACGCCGGGCGACCGCCGCCGAGCTGCCGCCGTCAAGCCGTGACCGACTCGAACGTATCATCGAACACACCCGAGGGTGATGACCTCGATCGCCTCGCGGATGCGGTCGAGGCCTACATCGATCGGCGCGCGGATGACAGCGCAGCGAGCGAGTCGGTCGACGACTACCTCGATCGCCACGCCGGGTTGCGCGACTTGCTCGAGCCGATGCTCGACGATCGCCCCGGAGAGCCAGTGGGCGGCGATGGCTGCCGCCGACTGGGCGACTACCGCCTCGGTCGCGAACTCGGGCGCGGCGGCATGGGCGTCGTCTACGAGGCGACGGAGGAGTCGCTCGGACGACGCGTCGCCCTCAAAGTGCTGGCGCCCGCACTGACGCTGTCGCGCCGGCAGCTCGAACGGTTCCGCCGCGAAGCCGCAGCCGCGGCCAAACTCGTGCACCCCGACATCGTCCGTATCCACGCGATCGGCGAGCACGACGGCACGCACTTCATCGCGATGGAGCTCATCGAGGGCCGCAGCCTGCGCGCAGTCATGGACGCGGTCAAAGCCAAGGTCCGCGGCAACGCGTCGCGCCTGGGCAGTCGCGACATGGGCGTGACCACGATCACGGGCAGCGAGACCGCGACCGGCCGCTACTTCGACGAGATCGCCGAGCTCACGGCCCGCCTTGCCGAGGCCCTGACCTACTCGCACGAACGCGGGGTCGTCCATCGCGACGTGAAGCCACAGAACGTGATCATCGGCGACAATGGCAGACTCAGCCTCGTGGACTTCGGCCTCGCGAAGGACCTCGAGGCCGAGAGCCTGTCCCTCACGGGCGACTTCGCGGGAACGCCACAGTACGTGAGCCCGGAACAGATCGAAGCCGGCCGGGCACCGATCGACGGCCGCTCGGACGTGTTCTCTCTCGGCGTCGTGCTCTACGAACTGCTGACGCTGACACCGCCGTTCGCGGGCAACGGCACCCGCCAGCTCATGACGGCGATCGCGAGTCACGAACCGCCGAGCGTGCGGGCCCGCAGCCCGCAGGCACCGCGCGACCTCGAGACCATCGCACTCAAAGCGCTCGAGAAGGATCCGCGGCGCCGCTACACCGCCGCCGAACTGGCCATCGACCTGCGCCGCTTCCTGGCGCGCGAACCGATCGCGGCCCGCCCGATTTCCACGCCGCACAAGCTCGTGCGGTTCGCACGGCGTAAGCCCGCGACGACGGTCGCCGCCCTGCTCGCGTTCGTGCTCGTCGTGATTGCCCCGATCGTCGCCACCATCCACTTCAAGGCCGCGCGCGACGCGCTCGCCATCGAACAGCAGCGCACGCTCGAGCAACGCGATCTGGCGCGCAGCCTGCTCGACCAGGCGCG
The DNA here is from genome assembly GCA_024743115.1 of bacterium. Lineage (GTDB taxonomy): Bacteria > Planctomycetota > UBA1135 > UBA1135 > UBA2386 > JAGQRA01. The sequence continues at coordinate 140,467 of JANSXC010000001.1, read as the reverse complement.
CGCCAGCGTCGCGACCCTCTATGCGCGAATCACCGAGTTCGAACTGGAAGCAATCCCGCACACCGAAGGCCTGCGCCTGCAGCTCCTCCGCGATGCGAGCGCACTGTGCGACGACTTCCTCGCGATCGCGAACGACGACCCCGTGCTGCGTTTCCAGGCCGCGCGCGCCCGGACCAAGCTCGCGAGAATGCAGCGTCGGCTGTCGCAGCCGCGGGCCGCACTCGCGTCACTCGATGCCGCGTTGCCGCTGCTCACAGCAGCGCTCCAGTCCGGCCCGGTCAACAATCACGCACCGCTCGAACTCGCCACCCTGCACCAGATGCGCGCGCACGTGCGGCTCGACCTCAACGACTTCGACGCCGCGACGGAGAGCCTGACAGCTGCCACCAGATGGCTGGACGCCGTGCCGCTGGCAAAACTCGATACGGGAGAACAACGACGGGTGCGCCTACTGCGCGCCAGCGTCCTCGACGGCCGCCGACGCCATGCATTGCGCCGCCATCCGAGCGACGAGGCACAAGCCCTGGCCACCGAGGTCGTCGCCATACTCGAAGAGCTCATCGACGACGATCGCGACGACCTCTTGGTCGCCCGACTTCACGCCGAGGGCGTCCATCACCTCGCCTGGGTGCAACTCGCCCGCGGCCGCCTCACCCCCGCTCGCGAGGACTTCGAGCGCGCGAAGACTCTGTTCGAAGGTCTCATCGAACGCCAACCCGGCGTCGCCCCCTTCCGCTATTGGCACGCCCGTACGTTGCTCGGCCTGAGCGGTGTCTACCGCCAGCTCGGCATCGAAGGGCACGGCCGCGCCGCGCAACAGCAAGCGTTCGAGCAACTGCAGAGTCTCGTCCAGGATCACCCGAACGATCCGTTGTTCCGTCGCGAGCTGCTCGCCCGGCAGCTGCAAACGGCCCACGCTCAGTCCATCCGACAGCGCTCGGTCCGCACCGCGGCCATTGCGATGGTGGATCACTTCGCCACTGCCGAAGCCCTGGCCACGCGCCCCGACGCCGATCCCGTCGATCGACTCCAGCTCGCCAAGGCGCACCGCATTCTCGCGCAGATCCAATACATGAAGATCGACCGCGACGTCGAGAAGCTCGAAGGTCACTTCACGGCCGCGCTCGGGATCGCCCGCGAGCTGTGCTCCGCGATGCCTGACTCGGCGCGCTACCGCACGGAGCTGGGCGCAATCCTGAGCGATCGCTCCAACTGGTTGTTGAATCAGAGCCAGGAGGACCCGATCACGGCCCTGCCGCTCCTCGAGGAAGCGATCTCGCTGCAGCGCACGGTGATCGACGACGCGCCCACCTACCGCGACGCCCGCAGCCACCTCGGTGTCCACTGGAACCTGATCGCGATCCTGGGTCGCAAGACCGCCGATCCGAACCTGCTCGAACGGGCGGCGAACGGCAAGGTCGCGCTGGCGCCGGACAACCAGCGCACGCAGCTCACCGCGGTTCGTCTGCTTTGTGAAGCGTGCGGGTTCGCTGCCGACGCGAACGAACGCCGCCGACTGCAGACCCTCGCGTGCGGCTGGCTGGCGCGCGCGCTGCCCGAGGATCCGGCCCAGGCGCAGCAACTGCTCGGGCAGAAGGTTTTCGCGCCGCTCGCGGACCATCCCGACTTCTCGCGACTCCGAGAACGGCTGCGTTGACCGCACCGGAGCGGTGCCGTCCAATCCCGCCATGACCGCGGGCTCCGGCGATACCCTCGCGCTGCTCAGGCGCTGGCACGAAGGCGATCGTGCAGCACTCGACGAGTTGATTCGCGCCAACCTGCCGTGGATCCACGGCTACGTGCGCAAGAAGCTCGCCGGCCGCCTCCGTGACAAGGTCGAGTCGATCGACGTCGTGCAGGACGCGATGATGCAGGTCATGGAGCTCGGCCCGCGGTTCGAGGTCAACGATCGTGAACACTTCCGCGCACTCATCGCCCGCATCGTCACCAGTGACCTCGTCGACGGCCAACGGTGGCTCCGCCGTCAGCGCCGCGACCACCTGCGCGAACGGCCGATCGGCCAGGACAGCGTGCTGCACCTCGACCCACCCGCGCGCGACGTCACGCGACCGAGTCAGGCGCTCGACCGCGCCGAACGTCGCGAGTGGATCCGCCTCGCGATCGACCTGCTGGACGAGGACGATCAGCGACTGATCCACGAACGACTCTGGGACAAGCGCTCGTTCAAGGATCTGGCCGAGCAGCGCGGCATCGGTGAGAACGCGGCACGCATGCGCCACAACCGCGCCCTGAAGCGCCTGGCCGACCAGGTTCTCGCACTCCGGCGCGGCGACCTCGCACTCGACTGATCGATCGCCCGGCGGCTCTTTACGTGACCTGCGCCGCGGGCTAGCATGCCTCGAACTTTGCATTGGAAAGTTCTCGCCAACCCAGAGACCGCATGCTGCGAACGACTCCCCGGGCGCATCTCCTCGCGCTGATCCTGTTGAGCCTGACCGCGAACGGTACCGCCGCCGAATCGCCGCCGCAGAACCCGCCGGCGACCGTGCGCACGAGCGCCAATGCCGACCTCGGCGAGTTCGCGGCCCGGCAACCGTTCACCCGCGTGCGAGCCGCTGCCGGACTGCGGGCGCCGATGCGTTCCGCGCTGCAATCGTCGCGTCGGGAACGCGAGCGCGCGGCGATGCGCGCGATCGCCGCCGGCTTCGACGCGCTCCGCACCGCACCGCCGAAGTCGCGGGCGGATCACGCGGCCCGGCACTTCGCCCGCGCCGCGCGGCACGAGCCACCGGGGCACGATGCGCTCTACGCCCTCGCCGCGACCGCGGACGATCCTGCGATCGCCGAACTCGCGCTGCGAGCGCCACACGGTGCCTACCGGTCGACGGGGTCGGCCGAGCGCGCGGCCGGACTGTTGCTGACGCTGCTCGATCATCCTCAGGAGGCCATCGCCATGGCGGCGTTCGAACAACTCACCTGGCTGTTGGACGGCGATCCCATGGCAGGCGACGTCGTGACCGAACTACAACGGCGGGCGCGGACGGTCTGGGATGGCACGAATGAGGCCCTCGCACTCGAGCGATGGAACCCGACGCGGCGCCGCCAGCCGTCGGCACGAACCGTGCTGCCGTTCCACGGCCCGCGCGACGCGGTGTCGCGGGCCGTCGCGCTCGCAGCGACGCTCGGTGACCCCGAACTGCTGCAACGCCTGCACGATTGCCGGTGCCAGCCACGGTTCGAGCTGCTGTGCCACGCGCTCGCCGCACCGCGGGTCGACGCCGAATGGGCGGGCAAACTGTTCAAGTGGTATCGCGGCCAACCCGCGAAGTGGTCGACCGACGCCACGGATCTCAACGCCTGGCAACTCGGTGTCGTCACGATTCTCGTCGGCGTGCTGCCGCAACTGCCGCGGGAAACGATCGCCTGGTACGAGAGCCAGCTCACGAGCGGCGTAGTCGGAAGCGCAGCCCGATTCGCAGCGCATCGCCGCTTGTGCCAACTGCGAACCCGCGGCGGCCACAACTGGTTCGAGGCGTCGCAACTGCCTCTCGATCGGCTGCGCACGATCGACCTGCTCAAACTCTGGGCGATCCTCGGGAACCCCGACGACGGGGATCTGCCAACGGCGATTGCCCCGATCTCCAAAGCCCTCGGCCAGAAGCTCCGCGTTCACTTCCTGTCGACCATCCTGCTCGAGTTGCCACTGCCAGCCGCCACGGCCCCCGATCGTTGTCGGGCAGAACTCGCGGTTCTGACCGCGCTGTTCGAACACCCGAGTGATCTCGTGGCCGTCGCGGCGGCCGACCGCGCCAACCGGCTAGGAGCCGAGGGGCGCAAGGCGCTGGCGCGCTGGCTCGCAGACCGGACTTCCGGTCGCGAACCCAAGCCCGGGCTCCGCGCCCGGGTTCGAGAGCTCGCGTGCGAACACGCGGTCGAGCTGCCGATCGCGCCGCCTCCGCACGGCGCGGCCCCGTCCCAGCGAAGCCCAGCCCAACGGAACCCGGCACTGGGTGGCCCCGCACTGCGGGTCTGGCTGCACACGGCAGGAAGCCGGACACACTGGTCGCGCGAAATCGCCCGGAGAATCGCCCAACAAACGTCGAGTGAGGACCCACTCGCGCGCCGTGCCGCCTACCTCGCACTCCAGAGCCCCGCCGCCGCTGCCCACGCCGTAAGCGCGCTCGCATCGGAGGCTGCGCTCGACCCCGCGGCCATCGTGCGGGCAACGACCCACAGCGCGCCGGGCCGGCACGCTCGATCGCAACGGTAGGCACTTCGCACCCCGCTTCCCGCGTACGGCGCGGTGGGCTACGTTCGGGTCAGGCTCTGCATGGCTTCGTCCGATTCGACCCCCGTTCCGTCAGCCAATCCGCTGTGCGGCGAGAACGCAAACGGCTTCGCGGATCTGATCGAAGCCGTCGGCCCCGCGTCGATGCTGGTCGCAATCGGCGCACGACTCGATCGCGGCCTGCGCCAGCGCGTCCAGCCCGAAGACATCTGGCAGGAAACGCTACTGCACGCGTGGCGGGATCGCGCGCAATGCATCTGGTCCGACCTCCGGGGGTTTCGTCGCTGGCTGCTCGGAATCGCCGACCACCGCATCGCCGATGCCCGCGATTTCCACTCGGCGCAGAAACGGGCGACCGATCGCGAACGTGTGATCCGACCGCGAACGGCCGGCGAGACCCACGCTGCCGAAGCGTTCGCGAGCGAACCGGGTCGCAGCACGACGCCCTCCCGCCTCGCCGTCCAACGCGAACAGGCGGATCAAATGCAACTGGCGCTCGAAGGCCTGCCGCCAGAACTGCGCGAAGTCCTGCGACTGCGGCTGTTCGAAGGGCTGACGAGCAAGGAAGTCGCGACAGCACTCGATCTCGGGGAATCCGCGGTCAAGCACCGCTACCGCAAGGCGGCGGCGCACTACCGCGCCGGGCTGCGCCAGCGAATGCGATCTTCGCCGGATTCCGACCAAGAACCGTGAACGACCCTGGAACGCCTGCCTCACAGCCGGCTGTGAGCGACCGCCGCAGCGACGATGACGAAGCCTTCCTCGACGAGGCGTTCGATTCGTTGTCGACGGCCGCCGCCACCGGCCAGCCACCCGACCCGGGCCCGTGGCTCGAGCAGCGGCCCGACCTCGCGACCGAGATCACGGCGATCGCCGAACTCGCGACCGAAATCTGTCCGTCGGTCGCCCACCAGTCGACGCCGCCAACCGTGCCCGGCTACGAGATCGTGCGCGAACTCGGCCACGGCGGCATGGGCGCGGTCTACCTCGCACGCCAGACGGCGCTCGCGGATCGCCTCGTGGCACTCAAGGTCATGCCGCGCGGCTCGGCACTCTCGACGCAAGCACGACTGCGATTCCACAACGAAGCCGCCGCGCTAGCCCGCATCCGCCACCCCAATGTCGTCGCGATCTACGAGGTCGTCGACCTCGGCCCGACGCCGGCCTACGCGATGGAGTGGATCGACGGCTGTACCCTGTTCGAACTCGTGGCCACGTGGGCCCGCAACGGTCGGCACCCGAGCAGCGCCGCGCTCGCCCACCGCCTCGGCGCAGAACTGCCTGACCACCACGCTGTCGACACCATCGCCCGCTGGGGCGAACAGCTCGCCGGTGCACTCGCGGCAGCCCACGCCGAAGGGTTGCTGCATCGCGACGTCAAACCGACGAACGTCATGCTGCGTCGCGACGGCACCGCGTTGCTCACGGACTTCGGACTCGTGCGCGACGAAGAGTCGGCGCTGATGACACGCAGCGGCGCCTTTCTCGGCACCCCGGCGTACGCCTCGCCAGAACAACTCGCGGGCGACCAGGTCGACGAGCGCAGCGACGTCTACAGCCTCGGCGCCACGCTCTATCACGGGCTGGCCGGCGAAGCGCCATTCGGACGCGCGCAGCAGCACGCGGTCCTGCGCGCCATCGAGCACGGGGATCTGATCGCGCTGCGGCAGAAGAACGCCGCCGTGCCCCGCGACCTCGCGACGATCGTCGCAACCGCCATGGCCCCCGAACCGTCGCGACGCTACGGCACGGCGGCCGACCTCGGCGCCGACTTGCGCCGCTATCGCCACGGTCAGCCGATCACCGCCCGGCCCGTGGGGCCGATCGTACGCCTCGGCAAGTATGCGCGCCGCAACCGGGCAGCCTTCTACGGCGCGCTGCTCGGCGGCGTGATCGTGCTCGCGATCGCCATCGCGACCGCCGCGTGGTTCATCCAGCAGTCCCGGGTGCCGGGCCGAATCGCCGAACATGTTCGAGCGGCCCGCCTCGCCGTACTCGACCCGAGGTTCGATGAACGCGTCGACTACCTCATCCGTCACGGTGGCGACGGCGCGCCACCGAGCGCCACGAGCCAGCCCCGACTGGCAGCGGCGTTGCGCGAGCTCGATGCGGCGCTGGCCCTGCGGGACGATCCGGAGATTCGTGCCGAGCGCGAGACGATCGCGCTCGCCGATCGTTTGCTCGCGGATCTCCCACCGGGCGACGCGCTGACGGAGCTGGCGCCCGCCGTGCTCGAAAGTGCCCGCACCTGGCGCGCAACGGGCAGGCTCGAGCACGATCCAGCCCGCCTGGAGCGGATGCCCGGTCGTGACCGGCGTTGCCTGGGTCTGCTCGCTGTCCTGTGCGCCGCCGACGCGCTCTGCATCGAGGCCTGGCGTGGACTCGATCTTGCGACCGGCGGGGATCCGCTGATCGACGCGGCCCTCGGGCAGGTCTACCGACAGCGCGGAGAACCGGCCCTGGCCTGGCCAAGGCTGGAAGCGGCATACGCACATTTCCACGAGGCCGGTTTTCTGGCCGCCGCGATCGCGGAAGTTGCCCTGGCCTGTGGTGATCCAGCCTACGCGCTGCGGATGATCGAGCGGGAGCTCGGGCCGGCAACGCGCGCGTCGTCGCCATCGGCGGACACGATCGCGAGTGCGCCCGCGCCAGAGACCTACGACGCCGAGACTCGCATCCATGCGGATGCACTGTTCGCACTCGGCCGCATCGACGAAGCCCGCACACTCTACCTGCGCCACGCCAGCCGCGGGAACGTGACGCCCACGAGCCACGACAGCCTCGCCCGGTTCTTCCGTTCCGAAGGTGATCTCGATCGCGCGCTGCACCACCTCTGGCGTCTCGCGCTGCGCTGGCCGCACCCCGACCGCACGGCTCGACTCGCCGACACACTTGCTGCGATCTGGGGGCAGCTCGGTGCGCAAGACCGCGAGGCACTCGTCGCGACTTCACGCCATCTGCCCGGCACGTTTCTCGACCACCTCGAGTTCGTGCGTAGCGAGAACGCACTGGCGCGCCACCCCGAGCTGCGGGCTCTGGCGGCACGACTCGAACTGAGCTGGCGCCAGCTGACCGAGTGGCGCGACGAGATCGTTCCTGAGCGGCGCGCGTCACCCCTCGTGCTCGCCGAGCCGGTGCAACGCCTCAGCCACCCGCCGGAGAATACCGAGATCGGCACCGTGCTCGGCCCACCAACGCTGGCGGCAGACGGTCGAACGATCGCGTTCGCAGCGGGCTCGTCGATCGCGGATCGCTCGGGCCGCGCACGTTCGACCACGATCTACGTTCACGAACTGGCAACGGGCCGCACCCGCAGCGTCCCGCCACGGCCAAACGGCGCACCCGCCGACGGTCCCAGCGAACGGCCGAGTCTGTCGAGCGACGGCCGTTGGCTGGCGTTCTACAGCCGCGCCAATCGCCTCGTGCCCGAGGATGACAACAACGACTGGGACTGCTTTCTCTACGACCTCACGAACGGCGCGCTCGCGTGCGTGAGTCTCGACTCCCACGGCCAACCCATAGGACTCGGCAACGCCGCCGCACAGGGCCAACCCGCCGTCAGTCGGGACGGACGCCTGATCGCGTTCGGCAACGGCCCGAACCATCGTGCGGGCGCGGCCAGAGTCTTCGACCGCAACGCTGTGCGCGTGATCTGGTCGACCCCGACCTATTCAGCCGGCTGTGTCACCCCCGTCGCGATCGACGACGCCGGCCGCCTGCTCGCCAACTCCAACGCGCGCGTGCTGCCGAACGATCGCAACGACTTCATGATGGACGCGTTCGATTTCGGAATCGGCGGCAACCGGATCACCCGCACGAGCCAGCGCGGCGAGGTGTCGGCGGACGCGTCCTGCCAGCTCGTGGGGACCGCACCGGACGATCGCTGGCTCCTGTTCGAGACGATCGCTGCCAGTCTCGCGACGATCGACCATCCATCCCACAGCAACCTGCTGCTCGCGGACCGGACGACGAAACGTTTCACCCGGATCAACGCGACTCACGCAGGAAGCCTGGCACTCGGTTTCGGCGCGGCGACGAACGGACGGATCACGGTGTTCGCCGCCGCGGGTCTCGTGCAACGCGACGCCAGCGAGCCGGGCGAACCCTGCCAGATCTGGCGCTACGACCACGGGACGCGCGAGCTCGCCATCGTGAGCCGCGATCGCGATGGTCAGCTCGCGAACGGCCATTGCAGCTGGCCACGAATCTCCGCCGACGGCCACTTCGTCGTGTTCGTCACCGCGGCGTCGAACCTCGAGCCGACGGCGAGCCCGACGACGCAGCAACTGGTCGGCCGCCGTCTCGCGCGAACTCCGCGGTAGCCCGACAGCTCCGCTCGACCCGCACGGACCTACGCCGAGGACTGCGTCCGACGCGAATCCGCGGGATCGCGATCGATCACTGGCGCGGTGGGCGGAGCGCCAAAAAGGCGTCGGCCGCACTCGTCACCGACCGACTGCAGTGCGGCGTAGTCGCCAGCGGCACAGTTCAGCACGGCGTAGCGATGCGAGCCGAGCCAGCGATACTCACGTTCGACCGAGCGCCGATCGGTCGGTTGCAGCCAGAGCTGCGCATGCGGATGCGAGGCCGCGAGCCAATCGCGCGACGCCGGCGACGGCACGACACCACAGCCGCCGTCGAAGCGCCGCCACACGATGCTGCCCGCAACGTTCGCGCGGGCCGCCCAGCGCGGTGCATCCCGCGGATCGCGCCCCGCCGACAGCCAGATCCCCATCAGCTCCAGGCTCACCCCTTCGACATCGCGGTAAAACGTCGCGAACTGTCCCGCGGCCCGCGGATTGATCTCGATGATCCGGATCGAGCCATCGTCACACACGAAGAGCTCGACATTGAAGAGCCCATGGTCGAACCCCACGACGCGCATCGCCGCGAGCGCGGTCGCTTCGGTGCGCGCCCGGACATCGGCACTGAGTCGCGAGGGATAGGTGAATCCTGCGAAGTGCCGCGCACCGCCCGCTTCGTTGGCGTACATCCACTCGTCGACGACGCCGAGCACGTGGAACTCGCCGCGCATTGCGAAGCCATCGACGTTGACCTGGTGACCGCGCAACGGTTCTTCCAGCAGCGCACAGTCCGCCGGCGCGGGCAGGTCGACGTACTGCCGCGCGAGCGATTCGAACGGGCGCGTCATCCGGCGCAGAACGAAGCGATCGAACGCGGGCAGCCGCATGTGCAGGACGAGTTCTTCGGCATTCCGGACCTCCCGGGCGAGCACCGAGAACGTCGCCTTGAGTGGCTTGGCAAAGAGCGGCCACTCGAGACCCTGAGCCGCGACCGCCGCCGAGACCAGCGCGGGGTCCGCCAGCCGACGATCGCCGAGGCGGAACGGAACCGCCGCGGCCGCGACCGACGCCGCCGGCAGGTGTTCGGCGAGCAACTGCCGGAGCATCAGTTTGTGCTGGGCCCGAACCACGGTGGCCGGCCGAGTTCCTGGCAGTCCGAGCCGTTCGGCAACCACCGCGCTGATCAGGCAGCCGAACTGTTCGTCGCACGACCACACGCTGTCGATCCGGCCCCGGTACTTGCGACACAATCGATCGACGAACCGATGGACCTCGAACCAGGCCAGTTGCAGACAGCTCGGGAATCGCCGGCAGTCGAAGCCCTCACGATGCAGTTCGATGTGCCCGGCACGCTCGAGTTCTTCGAGCGCCCCTACCTCCCAGTCACCGCGGAACGGCACCAGGACCCGAATCGGTTGCGTGCTGTCAGACATCGAGCAAAACCTGCCCACAGCGATCTTACGACGATTTCGCCTTGGGGGTTCGTGCCCATGCCGGTTTCCGTCGACCGCGCTCGCTTCAGTTGCCGAGCCCGACCCGCAACCGTCGTGACGCGCCCAGCCCTGCGGATTGCAGCGCGAAGATCTGAGCGTGAAGCGCCGCACCGAGCCAGTTCTCGGCCTGAGGCAGCGGCAACTCGACCGCATCGAATCCGCCGATCCCCGACGCGCGAAACAACGTGAACAGCGGCGCGTCGACGAGCAGCTGACAGGTTCCGATCGAAACCTGGGTCGATGCCATTCCAACGACCAGAACGGCAGGCTGCGCCGCTCCCGCCGTGCGCCACCCCAAACCGAAGTGTGGGTTGCCGATGCGCGCTCGCTCTGTGACGAACAATTCGGGCTCGGCATCTCCGCCCGCCGCACAACCGACGCCGAAGGAAGCGTGCACCGCCGGACTCTCCGTGAAGCCGACGAATTGGTCGAGCCCGGTGTTGCTGGATCCGAACGCAACGAAGCGCTGCAGCCGACCGTCGAAGCAGGTCGCCGAATCGCGTCCGAGCATCGTAGCCGGGCGCTGGAGCGTCGCCTCGAGCCAGTCCGAACCGTCCCAGCTCCAGACGGTGCCGATGGCGTAGAGTCTGACCTTCGCGGCGACGGAATCGTAGCCAGCCGCTCGAACTCCAGCCGGGAAACGGCTCGGCATCTCCTGGCGCCACGTCGCGCCATCGAACGTCCAGGTGTCCTGCAGCTGGCTGGTGCCAGCCTCTCCGCCGAACAGGACCGCGCGCCCGCGCGGCGCATCGAAGCCGAAGAATGGGCGCGCGCGGGGCGGCGGCTGGTTCGTGACCGCAACGAACCGCCAGTTCGAGCCGTTCCAGGCCCAGGTCTCGGCGAGATCGCCGTTCGCGCTCGTGCCGCCGAACAGCAGCAGCTCGCCGCGCACCGTGTCCCATACCATGGCGCTGCCAGCGCGCGGCGATGGTGCGACCGATGGCAGTCGCTCATGCCAGTCGGATCCGTCGAAGACCCACGTCTCGCCGAGCAGACCGTTGTTCGCACTCCGCCCACCGAACATCACACTCTCGCCGCGGGCGGGGTCATGCTCGAACGCGGAGTAAAACCGCCAGCCCGGCTGCCGCGCCGGGGTCTGCCGTCGCCACTGGCCATCGTAGGTCCACGTATCGGCGAACGTCGTCGCCCCGAAGACGTCGCGCAAGCCGCCGAACATCACGGCCTGACCGCGCACTGAGTCGAACGCCATCGCCGCTGCGATCCGGCCCTGCGGACGTTCTGGGAGGTTCGACCGACGCCAGTTACCGCCCGCGAATCGCCACTCCTCGAACCCGCCCCGATCGAGGTCACCACCGATGTGGAGCAATCCCGAAGGGGTCTCGATCAGAGCCGGCGCCGCGCGCGGCGATGGTGCGACTGGTGAATGCAGCTGGTGCCATCGCACGCCATCGAAACTCCACGTCTCGTTCGTGTTCCCGGCCGGCGTGTTACCACCGAACAGCACCAACTTCCCGAGCTGTGGCTCGAACCCGAACGTCGCGAATGCACGCCAGGACGGCATCGCACCGGTGAACTGCCGCCACGAGGCGCCATCCCACTCCCACGTGTCCCGCACCCAAATCGACGCGGAGAGGCTGAGCCCGCCAAACAGCACCGCTCGCCCCCGCACCGGATCGAATCCGAACGCGGCACCGCGTCGCGGGGCAGGTGCAGGGCCGGTGATCGGCACGACCGTCCACCCGTTGCCGTCCCAGGCCTGCAACCCCGAGACCGTGTTGCCGAACACCCCGCCGAACGCCAGCGCACGATCTCGCACCGGATCGAACGCCACCGCCGGGTAGAACCCGATCCCCCGACCGGGGACGGGCGACCAACGCACCCCATCCCACTCGTAACCCGACGCCGTCGTACCGGACGCCGGGAATCCGAACGCGAGCACCCGCCCGCGCAGCGGATCAGTCCAGAACCGCGGCATGTCCAACGGCAGCTTCGCCTCGCCCACCCGCCGCTGCCAGACCCCTCGACGCTCGAACGTCGCCAGCAACCCATCATGCCCCACACTGACCGCGACCGGCCGGCCCGACGCGGGGCAATAGGCCGCAGCCTCGACGCGCTCGGACAGGCCGTGCAGCGGCACGAACTCCTGAGCGAGGAGCGACGGCAGACCGCCGACCAGCATGACCACTGCAAGGCACGCTTCGACGAAACGACGGTTGGCATGGTTCCGGCTCATGGCCGTCCGCGAGCAAGATCCGTGCCCGGGCTCCGCCACCGGCATGGGACCGTCGATTGCGTGACATCTCATCCAAGCCGTAGCCACCGTTACGCCGCAGGAACGACAAGGCCGCGAACCGCCGCGAACCCGCGGCAACTCGACGTGCTTCTCGACCCGCGCTACCGCCCGAACAACGCGTAGATGTCGAAACCCCAGCCGATCTTCAGCGCGAGCAGACTCGCGATCACCATCGCGGCGATGATGGAGACGACGATGAGCTCGCTGAGGATGCGGGCGAGCAGGCGCTTGTGGGCCGGGCCGGGGTTGCGCACGCGCACGACCTCGACGTCGCGGCGGGCACGGGCGCGCTGGGCGGCGGCCACGGGCTCGCTGCCCGGCAGCACGAGCTTGCCGACGCGCTCGAGCAGTTCTGCGGTATCAGCCGGGCGATCGGCGGGCGACTTGGCCATCATCGAATCGATCACGAGCTGCTCGAGGTGCCACGGCAGCTTGATCCCGAGCCGCTGGAACGACTCGGGCGGCTGCTCGAGATGGCCACGGGCGATGGCCTTCTGATCGCCCGTGAACGGTGCACGGCCGACGAGCGCCGCATAGATCGTGCAACCGAGGGCATAGATGTCCGTGCGGGCGTCGACCGCCTGCCGGCGGATCTGTTCGGGCGCCATGAACGCGAGCGTACCCACTCCCACCTCGTCACCCCCCTGGCTCAACGCGCTCCCGGCGAGCCCGAGGTCGGTCAGCCGCGCCTCGCCCTTTTCCGTGAGCAGGATGTTCGCGGGCTTGACGTCGCGGTGGACCAGCCCACGAGCATGCGCGGCCGCCAGAGCGTGCGTCATGTCGGTGAGGATCGCGAGCGCGTCACGCCATTCCAACGGGCCCTGGCGCTTGATCCGGCCCGCGAGGCTGCCGCCCTTGACGAACTCCATCGCGAGGTAGTGCGCGCCACCGTCCTCTGCGACGTCGAACACCTGCACGAGCCGCGGGTCCTCGATACCAGCGGCAGCGCGAGCCTCGCGCTGGAACGCCGCGATGCGCTCCTGAGCGTCATCGCCCGAGCCCTCGAGCCGCAACACCTTCAGCGCGACCTCACGGCCGAGCCGCACCTGCTCGGCCCGATAGACCGTCGCGGACCCGCCCGACCCCAGCACCTCGAAGATCCGGAACCCCTCGATGTCGACCCCGGGCACGCCACTCGTCGCGACGGGGCGTTCGCCATCGAGCTCCGCAGCCGTCGCCGCGATCGCCGCCTCGACATCGTCGACGGGCTGCTCTCGTGGTTCGACCGCGCGCGGCCCGGGCTTCGTTACGAATGCATCCACGGTAGCCGCCGCGGTCGCCGCGTCGGCGAGCGGCTCGCCGCCCTTCGGCTTGGCACGGACACCGTCGAGCGCTTCGAACAAGAACACGGCGTTGCCGAGGCGGCATCGTTCGCCAGGCGCGAGTTCGCACTGATCGACACGCTCGCCCTCGAACACGATGCCGTGCGTCGAGGCCAGGTTGTTCAACCGAATCCGATCCCCCGCGAGGACGGCAACGCAGTGCTCGCGCGACACGCTCTGGTCACGCACCTGCACCTGGCACGTCGAGCTGCGACCGACGGTCGCCAGTTCGCCAACGCGCAAGTCGAAGCGCTGCCGGCGGCCGGCGATGGCGATCAACACCGTGGCGCAGCTCATCGCACCCGCGACGCAGCCGCCCGCATCTCGACACCTCTCACGGCCACGATGAAAGACGATCGGACGAGGTAGGGAAAGTCCCGGGCGACGTTTCCGGGAACGGCCGATGCCGCCGCGCCCTGATCGTGACCGACCCGCGCGCTCAGGCGGAACGGCGCTACGCTGCGACGATGAACCGCCAGAGAGTCCAGACGGGTGCACCGTGGGAAGAACGAGTCGGCTACTGCCGCGCGATCCGCGCCGGTGATCACGTCTACGTGACCGGCACGGTCGCCGTCGACGATGCAGGAGCACCATTCGCACCCGGCGACGGCTACGCCCAGAGCAAACGCAGCCTCGAGATCATCGCGAGTGCGATCGCCGAACTCGGCGCCACTCGCGAACACATCGTCAGGACGCGACTGTTCGTCACCGACATCTCGCGCTGGGAGGAATTCGGCCGCGCGCACGCCGAGTTCTTCGGCGACACCCGACCGGCAACGACCATGGTCGAAGTCGCACGCCTGATCGACGACGCGTTCCTGATCGAGATCGAAGCCGACGCGGTCGTCGATTGACCCGCAGTCAGTCCTTCGCGAGTCGCCCCTGCCACGTCGCGAGCCCTGCAGCGTCCCGGTGATGCCGGCAGAGCCGCACGCCGCAGCGCGCGATCGCCTGGGCCACCTCCTCGTCGGCCCCATGCTCGGCGGCGCGCGTGTCGAACAGCGCACTCAGCTTCGTCAACGCGGTCGCGGGATCCGCGTAACCGACACACTCGAGCGCATACGCGCGATTGAGCGTGACGCGCGGGTGCGTTGCGCTTGCCGTTCGGCGGAAGTACTCGACGAGCCGTTCGAACTCGACGCCGGCCGCCGGCCACCGCTCGAGGTCACACAGCACGTAGGCGAGGTTGTTGACGGAGTTGGCGTAGTCGGGGTGGTCCTCGCCGAGCGCGCCACGGCAAATGCGCACCGACTCACGCGCCATTGCCACAGCCTCGTCGCCCTTGCCGTTCGGCCCGAGCACCGTCGATAGATTGAGGCACGCATCCGCGACCGTCGAGTGCGGGTCCGGCAGCGCGGAGCGCAGGTTGGCCACCGCCGCGCGCAGGATCGGCTCGGCCTCCTGCTTCTGACCGAGCGCTGCTAGCAGAAAGCCGAGGTTGTTCTTCGCGAGCCCGATGTTCGGATGATCCGGCGCGAGCACGCGTTCGAAGACCTCGACGCAGTGCCGGTAGCTTGCGAGCGCGCCGGCCTCGTCACCGCGCGCGCGCTGGATCTTCGCGAGATTCACGGTCAGGATCGCGAGGTCCTCCTCGGCCTCGGGGTAGGCCGCGCGCAGCTCGGCGATGGCCGACCGCGCGTGCTTCTCGGCCGCTTCGAAACGCTTCGCGCGGATCAGCGCAACGGCAAGACTGCCGTGCGTGCGGACGAACTCCCGGGCTTCCACGCCCTCGTGCTGGCGCAGTTCCTCCTCCATCGCGAGCGCCTCGCGAAGCAGCGCCAAGGCCTCGTCGTGGCCTCCGAGCGACGAGCGCACCGAGCCGAGCAGCCGCAGAGACCGCGCGACGTCGGCGTGACCGTCGGGGTGCTGCTCGCGATACATTCTGAGACCGACCGCGAAGTGCTCCGCCGCCGCTTCGTACCGCCCCTGACCGCGATAGGTCAGCCCGATCAAGAGCCGGGTCGCGGCTTCGACGTCGGGCTGATCGGGAAACGCGCCGCCGATCTCCTGGCTCGCGGCGTCGAGCATCTCCGCAACGGTGGTCTCGCGCGTCACGGTGACCAGCCCGAACGGATCAGCCGCACCGAGCATGCGTTCGAGATACTTGTTCTGCGCCAGCGCGCGCGCCGCGGTCTCCTCGGCGTCCGTCTTCGCGGCAACCGCCTCCGCCTGTTTGTCGAGCGCTTCGAGCAGCCCGAAACCGGTGCCGAACGCGCCTAGCACGAGGATCAAGAACGCCGCGACCAGCGTCTTGTGACGCCGCACGAACTTGCGCGCCCGGTAGGCTGCGCTCGGTGGTCCCGCGACGAGCGGTTCGTGCGCGAGAAAACGCCGCAGATCGTTCGCGAGCTCGGCCACCGATTGGTAGCGACGCTCGGGCTCCTTGGCCATCGCGGCCTGCACGATCCAATCGAGCTCCCGCGACACCCCGGCCGCGACCTGGCTCGGACGCGGCGGCTCCTGCTCGACGATCCGGCGCGCGAGGGCGCTGAAAGACTCGTCGACGGGCCACGGTGGCCGCCCCGTCAGGACCTGGAAGAGCACGGCACCGATCGCGTGCACATCGGTGCGCACGTCGATCGCATCCCGATCGCCCTCGATCTGCTCCGGCGCCATGTAGGGCAGCGTGCCGATCAGCTTGCCCTGTGTCGTGAGGTGCACTTCATCGCCCTCGGTGGCGCGCGCGATGCCGAAGTCGATGACCTTTACGCGCGACTCGGCGGAGACGAGCAGGTTGTCCGGCTTGAGGTCGCGATGCACGACGCCACGGAGATGGCCATGCGAAATCGCGTCGCAAACCTGAAGTATGAGCTGCAGGCGTTGCGGCCAGGATGGGTGCTCGGCGGCAACGAACCGGTCCAGCGGGCGCGCGCCGGGCACGAACTCCATCGCGAACCACGGCAATCCACCGGCCCCCTCCTCGAGAACGCCCGCGGCCAGCACCTGCGCGATACCCGGATGACTCAACCGCGCGAGCAGCCGCGACTCCTCGCCGAACCGCCGCGCGTCGACGCCCGCACCGAGCCCCGCGCGCATCGTCTTGAGCGCGACGGTGCGCTGCGGCTGCAGCTGGCGCGCCTCGAAGACGACGCCCATGCCGCCCGATCCCAGCACACGCACGAGTTCGAAGTCGCCGACCCGGTCACCGGGGCCAAGCCCGATCGCGCGCTGTTCGCCGGTCGCCTCGGCGGCCACGAGCGTTGCTGCCCCGGGCGTCCGCAGAAACTCCGGATCGGACTCGTGACCGGCGAGCATCCGTTCGAGTTCGCGCTGCAACTCGGCGTCCTCGGGGAACGCCGCCGCGACGTAGGCCGCGCGGTCCGCACCCGAGAGGTCCAACGCCGCTTCGAACGCGTCGCAGACGCGACCGAATCCGTCAGGGTCGATGGTCGCCCCCCGGGCCCGGCGCGTCTCCCAGCTGGCCGCGCAGCCAGGCGCGCGCGGTGGTCCAGCCGCGCTCAACGGTGGCGACACTGACGCCCAGAACGGCCGCGACTTCATCGTTCGACAGCCCGCCGAAGAATCGCAGCTCGACGATCCGCGCTTTGCGCTCGTCGAGCTGCTGCAGCTGTTCGAGCGCTTCATTGAGCGCAACCACGTCGATCGCCCGCTCCTCGTAGGCTACGAGGGCCTCGTCGAGCAGCAGCTTGTGCGCGCCGCCACCGCGCTTCTGCGCGTGCTTGCTGCGGGCATGGTCGATCAGCACCGACCGCATCGCTTTCGCCGCGACCCCGAGAAAGTGCGCCCGGCTCGCCAGGCCATCGCCGCCGGCACCTCGCAACCGCAACCAGGCCTCGTGAACGAGCGCCGTCGCCTGCAGCGTGTTGTCGGCCCCGGCACCGATCATCTTGCCCGCACGCGCGTGGAGATCGTCGTAGGCCACGCGATAGAGCTCGTCGGTCGCGGTCTCGTCCCCTTCCTCGACCCGGGCGAGCAGCAGCGTGACGGCGGAGGCATCCATCGGCTTCGCATTCTCCCGGGCGGCCCGCGCATGGGCAACCGCCGGCTCTGGCCGCGGCCCCATTGGTGGGTCGACGACACACTCCGGAGAGAAAAACCAGAACGTCGTGAGGGGCGACGGTGATGGATTCCGTGTGGAGGGCGGCCGCGAACCGGCGGCCCTCGATCTTCAGGAAACCAATCATGAACTGCTCCATTCTTCGCCTCCTGCCGCTCGCGCTCGGCGCCGCGGCTGTCCTTCCCGCCCAAAACTTCCAGATCGGCCTGCCGTTCGCCGCGAGCACGACCGCCGCCGGCGATCTGTTCGGCTCTGCCGTCGGTGTCGACGGCACCCAGGCCGTGATCGGCGCCTTCGGCCACGACCACAACGGCCTCATCACCTCGGGCGGCGCGTGGATCCGCGAACGCACGGCAACCGGCTCCTGGGTCGAGACCGCCGCGCTGATTCCAGCGGACATCGACACCCAGGATCAGTTCGGGTTCGCAGTCGCGATCACGACGGATCGCGTGATCGTTGGCAGCAAGTTCGACGACGACCTCGGCAGCAGCAGTGGCTCGGCCTACGTCTTCGAGAAGCAGCCGAACGGTACCTGGCTCGAGGTGCAGAAGCTCACGGCGAGCGACGGCGCCGCCGGCCAGGAGTTCGGCACGACGGTCGCGATCGACGGCGACTACGCGGTCGTCGGCTGCCCGGACGGCACGAACGGCACGACGCCCGCCGGCGCCGCATACGTGTTCGAACGTCAGGGCAACGGCACCTGGCTCGAGGTCGCCAAGCTGGCGCAGAACGATCCGCAGAACAACGACGACTTCGGCTGGTCCGTCTCGATCGCGGGCACCCGCATCGCGGTCGGAGCCTACCTCGACGACGACAACGGTCCGGCCTCGGGCTCGGCCTACGTATTCGAGCGGCAGGTCGACGGCACCTGGCCGCAGGTCGCGAAGCTCCTCGCGAGCGACGGCGTGGCGACCGACTACTTCGGCTACTCGGTCGGCATCTCCGGCGATCACGTCGTCGTCGGTGCGTGGCTCGACGACGACCAGGGCAGCGGCAGCGGTTCGGCCTACTTCTTCGAACGTCAACCCGACGGCACGTGGCCCGAGACCGCCAAGGTCTCGCCGGCCTATCCCGCGGCCGGTGAACACTTCGGCCAGGCCGTGGCGATCGACGGCGACGTCGCCTTCGTGGGCTCGATCCACGCCCGCGTCAACGGCCAGAGCAACGCCGGCGCCGCGAACTTCTTCCGCCGCAATCCCGACGGGTCGTGGCAGAACGCGGGGTTCGTCCCGAACCCGACCCCCGATCGCAACGACAACTTCGCCCACGCAGTCAGCATCGGCGGCGGCGTCGCGATCGCCGGCGCCTCGCAGGACGACGAGTTCGACGCGGAGCTCGGTGCCGCCAGCCTGTTCCACACCTACGGCGGTTACGCCACCCCCACCTTCTACGGCGCCGGCACGCCCGGCTGCGCAGGTCCCCACACGCTGTCGACCACGGGCGGCCTGCCGACGATCGGCAACGCAGCGTTCGGCTTCGCCGACACCAACGTGCCGGTCGGCCTCGGCTTCCTCGCCGTTGGCACCGCCGCGGACTTCACGGGCGGAGACCCCTTCGGGCTGGGCATCGTTACCTACGTCGACCCGGTCGCCTCGTGGCTGCTCATCTCCATCCCGATGATTCCGGACGGTGCGGGCAACGCGACCGCGCCGCTCGCGATGCCGTCGGACCCCGCACTCGCCGGCCTGCAGCTCCACGCGCAATCCGTCTGGGCCTGGCCCAACTGCCCGCAGCTCCCGAGCGCGCTGTCGACCAGCAACCTCGCGAGCTTCGCGATCACGCTGCAGTGAGATCGGCCGGCCGCTGAGATCTAAGAGCCGGCACGCGCGGCGAGCCGGGAACGCAACCACGCGTTCCCGCTCGCCGCGAATCGTTCCCGGACCTGCTGCCATTGTTCGCGGGTCGCGACCTGCCGCCACAACGGCAGGTAGTCGACGAACTCGTAGACCCGTTCGCCGCGCGCGAGCAGCCGCGAGAAGTGTTCGTGCAGCCTGCTCCGCTGCGCCGCGGTCAGTTCGACATGCTTGAGCCGCCGTGCGAACTTGGATCGCACGTAGCCACCGTAGGAACCGATGTGGTGCAGCTCGAGGAACCGAATCGCGAGCTCGACGCACGCCGCATCGTCGGCCGTCACGCCATCTGCGACGCGATAGAGCGTCGCGCGATACTGCAGCCAGGCGTGGCGATCGGGCAACCAGTCGGGCGCGCCAGGCTCGGTGGCCTCGGGGCCGCCGATGTCGAACGTGCCGTGGAGCCGTCGATGCTCCGCGCGGATCTCCTCCGCGCGCCAACCCGCCGGCACGCCGTGCCAGACGTGCAGGGGGATCGTGACTCCGCGGTGAGACCAGACCATGCGTGAGCGGATCGTATGCGAACCGCGACGACGCCTGGACGGGATCGGCGCCGAGTGTCCCAAGCAGATGCGCGAGGCGCGCTGGACTCATCCGCGGCCCGAACGACGGTCCAGGCTTGCAAAGGGCTCACCGACAAATTATACTGTCGGTCAACACGGTTCCGCGACGACGCGGAACCAGCCTCCCACCCTTCGCCCTGAGATCAACGTATGTCTAGTAACGACAGAAAGTTCGAGATGGAGATCACCCTGCCCGCCAGCCCCGACCAGGTCTGGGCCGCCCTGACCGACGCCCGCGAGGTCATGCGCTGGTTTGCCCCAACCGCCGAAGTGACCCCCGAGGTCGGCGGCGCGCTGGTCTGGCAGTGGGACACCCACCATCTCTGGCCGCAGACCATCGTGACGTGCGAACCCGGCCGACATCTGGCCACCCGCTACGACTCGGCGGTCGACGACGGACAGGGCGGCAAGCGCCCCCTCTTCCTCGACTTCCACCTGGAGGGCGATCACGGCAGCACGACGCTGCGCCTGGTCCACAGTGGCTTCGGCCCCGAGGCAGAGTTCGACGCGGAGTTCGACGGCATCTCCGGCGGTTGGCCGGTCGAGTTGCGCAGCCTGCGCCACTACCTCGCACACCATCGCGGTCGCGATCGCCAGATCGCCTGGTCCAGGTGGTCGACCTCGCAGCCGCCGACCGAGGCCTGGCAGGCGCTGGTCGAACACGGCCTGCCCATCGGCGAACTGCACCGCCTCTCCGAAGGCGCGAGCTACTCCGTCGACATCCCCGGCGCCGGGCCGATCTCTGGCAAGGCGCTGTTCTCGCCGAGCCCACGCGAGTTCTCGGGGACCGCGCAGAACCTCGAGAACGGCTGGTTCCGCGTCCACTGTGAGCACTGGGCCGGCGCCACCCAGATCTGGGTCTGGCTCGCGCTCTACGGTGGCGGCGACCAGACTGCGACCGCGGCCCGCTTCGAGCGCGCGTTCGACGCCGCGGTCGAACGCGCCTTGCCGACCGCCGAGCGGGCGCCGAAGACGGCGGCCCCCCAGTCCTCGACCTCACGGTCGGGCTCGGCGCCGGAGTCCGGAGCCTCGGCATGACCGACGCCGTGCTCGTCGTCGAGCGCAGCGAGCAGGCCCGCACGCTGCTCCACGAGACCCGGCTCGAGATCCTGCGCCGACTCGCTGAACCCGAGTCCGCCACGAGCCTCGCGACCGCGATGGAGCTGCCGCGCCAGCGCCTCAACTACCACCTGCAGGCACTGGCGGCGCAGGGGCTCGTCGAGGTCGTGCACCAGGGGCAGCGCGGCAGCGTGCGCCAGCGCACGTACCGGCGCGCCGGGACGGGCTACGCGATTGCCGCGACCGCCCTCGGCTCGCTCGGCAGCCGCCCGGAGCAGGTGCAGGATCGCTTCTCGGCCGCCTACCAGATCGCTGTCGCCAACCGCGCGATCGCGGATCTCGCTCGACTGCGCGCCGGGGCGGAGGCCGCAGGCCAGCGGCTGTCGACGATGAGCCTGGAAGTCGATGTCCGCTTCCGTTCGGCCGCCGACCGCAGCGCGTTCGCACAGGAACTCACCGACACGATCGCGGCCCTGGCGCGGAAGTACCACGACGACGAAGCCGAGGCCGGCCGCACGTTCCAGTTCTACCTCGGCGCATACCCGCAGCCGCAAGCAGCAGGCGGGACGGCGGGTGGCGGATCCGACGAACCGGATCCCGCCTGAAAAACCGCCGGAAAACTGCGGGCCGACGGCCGCTTCGGACGTGCAGCCGGATGTCTCCGATTCCGCGAGATCGGCTGCGCATTCCGCGGCCGCCTTGCGCGTGACCCGATATGAAAACGCTGCCTCCCGTCTCACTCTCCCTCGCTGCGACACTCGTGCTCGCCACCGGTGCCGCGAGCCAGAATCTCGTCGCCAACCTCGTCACGGGCAACGTGACCAACCCAGGGAGCGCGATCGACGCGTTCCACGTACTCGGCAGCCAGGCGGTCTTCGTCGCGAACGGCCCCTACGGCCGCGAGCTCTGGGTCACCGACGGCACCGCGGTCAATACGCGCTTGCTGGCCGACCTCATGCCCGAGGACGCAAGCAATCCGCAGGATCTGATCCAGCTCGGCAGCGTCCTGGTCTTCTCCGCCTTCGCTCCCGGCCTGGGGCGGGAACTGTGGCAGACGGATGGGACCACGGCCGGGACGACCCTGCTCGCGGACATCCGCGCCGGTGCCAACAGCTCACTGATCGACTGGCCGGTGAACTTCCAGGGCAAGGTGTGGTTCGCCGCGAACAACGGCAGCAACGGTACCGAACTCTGGTGCACCGACGGCACGGTCGCCGGCACCCAGCTCGCGATCGACGTTCGCGTCGGGATCCCGAGTTCGAACCCGAGCCGCCTCACGGTCGCCGGTGGCTGGCTCTGGTTCGTCGGCAACGGCGGCTCGGCGGGCACCGAGCTGTATCGCACCGATGGCACGGCAGCGGGCACCCAGCTCGTCGCCGATCTGACGCCGGGGACGGGCACGACTTCCTTCACTGCACTCGCACCGTTCGGCAACGGCGTGCTGTTCGCCGCGGACAACGGCTCGGGTCAGGAACCTTGGTTCAGTGACGGCACGGCCATCGGTACGGTTCTCCTCGGCGACCTGGTGTCCGGGTCGAGCGGCTCCTCGCCGCGCGAGTTCCATGACGTCGGCAACGGCAACGCGGTGTTCTCGGCCGACGACGGCAACAACGGCCGCGAACTCTGGCTCACCGATGGCACCGCGGCGAACACGATGCTGTTCGACATCGACCCGGGCAACGGCGACAGCCGACCGGAGGACTTCGCGAACTACCAGGGTCAGCTCGTGTTCACCGCCGGCGACGGCAGCAACGGTCGCGAACCGTGGATCACCGACGGCACCGCGGCCGGCACGACCATGGTCGCCGACCTCAACCCGGGCGCCGCGAACTCGGACCCCGACTCCTACGCCATCGTCGGCAGTGATCTCTGGTTCGCGGGCACGGTCGCCGGCTTCGGCCGCGAGATCTGCCGGACGGACGGCACAGCGGCCGGCACGGCTCTCATCGCCGACTTCGAGCCCGGTCTCGCCGGCTCGCAACCGCAGGCGATCAAGGCGTTCGGCAGCGAGGTGCTCTTCGTCGGTCAGCATGCCGGCGCCGGCCTCGAGCCGAACATCACCGACGGCACGCTACTCAACACCGTACTGCTCGCGGACTGTTCACCGGCGTTCAACGATTCGTCGCCCGCGCACTTCGTCGAGATCGGCAGCGAGGTGTTCTTCGCGGCGGGAACGAACGGTCAGGGCATCGAACCGTACAAGAGCGACGGCTCGGCCGCGGGAACCGCAGTGATCGAGGACGTCTACCCCGGCAGCTTCGGCTCCAACCCGAACTACGCGGCGTCGACGGGTAGCAAGGTCTACTTCACGGCCAACACGCCGACCGGCACGCAGCTCGTGGTGACCGACGGCACCGCAGCGGGCACCACGCAGCTGACGACCAGCTCGCCCGCCGTCGTGCCACGTGGCACCGCCACACTCGGTGATCTCGCCGTGTTCGTGGGTTCGTCGGCCAACGGTCGCGAGCCCTGGGTCAGCGACGGCACCGCGGCCGGCACGTTCGAACTGCTCGACGTGCGCCCCGGCAGCACCGGTTCGTTCTCGCTGGCCTACGAACGCGTCGTCGCTGCCGGTGACCTCGCGTACTTCACTACCAACGACGGCATCCACGGTCAGGAACTCTGGGCCAGCGACGGCACGACGGCCGGCACCTATCTCGTCGCCGACCTCCGCGTCGGCTCGACCTCGTCGGTCCCCCAGGACTTCGTCGCGGTTGGCGACAAGCTCTACTTCACCGCCAGCGCCACCGGCTTCGGCCGGGAGCTGTGGGTCAGCGACGGCACGTTCGCAGGCACGACCATGGTGGCCGACCTCGCACCCGGGCTGGTCGGGTCCAACCCGCTGGAGCTCCGCGCGGCCGGCAACCAGGGCCTGTGGTTCACCGCCCAGATCGCTGGCGCGCGCGAGGTATGGTTCAGCGACGGTACCGCCGCCAACACCTACCCCGTCACCAACTGGGGCCTCGGCCTGATCTCGCCGCACACGGACATCACGCCGACCAGCCAGGGCGTCTTCTTCCTCTCCGACGACCAGACGGGCCACGGCCGCGAGCTGTTCTATAGCGACGGCACGCCGCTGGGCGCGAGCCGGGTCGCGGATGTTGCACCCGGCGCACTCGACGGCCCGATCGCGGGTTCGCTCACCGCGGTTCTCGGTGGCTCCCTCGTGATGTTCTCGGGTTACCAACCGACGACGGGCGTGCAGCTCTGGCTCTCCGACGGCACGACTGCCGGCACGCAGCAGGTCACGACCTTCGGCGCTCCCGGCCGCGGCGCAGTGCGGATCGAAGAGCTGTTCGCGACGGCCACGCAGGTGTTCTTCCGCTGCAACGACGGCATCAGCGGCGCCGAGCCATGGGTCTTCGACCCGAGCACCGCGGGCGTCGCGTACGTGCTGCCCTACGGTGATCCGTGCACGGGCGGCCCGGGCGATCCGACGATCGGCACGATCGGTCTGCCGCAGCTGGGCAACGCCGGTTTCCAGATCACGGCGAACAACGGGCTGCCCGGTTCGTTCGCGTTCCAGCTCATCTCGTTCACACCGTCGAGCATCAGCTGGGGTTCGGGCTGCCACCAGTACGTCGGCAACCCGGTCTTCGCGGGCCAGAGCGTCTTCCTCGACGGCGCGGGCCACGCCGCATCGACGTTCCCGATCCCGAGCGACGTGAGCTATCTCGGCCTCAACCTGTTCTTCCAGTGGGCCATCGTCGACCCGGCGGGCGGCATCCTGAACTCGTTCTCCGCGACGGACGCGCTGCAGGTCGTGCTCGGCAACTGACCGAGCCGACCGGTCGGGTCTCGCGCGGCATCAGAACGTGTAGGTGCCGAACAGCCCGACGAAGTCGCCGGCATCGAAGGACTGGATGTAGAGCGACGCACCGATCGCGCCCGCGCCTTCGATCTGGTAACGCGCCCCGGTCTCGAGGTCGAACGTCACCGACGTCTCCGAGGTCGAGACCGTGCCGAACGGCGTGTCGACCTCGATGTCACCCGTGAGGAAGCCGAGGTTGACGCTGCCGAACGCGGTCCACGGCGCACCGAGTGCGGCCTCGAGGTCGTATTCGACCGCCGCGCCACCGCGCAGACCGAACGCGCCGTAGCCGACATTGTCGCCATTGAACGAGTAGATATCGAGGCCCGCGCGACCGCGCAACGTGAGGTCGGGCGAGATGACATGCGTGTACTCCGCGTAGGGAAACAACCGGAACTGGGTGCTGTCCGACGCGAAGCCGAGCCAGGTCTCGGCACCAGCGCCCCACGGGCCACCGTCGAACGAGTAGGCGCCATCGCCGCGCAGGAACAGACCGAACGACGATTCGAAGCTGCCGAGGCCGGCGGACGCGGTCACGCGAAGCGGATCCTTCGCTCCGGATTCGGCCGCGGGCGACACCGAGGGCGCCGGCACCGGCACCGGCGCCGCGGCCGGCGGATCCTGCGCAGCAGGCGGGTCTTGTGGTTCCTGGTCGGACGCGACAGCTGGCTGCCCGGGCGCGGCCGGCCCGTTGAGCGCGAAGGCCTCGCGCGGCGCGGGTCGATTGGTCTGACAGGCGCCCAGCAGTCCGAGCGTCGTGACGAGGGCGGTGAGCGGCAGGATTCGGAGTTGGTTGTTGGCGGTCATCTTGGTTCTCGTGTGGGTTCGCGCGAATCGGCGCGCACCTCCACGAGCGCAGGGGCAGGCGGGAATCCGCACAGTGACCTCCGGAAGATTCCTGACGATCGCGACCGCCGCCCGCTCGCAGCGACGCTTCGGGCCCCGCGGGCCGGGACCGGTTCTCGCACCACCTCGACGAGACGGGCGAAGGCCCGTTCATCCGGTCAACGCCACTCGACCACGACGTGCTGCACGCGGTTGTGGCGTTCTCCGCGCTGCGCGATCGGAAGGGCCGCGAGCAGGCGCTCGATGTGGGCCGCGGTGTACGGCGCCCATCGCATGACGAGGTGCAGCCGCCCGGACGGTTGCCGCGGGTTTCGCGCCCGGCCCGGCCCCACCTCGTGATCGCGGTCGAACCCGGCGGCGACGATCGCCGGCGGCAGGTAGGACCGCAGAGGACCGGACCCGAACCCGGCCGGCATCCCCGTCACGAGGCCGATGCGATCACCGGCCTGCCAGTGTTCGCGCACACTGGCGCAGGCTTCGCGGTAGCCGTCGTTGATCCCGAGCCGCCAGCTGAAACCGTTCGTCAACAGCAGCAACAGGAACATACCGAGCGCGACCGCGTGACCGCGCCGCGCCGGCCAGTCCGCCACGGCGAGCCCGACACCCAGGGACAGGTAGAGCGGCACCATGATGAAGTAGCGCGCCGTGAAGCGCGGCTCGACGATCAACGTCGAGGCGGCCGCGGCGGCGATCGGCAGCACCGCACCGAGCAGCGCGACGATCGGCCACGCGCGAGTGCGGCCGCGCCAGATCTGCCCGAGCACGAGAACGATCAATGCGAACAACGCGCCGGCGTTCGCGAGCACGAGCCACTGCGGCAACTGACCACCGTGCGCCACGAAGAGCCGCAACGGCAACGATGCAACGTAGGCGAAGGACAGCTGCGACTGCGCGCCCCACGCCTGCTGCATCTGGGCGGGGAGCAGGAGCCAGTAGGCCGGCAACGCGGTCGCGAGGCCGAGCAGCGCGGCGACCGGCAACGACCAGCGCCGTGCTCCCGCCGGCGGCAGCAGCCAGGCGATCGCGACGAACGCGAGCACGGCGAAGGTGCCGAAGTAGTGCGACCAGCAAGCCCACGCCGCGCCCAGCGCAACCAGCGCGAGGCCCGCTCGCGCTCGGCCCGCGACCGCGAACCGCCAACCCAGGAACATGGCCACGGTACCGAGTTCGAGGAACGAGTAGGCGCGCAGTTCGTGGGCGTACCAGCACAGGAACGGCGACCCCGCGTAGAGTGCCAGCACGAGCATTGCACTCGCCCCCGGCAACCGGCTGCAGCGGAGCGCGACCGCCAGCAGCCCGAGGGCACCGACCGACGCCAGTGCAGGCAGCATGCGCAACCACGCCGCGTCGAGCCCGACGAGCTCCGACCAACCGCGCAGCACCAGCAGGAACCACGGCGGGCTGCTGCCGAGTTCGAGCTGCGCCCAGAAGTCGGGCGCGGTCGCGACATGCACGCTGAAGCCCTCGTCGAGCCAGAGCGATTCGACATCGAGCGCGGCGACGCGCAGGATCGCGCCGACCAGCAACACGCCCCACCACATGAGTGGGTGCTGCGCGGAGCGGCCGGGGTCGAACATGAGTCCACGATGCTGCGCCGGCGCGAGAGTTCAACCTTCGGCTTTCCGTCAGGCTTTTGCGTTGGGCCGACTCACGAGCGCGCTACCCTTGGTGCTGCGCCCGAGGCGCACCCCGCCAACCGGAAGAACTGGAGGAATCGACATGAGCAAACCGGTCTTCGAACCGGCAGCAGCCGGCCTGTCCCTGGCCAACGCCGAGATCGCCGCAGCCGCAGCCGAACTGGTCTACGAGAGTGATCGGCGCCACATCCGCTCCACGATGCGTGGGTTCGGTTTCCGCCGTGTGTTCCTGATCGCGGAGCGTGGCACCGAACTGTTCCTCGCGCGCTCGGACACGGCCATCCTGGTCGCGTTCCGCGGTACGGAGTCCAACCTCACGGACTGGGGAACCAACGCCCAGTTCCGGCGAGTCGGTGGACCACTCGGCATGGTGCACGAGGGCTTCGCCGAGTCCCTGGGTCTGGTGTGGCACGAGACGCTGCAGAAGATCCAGGACTACCAGGATCAGGGGCAGGGCGTCTGGTTCTGCGGCCACAGCCTCGGCGGCGCACTCGCCACGCTCGCGACCGCGAAGTTCCTCGAACAGGACTGGCCCGTGCGCGGCCTCTACACGTTCGGCAGCCCGCGGGTCGGCGATGCGACGTTCGAGCAGGCGTTCGAACTCAAGCACGGCCGCGCGACCTATCGCTTCGTGAACAACAACGACCTCGTGACGCGCGTGCCGACGCGCAGCCTCGGCTATCGCCACGTCGGCGACGTACTCTATTTCGACGACGATGGCGAACTCACGCCCGGGCCGAGTGGCTGGCAGCAGTTCTTGTCGCGATTGAGCGGCCGCGTGAAGTCGGTGTTCGGCGAGCGCGGACTCGACGGCATCAAGGACCACGGAATCCGCAAGTACGTCGATCTCATCGCGGCGGCACGCCAACGGGAGGAGAACGATGACGGCGAATAGCATCACTGCAAGCAGGTGCCGGCAGATGGCCATGACGCTAGCCGTCGCGATCACGGTCAGTGTGCCGTCGGCCTGCTCCTTCATGGACCAGCCGATCCCCGACGCAGTCGCGTGGCTGCGCGGCCGCGGGTGGCAGATCGACCTCGTCGACGACCGCTATCAGGTGTCCCGCGCCGGCTGCACGGACGCTCACCTCGCGGACCTGCTGCGCGACGAGGGGCACCTTGGCCGGATCGACCTCACGCTGCGCGGCACCGCCGTAACCGATGCGGGCCTGCACGTCCTCGGCGGCCACCCGGGCGTGCTCACGCTCGACGTGAGCGGGCTCGCGATCACCGACGACGGCCTCGCTGTGGCCGGCAACTGGCGCGAACTCGAGAATCTGTATCTCGCGGGCACGGCGATCACCGACGCAACCCTGCAACGCCTGTCCGGCCTCGAACGACTCCGCATCCTGCAGCTGCACGGTTGCGCCGGGCTCTCGGGCAACGGCCTCGGCTACGTCTCCTCGCGGCACCTGCGCTGGCTCGGGCTCGCGAACACCCGCCTCGACGACACGGGGCTGGACCGGCTGAACGACAAACCCGCCCTCGCCACGATCGTGCTCGAGAGCACGAGTGTGACATTGTCCGGGATCGCGGCCCTGAAGCGCTTCGATCAGCTGCAGGAGGTCTACGCGCACGGCGTCACCGACGAGTTCGGCGAACTCGACAACTCCCAGGGCGGTGAGATCATCCCGGACCCGATCGGCCAACCCGCGCACTACAGGCCGCGCACGAGCGCGCAGAGGTAGCTCGACCGCGATCGCATTGTGGCGCCGTGGACGCCACAATCCGGGGCATGCCCGACCGTCGTCCGCATCCCCTCGTTCCGGCACTGCTCACTCTCGCTGCCGCGGGCCTGCCAACGCTCGCCGCCCAGTCCGACAGCCCGCAGCGGCTCCCCGTCACCCACGCCGACGTCTGGCTGATGAAGCGCCTCGGCACGCCAGTGCTCAGCCCCGACGGCACCCGGGCCGTCGTCAGCGTGACCGAACCGTCCTACGACAAGGACGGTACCGTGCGCGATCTGTGGCTCATAGCGAGCGACGGATCGAAACCGCCGCGCCGCCTCACCTCGACGCCCGGCGGCGAGAGCAGCGTGTCGTTCAGCCCGTCGGGTGATCGCCTGCTATTCGTCGCGCGTCGCGGCGAGGACCAGAAGTCGCAGGCGTACGTGCTCGACATGACGGCCCCCGGCGAGGCCCGGCGCGTGACCAACCACCCGGAGGGGGTCGCCAATCCACGGTTCTCGCCGGACGGCAAGCTGCTCGCGTTCGAGAGTGCGCTGCCCGCGCCCGAGAAAGACGAAGTCGACCGTGACGTCCGTGTCAGCGCCTACGAGACGTTCCCGATCCGCTACTGGGATCGCTGGCTGAACGACCGCCAGGTGCACCTCTTCGTCCAGCCGCTGACCGCGGATGCCGAAGCAAAGGACCTGCTCGCCGGCACCCAGCTCGTGCAGCAAGAGGGCTTCAGCGCATCGCCGAGTCGCGGGCAGGACAGCCTGCAGTCCTGCTGGACACCGGACGGCAACGAACTGTTGTTCGTCGCGACGACCAACCGCCACCACAGCGCGCACGCCCGCGTCGACTATCACATCTACCGTGTGCCCGTGACGGGCGGCGAACCCACGCGCCTCACCTCCGATCAGAGCGTCAGTGAGTCGTCACCCCGATTCGCGGCGAACGGTAAGCGCCTGTTCTACGACCGGTCGCCACGAACCGAGTTCGTCTACAACCACTCGCACCTGATCGCCCGTGACTGGGCCGCCGGGTCGAGCCAGCGCATCGCCCCCGAGTTCGATCGCCCGCTCGCCGGCTTCGCGGAGCACGGCGACGAGCTCTGGTTGATCGCGACCGAGCACGGTCGCCGGCGGTTGTTCGCGACCCGGATCGGCGAGAAGTCCGCGCGCCTGCTGGACACCGACTCGCGGGGCGTGCTGGCCGGCATCACGGCGAGCACCAGCGGCGAGGTCCTCGTTGCGCGCTGGGAAGACTCGACGCATCCCGCCGAGATCGTTCGGCTCCATCCCATGTCGGGTAAGCAAACGGCCCTCACGGCGTTCAACCGCGAACGCGCAACGGCGCTCGATCGCGCGCCGTTCCGCGAGTTCTGGTTCGAGACGCCGAAGGGCCGGCGCGTGCACTGCTGGCTCGTGCTGCCGGCGAACTTCGACAAGACGAAGAAGTATCCGCTGCTGACATGGATGCACGGCGGCCCCCACAGCACGTGCCTCGACGCCGATCACGTGCGCTGGAGCCCGCATCTCGCGGCGGCGCCCGGCTATGTCGTCGTGATGCCCGACTACACCGGTTCGGTCGGCTACGGCGAGGCGTTCGCCCGCGCGATCCAGGGCGACCCGCTGCAAACGCCGGGCGACGAACTGCTCCAGGCCGCGAAGGTCGCCACGGAGCGTTTTCCGTTCGTCGACGCGTCGCGCCAGGCTGCGCTCGGCGCGAGCTACGGCGGCCATCTCGCGAACTGGATGCAGGCGAAGACGAAGCACTTCAAGTGCCTCGTCGGTCATGCGGGCCTCGTCTCGCTGGAGGGTCAGTGGGCAACCAGCGACGTGATCCACCACCGTGAGGTGAACAACGGCGGCCCCCCCTGGGGTGGCAGCACGATCTGGCGCGAGCAGAGCCCATCGACGTACGCGGGTGATTTCGCGACGCCGATGCTGCTGACGATCGGCGAGTCCGACTACCGCGTGCCCCTCAACCAGACGATCGCCGCGTGGAGCTACCTGCAGCGGCAACAGGTCGAAGCGCGCCTGCTCGTGTTCCACCA
This sequence comes from bacterium, assembly GCA_024743115.1. GTDB lineage: Bacteria > Planctomycetota > UBA1135 > UBA1135 > UBA2386 > JAGQRA01. Next base: position 109,338 of record JANSXC010000001.1, on the reverse strand, counting down.
GGCCAACCACTGGATCATGCGCGGCGCTGACGCGCGCTACTTCTGGCGCGAGGTGCACGCCTGGCTGGCGCGCCACCTGCAGTAACGACCCGGAAGGCACCGGATCCTTCGCGGCCGCGAACTAGGCCACGGCGACGGAGCCGAGCAACGTCGTCACGAGTTCGAGCACCCCGAACACGACCACGGCCAGGCCCAGCTGCACGGCGAACGCCACGAACGTGCTACTGCGCGCGAGGCCGAACGCGAGTCGCGTCGTGAACAACGCGAGCGCGGTGTTGCCGATGAGCATCGCGAACACGCCGAAGTCATTGCCGGGCACCATGGCGAACTGCAGGAAAGCCATGACCATTCCACAGCACGCGAGCCCGAGGCTCCGCGCGAAGTGCGGGTTCTCGGCGCCGGCAACGACCACCGACATGTGGATGATCAGCGACAGCGCGGAGAACAGCAGCAGCCCAAGGCTGATCCACTGCGCGGGATCCGCGGGGTACAGCCACGGGTAACGCGCATCGATCGCCGCGAGACGCGCCCGGAAGCGCGTCTTCGGCGGCTCACTCGCGACGGGCTCGTAGTGCAGGACGACGCCGGACTGCCGGGTGGCGACACGATCGCCGGAGCCGCCCTTCGAACCCGGGGCGGAATCGCCGCCGGCCGCCGCGCGAGCGCCATCCTCACCAGGCGCCGATTCGCCCGAGTCCAAACTGTCCGAGTCCGAACCGCCCGGCCCCGCATCACCGGAGCCCGAACCAACGGCGGCGGGAACCCCAGAACCGGAGGACGCGCCCGGCACCTGCCCCTCGCCGGTAGCCGGCCGAACGGGCACTGCGGCCTCCCCGAGCGGCGCGGCCGGTGTCGGTGTTTCACCCGAACCCGCCACACCAACAGGCTTCTCGAACCGGCAGCTCTTGATGTCCGCGGCCGGGATCGTGACGATCTCCTTGTCGACCACGAGCTGCAGTTGCTCGAGGTTCATGACGACGACCCTGCCGATGAGCTCTCTGCCGTCCTCGAGCAGGACGCGGGCCCGCCGCTCCTGGGCAGGAGCCAGGGCGACCAGACCCAGAACCACCGCCATCATCAACAGCCACCGTGCGCGCATGTTCAGGAAATCGGCAGTTCCCCAACGCACCCTGAGCATCTTGCGCTGAGTCACCATGCGAACGCCCCTTCAGCCCCTGGTTCTCGCTGCGATCGTAAGCGGTGCAGCCGCCCTCGCGCAGGACGGCCCCAAGCCGCTGCCATCGGACCTAGCCGAGCTCGCCGCCAAAGTCGATGCAGCCCACCACCCGGAGGGCAAACCCGGCGAAGTGACTCGATTCGAGGCGGCCCTTTCCCTCGAGCCGCTCGCGACGACCCAGCAGCAGAGCGCGCAGGTCGACCTGACGGTGCGCTACCTGCGTTGGCAACCCGCGAACAGCAAGAAGGTCAAACACCTCGTGCGATACACCGTCCACGGCACGGACCGCGACCTGCAGCGGGGCCGCGATCGGTTCGGCTTCTGGCAACTCGTCGACGGTGAGGCGCGCGACATCACCCGCGCCGACACCGAAGACCGCAAGGCCGTGCAGCGTGACACGGCGCTCGCGCGGCAGCTGCTGCGCTTCCTCGACCCCGGCGCCGTCATGCGCTCACTGACGAACCCAGCGCCGGTGCGTGAACAACCGTTCAAGGTCGGCCGCAAGCCTGCGATCGACTGCTTCGTCGCCGAGGGCTCACTCGCGAGCTTCCCGCTGCTGCGACTCGAGGGCGACGGCCACCCCGTGCGACTGCAGCTCTTCGTGCAGAAGTCCGACGGTCGGTTGATCGCCGTGATCGCGACGCCGGAGCGCTCGGGCCGCACCGTGCCGGCCACCGCCGAGATGGTTCGACTCTCGGACTACCGGCTGCAGAACGGTGTGCTGATCCCGAAGCAGCTGCTGAGTTCCTTCCGCAACGACCAGGGCAAGATGAAGGCGCAGTCGCGGGTGAAGCTGACGGCCGTCGACCTCGCGCCCGAGTTCGTAGTCGACGACCTCGGGCGACCGAAACCGAAGACCGGCGGCGCGAAGGACGGCAACAAGTAGCGGCGGCAACCAGGCGCGTCAGCAACGGCGCCGGAAGTAGCGTTCGAGCTCCGCGCTGTTGAACGTCAGGACCGTCGGTCGGCCGTGTGGGCAATTGTGCGGGTGCTCGAGCGTGGCGGCCTCGGCGAGCAGGGCCTCGATCTCCGGCTGGGTCAGCCGATCCCCACTCATGATCGCAGAGCGGCACGCCATCGAGTGGAACTTCTCGTGGATCTGCTCGTTGACCTTGGCGCGCCCTTCCCCCGGCTCGCCTTCGAGCAGCATCCGCACGAGCTTCTCCGGATCGACGCGATGGAGCACCGCCGGGACGCCATGCACCCCCACGGTGTTGGGCCCCATCTGGTCGACGAGCAGGCCTGCACTCGCAAGCGACTCGCGCGCGCGCTGCAGCCAGTCGAGCTCGGTCGGCGCGACCTCGACGACGGCCGGCGTCACGAGCCGCTGGATCGCGACCGCCTGGCTCGCATGCTCGCGTTGGAGCCGCTCGTACATGACCCGTTCGTGCAGCGCGTGCTGATCGACAACCATGAGACCGTCCGGCCCTTCGAGCAGCAGGTAGAGGTCCATGATCTGGAGGAAGCGCTGCGGGCCGTGCTCGAACGGGTTGCGGCGCACGTTGGCATCCGCGTCATCGCCCGCCGGCCCCAACGCCGCACCAGCACGCGGTCGGGCTTCGTCACCGCCGGCCAGGGCCTCGGCGCCCCGGTCACGGACGACGGTCTCGACCGGATCCGCAGCGAACGCGCGCGGCGACCCGGCCGGCGGGGTCGCCGCGCCATCGCCGAAGAGCCCGGCCGGCAGCGGTGCCGTCGGGAAACCCGACTTCGCCCGCGGCAAATTCGGATCGATGACCACGCCGCCCGCAGACTGCACGAGCCCGCGGTCGCCGAGCGCGGAGCGCACCGTCTCGTGCAGACAGCCGGCGACCGCACGCGAATCGACGAATCGCACCTCGGCCTTGCGTGGGTGAATGTTGACGTCGACTTGATCCGGCGGCAGCGACACCTGCAGCACGTAGATCGGGAACCGCCCACCCATCAGGTACTCGCGATAGGCCTGCCGAATCGCGTGGAACGCACTCTTCTCGCGCGCGAGTCGCCCGTTGATGTAGCAGAGCTCGAGCTTGCTGTCGCGGCGTGCCAGGTCCGGCTCGCCGACGATGCCTTCGACGGACATGTGCGAGAACTTTCGCGCCACGGGGATCAATCCCTTGCCGAGCCGCTGCCCGAAGCAACGCGTGAACCGTTCGGCCAGCGACGCGTCGGCGGGCAGGCGCAGGATCTCCTTGCCGTCCGCAACGAACGTGAAACCGACGTCGAGCCGCGCGAGCGACAGTTCCGCGAGTGTCTCCTGCACGCGGGCCTTCTCGGCGCCGGGCGTCTTCAGGAACTTGCGCCGGGCCGGCACGTTGTAGAACAGGTCGCGGATCTCGATCGTCGTGCCGACCGGGCACCCGCACGGCGCCGGCTTCGACTCCTTGCCGCCATCCGTGCGCACTTCCCAACCCTCGTCCGCGTCGTGCCGACGACTGCGGATGCTCGCGCGCGACACCGCGCCGATCGACGCGAGCGCCTCGCCGCGAAAACCGAGGCTCGCGATGTGATCGAGGTCGTGCACATCCGAGAGCTTGCTCGTCGCGTGGCTCGCGAACGCGAGCGGCAGGTCCTCCGGCAGGAAGCCGTGGCCATCGTCGATGATGCGGATCAGCTCGGCGCCACCCGCTGCGATCTCGACGCGCACGCTCTTGCTGCCCGCATCGATCGAGTTCTCGACGAGTTCCTTCACGACCGAGCTCGGCCGTTCGACGACTTCTCCCGCCGCGATCTGGTTGACCACGGCGACTGGCAGCTTCTTGATCACAGTTCGAGATCCCTCGAGCTCGGCACCGGCGTGCCATCGAACCAATGCGACAGGAACCGCTCGAGCACGAGCTCGGGGTCCTCGCCTTGCATGCGAACCATGCGCTGGCAGTGGTGCAGCGCGAGCAAGCCGTGCCGCAGCGTCTTGAGGTCGTTCTTGCGCACCTCGGCGACGAAGCGGTCGGCGAACTGCCGCACGCCGAGCCGACCCGCCAGATCGCGCGGCGAGCAGCCCTCGTCGAGCAGCACCCGGCCTTCATGAGCACGCGTCAGCGTCTGGTAGAGCCAGCTCGTCGCGAACGGGAACAAGCCACCCGTATCCATCTGCCGACCGTCGCGACCGCGCACGCCGCGCGCGAACATCGCGTGCACCGAGCGCTGCGCCGCGCGACGGTTGCCGCCGAGCACGGCCTCGGCAAGCTCGAACGGCGTCGACTCGAAGCCGATGTTGAGGTGCGCGCGCAGGTCCTCGGGCCGCAGCGGCGGGCGCTTTTGGTCGGCGCCGAGGACGTCGCGCAGACGCTCGAGTTCGGCCACGAGCTCGGCCGGCTGCTTGCTGACGCGTGCGACGATCGTCCACGCGGCCTCAGGCGTGAGCGGAACGCCGAGCTTCCCACCACGAAACGCGACCCAGCGCGCGAGTTCGCCCTCGAGCGGCCCGCGTGAACGGTCGTAGGGCAGCTCCCAGAGATCGCGAAACTCGAAGACCGAGCCGGCCTCGGTCCACTGCTTGATGAACGCCGAGAGCACGCGTTTGCGCTTCTCGAACTTCGGCGCCTCGAGCAGGATGCCACAACCCTTGCCGAACTTGTCGACCTGTTCGACGAGCGTCGGCCCGAAGCGCCCCCACCAATTCTTCGCCCGGCGCACGCACAGGAACGCCCGCTTGGCAAATAGCCCGCCGCCACGCAGGTCGAGCAGCTCAGGACAGTCACCCAAACCGGGGTCGCCGTCGGCGCCCGCGTCGCCGTCGTCAGCGTCGTCACCCTCGGCAGCTCCCTTGCCTCCGGCAGCGCGCAGCTCCGAAGCATCGAGCACCCGCAGGTCGGTCTCCTCACCTACGGCCGCGAGCAGCACGTCGACCGCTTCGCGTCGGAAGAAGTCGTTCGTCCCCGTCACGAGCGTGACCGGGGGCAGCCCCTTCTTCGCGAGGGCGCTGACGCGCTTCATCACTTCTTCGGGGTGCGGAACGGCCATCGGGGTGGAGTCATGGGGGTGGGGCGATCCGGTGCGAGCGCATCGGCGACTCGGCGAACCCGATGTTGCCAGACGCGTAGCGGCAGGCCAAGCAAACAGGCCCCGGCATCCCGGCCCGGCCGGTCACGCCGACTGCGTGAGGTAATAGTGCACGTCGTAGAACGTGTGAGTGTAGACGCAGACGCCGTAGCCGCGTTGCCACATCAGCAGCCCCAGAAGAATCCCGGCCATCGTCCGGAACACGAAGCGGGTCTGGTCGAACGGCTCACCGCACAGGTGGTGGAACCAGGAGAAGACGAGCGCACTGCCGATCACGGCGAGGCTGCCGATCACCCACTTCGGCACCGACAGGAAGCGCACGCCGATCCAAACCAGAACCGACATCAACCCCAGTCGGAACACGAGCTCCTCGAAGATCCCGGCACCGAGCGAGCCGACGAGGTCGCGAACCAGCGGCCCCCCACCGACGAGCGGGGCACCGAGATCGAGCATACGAACCGCCGACGACGTCATCGCTGCGGCGATCGGACCGAGCAGCAGGCCGTAGACGGTGCCCTCGAGCGCCAGCACGGCGGCAACCCGCAGCCATGGGACGTCACGGCGCACGAGTGATCGCGCGGCGAGGAACAACAACACAGCGAAACTGACCCGCAGGGCGAGCAGTCCGTGCCAGCCAAGCCGGTCGATCTCCTGCAGCAGCAGCGCCTCCGCGCCATTGCGGTCATGCGGCGCGAGCCAGAGCCGCAGGCCTTCGTAGATCAGCCACAGCGGCAGAACGGCGAACAGCCCAAGCGCGGGATCCTGGGACCAGGCCAGGTAACCCACGCGATGAGTCCGCGCAGCCGCGTCACCGGCCTCACCGCTGGCCTTCCCCGTGGCGCCGGACGACCTGCGATCAGCGCGCGACTTCGCCACGATAGAGCGCCGCGATCCCCCCGGTGAGCACGTTCTGACGCGGCTCACGGAGACCGGCCGCAGTCATTAGCGCAAGGAACTGCTCGCGCTCGGGAAACGCCATCACGGAGTCGTGCAGGTAGCGATACGCCCCGTTCTTGGCGCCGGAGATCCAACCGCCGAGCCGCGGCAACAGGCGGTTGAAGTAGAACGAATAGACCGACCGGAACACGGGCGCTCGCGGCCGGCAGAACTCGAGCACGACGACGCGACCGCCCGGACGCACCACGCGTGCCAGCTCCCGCAGCCCCGCGGCCGGGTCCGCGACGTTGCGGATCCCGAAAGCGACCGTCGCGAAATCGAACGTGTCGTCCGCGAACGGCAGCTGCAGCGTGTCCGCGGCCAGGAACGCAGGTGGCGAGCCCCGCTCATCGCGCTTCTGGTTGGCGTTCACGAGCATCGGCGCGCAGAAGTCGGTCGCCAGGATCCGGGCTCCGGCGCGCTCGAGCGTGAACGCGAGATCGCCTGTGCCGGAGCACGCGTCGAGCCCGACCTCGCCCGGCTGCACGTCGACGAGGCGAACCGCGCGCCGCCGCCAATAGCGGTCGACACCGAACGAGAGCGCACGGTTGGCGCGGTCGTAGCCCGGCGCCACCTCGGCAAACATCTGCTGGATCGTCGCGCCGTCGGGCATGTCACGTGCACGATAAGCCGCAGGGCGCAGGGATCCTACCGCCAGTCCCGGACTGGCGCCCCGTACACGAAAACGGGCCGGCGATTGCCGGCCCGCTGCGGACGGTGTCACCACCGTCATCGTTCACTGCGCTACTGGCGCCAGTAGTCCGCGACGACGCGGACACCCGGCACGTCGATCGTCGAGACGCGCGTGCCCGTCTCGATCTCGATGACATCGACCTTGCCGACGTCCGAGAGCGCGACGAACAGGAACTTCGGAATCATGCCGAAGCCTACGGTCTGACCGACCTGCTTGACCGTGTGCTTGCCCGAGTGGAAGTAGGGCGTCCGCAGGTACGCCAGGTTGAACAGGGTCGTCTGCCCCAGGGCGGCGCCGAAGTTGAGCAGGTTGTCGGTCGCCATATCAATGACCGAGTTGCCGCTCAGGAACTGGCCCTGGGCGACGGTCGCGTTGGAACCACCGAAGCGCTGCGTCACCGTCCACTCCTTCTGGCGATACGTCGGCGGCAGGATGAAGCCACCGATGTTCGGGTTCAACGGCAGCTGGCCGGGCGGCGAACTCGTGAGCCAGAGACGCGAGACCTGGCCGAGGCCACTGTCATCGATGTGACCGATCATGACCCCACCCTGCTGCGCCTGGTGGTCGAACATGAGCGACCGGGCGCGCGGGAAGGACACGTTCGTCACCGTGCCGATGACATCGTTGAAGCCGACCCCGTTGACCCCGTCAGGACCCGACTCATAGATCGCGACCGTGCCGTTCTCGTTGAGGATGTAGGCGTAGTAGACACCCGACAGGTTACCCGTCGCCTGATAGCGCTCCGTCGCGACGATGCCGATCGGGCGGTTCATGAAGCCCGCGACCGTGCGGCGAACCGTGAAGTCGAACGCACTGATGACGGTCATCACGTTCGCATCCGTCGAGACGACGAGCACGTCCTCACCGTCGGGCTGCCACGCCACGGCCGTGGGGCCACGCTCGACCGAGGTCGTGGTCACGATCGTGTTGAAGGTCGAGCTCGTCGGATCGATGTCGATGAAGCTCACCGACGCGCTGGCGAAGTTGGTCACCGCGAGGCGCGTCATGTTCGGCGACATCGCCATGCTGACCGGATCGGACAGCTGAATCGTATCGAGCACCGTGAAGCGGTTGCTGTTGACGACGACGACCTGACGGTTGTCGCGATCGAGCACGTAGAGGAAGTGGCCGACCTGTTGCCGCGCGGTGAACGGGCAGAACGGCGGCGGCGGCGGCGGCGAACCGGGCGGCGGCTGCGGACCGACGAACACACCCATGAAGGTCGTGCCGAACAGACCGACCTGGCCCAACTGCGACGCGAACGGATTGCCGAGGACCAGCGAGTTGAGCGGCGACGTGATGCAGCCACCCGGCGGACCGGCGGTCACGAGCGCTCCGGGCGGACCGAAGCTGGACTTCGTCGTCGGCTCTTCACCGAAGATCGCGCGGTTCGGGTTCGGCGGCGGGAAGACCAGCCGCGGCGGGTTCGGCACCGGCGGCTGGGTGATCGTGTTGCCGGGCTGCTGAATGCCCTGCAACTCGTTGATCTGGTTCGCCCGCGATGCGTTGGTGTTGATGTTCTCGTTGTTGAAGACGAGGTCCAGTGGCGCACCGATGTGGATGTCCGTGACGTCGCCGACGACCGGATCGCGCAGCAGGCGGGTCTCGCCGTTGGTGTCCTGGACCAGCGTGAAGACCCCACGGCTGCCCGCATCGAGGTTGCTCGTGCCTGGCGCCATCTGCGGCGTCACGCCGGTGACACCGATGTTGGGGTTGAGCGGGAAGCGGGTGTTGTTGATGTCACCCGTGCCCTGACCGAAGCCGTTGAGATCGATGACCGAGACGCCCGGCGTCGCACCGCCGACACCGACGTAGACGGCCTCCGGCGCCACGGGTGCGTTGACGAGGCCCGGCCCGGTGCCGGTCGTGAAGCGCGTCGTCACGGCCTGCCCGAGCGGGTTGCCGCCGAGGCTGTTGATCGTCGTGGTCTGGATCTGGATGTCGACCGGCGAGTTCCCCGGCAGGCTGTACGCCGGAGTGATCGTGTAGTTCATCAGGTCACCGAACGTGACCGGGTCGGCGTGATAGAGCACGGCGAAGGTCTGGGCAGCAGCCGTGACCTGCAGCGTCAGGCCGCCCGACGGCGGCGTGAACTGCGCCGGATCGAAGAACGAGCCGACCTCACCCGGCTGCACCGGCTTGTTGAACCGCACGAGGATCGTCGACGTCGGGTCGATACCCGTCTGGCCGTTGCCCGGGATGATGCGGGGCTGGCTCAGGAAGCCGAGGATCTGCGCAGGATCACTGTCGACACCCACGGTCGTGGCCGTCGCGATCTCCTGCTCGAGGATGTCGTTCTCGGTGTCGCGGACCGCGTTGGTCACGACGATGCGGATCAACCGGTTGGACGGGAAGGTCTCGATCGAGGTCAGGTCGTTGTCGGTATCCGCGACGAACGTGAACACCTTCCTGCCAACGAGATCGGCCGCGCCCGCGAAGGCCGGGAAGCCGTTGGCGCGCGCATCGAGGATGTTGATGTTGCTGCCATCGGCCTCGACCGCCTGCACCTTCTCCAGCTGCCCACCGTTGTTGTAGTAGGTGAAGCCGTTGACGAAGCCGCGCCCACGCAGCGTCGTCGACGTCTCGGTCGCCGGATCGTACGCCAGGATGTTCAGCGCGCCCGTCAGGCCCGAATTGCCCTGGTTCGCGAGCAGGTCGCTGAGGATCGAGTCGACGTCGAGCTTGTGGCTGAACGTGAAGTGGAGGAAGTGATTGCCCGGGTTGCCGTCCGGCAGCAGCGCGGTCGTCGACAGCGTCGCGACCGGCAGCACACCGTTGCTACCGTTGACGTTCGCCTGGAGCGTGTCCTGACTCTCGATGTTCACGACGTTGGTCGTCGGGTTACCGAAGGAGTCGACGGTGCGGATGCGGTAGGGATAGACCGCGCCGGTGCCCGTGCTGATGCTGACGACCTTGAAGTCGCCGCGGTTGTCGGGGTCACCCTTGGTGCCGCCGGTGCAACCAGCGAACGTGAAACCAAGCAGGGTCAGACCGGCAAGGGAGAGAGCGGGCGATCTGAGAAGGGAAGGTGCGTTCATGGGATGAGCTCCGCCGATCGAATGAAACCGGCGGTCAGGGTCTGCTCCGGGAGCGTCCAGTCTCGAGAGGCGTAGCACGTTACCGCGCGGGGAGATCCAATCAAGCGAGCGTAGGACGGGAACGCCCCGTGATGCCGGGCCGGCACCGCCCTCCCGGCCCGCGGGGCCGGAGGATCCCCCCGGCCGCCCATCGAGGATGGTCGCCGGAGCTGGTGTCCTGTTACGCAAACAGAGTACCCGACAGGACCGGGTCGCGGTTTTTTCCCTTCGACCGCTCGTAGAGCTCACCCCGGACTTTGAGCGGACACCTTAACCCGCCATTCTCAAGCAGCTTACGATATATTTCGGTGAGAGGGAAGCCGGGCGAGCGCATCCGCTCAATGAGCGGATGCGCTCGCGGCGCTGCACAGCTCACCGCCTCGATCGGCGCTACTGTCGCCAGTAGTCGGCCACGACCCGGACTCCGGGCACATCGATCCTGGCCACCCGGGTGCCCGTGCCGAACTCCAGCACGTCGATCTGCCCGGCATCGGAAAGCGCGACGAACAGGAATCGCGGCGTCAGCGCCGGCACCGGCGTACCGGTCACGTTCTTGATCGTGTGCTTGCCCGAGTGGAAGTACGGCGTCCGCAGGTAGGCCAGATTGAACAACGTGCTCTGCCCGAGCGCCCCACCGACGTTGAGCAGGTTGTCGGTGCAGAGGTCGACGATCGAGTTGCCGCTCAGGAACTGACCGCTCGCCACGGTCGCGTTCGCGCCACCGAAGCGCTGCGTCACGGTCCATTCCTTCTGCCGGTAGGTGGGCGGCAGCACGAACCCACCGATGCTCGGGTTCAGCGGCTGCGGCAGCACCGGGGTCGCGGTCAACGCCAGCCGCGAGACCTGGCCGAGACCGCGATCGTCGACGTGACCGATCAGGACACCGCCTTGCGCCGAAGCGTGGTCGTAGATCATCTTGCGACTGCGCGGGAACGCCACGTTCGCGACGGTGCCGACCATGTCGTTGAAGCCGATGCCGTTCACGCCATCGGGACCCGACTCGTAGACGGCAACCGTGCCGTTGTCGTTGAGCACGTAGGCGTAGTAGACCCCCGACAGGTTGCCGGTCGACTGGTAGCGCTCGGAGACCACGACCTCGATCGGCCGATTGAGGAAGCCGGCGACGGTCCGCCGCACCGTGAAGTCGAGCGCGGAGATGATCGAGATCGAGTTGGACTCGGTGGACACGACGAAGATGTCCTCGCCGTCCGGCTGCCAGCTGATCGCGGTCGGCCCGTTCTCGACGCGAGTCTCACCGACGACCTGGTTGAAGTTCGCACTCGTCGGATCGATGTCGATGAAGCTCACCGACGCGCTCGCGAAGTTGGTCACCGCGAGTCGGGTCATGTTGGGCGCCATCGCCATGCTCACGGGATCGGACAGCCGAATCGTGTCGAGCACCGTGAAGCGATTACTGTTGACGACGACGATCTGACGGTTGTCGCGATCGAGCACGTAGAGGAAGTGGCCGATCTGCTGCCGAGAGGTGAACGGGCAGAACGGCGGCGGCGGCGGCGGCGAACCGGGCGGCGGCTGCGGCCCGACGAACACGCCCATGAACGACGTGCCGAGCAGACCGACCGTCGACCGATCGCCCGCAAACGGGTTGCCCTGCACGAGCAGGTTCAGTGGCGACGTGATGCAGCCGACCGGCGGCCCGCCGGTCACGAGCGCGGTCGGTGCACCGAAGCTCGACTTCGTCGTCGGCTCGATACCGAAGATCGCGCGGTCCGGGTTCGGCGGCGGGAACGTCAACGGCGGCGGGTTCGGCACGGGCGGTTGCGTGATCACGTTGCCCGGCATCTGAATGCCCAGCAGCTCGTTGATCTGGTTGGCACGCGACGCGTTGACGTTGATGTTCTCGTTGTTGAAGACGAGATCGAGCGGTGGCCCGATGTGGATGTCCGTGACATCACCGACGACCGGCGAACGCAGCAATCGGGTCTCGCCGTTGGTGTCCATCGTGAGTCGGAAGACACCGGGGCTGCCCGCATCGAGACTGCTGTTGCCGGGTGCCATCGGCGGACTGAGGCCCGGGATCGGGATGTTGGGGTTGAGTGGGAACCGGGTGTCGTCGGGATCGCCGGTGCCCTGTCCGAGCCCGTTGAGATCGATGACCGAGACCCCGGGATCGGCGCCGCCGAAGCCGACATAGAGGGCTTCGGGCGCGACCGGGGCGTTGACGATGCCGGGCCCGCGCCCGGTACGGAAACGCGTGGTGACCGGCTGCCCCAGCGACGCGCCGGTCAGACCACGGATCACGGTGTCCTGGATGTTGATGTCGATCTCCGAATCACCCGGCAGGCTGTAGGACGGCGTGATGATGTAGCTCGTGAGATCACCGTAGCTGACCGGGTCCGCGTGGTAGCGCACGTTGAACGTGCGCGCCGCCGCGGTCACGGCCAGCGATAGACCGCCGTCGCGCGGCGAGAAGTTGCGGGCGTCGAAGAACGATCCGACGTCGACGGGCTGCACCGGCTTGTTGAAGCGCACGAGAACCGTCGTCGTCGGATCGATCCCGGTCTGCCCGTTGCCTGGCGCGATCTGCGGCGTCGTCGAGAAGCCGAGCACCTGCGGCGGGTCGCCGTCGGCACCGACCGTCGTCGCGGTCGCGACCTCCTGCTCGAGCACGTCGCCCTCGGTGTCGAGTACCGCGTTCGTCACCACGAGGCGCAGCAGCCGCCCAGTCGGGAACGTGTTGAACGACGACAGGTCGCCGTCGGAATCCGCGACGAACGTGAACGACTTGCGGTCGACGAGGTCCGCCGCGCCGGCGAAGGACGGGAAGCCGTTGGCGCGCGCGTCGAGGATCTCGACGCCGTTGCCGCCCGCAGTGACGGCCTGCACCTTGCGCAGCTGGCCGCCCTCGTTGAACCAGGTGTAGCCGTTGACGAAGCCGCGGCCCTTGACGGTGATCGAGGTCTCCGTCGCCGGATCGTAGGCGACGATGCTCAACGCGCCGGACAACCCGGAGTTGCCTTCGTCCGCGAGCCGACCGCTGAGGATCGACTCGACGTTCAGCTTGTGGCTGAAGCGGAAGTGCAGGAATTGGTTGCCCGGGCTGCCGTCCGGCAGCTCGGCCACGCTCGACAACGTCGCGACCGGGAGCACGCCGTTGCTACCGTTGGCGTTTCTGCGCAGCGTTTCGTCGCTCTCGATGTTGATCACGCGCGCGCTCGGTGTGCCGAACGGATCGAGTTCGCGTATGCGGTAGGGATAGACCGCGCCGGTACCGGTGCTGATGGCCACGACCTTGAAGTCGCCGCGGTTGTCGGGATCGCCACCAGAGCCGCCCGCGCAACCGGCGAACGCGAGCAGGGCAAGAGAGACCGGTGGCACCAGCAGGCGCGGGCCGACCGACCGAACAGAGGGTTCTGCGTTCATGACGAACACCCCCTTCGCAAGCGCGATGCCACCCGGAAAAAGGCCAGAACGACCGTCCTGCCAGCGAGACACCGGCGCGCTCGGCGGTTTTGGCGCCGCACTCAAGCCTTCGCGAACAACATGCTTATGATGGCGTGAGCGGGTTGCGACAACCCGCGGGCGAGACCGCTCGCAGAGCGGACACGCTCGCAAAACAGCGCGACCAGGCCGACGATCTCACGATTCGCGATGCGCGACCCACTCGCCGACTACCGCAAGAAGCGCGACTTCGGGCAGACGCCCGAGCCCGCGCCGGCACCGCTCCGCGCCGGCGCAGACCGGCGCTTCGTCGTACACCGCCACGAGGCCCGCAACCTGCACTACGACCTGCGCCTCGAACAGGGCGGCGTGCTGTGCTCGTGGGCCGTGCCGAAGGGCTTCTGCTACGACGGCAAGGAGAAGCGGCTCGCGGTGCGAACCGAGGACCACCCGATCGAGTACGAGCACTTTCACGGCCGCATTCCGAAGGGGCAGTACGGCGCGGGCACGATGACGATCTGGGACCGCGGCCACTACGAACTCGTCAAATACACGGACTGGGACGACGCGATCGCGAAAGGCGAAATCAAGGTCCGCCTCTACGGCCGCAAGCTGCGCGGCGAATGGCATCTCGTGCGCACGCAGCAATCGAAGAACAGCTGGCTGCTGTTCAAGTCGCGCGACTGCTTCTCGGGCCATTCGCGCGACAACGCCCTCGGTATCGACCTCGAGCTCGCGCCCGCGTTCGAGTCCGACGGACACCTCGAACCGATGCGCGCGGGCGCCGAACGCGCGGCGTTCGCCGACCCGGGATGGGTGTTCGAAATGGAGTTCCTCGGCCGGCGCGCGTTCGCCCGGAAGGACGGGGAGCAAACGAACGTACTCGACCTCGACGCGCCCCCCACCGCGCTGGTCGAGGCCTTGGCCGAGTTGCGCTGCGATCGCGCGACGCTCGACGGCGTGCTCGTCGCACTCGACGACCACGGCAAGCCTTCCCGCGCCGCACTCGACACAGCACTCGCCAGCGGCGACCACGAACGCATCGTCTACTACGCGTTCGACCTCGTGCAGTGGGAGGAGTTCGACCTCCGCGACCTGCCGTTGTTCGACCGCAAGGCGGCGCTGCGCACCTTGATCCCGGAGCACCCGCGGCTGCTCTACGCCGATCACGTCGCGGGCAACGGCCCAGCGCTTCTGCAGGCCATCCAGGGCGCCGGGCTGCCGGCAGCGATCGGGAAGCGCGGCACCGCGCCCTACCTCGCGGGCGAGTCCACGGAGTGGGTTCGGATCTCGGCCGTCGCCGCGGAACCGAGCGCTACGGTCGATGATGACGACGTCGATGACCACGCCGCGGCCACGGCCGAGAACAGGAGTGCGAGCCTGCGCGTCCGTTTCCGACCGACGAACCTCGGCAAGGTCTACTGGCCGGCCGAGGGTCACACCAAGGGCGACCTGCTCGCGTACTACCAGGCGATCGCCGACGTCATACTGCCGCATCTGCGCGACCGCCCCGTGCACCTCAACCGCTTCCCCGACGGTATCGACGGCAAGTCGTTCTATCAGCGCGAGGCCAAGGACGGCACGCCCGACTGGGTGCGCACGGTCGCGATCCCGCACGACGACGAGACGGTGCCGCACCATGTGATCGACGATGTCGAGACGCTGATCTACTGCGCCAACCTCGGCAGCATCGACCTCCACCCGTGGCTGTCACGCGTCGAGAGCCTGGACCGACCCGACTACGCCGTCCTCGACATCGACCCCAAGGACGCACCGTTCTCGCACGTCGTGCGCATCGCGCGCGCGGCGGGCAAGCTGCTGCGCGGCATCGGTATCCGACCTGCGCTCAAGACTTCGGGCAAGAACGGGATGCACGTCTTCGTGCCGCTCCTACCCCACTACACCTACGACCACGCGCGCATGTTCATCGAGGCCGTCGCGCGCGTCCTCGCCCGCGAGCTGCCCGACATCTCGACCGTCGAGCGCCTGCCGAGCCAACGCGACGGCAAGGTCTACCTCGACTTCCTGCAGAACCGTCGCAGCCAGACGATCGTGCCGCCCTACTCGGTGCGGCCGGTGCGCGGCGCGAGCGTGTCGACACCGCTGTTCTGGGACGAACTCGAGGACCACGACCTGTCTCCGCGCAACTTCACGATCCACTCCGTACCCGAGCGCGTGCAGACGCACGGCGACCTGTTCCGCCTCGCACTCGAGGATCGCCAGGATCTCGTCGCGGCGATTGGCGCACTCCAAGAGGTTCTCGAGGGTCGCTGATCGGCTACGGTCCCGCCATGAGGACAGCAGCATGGCTCCTCGGCCTTCTGGCCGCGCTCCCGCTCCCGGACCTCGCCGGCCAGGCCAGGTCGGCGACCGCCGGCCTCGTGCTCGTCGAGGCCGAGTCCTTCGCGGACACCGGCGGCTGGGTCGTCGATCAGCAGTTCATGGACTTCATGGGCTCGCCGATGCTGCTCGCGCACGGGCTCGGGATTCCGGTCAAGGACGCGACGACCGTAGTGACCTTCCCCGCCGCTGGCGAGTACCGCGTCTTCGTTCGCACGCGCGACTGGGTCGCGCCGTGGAACGCGCCCGGCGCGCCGGGTCGCTTCAAACTCCACGTCGACGGCGTCGAGCTCAAGACGACGTTCGGCATCGCAGGCGCCGAATGGCACTGGCAGGCCGGCGGCTCCGCGACGGTCGATACGACGGCGCAACTCACGCTCCATGATCTCACGGGCTTCGAAGGGCGATGCGATGCGATCCTGTTCGTGCGCGACGCCGCGTTCGTTCCCCCTGATGGCGGCGACGCGCTCGCAGAACTGCGCGGCCGGCTGCTCGGCTGGGACCGCGCGCCCGCGGACGGCGGCACGTTCGACCTCGCGGTGACGGGTGGCGGCATCGCCGGAACGGCCGCGGCCATCACGGCGGCGCGGCTCGGCCTGCGCGTCGCGCTGATCCAGGACCGCCCCGTGCTCGGCGGCAACGGTAGCTCGGAGGTCCGGGTCTGGCCCGAGGGCCACACGAATCACGAGCCGTATCCGCACATCGGTGACGTCGTGCGCGAGCTCGTGCGCAAGAAGGGCCGCGGCGACGGCAATGCCCGGAATGCCGACATCTACGAGGACCGCCGCAAGCTCGACCTCGCACGCGCCGAAGCCAACCTGACGCTACTGCTCGAACACCGGGTCAACGCCGCCGAGGCCGAGAACGGCAAACACGTCCACGCGGTCATCGCCCAACACACACGCAGCGGTCGCCGGCAGCGGATCGCCGCGCGCTGGTTCCTCGACTCGACTGGCGACGGGGTCGTCGGCGCACTCGTCGGCGCCGACTTCGACATGACCGGCAAGGGCCACATGGGCGTCAGCAACTTGTGGAACGTCGGCAACGTCGAGAAGAACGAGTACCAGCTGCGCTGCGAGTGCGAGGACCCCGACGATCCGCTGTCACTCAACTTCGTGACGTCGAACGAACCCGCGCCGTTCCCGCGCTGCCCATGGGCCGTCGACCTGTCCGACAAGCCGTTCCCGGGCCGCAAGAACGGCAGCCTCGGCCAGCTCGGCGGCTGGTTCTGGGAGACCGGTTTCGATCGCCATCCGATCACCGACCTCGAACGCATGCGCGACCAGAACCTGCGCGCCATGTACGGCGCCTGGGACGCGCTCAAGAACGTCGACGGCCGGCATCCCAACCACCGCCTGAAGTGGGCCGCGTTCATCGCAGGCAAGCGCGAGTCCCGCCGGCTCCTCGGCGACGTCATCCTGACGGGCGACGACTTCCACGCGATGAAACCGTTCCCCGACGCGGCATTCCCGTGCACGTGGCACATCGACCTGCATTTCCCGCGCGCGGAGTTCGCCAAGGGCCACGAGGGCGACGAGTTCATCTCCGACTACACCCGCGGCAAGGGCTACAAGTACAAGGGCCCCTACTGGGCGCCCTACCGCGCGCTCTACAGCCGCAACATCGACAACCTCTTCATGGCCGGACGCGACATCAGCGTCACCCACGAAGCACTCGGCGCCGTCCGCGTCATGCAGACCTGCGGCATGATGGGCGAGATCGTCGGCATGGCCGCGGCGCTGTGTATGAAGCACGACTGCAATCCGCGCGCGGTCTACGAGGACCACCTCGACGAACTGAAGCAGCTCATGCAGCGGGGCGCGGGAGGGTCCGCGAAGTAGGTCGGGCGTCGGCCGGTCACCCGCGCTGCAGCTCGCGACAGACGGGCTCGAGAAGCTCCGCCGCGAGATCGTGCATCTGCGGCGACGGGTAGTAGCGGTTCTCCACCAACCCATCGGCGCCGCGGTCTGCGCCGAGGACATCGACGTCGGACGGCCAGAGGCGCTGCGGCAACCCGACCGCCGAGGCGCATTCCACGTAGGCGTCGTATTCGGGTCGGATGCGGCCGAGCGTCGCGGCGTCGATGAACTGCGGGTAGTGATTGGAGCAACCGAAGTTCGTCGCCCAGTCCGGCTCGTAATCGGGCTCGCGTTGCGACAGCCACAGCAGGACGGTCGGCACGGGCAGGACGCGCGCGAGTTCCCCGGTGTAGAACGCGAAGTCTTCGCGCGTCTCGGCGACGATGCGTTTGGTGAGGCGGCGGTCGCCGCGCGCGAGCACCAGATCGAACGCGGCTTCGAACGCGACGTGCAGGTCGTGACCGACGAGCCGGCCGCTGTTGCGGCCATGCTCGGAGTTGTCGAACCACGAGTTGCTCGCGCTGCGGCCCGAGAACATCTGCACGACGACGAATCGCGCTTTCGTCAACAGAGCGAGCACGGCCGGCTGCAGCGCCCACCGCGGTCCGGCGCCGCCAATCCCGAGATTGAGGCAGGGCAAACCGAGGCGCGTGGCCAGCTGGTGCGGGAACGGCGTCGCCGTGAACCGGCCGAACGCCTGCGCACCGCCCACGACGGCGAAGTACGGCTGCGATAGATCCGGCACGGGCCCGCGAAAGCGTTCGTCACCGAGCCCCGGAACGCGCACCAGGTCGTAGTCGTAGTGCGGCGCGTCGTGTTCCTGGTAGATCCCGCTCATGACGGCTCCTCGAGCAGAGCCTGCCAACGCGTACGGCGCAACGTCGCGGCGACCTCGTCATGGTTCGCGATCGCATCACGCAAGCCCCCGCTGCCGGTCTTGCGGCTCCGTGGCGCGACCACCGCGAAGCGTTCGCCACAGTCATCGCCAAAGTGATCGCCCAGTTGCCGAACCGCGGCCGCCAGATCATCGACCACGTCCTCGTAGGTCAGCTGGAGGTAGCGGTGCGCGCCGAACAGGGCGCGGTAGCGCGCTTCGAGCAGTTCGCCGAGCACGAAGCTGCGCAGCATCGACTCGGGATCGATCGTGACCGCACCCGCCACCGGTTGCGGCGTCCCTCGCGAGTACCACGCATCGGACGCAGTCGCGCGACAGAACGACACCCAGCGCCGCAGGCGATTCCGGCGACGCATGTCGACGACGAAGAACTCACGATCCATGACGAGCGGCTGCAGCACCCGACCATCGGCCGTCCCGTGCGAGTAGAGCAGCTTGAACCCGGCCCAGCGGGCACCCGCCTTGGCCGCCGAACGGCGTAGTTCCGTGAGCACTCTCGCCGGTGCTGCGCTGCGCCAGCGCACCAGCTGCTCACGCTCGGCGTCCGACGCCCCGGGCCAGCTGATCCGCCCCTCGCAGATCTGACGCGGGTTGAAGATCTCGTCGGCGCACCAGACCCCGTCCTGGCCACGCAACAAGTCCACGAGCATCGTCGTGCCGGTACGCTCGTCGCCGAGAACCACGAACGCACGTGGCTCATCAGCGGCACGAGCCGCACTTTCCACCTCGTGGCCGACATAGGCAGCGGGGAAGCCCAGAACGGGAGCAGCAGCCGCACGCTCCCCGCCAAGGCAACCACGGATGGCGGCACGCACCGCCCTGGCGTCCACAGCCGCCACTGCCGCCACCCCCGCGGGTACCGCCTCACTCGCCACGCCGTCCGTCACGACGACCCGCGCCCGCCCGCACAGCTCGGGCAGCAGCGCGCGGAACACCGACTCTTCGTGCCGGTCATCGAGCACGACGACAAGCGGCAGGTCGAGCAGCTCGGCGCAGGTCCATGCGTGCAGCAACCACGGCCCGACACCAGCGGCGACCACGACATCGGCATGCCAACCCTGTGCGATCCGCGCCGCCGCCATACCGTTGCGGAAATCGCGATTCGTCACGACCGCGGCCCCACTCTGATGGGTGAGGGCGGCGACACCCGTGACGTGCTCCTGCAGCCGATCCGGCGCCGCCCGCCAGAAATGCTCGAAGGCCTCGTGCAGCTGCAGCTGATCGTTGGTGATCAGAAACTCGGCACCGATCCGCGGGCGGAGTTCATCGGCGATCTCCGCCGGCGCGCCGATACGATGATGGAGCAGCCGCAGCTCCATCGGATCTCCGGCGAACAGTCGCTCGAGTCGCGCAAGGCGCTCGAGAACGCGCGGGTCCGGGTAGCGCTCACCCGCGAAAACCGCCACCCGTGTCCGGCCGTTTGGCGGCGCGAACATGTCGGTCGCGGAACGGACTTCGCCGCAGTCAGACATCGTCGTCGGGCACGAACGTCACGGAACGTCGCCGATAGGACTGCGACCTCGACGGCGCGTCAGTCGCGCTCGCCGTTGATCTGAAGGTAACGGCGGACCTGATCCGCCCATCGACTGTTCGGATCGAACGACAGGTACGCCCGCCAGTGCCGCCGCGCGCGCTCGAGATCCCCGGCGACCGCCAGCGCTTCGGCGAGGTTGTAGTGCGCATCCGCGTAGTGCGGCACGATCGCGAGCGCGCGTTCGAGCGCAAGGATCGCGCCTTCGCGGTCGTTGAGTTCACCGCGCACGACCCCGAGGTTGTTCCAGGCCTCGGCGTAGTTCGGGCTCAGTTCGACCGCGGTCTCGAAGCGCTCGCGGGCTTGCTGCCGGCGCCGGATCGAGTAGTAACAGTTGCCGAGGTTGAAGTGCGCTTCGGGGTTGTCGTCTTCGAGCGCGTGCTCGTAGGCGCGTACCGCGTCCTCGATGCGACCCGCTGCCTCCGCTTCGACCGCGATCGCAAACCACGCCTTCGGGGCCCGCATCGTCGGCAACGCGGGCTCACCCTCGGCGATCGCGGCACGCTCGAAGTCGAAGACGAGCTGGCCGCCCGGCTCCACGAGGCGGCCGTCCGACATGCGCACGGTGAGTCGGCGCCGCCCGATGCTCGCGAGCAGACCGGTCAGCGCCTCCTCGGAATCGTCGATGACGGTCCGCGCCAGCCGCCAGGCATGCGCAATCCGCGGCGCGTTCCAGCCGGCACGCCACAGCTTGGCGAGAGTGCGCGCGCGCGCCATGGCCTGGAACGAGAACTCGCCGACGGAACCGCGCTGCGGCAGCAGCAACTCGCGATCGATCCAGCGCCGCACGACTGCCGGCGGCAGGCCACACAACTCGGCAAGGTCATCCGCCGAGAACGTGCGTTGGTTCGCGCGGAAGTCGGTGGTCATTCGGGATCGGGTTCAACGAGGCCTTGGAACACTGGCGCTCGCAGCGCGCCGCTCGGCGTTCGCTCGACGAAACTGACCGTACAGAACAAGCCCGGTTCGATCCAGCAACCGTTCTGGTCGGTTTCGATCAGGGCGCGGTCCGTGCGCCGGGCGAACATCCACTCGCGCAGCTCGGCCTTCATCGACTCGGTGAGACCGGACCCGACCTTGCCGACGCACTGCAGCACGCCGTCGAAGTCGGTAGCGATGATGAGCGATTTGAAGTCGCGGTCGCCGTCGGGCTCGTAACCCATGACGAGACAATGCACGGACTGCACCGGCTTGATCTTGAGCCAGGCCTCCGAACGGTCCCCCGGGCGGTAGGGCGCATCGAGACGCTTTGCGACGATGCCCTCGAGTTGCCGTTCCACGGCCGCTTCGAACCAGTCGAGGCCACGCTCCGCAATCCCCTGCGACACCTGCAGCCGCGGGTTGGCTGCGCGTTCGACGAACGCCTCGAGGCGCGGCCGACGCTCGCGGAACGGCAGCCCCAGCAGGGACTCGTGGGCGTCGAACAGCAGATCGAAGACCACGTAGACCACCGGCTGCTGGCGCGCGCGACGGGCCGCATCCACGGCGTTCGCGTTCTCTCGCGAGATCATCGCGCGGAAGTCGGGCCGGCCATCCGCGGCGAGCACGACCAGCTCACCATCGAGCACCGTGCCGTCCGGCAGCGTGGCCAGGAACTCGAGCTCCGGGTAGCGAGCACGCAGATCGCGCCGACGGCGACCGTGCATGCGATGCTCGCCGCGCTCGACGTAGGTCATCGCCCGGACGCCGTCCCACTTGATCTCGAAGAAGTGGTCGGGCGAGTCGAACGGCCGGCCGATCTTCGCGAGCATCGGCTCGATGTGGTCGGGCAGCCCGCGGCCCCGAGCCGAGTTGGCAGCCGACTCCGCCGCCAACTCAGTTGCCTACCTTGCGCGCCTTCTTCTTCTTGCCGGCGCTCGGTGCGAGCTTCTTCGGCGTCGCGGCTTCGGCACCGTCGTCCGCATCCGAATCCGCGCCGTCGCCCGTAACGACCTGCGACTGCGCCTCGGCGACGCTCTTCTTGAGCGCATCCATGAGGTTGAGGATCTTCGGCTCCTCGTGGTCGGGAGCCTGCACGATCTCCTGGCCCTGGATCTTGAGATCGATGACCTTCTTCAGTTTCGCCACGTACTGGTCGCTGTACTTGGAGAAGTCGAACTCCTCGAGCTTGCTCGCCCCGATCAACGTGTTCGCGAGCGCGACCTCCTCGGGCTTGAACTCGATCTCGTCGAGTTCGTCCTCGTAGTCCGCGGGATTCTTGATCTTCTTGGGGAAGTAGAGCCCCGTCATGACGAGCATCTTGCCTTTCGGCCGCACGAGCACGAGCTGCTCACGACCCGACATGACGACCTGCGCGATCGCGCAGACCTTGTTCTCCACCATGCCGTGGTGCAGCAGCGCGTATGGCCGCTCACCCGCGACCCCGTCCGGCAGCAGGTAGTGCGTCTTGCCCGCGAAGTAGAGACCGTCGACCTCCTCCTGGGGAATGAAGCCGTCGATACCGATCGCGCGATCGGTCTTGGTCCTCAGCTTGTCCAGTTCTTCGGGATCGATGACGACGTACTGGTCCTTGGCGTGCTCGTAGCCGCTGACGATGCTGTCGCTCTTCAGCTCACCGTGCTCGGGGCAGATCTTCTGGTAGCGCACGCGGCTATTGCAGTCCTTGTGCAGCTGATTGAGACGGATCTCCGCCGAGCTGTCGTTGGCGGTGAACGCCTTGACGGGAACGGAGACGAGACTGAGCTTGATGAAGCCCTTCCAGGAAGTTCGCGAGGGGACGGCCATCGTTTCACCAAGGATCGGGAGCGTGCAGGATACCACGGCCAGTCGCCCGCTCGCGCCCTCGGCTCACCGCGATCCGCAACCCGTTCACGGTTTGTTCAGGGTGACGTGACCGGCAACCACGCTGTCACCGGACTCTCGGCCCCACCGGCCCGAGCCGGTCAGTCGAGCGCGAGGAACCGGCGCGCGAGCGCCGGCCCGGCGCACGAGTCCTCGTGCTTCATGAACACGAAGGCATCCGTGAAGCCGCGTTCGGTCATCGCGTCGCGCCAGCGCCGCAGGTCCGCGTCCTCGTAACCCGCTCGCCGCAGCCGCACGTAGCACCACGTCGCGGTGTCACGCAGCTCCGGCTCCGGCTCGCCCTCCTTGTCACTCGTCACGAGCGCGGTGTCATGTTCGCGCATCACGTCGAGCGCGTCGTCCGCGAGCCAGCTGTCGTGCGCGAACTCGAGTGCGACCTTCACGTCCTTCGGCTGATGGGACAGGAAGTCACGCAGCACCGCGACGTCCTTCCGCACGTACTTCGGCACCTGATAGAACACGCAACCGAGCGCATCCTCGAGCGGCGCGATCGACCGGAACAACCACTCGCAGAGTTCGCCGCAGTCCACGAGCTTGGCGCTCCACGTGATCCGCTTGCTCGCCTTGACCGCGAAACGAAAGCCGTCGGAGACCTGCGTCCGCCACTTGCCGACCGTTTCCGGCTTCGGCATGCGATAGAACGTGTTGTTGAGTTCGACCGCGGGCAACTGGCTGGCGTAGTACGTCAGCATCCCGGCCTTCTTGACATCCTCGGGATAGAACGCGGGCCGCCACTCGTCGTAGCTGAACCCGCTCGTGCCGACGTGGAACGTGGTCATGGGACCCCGCGTTCTATCAGGCCGGCTCGGTCAGGCCCACAGCACGAGCCCGCGGACCTTCGCGTCGTGTGGCCCGTTCCCGGGCACGCGCAGTCGCATGCCGTAGCCGTACTGGCCGGCGCGCTCGACGCGGTAGCCGCCGTCGAACGTGTGCACCGCGCCATCGACGTTGCCCGAATGCTGCATCGGCACCACGATCGCCGCGCCGTCGTCGCCCTCCTGGGTAACGACGAGCTCGGCGCACACGTCCTCGGGTGACAACGAACCGAGATCGGCCTCGAGGTGCACTTCGAGGTGCTGGCCGACTTTGAAGTCCTGCAGCTCGACCGTCTTGGCCGCCCGGATCTTCACCTTCTCGAAGCCGCTCCGCAGTCGCCCGAAGTTCTTCGCCGTCTCGCGCGCCGGACGTTTGCGCTCGCCCTGCTCGTGAAAGTAGTTGCCCGCGAGCGGGCGGTAGGCCTGCTCGAGGTAGTCCGAGACCATGCGGTCGGTACTGAAGTAGGGCGGCACGGTCGCGAGCGTGTGCTTCATCATCTCGAGCCAGCGCGGCGGGCGCGCCTCTGCGTCGCGGTTGAAGAACGCCGGCACGAGATCCTCTTCGAGCAGGCGGTAGAGCGCCGCGGCATCGGCTTCGTTCTGCAGCTCCTGACGCTCGTACACCCGCGGTCCGGCGATGGTCCAGCCGTTGTCGCCGTCCGCCGCCTCGGGCCACCAGCCGTCGGCGATGGAGAGGTTGAGCACGCCGTTGGCCGCGGCCTTCATGCCCGAAGTGCCGCTGGCCTCCTCCATGCGCGTCGGCGTGTTGACCCAGACGTCGACGCCCTGCACGAGGGCACGCGCGACGGCCATGCTGTAGCCGTCGACGAAGAACACCTTGCCGATGAACTCCGGCGAGCGCGCGATCTGCACGATGGACTTGAGGATGTCCTGGCCGAGCTGGTCGCGCGGATGCGCCTTGCCCGACACCAGGATGCGGACCGGCCGCTCCGTGTCGTCGAGGATCTTGCGCAGTCGATCGGGATCGCTGAACAACAGGTGCGCACGCTTGTAGGGCGCGAACCGGCGCGCGAAGCCGAGGTAGAGGGCGTTCTCGTCGAGCCCGGCGAGCATCGAACTCAGCACGGTCGGACTGTCGCCACGCGCATGGAACGTCTGCGTGAGCACGTGGCGCACGGTCTCGAGCATGACGTTCTTGTTGGCCTGATGCGCGAGCCACAAGCGGTCGTCAGCGACCTTCTCGGCGCCCTCGAAGTCAGCCGGACGCACCGGTCCGCGGTCGCCACGCAGGAGTTCGCCGATCCGGCCGTTGGTCCACGTCGCGAGGTGCACACCGTTGGTGATCGCGGCGATCGGCACCTCGCTCTCGAGCAACCCCGGCCAGAACGCGTGCAGCAGCTTCTGCGACGCGACCCCGTGCAGCTTGCTCACGCCATTGACGAAGCCGGCGAAGTTCTTCGCCAGGTACGTCATGTTGAACTCCGTGCCGGTCTTCTCGCCGCGCGCGGCCTGACCGAGGGCAAAGAAGCGCTCCCACGGCAGACCCACCCACTCCTCGGCGTCGCCGAAGTAGCGCCGCACGAGATCCTCGCCGAAGCGATCGTGACCCGCGGGCACCGGCGTATGCGTCGTGAACAGCGTCGTCCGCGCGACGTACTCCCGCGCGGCATCGAACGGCAGGCCTTCGCCGCGTACGAGGCGGCTGATGCGTTCGAGGGTCAGGAACGCGGCGTGCCCCTCGTTCATGTGGTAGACCGCAGGCCGCAGCCCCATCTCACGCAGCAGGCGCACGCCGCCACGCCCGAGCACGATCTCCTGCCGGATACGATTCTCGACGTCGCCGCCGTAGAGGTTGCGCGTGATGTCGCGATCTTCCGGCTGGTTCTTCTCAACGTTGGCGTCGAGCAGGTAGAGCGTCACGCGGCCGACCTGCGCCTTCCAAGCCTGGAGGAACAGCTCGCGCCCGGGCAACGGCACCGAGATCTCGAGCAGCTTACCGTCGTCGCCGCGTACCGGGTCGACCGCGAGCTGCCGCGGCAGGTTCTCGCGATCGGCCGCGATCTGCTGACCATCGCTCGACACCTGCTGGTACATGTAGCCGAAGCGATAGAACAGGCCGACGCCGACGAGCGGGATCCCGAGATCACTCGCGCTCTTGAGGTGGTCACCGGCGAGGATGCCGAGACCACCGCTGTAGACCGGCAACGAGTGATGCACGCCGAACTCGGCCGAGAAGTAGGCCACCGGGTTCTCTGTCGAGACCGCGGGGCCGTCGGCGCCGTCACGAACCGGCAACGGCTCGGCGGCAGTCGCCATGTAATCGTCGAACCGCGCCACCGCGGCGCGGAGCCGTTCGAGGTAGTCGGCATCGGCGGCCTTGGACTCGAGCGTCTCGAGGCTGACGCCCTGCAGGAACGCTACGGGGTTCTCACCACATTCGTCGAACCCGGGCGCGAGTTCCTCGAAGAGCTCGCGCGCGCCGCCGTTCCATACCCACCAGAAGTTGCGCGCGAGCCGTTCGAGACCGCGCAGGTTCTCGGGCAACGTCGCAGCGGCCTCGAACGTCGACAGCCGCGGCGCGGTCCCCGAGCCCGGGGACGGCAGCGCGCGACGTGGCATGCGGAACTGCACGACCCCGGCGACGCTCCGCTTCTGGACCGCGGCGATCGCGGCGTCGTAGGCCACTTCGTAGTGCTCGTAGAAGTGCTGCCACTCGGTGCGACCCGCGGCCTCGATGCAGCGCGCGCGCAGCACATCGCCCTCGCCGTGCTTGCCGGCGAGGAACGCGGCCATCGTATCCATGAACGCCGTGACGACCTCGGCATACGGCACGTGCTCGCGCGCCAGCACGGCGATGCCGTCCTCGGCCTTCAGCCCGGCCGCGGTCGCCCATCGGCCAAAACCCGCGAGATCGGTCGTGATGGTCGGGACGCCGACGGCGAGCGATTCCTGCGGCGTGTAGCCCCAGGGCTCGTAGTAGGACGGAAAGACGCCGAGGTCCATCGCGGCCACGATCGCCTCGCACTCCTTGCCGAACAGACCATCGTCGGGCCGCAGGTAGATCGGAATCTGCACGACCTTGGTATGGCTGCCGACCCGATTGTCGAGCCCGAGATGTTTGCAGTGGTTGAGCGTCGGGTCGTTGTCCTCGTCGAAGAGGTTGTGCGTGCAGATCCCGAGCGGCTCGCTGGCCTCGCTGCCGGCCAGCCGGTCGAGCAGTTCAGCGCGAATGCCGGAGTTGCCCGCCGGGACGAGCAAGAACGCGACGAGCTTGCGCCCGGTCTTCTGCTGCTCGATCCGCGCAAGGGCATCGAGCAGAAGCTGGATGCCCTTGTTGTGGAACTCATAGCGTCCGGTGATCGCCACGAACGCGAAGTCGCTCACGTCCTCGCCAACCATCGCATTCGCGATGCGCACGAGATCGACCCGCGTCGCGTCGCGGTCCCTGCCCGCGAGTTCACCGATGACGCCGAGGTCGATGCCGTTCGGCAGCAGCGGCACCGCCTTGCGCTCGTGCAGCAGCTCGGCCTCCGCCGCCGTGATCGCGCTGACGGTCGTGAAGACGTCCGACTTACGCGCCGCCACGCCCTCGAGTGAGTGTTTGGCCTGGACGCCGTGGGTCTCCGCCAGCTCGGCCGGCGTCTTGCCGTCGAGCCCCTTGTCACCTTTGGTAGGGTCAGGCGTGATGCCGAGCGATGCGAGCGCCCGGCCGAGCATCGTCGCGTGCGTCGTGAACACGGTGCCGACGCTCGGGATCCGATCCTGCAGGTAGAGCAGCGCGGCCGCAGTCATCCACTCATGGGCCTGCACGACCGCGCGGCGCCGGAACGGTGCGAGGTACTCCTCCCACCAGCGCTCGATCACCATCGCCGCAGCCGTCGCGAACAACACCGGTTCGACGTAGTCCCACGTGCCGGCGATCGAATCGACCCCATGCCGCTCCCAGAGCCCGGACAAGATGCCGTCTTTCTGCTCGTAGAGCCCGGAGAAGCCGACCAGGATGCAGCGCGGACGACCGGTGATGCGCCAACGGCCGACGCGCACCGGCACGCCGATGTCGCGACACGACTCGATGAACGCTTCGTAGCCGGGTTCGTCGTCGAACGGTGGCTGGCCGGTCGTACCGCCGAGCAGCTGCGGGCCAATGGTCACGTAGTCGTCGCCGTAGCGTTCGACCGCGGTCACGGCCTTGCTCGACAAGACGGTGTGGATGCCACCAACCTTGTTGCAGACTTCCCAGCTGATCTCGAAAAGTTGGAAGGGACGATCGGTCATATTCAGTTCTGCGCTCGCTTGTCGGCCTTGCCAGACTTTCGGGGCTTGCCGGACTTGCCAGGCTGCGCGCGTTTCGCAGCGCGAGCGTTCTTGCCACCCACTGGGCCGCGCGCGGCCTTCGCGGCCACGGCGACCTTCGCCGCGAGGTCGTCGACCGCGGTCATCACCGTCACGAACGCCGCGTGCGGCGTGTCGTAGGGGCTGAAGTAGTCGTGGACCTCGGCATCACTGTGGTGCTTGGTCGCGATGTAGTACACGTGATCCGAAGTCGTGAGGCGCCGCCAGGCTTCGAGCAGATCGGGGCGCTTGTCCGCCACGGCGAGCACGTCGTCGCGCAAGGCGTAGATCGCGTCGTGGGCGGCGGTCTGCATCGGGTTGCCGAGCCAGGCGGTCAGGTTGCGTTCTTCGTCGGCCCAGGAAACGTGTGTCGCGATGTCGAGATCACCGATCGGCGCGCGTTCGGCCGCGACCTGCGCCGGCGTGCGAAATCGGAATCCCGACTCCTCGAGCACGAGCTCGGGCAGGTGGCGCATGAAGTCGAGGATCCCGGTATCCGAGCCCTGGTGTTCTCCAAACGTCTCGTAGTCCATGAACAAGCCGACGAATTGTGCTGGCGAGGGCACCTCGTGCAGCCACTTGGCGTAGGTATCGGCAAACAGCGGGTAGGCCGGCCACTTCCGATTCGAGAACCGGAACGCGATGTCGTCCGAAAGCGAATAGCTGCGCAACAGCAGCCGCAATCGCTCGCAACCCTTGGGCCGATAGGGCACCTGGGGACTGCGCCAACCGAGCAGCCGATCGGCGCCCTCGCCCAACATGCAGTCGAAACCGAGGTCCTCGACCTGCTGGCAGATCGTGTTGTCGAGGATGAGCTCCGTGTTGCGGAACGTCGTCGGCTCGCCGAACAGGTCGGTCACGACCGCGCGCTGCGTCTCGACCTGCGACGCGAACTCGTCGGGATTCACGACAGCCGCGAGGCTGTGCTGGCTCGTCTCGCACAGGAACTCGACATTGCCCGACTCCGCGAGCTCGACGAACGTGTCGAGCGCCGCCGGCACCCAGTCGCGCAGCTGCGAAATCAGCGTTCCCGAGAGCGAGAACGCACACCGGAACTGACCGTCGGTGCGCTCGATCGCGTCGAGCAGCAACCGGTTCATCGGCACATAGCAGCGCTCGGCCACCCGCTCGACCACGAGGCGGTTGAGCGGCTCGTCGTAGTAGGCCCCGCGGTCGATCCGGTCGCCGGGTCGCCACTTCCGCAGCCGGTAAGGCTGGTGCGCCTGGAAGTAGAAGACGATGTCGATCACGTCGACTTCCCGACCTTCGCAGTGGCTTCGAGGTCGGCCGCCGCGGCATCGAGCAGAGCGTGAGCGCGCAGGATCTCCCCCGTGTTCCAGGCTTGCGCGAACGTGCCGCCGGGGCGATGCGGTGGGTCCCCGTCGAAGACCTCGCTGACGTGCTCCAGACCGGCGCGATCGAGTTCGGCGCCCAGACCTTCGAGCAGCCGGCGCAGGTCCGAAACCACGGTCGGGAGCTGCTTGGGCGACGCCGCGCGCAGCGCCGCCTCGGCGTAGAACCCGATCGGCCAGGGCCAGACGGTGCCCTGATGATACGCCGCATCCCGCGCCTCGATCCCGCCACCGTAACGCGGACGGTAGGCCACGCTCTGCGGCGACAGCGTCCGCAACCCGCACGGCGTGACGAGCTCGGTCGCGGCCATCGACACGACGCCAACCCGCTGGGTCTTCGTGAGCGGGGAACGAGCGAGCGCTGCGGCGACGAGCATGTTGGGCCGGATCGCGGGATCGGGCACGCCGTCGTGCACGCGATCCGCGAGGTACTTCGGCTCTGCCAACCAGAACCCGTCCTTGAACGCCGCCCCGCAGGCCAACATCACCTCGCGATAGCGCGCCGCGCGCGCGACCCCGCGCTCGACGAGGAACGCCAGCAGGGCATACCAGAGCGCCTGGATCTCGACCGGAAAGCCTTCGCGCGGCGTCACGGGCCCCGCGCTCGTCTGTGCGTCCATCCAGGTCGCGTTGAGCTCGGGACCACCAGCGGCGAGCAGACCGTCGGATTGCGCCGCGAGGCCGAGATCGGTGCCTTCGAGGTAGGCGTCGGCGATGTGTTCGAGCGCTGGCACGAACTCGTTCTCGAGCCGCACCGGGTCCCCGCTGCCGCCGTCCGCGAGCCGCTGCACCGCGAGCGCGAACCAGAGCGCCGCATCACAGCTGCCGAAATGGCTGTCCGCGCGCTTAGCGGCGTAGATGTTCGGCAGCAGCCCGCGCCGCAGGAACGGGATCGCATCAC
Source organism: bacterium (assembly GCA_024743115.1). Classification (GTDB taxonomy): domain Bacteria; phylum Planctomycetota; class UBA1135; order UBA1135; family UBA2386; genus JAGQRA01. The sequence continues at coordinate 79,283 of JANSXC010000001.1, read as the reverse complement.
CGATCACGCGCTCACAGAGTTCGGTGCGCCCACGCGCCAGCGACAGCCCCGGCAACGCCAGGAACACATCGCGCCCCCACTCACCGAACCAGGGGAACCCGGCGAGGATCCCGAGTCGGCCACCTGGCGCTTCGTAGAAGAAGTCGTCGGCCGCGCGGGCGAGCCGTTCGCGCGACGTCCCACCGGGCGGCGCGGTCCGAGCAGCGTCCCATGCGACCCCCGGTTCGTGACACGGCTCTTCGAGCCGGAACGCGACGACGCTGGCGCCGCCCGGCGGCAGGTCGAGTTCGAGAACACCCGGGCAGTAGCGATCGCCCTCGTGGTCGTAGCCGCGATCGCGATCGGCACCGTAGACGAACCCGCGATACCAGTCGGGCTCGGCCCGGAACGCCGCGACGCCATCGGCCGTGATCCAGAGGCGCGGGAGCAACGTGTCCGGTCGGACGCCCCAGCTCGCACCCGACGCCGTGACGCTGCCGTCGAACCCGTCGTGCGCGCGGATCAGATGATCGGCATCGCACCAGCCGAGCAGGGGCCGCACGTCGAGTCGCAGCGGCCGGTCGCCCGCGTTGCGCCACCGCACGAGCAACGTCGGCACGGGCTCGCGCACCAGCTGCACGGCTCGCTCGATCGCGAACGCACCGTGCCGGAACGAGAACGTCGGCTCCGGCCAACGACGAAAGCGCGTCTCGACCGGCGGCGGCACCGCGCCTGCCATGCCGGACCAGTGGGCGTGCAGCAACGACACGACCTCGTCACCCACCGCGATCCGTTCGTCGAAGCCCGCCACGATGTTGTGGCGTCGCGCGGTCGGCGTCGCGCGCGCTACCCAGGCCGCGTGGTATCGCCGCCGTGGCAGATCCGCAACGGTGCCGCAGGCGTAGCCACCGAGGCCATCGGTGAGCAGCCATTCGGTATCGGCGGACGAGGAATCGGACATGGCTCGCGCAGCCTACGTCGGGAGTGCCCCGGATCAACGTTCGAAGGTTTGCCACCTTCTGGCCTGTATCCGGGCTGCTTCGTGCTGCATTGTAGAGGTTCTGCGCCATGGTAGCCCTCGACCTCCAGAACACCCTGACGTTCATCCTCGCCGGTGGCGCGGGCTCGCGACTCAAGCCGCTCACGGAAAACCGCGCGAAGCCTGCGGTGCCGTTCGGCGGCAGCTACCGGATCATCGACTTCACGCTCAGCAACTGCATCCACTCCGGACTGCGCCGGATCCATCTGCTGACGCAGTACCAGGCGCGCTCGCTCGAGGAGCACATCCGCTTCGGCTGGAACTTCCTGCCACGCCGGCTCGAGCAGTGGATCACCTGCCGCCCGCCCCACCATGGCGAGGTCAGTAAGTGGTATCGCGGCACGGCCGATGCGATCTACCACAACATCGACGCGATCGAAGACTGGAACCCGACGACCGTCGCGGTGCTGTCGGGTGATCACATCTACCAGATGGACTACCGCGACATGCTGCGCGAGCACATGGAGCACGGCGCGGCGCTGACGATCGGCGCGGTCCGGATCCCGGTTTCCGAGGCGCATCAGTTCGGCTGCCTGTCGATCGCAGCGGACGGCCGCGTCATCGGCTTCGTCGAGAAGCCGAAGGAGAACGCGCCCGAGATCCCGGGCGACCCCGGCTTCTGCCTCGCGTCGATGGGCATCTACACATTCGAGACCGTCGAGCTCGTGAAGCGCCTGCGCGCCGACCACGAGATGCCCGCGGGCGAGGGCGGTGACTTCGGGCACCACGTGATCCCGCGCATGATCGAAGAGGTGCCGGTCTACGCGCACTTCTTCCGTGGCCCGGGCGGCGACGTGTCGGACGACAAGCCGTACTGGCGCGACGTCGGCACGATCGAAGCCTACTTCGACGCCAACATGGATCTCTGCAACGTGAAGCCGCAGCTCAACCTCTACCGCGAGGACTGGCCGACCTACACGCTGTGGCACAACGACCCGCCGGCCAAAACGGTGTTCTCCGAGGCCGGTGACGGCCGGCGTTCCGACGTCACGGATTCGCTACTCTCACCGGGCGTCGTGGTCTCCGGCGCCCGCGTGCAGCGCTCGCTGCTGAGCAACCGCGTCTACGTCGACGAGCACAGCGAGGTCGACGAGTGCATCGTCATGCGCGGCGCCAAGATCGGCAAAAACTGCAAGCTGCGGCGCGTGATCGTCGACAAGTGGAACGACGTGCCCGACGGCACGGAGATCGGCTACGACGCCGAGGCAGACAAGGCGCGCTTCGCCGTATCCGAGACGGGCATCGTCATCGTGCCGAACGGCTACCGCTGGTCGTAGGCCGCCCGCGGCGGCTGACGGTCGGGAAGGCTCACGGGTTGTCGGCGACACGGGTCTCGAGGATCGAGAACCACGAACGTCGCTGGCGCGGCTGCAGGTAGACCGTGACTTCGAGCTCGATGCCATCGGCGGGCGCGAGACGGAACGTCCGCCCCGCCCGATCGAGCGCCGGGCCGGGCCTGCCCTCGCCGGCGCCTTCGCCCTCGTCGCCCTCGTCGCCATCCTCGTCCTCGTCGTCCCAGCCCTCGGCGCCGGGATCGATCTCGAACTCGTCCTCCTCCGCGGCATCGTCCGCGGAGGCATCCGCCACCGGCACGGCAAGCGGTTCGTAGAACGCGAGCAACTGCTCGACCGAACGATTCGTCGAGAACGTCCAGGAGTGCCCGACGAACTTCTCGACCGACTCGAAGTCGAGCTCGATCTGATAGCTCACCGGCTCTTCGGCCTCGAGCTCCGACGGCTCGAACACCGGGATGTCCGGGCGCGCTGCGCCAGGCAGCGCGACAGGCTCGTCCTCGGCACCGCACGCGGCAAGCGCGAGTAACGCCAACATCGTCAAGAGGGTTCGCATGGGCGATGTCATCGGCGCATGCCGGCTCCGACGTGAAGCAGAGCCGCCGGGAACGTGGCATTCCGCGCCACTGCGCCGCCAACTCCCCCACGACATGGACCCGACCCGGGCGTTCTGGCACGCTCCGGCGACGATGCGTGGCCTCCTGCTTCTCGTTCTGATCCTGGCCGCCTGCTCGACGACCCCACCGCGGGTCGAGCGGCCGAACATCCTGTTCCTGTTCGCGGACGATTTGCGCCGGGACACGGTCGGGGCCTTCGGCGGTGCCTCGGTGCACACCCCGCACCTCGACGCCCTCGCGCGCCGCGGCACGGCACTCGACGACGTCTACTGCATGGGTTCGCGCCACGGCGCCGTCTGCGTGCCGTCGCGCGCAATGGTGATGTCAGGTCGCGTGCTCACGCGCGCGCCCGACAACCTCGAGGGACTCTTGACCTTGCCGGAGCGGCTGCGAGGTCGCGGCTACACGACGTTCATGACGGGCAAGTGGCACAACGGCAATCCTTCGCTGAAGCGGGCATTCCCCGATGCCCGCGCGGTGCTACGCGGCGGCATGGCCAATCACGTTGCGATCCGCCTGTGCGACGTCACGGCCGGCGAGGTCGCGAACGACGGCGTCCGCGACGGTCACGCCACGGACCTGTTCGCCGACACCGCGATCGACTTCCTCTCGAGTGCCACCGCCAAGGCGAAACCGTTCTTCGCCTACGTCGCGTTCACGGCGCCGCACGATCCGCGGGACCCGCCCAAGGCCTGGCTCGACCGCCTCGACGACGAACTGCCGCGACCACCGCTGCCCGTCAACTTCCGTGGCCAGCACGGGCTCGACCTCGGCAAGGCGACGATGACGGTGCGCGACGAGAACCTCATGGGCTGGCCACGCGATCCCGAGCAACTGCGTGACCAGCTCGCCGAGTACCGCGCGTTGGTCGCTCATCTCGACGCCCGCATCGGCGACATTCTCGCGACGCTCGAACGACAGGGGCTCGCGGACAACACGCTTGTCGTGTTCGCAGCGGACCACGGGCTCGCGCTCGGCAGCCACGGCCTGCTCGGCAAGCAGAGTCTCTACGAACACTCGATGAGCTCGCCCGTAGTCCTCGCAGGCCCCGGCGTGCCGGTCGGGGCCCGCCGCCGGGGCCTCGCCTACCTGCTCGACCTCATGCCGACGATGCTCGCGGCCGCGGGCGGGGTCGCACCGCCCGAGATCGAGGGGCAGAGCCTATGGCCGCTCGTGCACGGCGTCGCCGGCGGACGCGACGAGCTGCTGCTGGCCTACGCCAAGACCCAGCGCGCAATCCGCTACGGCGACCACAAGCTGATCCGCCTGCCGCAGATCGACCGCACGCTGCTGTTCGACGTCGTGGCCGACCCGCACGAACAGCACGACCTCGCGGCTGATCCGGCCCATGAAGCGACCCTCACCGACCTGCGCGAACGGCTGCAACGCGCGCAGCGCGACATCGACGACCCGCTGCCGTGGACCGCCGCCGAAGTCCGCCCGGCCACCATCGACCTCACGGGCAAACGTTTCCGCCCCGATCGTTGGCAGCCGCGCTGGATCGTCGAAAAGTACTGGCCCGAAGCGCTCTGGTCGCAGCAGCGCAAGTAGCCATCGAGTTCTCGAACTCCGGACTCCGGGACCGCAGGGTTCAGCGCAGGAGAGGGGCGAGCCGCTCCGCGATCTCCCGGGCGATGAGTTCGCTGCCACTTCGCGAATAGTGCCCGCCGCCGTCGACGAACAGCCCGGCGCGGTCGGGCGCCGCGGCGAGCGTCGGCGTCACGTCCAACGTCGCTTCCCCGAGAGCCGTCCCGACCTCGACCCAACGCTTGATCGCGAGCCCCTTCTCGTAGTCAGCGGGGTCGAACCTCAGGTCTTCGAACTTCGCAACCCGCGCTTCGTCGTCGAACTGCCAGAGCGTCGGAATCACAGTGAACACGAGTGGGCGCTCGCCCGCGATCGCCCGCGCGCGTTCGAACGACGCACGGATCGTCGCGTAGACCCGCGGAATCGGTGGCCAGGTTCCCGGGTTGAAGATCGTCTGCGGATCGCGCGCGTCGAGGAACATGCCCGCGAACGAGCGTTGGAAGCCCGGATACGCGCCCGGCATGCCGGCCATCGCGAGCGGCTCGGCCATGTCCGGCTGCACGTTGAGGAGCGGCGACCACCCCGGTTGATTGGTGTAGATCCAGGTTTCCAACCAGAGCCAGGCGCGTGAGTAGACCGCCGCCCGCATTCGCGCCGACTCGTTCACGAGCCTGGCCATGTGACCGCTGAAGCGCATGCCCGCGCAGATCGCGAACTGCTGCCGCATATCGTCGAGGCCATCGTTGCCCGGGCTGCTGCAGAACACGAACGCGTCCGCCTGGAACGCGCGGTCGAGCCAGGCCATGTGACCCGCCATGTGCTTGGTTCCGAAACCCGGGATCCCGCCGTTGCCGACCGTCGCGTCGATGCCGCGCCGCCGGAGTTCTTCGGCGAGCACCGGCGGCAGCGCGTCCTCTTCCGCGCACATGAAGCCGAACACGATCGAATCGCCGAGCACTAGCACACGGGGCCGACCATCAGCGCCGGGCCGCGGCTCGGGACCACGCATGCCCAGCGAATTGATGCGCAGGTCCGTGACCTTGCCGTCGACATCCAGGGCCCCGCGAAACCCGGGCGCCAAGCCGATGCCGCCGTCGCCGGTTGCCGCGTAGAGCCCGGCCTGCTCAAACATCGCGTACTGCGGCGGTAGCCGCCAGAACAGCCGAAAGCCGATCTCGAGCAGCGCGCCGGTGACACCGGCTACGAGCACCAGCGCGATCAGGACGAACAGCAGCCGCCGGCGCAAGCGGCGCGGCTTCCTGGCCGAAACGGTGGTCGCAGCCATCGGATCGATCCTGACCGCGGGTTCCGCGCTACTCGGCCGAAGCCTCGGCCTTCTGCGGCAGCAATTCGCCGAGGAACTGCGGCAGCATCCGCCGCCAGGTCACCCAATCGTGCCGCCACTCCTTGCCCCACGCGTCGACGCGGTTCGGGATGTTCTTGGGGCCGAGCACGCGCTCGACCTTCCAGCTTTGCTCGGGTTCCTCGTAGTCGCCTTGCCCGTGCGCGAGCAGGATGAACCGCTGGCGCAACAATTCGAGGTGCTTGCCCTCGAGATCGCCGACGAAGTCGAGCGGCGAACTCTCGTAGTAGTCGCGCGTGATCCGCCCCGGCAGGAACTTGTCCATGTTGTAGGTGCCGCTCATGCAGATCGCGTTCCCGAACACATCCGGGTGGCGACACGTGAGCGCCAACGCATTGAACGCACCGATCGAAGCGCCCGCAGTCCAGATCAGCCCCGCGTCGCCACCACAGTCGCGGTGGATCGCGGGCGCAACTTCGCGGTAGAGGCACTGGTCGAAGCGGTTCTGCGCGCGCGCGGCGTCCTCGAGCGTGTCACACTCCTTGAGCCACGCTTGGCCAGCCACGGAGTCGACGCAATAGACCTTGAGCCGCAGGGCCTCGATGAACTCGCCGACGGCGTCGATGAGGTGAAAACGTTCGGGCTCCTCGGCATCACCCCCCGCGGTCGGGAACAGGAGCAGCGGCGTGCCCATCACGCCATAGCGGGTGAACGTGATCTCGCGCCCGCCGAGCGCCGGTGAGTTCCAGGTGATCTTGTGCTTACTCACGACTGCGTCTTCTCCATGTCGTCGACCGATTGCCGCACGAGCCCGACGAACCGCTCGGTGAACTCGTCGACCTCGTGGGCGGGGAACAGGTGCGCCACCTTCTTGCGCGCGGCCTCGACCAACCGGTCACTGCGATACCAGGCGTTGGCGGCCTCCTCGAGCGGCCGCAGGTGCTTCTGCGAGAACTCCTCGAACGCCTCGGCCTGCAACCGATCGCGGGCGATCTTGCCGTAGGCCTTCAGCTTCTCCTCGTACGGCTGCTTCTTCTTCGCGATCCTGTAGTAGGGCTCGAAGTCGAGGTTGCGCGGCATCCGCCGGTTCGTTGCGGCCGCGAACACAGCCCACTTGAGGTTGGCCGTGAGGTACCACGGCCAGTGATAGTGGATCGAGTTGATCTGGCTGTCCGGACAAGGGTTGGCGAAGTCGATCGGGTAGAAGACGCCGTCCTTCCGCAGCGCCTCGCAACTGTTGAAGTCCCAACCGAAGAACGTGTTGATCGTCAGGCAGGTGTCCTTCAATACCTGCGCGTCGGCGTCGCTGCAGAACCCGGTCTCGGTGGTATAGCGCTCGTGCAACGGCCGGCTCGGGTCGTACTTGATCAGGCGCACCTGCGGGCCGATCCCGATCGCCCGCACGAACAGATCCGAGCCGTCCACCGCCTTCTGCACGTGCATGAGGTAGCGATCGCTTTCCTCATAAGCCTGCCGCAGCTCCGCCTCGTCGCCCGCGCGACTGACACCCTGCCAACCACCGCCGTCGTAGGGCTTCATGAAGGACGGGTAGCCGATCTCGCCGCCGAGCTTGCCGAGATCGAACATCTTCGCGTAGGCCGACAACGTGTAATCGAGGTCGTCCTTCGACTCGTAGTTCTTCTGCGGCAGCATCATCGTCTTCGGGATGGGCATGCCGAGCGCAGCCATGGCGCAGTACGAGCTGTGCTTGGTATAGCTCTGCACCGACCACGGGTTGTTGTAGACGTAGAGCCCGTCCATCAGGATGCACTTCTTGATCCACTCACGCTGCAGCGTGAACCAGTGCGTGAGGCGATCGACGACGACGTCGTACTTGCAGCCGGGAGTAAGGTCGAACGGTTCGATCGAGACCCGCTCGACCGCGAAGTCGAGCACTTCGCGACCAACCTTCAGTTCGAGCTTGGCGGCCGCGAGAATCTCCTCGAAGGCAATTGGCCAGCAGATGTCGGCGCCGAGCGACAGACCGATGTGACGAGTGGCTTTGGGCATGGGACGGGCTCCGCAATCTACTCGTAGACGAGCCAGAGCGGACCAGGGAACAGGAAGGAAAGACCCTCTCGCAGTTGATCCCGCCAGTTCTCCCAGTTGTGGCCGTCGTTGGCCTCCACGAGACGCACGTTCATCCCCGTCTCGGTGAGCAGCGGCAGCAGCGAGCGGTTGTAGTAGATCAGCGACTCGTAGACGCCGCAGCTGAGGAAGACCTGATCCGCGGGCCGGCCGGGCGCCGCGCGAAACTCGTTGACGAAATCGACGACGGGATCGAACACGGGACCACGGTCGTGTTCGCCGATGTCGGTGAACACGAACGACCCCGACTGCAGCAACAACTTGCCGAAGAACCCGGGATGCCGCCACGCCGTCGAGAGCGACGCCACGGCGCCGAAGCTCGCGCCCATGAGCGCGCGCGCCGCCGGCTCGGGCACGAGCGGTAGAACGTCCTCCATCGCGGGCACGAGGTCCTTCACGATGAAGTCCGCGTGCCGCGGATCAGCGGCGTACTCGTTCATCCGATCCTTCGACTGCGTCATCACGGCGACGAGCGGCGGCAGCTCGAGCCGATGGATCAGGTTGTCGAGGACTTCCTGCAGGTTGGCGAACGACAAGTAGTCGGCGCCGTCGTGCACGACGAGCAGCGGGTAGCGACGGGTCTCGCGGAATCGCGCCGGCCGATAGACCTTGATCTCGCGCCAATCGCCGAACACCGAGCTCTCGACGTGACGATCCTCGATCGTGCCGGGCCGCGCCTCCTCGTCGGCGACCGTCCACTCCGGCGGCTCGTAGCCATCGCCGTAGACGACCGAGTTGGCCCCGAACGGATCGCGCGCCGTGTGGCGATTGAGTGGATCCCGCATCAACCGGCCGCGGCCACGGAGCGCGACACCGAGCTTGTACTCCATCCGTGAGCCGGCCGGCAGGTCGAGCTGCAGCACCCAGACGTCGCTGCGCTCGAGCTTGCGGAACGGCATCGACCCCGGCAGCCCGTGGATCCAGTGGTGCAGGGTCACCTCGTCCGCGCGCCCGCGATAGAGGAACGTCACCGACCGCCCCTCGACACTCGGGAACTCCGTCTCCTCGAGCAACGCATCGAGCGCGACCGAGCCGCGCGCGATCGCGCGTTCGATATCCGCCATCGCCACGCTCATGCCGGCACCTCCGCCGGCAGACCGTCGCGCCCGAGAATGCGCGAGCCCGCGGTCGCGCTCCAAACGCGACCGTCCCACTCGAACTGCGCGCCGCGGTCGAGCAACGCCGCGTGCGCCGGATCGAAGCGCCGCGCGAGCACGCGCATGCTGCGCTCGTCATCGAGCTGCAGCCGGTGCACCGCGTGGGGCAGGGCGACGAAGCCGGGCAACAGCCCGAAGCCGCGTTCCATGACCTCGGGATAGTGGCTGCCCTGCGGCGGCGAATCGTGAAACAACACGATGCGCTCGCAGAGCACCATCGCCCCCGCCGACCACGCCACGAGCGGGCGGTCGCCCCAGAGCCCCGGCAAGTCGAACAGTCGCAGCCGGTGCAACAAGACCGCGACATGCCCGCCCGCGACGAGCAGACACGACGCACCGGCGAGCTCGCGCTCGAGCTCGGCCCGCTGCTTGGCGACCGCGTCCCGCTGCAGCGGCTGCCACCGCGACTCGAACTCCTCGTGCACGGCCTGCACCCGCGCCTCGTGCTGCCGGTCGAGCGTCTGCACCAGCTCCAGAGCGGCCTCCCGTTCGGGCTCGAGCAGCTCCGGATCGTCGTCCCGGCGGTGCAGCTCACAGAGCGGATCCATGAGACCGAGCAGCCGCATGCGATAGAGCTCCTGCATCCTGCGCAACTGCGCGTGCCGCTGCCGCATGGCCTCGAACAGCTCGGGATCGGCGGCAAAGATGCGCTCGATCCGCTGCCAGACGCCGAGGTTGACCAGCGGTCGCCCGACGTGTTCGCGAAGTTCTTCGTCCTCGGACTCGCGCTCCTCCCACCCGGCGGTGACTGCAACGAGCGGGCCGGAGGCATCCGGCACGAGCTCTGCGACCGCTTCTCGAACGGTCTTCACGCGGCGCTGGGGCCCGAGCACGATGGCGGCGGTCAACATGGCGGGCAACTCCTGTATCCGAGCCGCCGGCGAGTTGGAAGGGCGAGGCCGAAGGCGCCGGCTCAGGTCACGCGAGATCGCTGTCGCCGAGGGCGTACCACCAGTCCTGCTCGAGTACATCAGCCGTCAGCGGCGAACCCGTGATCAGGTAGACGAGCCGGCGCTGCAGCCAGTTCGCGGACGGGGTCTTCACGAAGCCACGGGCCTCGAGCGCGGCCCACTCGGTCGACCACTCGGGAAACACGGTCATCAGCCGTTCGAGCCCTTCGTCGGCGAGGCGCTGGCTGGCGATGTGCACGAGAGCGTCGATCGCCGACTCGTCGCGCTCGCCCGCGAGCCAGTCCGCGATCGTCGCGCTGTCGGGCGCGAGACCCATCGTCGGCTTGAGCACGAGGAAGCCGACGAGCCGGCCGTCGCGCCGCGCGGTCCAGAACTCGTAGTCGTTGCGCTGCGGATTCTGCCGGTAGCGCCAGTCGAGGTAGCGATAGTCACGCCGCAGCAGCAGACGCTTCTCGGCGCGCATCACGTCGTAGAGCGAACCGACGTCGGGCGGGATCGTATCGACGCACTCGACCCGCACCCCGTCCGGCAGCGGAAACACCCCCGCATCCGCCCCGCGAATCAGGTAGTCGATGTCGCGCAGGAAGTGATACTCGAGGTAGCGCTTGCCGATCCGGAACGCGGCATCGACCGGGAAGCCGTAGAGCACCGCATCGCTGATCCGCCGGCTGTGGGCCGAGAACGGCCAGCCCGTGATCACGAAGATGCCGGGGCGTTTCAGTCCCGCACGCCAGGCGGGATGGGTCATCGAATCGACGCAGTGGATGAACCGCTGCTCGCCGAACGGCGTGTCGACCATGACCGGCACGCCCGCGTACTGGGACACGATGGTGCCATCGGGCGCAACCGCCAGCGAGATGCGATGGCCCATCGGATTGGCGAGATACTGCCAACGCCACTGGGTCATCGTGCGGTCGACGAAGTCGTCGCCACAGACTTCGCGGAACACCGTGTTGAACGTCGCGAGGATGCCCGCCTCGTCCCCGGGTCGATAGGCCCGGATCGCCAACTCGGGGTGACTCCTTTCGGCGTGACCCGGATTGGAGTTGCACGGATCGGGACGGCTCATTGGCGCGCGCAGAACTCCGTGACCAGCGCTTCGAGCTTCGCTTCCGCAGCCTTGCCGGCCGCGACGACCTCGTCGTGCGACAGCGCCGATTCGCCGAGACCGGCCGCTGCATTCGTGATCAACGACAGGCCGGCGACGTCCGCCGCCATCGCGTTCAGCGCCATCGCCTCGTGCACCGTGCTCATACCGATCGCATCGGCGCCGAGCGCGCGGCACATGCGCACTTCGGCCGGAGTCTCATAACTGGGCCCGAGCAGACCGGCGTAGACGCCCGTGCGAATGGCGGTTCCACGGGCGGCTGCGCACTCCTGCAGCAACGCCCCGAGCCTTCCCGTGTAAACCGAACTCTGATCGGGAAAGCGCGGCCCGAACTCGGCGACGTGGTCGCCAGCGAGCGGCGTGCTGCCCGTGAGGTTGAGATGGTCCGTGATCGCCATGAGGTCGCCGGGTCGCATGCCGTCCGCCGCCCCGCCCGCGGCGTTCGTCAGCAGGAAGCCCGGGACGCCGGCACGTCGCAGCGCGCGCGCAATGCGCACCACCTCGGCCGGCTGCCAGCCCTCGTAGAGATGCACGCGACCGGTCACGCAGACGATTCGCGTGCCCGCGACTCGACCGGCGACGATCGCACCCCCATGGCCCTCGACCTTCGGACAGGGCGCGTGCTCGATCTCGGTGAACGGCACCTCGATGCCGTCCTCGACATGCCGGGCAAACCCCTTGAGACCGCTGCCGAGCACGATCGCGAGCCGGGCCTCGGTCACACGTTCGCCGAGGCGGTCGCGCAGCGCGGCGGCCACCGTATCGACGCGCTGGAGTTCGCCAGCAGAGCTCATTCGCCGCCCTCCGAGGCCATGAGCACGCCCGCGACACACGCGGTCATGCAGGTCGCCAAAGCGCCGGTGAACATCGCGCGCACACCGATGCGCGCAAGATCACCGCGGCGTTCGGGCGCCATCGCACCGAGGCCGCCGATCTGGATCGCGACACCGCCGAAGCTCGCGAAGCCGCACAGCGCGAAACTCGCGACGAGCTTGGTGCGGGCCGAGACGTCGCCCGCCGTGACGTAGTCGCCGAGCCGGTCGTAGGCCACGAGTTCGGTCGCGACGAGTTTGGTGCCGAGCAGCTCGGCCATCAGCGGGATCTCACCGGCCGGCACGCCCATGACGGCCGCGATCGGCCAGAACAGCCAACCGAGCAGTCGCGCGACCGACAAGTCGCCGGGGAACAAACCGAGTCCGGCGTCGAGCACCGCGATGAGCGCGAGAAAGGCGATCAGCATCGCGCCGACGTTGAGCGCGAGCTTGAGCCCGTCGGACGCGCCGCCCGCGGCGGCTTCGACCACGTTGCCGTAGCTGCTCTTCTCGACGCGCGCGACGACGCCCATCGTCTCGCTCTTCTCGGTCTCCGGCCACAGCAGCTTGCTGCAGACCAGCCCCGCGGGCACGGCCATGACGCTGGCGACCATGAGATGCCCCGCGATCTCCGCCCGCGCGGCCGGATCGTCGCCGCCGATGAAGCTCACGTAGAGCGCGAACACGCCACCCGCGATCGTGCAGAAGCCGCCGACCATGATCGTGTGCAGCTCGCTCATCGTCATGTTCTTGAGGAACGGCTTCACGAGCAGCGGTGCTTCGGTCTGCCCGACGAAGACGTTCGCGCACGCCGAGAGCGACTCGCTGCCGGAAGTGCCCATGACCCGCACCATGAACCACGCCATCGCCCGCACGACGAGCTGCATGACGCCGAGGTGATAGAGCACGGCCATCAGGCTGCTGAAGAAGATCAACGTCGGCAGCACCCGAAAGGCGAAGACGAATCCGGCGCCGCCACCGTCCGCGTTCGCGAGGTTGCCGAACACGAACGTCGAACCGGCTTCGCCGAGTTCGAGGAACGAATTGAACCCGCGCCCGACCGCCTGCAGCGCCGCGTTGCCATCGGGCCAATACAGGAAGACCAGCCCGAAAACGGCCTGCAGCGACACCCCGACCGCGACGAGTCGCCACGAGATCGCGCGGCGGTTCTTCGAGAGGGCGAAACAGATCGCCAGCATCACGGCGATTCCGAGCAGCGATACGAGGCGCTCCATGGCCGCGGGATGCTATACGCGCGCGCGACTTGACGCCTCACCGGATCCGGAGGGATCATGCAGTCCCTCCCGCGAGGGAACTCCGCGCAACGCTTCCGAGGTCACCATGCTCCGCACCATCTCCACCGTTCTGCTGACGGTTCTCTCCACCTCTCTCACGAGTGACCTGTTCGCGCAGGGTTGCGCGACCCCGGGCGACACCTGGTGGCAGCGCGATCGGCTGCCCCAGGTCCCCACCGGCCTTACGAACATCGGCCTCGTACAAGGGCTCGACGAGGGCGAGAGCATCGGCGTCGTATTCGAGATGCCCGCGAACATGGCTCCGCAGCTCATCACCCAGGTCGTGGTGCCATGGGGTGCACCTGGCGGCGTCCCAGGCTTCGTCGCCGCGCTCGATGTGGAGGTCTACGATGGCGTGCAGTTCACCGGTGGCCAGCTCAACATGGGCACCCGGGTCTTCAGCCTGACCCAGAACCTCAACGCCAACATGCAAGTCACGACGACGAACCTCAACGTGCTCGACACGAGCACCTACAACATCGTCGTCGGCACCGCGCCGGCGAATGGTACGCCGTTCCGCCGCCGGTTCGCGATCTGCTTCCGGACCGACATCAACAGTCACCCGACCGGCTCCTGTCAGACCGGCTGGCCCGCGAACTACTTCACGGACGCGACCGGATTCTCGATCACCTGCGACCCCCAGGTCACACCACCGCAGACGAGCATCATGGAGTACCGCGACAGCTGCGGCGGCGCCTACCGCGGCTGGCACGATGTGACGACGGCAACGGCCCAGGGCGTGCCGGTCTGCCCGTTCTACATCCGCGGTATCTGGCCGATCCGCTGTTGCTCCCGCGACGCGTTCCCGGCCAGCTACACGACGTTCGGTAGCGGTTGCGCGGGAACCATGCCCGTGAGCACGCTGCAACCCCTCGCCTTGCCGCGCATCGGCACGACGATGAACGTGATCGTCAACAACCTGCCGGACAACCTCTGCTTCTGGCTCACGGGCTACAGCAACACCACGTCGCCGCTCGGTCCGCTGCCTTACGACATGGGCGGCATCGGCGCGGCGGGCTGCAACCTGCTGATCAGCCCCGATGCCCCGCAGCTGCTGATCGCCAACAACAACGTCGTGCTCACATCCCTCACGCTGCCGAACGATGCCGGCTTCATCGGCGTGTCGATCTACCAGCAGGCGCTCGTCGGCGACTCCGTGTTCAACGCGTTGGGCGCTGTCGCTTCCGATGCCGCCACGCTCCTCATCGGTCAGTAGCCGCGTGCCCGACGACGTCCCCGCCGGCGCCACCTGCCGCGAACTGGCCAACGGCCGCAGCGACCTGCTCGTTCGCGAGGAGCCGCTGCTGCTCGTCATCGACGGCCAGCAGCTCCTGACGATGCGGACCCCTGGCGCGGACGAGAAACTCGCGCGCGGCTTCCTGCTCGGCGAAGGCATCGTCGACAGCCTCGACGACGTCGCATCAATCGAGTTCCTGCCCGGTGATCAGGAGGCCCGCCGCACCGACGAACTGCAGGTGACGCTGAATCGCGCCCCGGGCACGCTCGCAAGCGCGCGTCTCGCCCGCACCCACGAGCTACGCAGTTCGTGCGGCGTCTGCGGCATCGCCGATCCGGGTACGATCCTCGACGACACGCCGCCGCTGCTGCCGGGAGTTCCGCGCATTCCCCGAGCCACGCTGCAACAACTCGTCACCGCGCTCGCCGACCGGCAGGAACTCTTCACGCGCACGGGCGGCAGCCACGCTGCGCTCGTCGCAACGGGCGACGGCGCGATCCACGGTCACGGCGAGGACGTCGGCCGCCACAACGCACTCGACAAGGCCATCGGCAGCGCGGCCGAACACGGCATCGACCTCGCGCGCGGGATCGCGGTGCTCTCGGGTCGCACGGGCTACGATCTCGTCATCAAGTGCCTGCGCGTGCAGCTGCCGATCATCGTGTCCGTGTCGGCGCCGAGCGCGCTTGCGTTCGACCTCTGCGAAAACGCCGGCGCCACGCTCATCGGCTTCGCGCGCGGTGAACGCCTCGAGATCTACTGCGGCGCCGGGCGAGTCGTGGACTGATCGCCGCACCCGACCGCGATCCGCACCACGATCGCCCCGTCGTCGGTCATGCCGAGCCGCTCTGTGGCCTGGCGAATCTCACGCAGCTCCGCCGCTTCCTCGGGTGTCGCCTGGGCCAGATGCTCGGCGCTCTCGCGGTCGAACCAGTCGAGAGCCACGGGCACGATGCGTAGCCAGTGGCGGAACTCGAAGTTCGCAGGATCGCTGTCCGGCGCCGCCGCCAGGAAGTCGGCGACGGACAACACTTCGTTGTGAACTCGCCCGAGCCGCCGATCGATGCGCTTGAACCAGCTATCCCAGCGCAGCATGCGCTGCTGCGACGGCAGGCTCAGGTCGTACCACGGATCCAGCAGCCACACGGCTCGCCGCGCGACCCGCCGAGCCTCGGTGAGGTGCCGCGACAGGTCCGCAAAGTGATGCGCACAGAACTCTGACGCGACGACATCGAACGAATCGTCTTCGAAGGGGAGTTCCTCGCCGGCAACCCGCCGGACGTCGTATCCCGATTCCACGAGTCGTTCTACCGCCCCCGCATCGACCTCGACACCCGCCGCCGCGATTCCCGCCTTGTGGAACCACTTGAGCAACGAACCCGCCCCGCACCCGACATCGAGCACGCTGGCGGGTCGCTCCGCCACCACGAGCTGGCGGAACTCGAGTCGGTACGCGCGCTGCGGCCGCGGCGAGGTCACGGGCGCTTCTTGTCCTCGCGAGCACGGTCCGGTTTTGGCGCCGGCGCCGTGAGCGCGCAGCGGAATCCCGTGTGGCACAGCGAAGTATCCGGCGTCGACTTCATACGCGTACCGGGCAGGTAGCCCAGACAGTAGACGTCACTGCACAGGAACGACCCACCGCGCATCACGTGCTTGACCGCGCCGGGCTCCATCGGATCGAAGCTCTTGCGCGGGCCCTGCGGGTTCTTGGCGAGTCGCGTCGGGTCGCCGTAGCCCCGCGGATGGTAGAGGTCATGACACCACTCCCAGACGTTGCCCGACATGTCGTAGAGCCCGTGGCCGTTGGCTGGGTAGGTCGCAACGGGTGCCGTCGTCGCGAAGCCGTCACGACGCTCGTTCTTCCGCGGGAACTCACCCTGCCAGATGTTGACGACCCAGCCATCGGCGTCGGGCTTGCTGTCACCCCAGACGTAGCGCTTCTGGTCGAGCCCACCGCGCGCGGCGTATTCCCACTCGGCCTCGGTCGGCAGGCGCTTCTTCGCCCACTTGCAGAACGCGATCGCGTCCTGGTAGCAGATGTGCACGACGGGATGCAGGTCGCGCCCCGCGATCGCCGACCCGGGACCGTCCGGCCGCCGCCAGCAAGCGCCGGGCACGAACTCCCACCAGCGCCAGAACTCGCGCAGATCGACCGCGTCGCCCGGCGGCCGAAAGACGAGCGAACCCGCGACGAGGGCCTCGGGCGGCACGCCGGGGAGCTCCTCGGGCGTCGGCTTGCGCTCGGCGACCGTGACGTAACCCGTCGCCGCCACGAACTGCGCAAACTGCGCGTTCGTGACCTCCGTGCGATCGAGCCAGAAGCCGTCGAGTTCGACCCGGTGCAGCGGCGCGTCGGGGTCGCCCTCCTGACTGCCGAGCATCGCGGTCCCGCCGGGGATCCACACCATGCCGCGCGTGTTCGCGATGCTCGCTGCCTTCTGGCTGGCCTGCTGGGAAGGCACCTGCTGGGAAGGCAGAATGCTGTTCCAACCGAGGAGCGTCAGGGCACCAACGACAACCGTAGGGCGAAGGATCATGTGCGATCCCGTTTTACGGCTCAGGCGTCCGACCGGTGAGTCCCGACCTCACGGAACGTGGCCTCGACCGCATCGACGAGCGTCTGGCGCGCTGCATCCGTCACCCGACCCTTCCCCTTGATGACGGCACGCATCGCGCCATCGAGCTGGTCCCGCACTTCCGCGGGCAGCTCCGCCACCGCCCCGGCCCCCGCGTCGACCTCGAGACGATCGCGGCGCGCATGGCTGCGACCGCGCACGGCGCGGAAGTGCACGATCGCGCGATCGAGCAGCACCCAGGCATAGCGCGCGCTGCCGACCGGCCCCATCGCCACGAACCGACCGGTCTCGCCGGGCCACAGCGACTGCGCGAGACTGCTCGAAGCCGACCAGACGTTCGCGAGCTTGCGGCCACCAAACCACCCCGCCGCCGCGCCAACCCCCGCACCGATCGCCGCGCCGACGAAGAACGACAGTCCGCCGACTGCGAGGTCGACGCCGCCACCGATCACAGCCCCCCAACCCGCGCCGTACTTCGCGAGCTGGTTGCGCGTGAGCCCGAACGCCTGCCACGTCGTCTCGGAGAACAGATCCTCGGCGAGCAGTTCGAGCACGGGGTCGTCGCGCTCGAGTCCAGGGTGGCGATACACGCGTTCGACGGCATCGCGCGTGCGGCGCTCGATGTCACGCTGCGCCTCGCGAAACGCCGCATCGAGTTCCTCGCGCACGGGCGCCTCGTCCTGACCCTCCGCGACGGGCCGCTTCTCGACGTGCGACAACGCCTCGCCAAGCATGCCCGCGATGAGCGCGGCCACGCGCCGCTCGCGATCGGCCCACTCGGACTCCATGGCCGCGACGGCCTCGTCGATCACTTCACCCCACTCGGGCCGGATCTCGCGGAAACCGCGTAACAGCGCCGCGCGTTCTGCGAAGCCGGCGCCATGGGCATCGAACTCGCGCACGATGTGGAAGAACTGCGTCAGCGTCGGACGCCATTCCGCCGCGTGATCACGCCGGCGAACGCGGTTCACGAGCGCCATCGCCGGCTGCCCGGTCCAACGCAGGATCTCCATCTCGGCTTCGTTGCTCGGTTCGAGATGGCTCGATGCGTCCACGACGTAGAGGATCCCGGCGCCGTCGAGGATCGGCGTCAGCAACTCGACCTCGTCGGCGAACTCACCGCCGCCGGCCGTCGATTCACCGGGTTGACGGTGCGCCTCGACGAACGCACGAACCGCCGCCGGGCGCGCCGCGGCGTTGTCGGCGTGCCGCCGAAGCCACTCGAGCACTTCCCGCGCCCGCTGGAACCCCGGCGTGTCGATGACGCGGAACAACTCACGATCTCCCGAGCGGAACACGTAGCACGCAGCCTTGGCTGTCGTGCCCGGGTAGGTGTCGATCGGGATGGTCTCGTTCTCAGAGAGCGTCGCGACAACCGACGACTTGCCCTGGTTGACGTTGCCGACGACGACGAAAACCGGCGGCGAGATCGAATCGGCTGCCGACTCCGAACTCACGCCTTGGCTCCCATTGCCTCGACCCAGAGATACGCATCGTCGAGCGCGCCGAGCGAGCGCTGCCAGGCGCTGCGTTCATCCGCCTCGGCATCGCGGAACTCGCCGGCATCGCCGAAGTCGACGAGACCGATCACGATCGGCGTGGTTTCACCGACCGCATTCCGCAGCCGTTCGACGAATGCGATCACGTCACGCGTGGGCTGGTGCCCGGCCGCGGCCACGAACGCGACGCGACCCGCCTTGCAGGCCCGGAGTTCGGCCAACGCCGCCTGGTCGGCGTCGAGCTCGGCGGCCCCGGCAGTCACCATCGCCACGGGCTCGCCGCCGAACCGGCGGCCGACGAGACCGACGACCTGCTCTCGCCGACGTGCGATGCTGCCCCAGGCAACCGCCGCGGTTGCGGTCCCCGGCCCCGTCGGCGCGTGCGGCGTTGCCGGCCCCTGGCCGGCCATCGGCGCCGGACCGACGACGCTCGCGGGCTCGGGCCCCTGCCAGCCGCTGCCGCCTAGCAGCAGGCGGTCGAACAGATCCTGGAAGGCGACGTGATCCAGTCGCACGTTCTTGAGCGCCCGCCGTTCGCACCAGGCGCCGAGACCGAACGCCAACACCCGTGGCAGCAAGCCGTAGGTCACGAGGCCGGCCACGAGGAACCGCCACCACTGATCGGACAGGATCAGCGCATCGGCCGGAGTCGTCGCCGCGACGAATGCACCCGGCATCCGAGCCCATTGACTCGCAGTCACGGCGTCGAGGTCGACGACCGCGCTGCTCACGAAACTCCACGGCAACGCGAGCCCGCGCGCGATCCCGTGCACCGTCGACGGCTCGAGCGCGAGCGTAGTCGACCACGAGAAAACGAGGTCGGAGAACACGATCGCGTGCAGCGCGACGAGCAGTGCTCCGACGTTGAACGCGACGCCGAACCGCTGCGCGAGCGTGAAGAGACTCCAGCGCTCGACCGCCGAATACACTCCGCGGCGCGTGTGCAGCGTCCGCAGCGCGGCCGCGAGGTCGGCACTTCGACGGCGCCCACCGAGGCGTTGAGCCAGCCACGCGATCGGCCGGTGCAGCAGGCCGGGACCACCACCGCCGCCGCGCGAGCGCAGCAGGAACACGGCGAGCACGACGAGCAACACGATCTGCAACAGGCAGAAGAAGGCCAGGAAAGGCAGCACGTTGACGGGCTCCGAACCGTCGTAGGCCAGCAGCGCGCTCGCGGCGCCGCCGCCCGTCAGCAACCCGAGGCCGAGCAACAGGAGACCGACGAGCCACAGCCCGCGGCCGAGCCAGAATCCCGGCAGGTCGTCGCGCTGCTTCCGGACCGCGGCGAGCCAGGCGCCGGCGAGGCCGTGTCGCAGCTCGCGGTCGTTGTCGGCACGCCGCCGCAATTCCGCGGGTGACAGCTCGTGCTCCCGGGCGACGGCAGCCCCAACCGCACTCTCGGCCGGCCGCGACAACGGCGCCGCGTCATCACGCAACAGCCATTCGAGATCAGCGAGATCGGGAAGAGTGACGGGCATCCAGGACTACAACACTAGCCCGGCGACCCGATCGTTCCGACCCCGAGCCGACCCTGGATCCGCAGACCGGCGGCCTCAGACCGGAGCGGAGCGCCGCCGGCGCTCGGCGTGGTCCCGGGCTGGTTTGCGCGCAACGCGCGCAGCCCCAGCTCAGATCGCCGTGTGCTGGCTCCGGCGCGCTGCAAGCCGCAGTGCGGTGAAGTGCGAGCCGAGCACGGTCTCGAGCGCGTGCAGCGCCCGGGCATGCGGCACGAGATTGTCCGCGGGCGCATCGAAGATCGTGGCGGTGATGGCACCCCGCACGAACTCGATGAGGCTCGTCGCCCGTTCGATACACTGCCCCACGTCGGGCCCCGTGCCGCAGAGCGTCGGCAGCCACTGCGTCGCGGCGGCGTGACCCGTGGCGGAATCGGTGCTGCCAGCGAGAATCGCGTTACACCAGGCGCGCGCGGCCCGCCGTCGCCGATTGAGCACCGACACCTGAATGGGCTGCACGTTGCCGTGTTCGAGCGCCCGACGGTTCTGCAGCGCGATCGTGAAGTTCACGATCGACCGCACGAGCGCGGGGATCATCGGCGTCGCTGCCGCTTCGAGCCCGGCCTGATCGGCGGCCGGAATCTCGACACTCACAGCGGCGTTCCCGGGTTCGAGAAACAAGAACGGGCGAGGCTCCCGCACGGCGTTCGCCGGGGAGGTCTCGATGGTCAGGGCCGACTTCGTCATGCCCGCCGTATCGGCGCCAGCGGGTCGAGAAGTTCAGCCCTTCGGCCGGCAAATGCGCTCCGGCCAGCGTCAGACTGTCGAAATCACCGACAGCGGCGCAGCACGTGCACATCCTGAAACAGGTTGAGAGCAACGGGCACACAGCCGGCGTAGTCGAGCCCGAAGTCGGCCGCTGCGGCCACCCAATCCTGCCGCGCGAACGGCTCGGTGAGAAACGAGTCACCGTAGTCGTCCGCGACGCCGTCACCGCGCTCGATGCCCGAGGATCGGTAGACGCGGTGGACGAACCCGGTGTCACACAGCTCGCGCAGCAGCTCGGGAACCTCGTCGGCCGCGATCTTCAGGCCGGCCTGGTGCTCGGCGCTGCGCGCGGTGAGCGCGAGCGCAAAGGCGCCGTGGGTCGTCACGAGCACGAATCCACCCGGCGCCGTCACCCTGGCGAGTTCGCGCATCCAGGCCTGCCCGGCCGCACGGCTGAGATGACTGAACACCGAGAGCGCGACCGTCAACTCGACGCTCGCATCGGGCAGTTCGAGCGGCGGTGCCGTGCCGTTGCCGAGATAGGTGCCGGGCAGATGAGCGGCGCACCAGTCGATCGCCGCCTGCCGAACATCGGCACCGAAGAGTTCACAGTCGGGCAGGGCGGCGCCGAACCAACGCAAGAGGCGGCCGCAGCCGCAGCCGAAGTCGAGCACCGAGCGCAGGGAACCGATCTCGCGATCGGCAAACATCTCGAACAGCTCACCGATCGTGCGGAAGTCCTCGAGGCCGGTACGCAGATGGCCGTCCGGCGCCATTCCGCCGCAGGCCGTGGCTCGTAGCTCCGGCGGCGGCACGGGCGGAAACCACGTGGCGACCCGGTCGTCCTCGAGCGGGCCGTTGACGCACAACCAGCGCAGGTAGTCGAGCGATTCGGCGGTCGGGAACGCCTGCTGCAGATCCGCTCGGCCGCGGTAGACCTCGTGCGCGATTCGCAAGCGATCGGGATCACGCGGAGAGAGCAGTTCGGCGAGGTTCATGATTGCCAGTAGCGACCGAGTTCGCGGTCGACGAGCTCGACGGCCGGCCGTTCGCCGTCGAGCAGACTCGCCGCGCGCGGTCCGTAGACTGCGTTGGTCGTGGCGAGCGCTTCGGCGCGGTGCAGATCACCGAGGTCGATCGACCGTTCGACGAACGTCCCCGCTGGCGCGCGTTCGAACAACCGTTGGCGCGCGATTCCCGGCAACACGCGACCGTCGAGCGGTGGGGTCGCCCAGACGCCATCGACGCACACGAACAGGTTGGCGACCGCCGTCTCCAGCACCGCGCCATCACGATCGACGACCAGCCCATCGTCGGCGCCGCCATCCTGCGCCTGTTGCAGCACGGCATCGTAGAACCGCCGCGGCGTCGTCTTGATGTCCCCCGGCGGGTCGGCGGCCTGGCGCTCGACGACCGTGGGCAACAGCACCACACTCCGCGCCGGACTGCGTAGCCGGCTCGTCATCACGACGTGGGTCCGGTCCGCCACCGGCACGAGCGCGAGCCGCAGGATGCCGTCGCCGTGATTCGCCCGCAGGAGCAACTCGGCGGCCGCGGCCCGCCATTCGGGCGCGCCACCGGCGGCGAGCGTGTCGTTCCCGCCGGGAACGGTCAACCCGACCGATGCGGCGGCGGCAGCGAGCCGTTCCAGGTGCCGGCCCCAGAGCGGCACCTGCCCGGCCGTCGCCCCCATCGTTTCGAACGGCCCGAGCTTCCCCGAAGCCACGCGCGGCACGGCACCGCCGGCCACGAACTCACCATCGACCCACGCCATCATGAGCCATCCTCCGGCGACACCCTCGCGGACTCCCGAGGCACGCGGATCGGCGCACCGAGCGCACGTTCGAGCCCGGCCATCTTGTCCAGAGACTCCCGCCACTCGGCATGCGGATCACTCAGCGCAGTCACGCCACCACCGGCGTTCCCGCGCAATCGACCACCACGATGCACCAGCGTGCGGATCGCGATGTTGAGATGCATCGACGAACCCGGACCGAACCAACCGATCGCCCCCGTGTAGACCCCGCGGCGCGTGACCTCGAGTTGCTCGAGGATCTCGAGGCAGCGCAGCTTGGGGCAGCCCGTGATCGAACCGCCGGGCCATGTCGCGCGCAACAGATCGACTGCCGTCGTCTCGGGCCGAAGACGCGCTGTCACGGTCGCGAACAGGTGATGCACCTGCGCGAAGGACTCGTGCTCCGGGAACGGGCCGACGTTCACGCTGCCGGTGACCGCGACCTTGCCGATGTCGTTGCGCAGCAGGTCGACGATCATCGCGAGTTCTGCGAGGTCTTTCTCGCTCGCGAGCAACTCCGCCAGCATAGCGGCGTCGCGCGCCGGCTCGTCGCACCGCGGCCGCGTGCCCTTGATGGGTCGGGCCCGCACGTGCTCGCCGTCGCGGAACAGGAACTCCTCCGGCGAACTACTCAATACCGCGGTGCCCTGCCCGTCCTCGACATAGCAACAAAACGGTGCCGGGCTCGCCGCACACAGCTGCCAGAACAACACGCGTGGATCGCCGCGCCAGTCGGCCGTGAACGGTTGCGTCAGGTTGGCCTGGAAGATGTCGCCCGCGCGGATGTGCTCGATCACCTGCGCGACACGACGCTCGTAGTCAGCAGCGCTGACCGCGGCAACGAACGGTGACGACGCCCTCGCCGCTGCCGCTGCCGGGGCGAGCTCGGGCGGCAACTCCGGCACTGGCGCCGGCGCAAACTCCTCGACGTGCCGGTAGGCCGCGACGTGCAGCACGGGGACTTCGAAGTCGTCGTCTCGCGTACACGGCCAGGCTTCGACATCGAGGCCGAGGTCGTAGCCGAGCCAACCCACGACGCGCCGGTCGGCATGCCGGGTCAAGAAGTCATCCAGCGCCGCAAACGCACCTGACCAATCGCCGGCAGCGCGCGTCAGCTGTTCGACGGGATCCGAGAACAGCCAGGCCGGGCCGGCACCGCAGCTGTGCAGCAGCGCGACGGGCTCACCACGGGGCGCCTTCTGCAACGCCTCGAACGGTCGCGCCGCCGCCACGCTCACGATGGTCGCCCCGCGGTCAGGCCGCCCGCCCGGCAACTCACACCGCGCAACTGCTCGATTCGCAAGTAACCGATCCGCTGCATGGCTACTTGCGAAGCCACGATGGCTTGCGCTTCTCGAGGAACGCCGCCATCCCTTCCTTCATCTCATCGGTGCTACTGATGATGCCGAAGAGATCGGCCTCGACCTCGAGTGCATCCCGCATCGGCAAGTGCGCGCCGCGGAGCACGGCCTGCTTGGCGAACGCGACAGCCGTCGGGCCACGCTGCACGGCCGCGCGAGCAACTTCCTTGCAGTGCTCGAGCAGCGCACCCGGCTCGGTCACGCCGTTCACGAGACCGATCCGGTGCGCCTCCTCGGCACCGACGGGGTTGCCGGTCAGGATGAGCTCGAGCGCCTTGCCGCTGCCGACCAGGCGCGGCAGGCGCTGCGTCCCGCCGTAGCCGGGGATGATGCCGAGCGACACCTCGGGCAAACCGAGCTGCGCATTGCTCGACGCAAAGCGCATGTCGCACGCGAGCGCGAGCTCCAGTCCGCCACCGAGCGCGAAGCCGTTGACCGCTGCGATGATCGGCTTGGCCGAGCCTGCGATGCGGTTGTTGAGTGCCTGCCCCTTCAGCGACGTCGCCTTGCCATCGACGACACCCTGAGTCGCGAGCTCGCCGATGTCGGCGCCAGCAACGAAGAACTTCTCGCCCGCGCCGGTGAGGACAACCGCCCCGACCGCGTCGTCGGTCTCGAGCGCGGCGAACGTGGCATCGAGCTCCGCGATGACCGCGGCATTGAGCGCATTGACCTTGGGGCGATCGATCGTGACGACCGCGACGAAGCCGTCACGCTCGACCCGCACGTGACCGTCACTCATCGCCAGCCTCCGCGCCCTTCTCGTCCCCGGGCGCCGACTCGCTATCGCCATCCGCAGCGGCGTCGCCGCGCTGCTGGCGCTCGCGCAGCTCGACGTTCTTGATCTCGACGCGCTCCGTCGGAACCGACTTCTCGCCGCCCGGACCGAACTCACAATCGATACTCGCGATCTCATCGAGCACGTCGAGCCCTTCCTCGACCTTGCCGAAGACCGTGTAGGCGCCATCGAGGTGCTGTGCATGCTCGCCGTGCATCACGAAGAACTGCGAACCGGCAGAGTCCGGGTCCTGCGAGCGGGCCATCGACAGGATGCCGCGCGTGTGCGAGATGTCGTTGAACTCGGCCTCGAGCCGATAGCCAGGACCGCCGGTACCCGGGATGCCGGTTGCGCCCTGTTTGCTGTTCGGGCAACCGGTCTGGATCATGAAATTGCGCACGATGCGGTGCACGGCCACGCCGTCATAGAAGCCGTCCTGCGCGAGTTTGAGGAAGCTCGCGACGTGCTTCGGGGCCTGCTCGGGGAAGAACGTCACCACCATCGTGCCCTTGTCCGTGACGAGGGCCGCTTCGATCGTGGCGTGGTCGGTCGTTTCGAGATCCATTGCCGCGCATCCTGCCGCAAACCCGCCGCGAGGGCGAGAACGAAGCAGGGCGCGGCGCCCCCGGGGCGCGCTCGGTCCGGGGCGCTCGCGGACCGGCGGCCGACACCGGCCCGCCCCGAGGACCTCAGCCCTTCAGAACGGGCAGGATGACGACGCTGTGCAGGATCACGGGCTCGACCGGCGTTTCGCGCTTGCGCCCCGTGCAGGGCGTGTTGGCGATGCTGTCGAGCGTGTCGGCACCGGACTCGAGGTTGCCGAACGCCGTGTACTGGTTGTCGAGCTGCGACGAATCCTTGTGGCAGATGAAGAACTGCGAACCCGCCGAGTTCGGATCGGGACCGCGAGCCATCGACAGCACGCCGCGCACGTGCCGGATGTCGTTGAACTCCGCATCGATCTTGTAGCCGGGGTCACCGCGCCCCCACAGCTCGCGCTTGCTGTCGTGGCGGCTGTTGGGGCAGCCACCCTGGATCATGAAGCCACGAATCACGCGATGAAACTTCGTGCCGTCGTAGTAGCCCTTCTTTGCGAGCTCGAGGAAGTTCTTCACGTGGTTCGGCGCCTTGTCCGGACGGAACGACAACGTCATCTCGCCGTGGTTCGTGAGCAGCACGACCTTGGTCTTGCTGTGATCGAGCTTGGCGATGTCGAGCTTGCTCGAGTCGGGGGCGATCTTGAACACGCAGTTCGCGCCCACCACCCCGGGCCAGCTCACGGCCACGGTCGCGAACCCGGACACCGCGGGCGCCGGCACGAAACGCGACGCCGGGATCCTGATGCGCCGCTCGACACGTGTCCCAGGGACGAAATCGACGAGCCCGCCCTTGCCGGCTTCGCTGATCTTCGGCCCGGCCGCGTCGTCGACCTGAACGTCGAGGGTCATGCCGGTGAGCAGCGCGCCCGGGAGCTGACACGGCTCGGTGATCTTGAGCCCGAGCACGAGCTCGACGGTGCCGTTGGCCGACACGACGCCGCGGCTGGCGCTCAGGGTCGCCGTGTAGCCCGGGCGAGGCGCGAAGTTGTCCTGGGCCGCGGCTTCCACCGCCGAGAAACCAGCGAGTGCGGCGCCGGCAACGAAGGAAATGACAGTTCGGATCATGTGCGTGAGTATCGGTCAGGGGCCGGATTCAGCCCGGTAAATCACAACGCGATTCATAACGCGGCGGCCCGGCAATTGCTCCCGGCGACCGCTACTCGATATAGCGCGGCGGCTGCCGCACCGTCACCAAATCCCCGAGCTGACCCCGACGCCAGCCGCTCAGGACGAGATCCGGGCCGAACCAGAGCACGCAGCCCAGCCGTTCCGTCGCCGTGAGGTCGAGTTCGAACTCGGCGTTGGCGAACTCGGTCACGGGCACGCTGACGTCGAGCGACCAGTCGTCGATGTCCTGCCAGGACCAGAGCAGGACCATGCCATCCCCGTCGTACTCGAACACGTGCACCGGCGCACCGAGGGCCGCGAGACAGGCGCCGAGATCGTCCTGACCGATCCGCAGGCTGGTCAGCACCTGTGTCGGCACGGGCTCGTTGACGCGCGACCGGATGTAGCCGATGCAGGACGGCGCCACCGCCGCGACCGCGAACGCCGCGAGCAGCGCGAAGGACCTGCGCCGGTTGGCCAACCCGCGGGTCACTGCTTCACGCCGGGACGGCCGGCATCGCGACTGTCATTGTCGCTGGCCTCGTGCACGTCCTCCCACGGCAGCGCGTACTGCGTGCGATGCACGCCGTAGGTCGCGCCGTAGTGCGTTAGCACATCGTTCTCGTCGAAAAACGTCCACAGGCGATCCTCGCGCCGATCCTGGTTGCCGACGTTCACGACCAGCAGAATCAGCACGGCCGACTTCTCGGTCGAGGCATCGTAGCGATACGCCGACCGCCGCCCGAGCTGGACGACCTCGGTCGGCGCCCCCAACAGCTCGACGACATCGCGCGCGGTCGTCACGCCGGGTCGCAGCTGTTGCACGAGCTGCGCGTCGACGGGCTCGTTGTTGTCCTGACGCGCGATCGCGCAACCCGAGAACGAGGCGAGCGCAGCGCCGAGCACCCCGAACAGAAACACAACGGAAAGTCGATTCATGATGATCAGCGTTCGAACTCGACGGCCATACCCATACCGCCGCTCATGCAGAGCGTGGCGAGCCCGAGCTTGTTGTCGCGCTTCTGCATCTCGTGGAGCAGCGTCACTACGATCCGCGCGCCGGTCGCACCGATCGGGTGACCGAGCGCGATCGCGCCGCCGTTGACGTTGAGACGGTCGCGCGCGATCGGCAGATCGTGCAGGCAGGCGAGCATCTGGGCCGCGAACGCTTCGTTGAGCTCGACGAGTCCGTAGTCGTCGAGCTGCCGCCCCGTCTTCGCTAGCAGCCGCTGCACTGCGGGCACGGGCCCGATACCCATGATCCGCGGCGAGACGCCGGCCGTTGCTGCGGCGCCGAGCCACGCCAGCGGCTCGAGACCGCGCCGCTCGCACTCCGCGGCGGACATCAACATCACGGCCGCTCCGCCGTCGGTGATCCCCGAACTGTTGCCGGCGTGCACCGTGCCGTTCTCGGGCCGGAACACCGGCGGCAGCTTCTGGAGATCCTTCAGTTCGACACCGGCCCGGATGTGCTCGTCGCGATCGACGACGAGCTCGCCCTTGCGAGTCTTGACCGTAACCGGCGCGATCTCGGCATCGAATCGCCCTTCCTGCTGTGCCCGCTCCCCGCGGCGATGCGACTCCAGCGCGTACTCGTCCTGGGCCGCGCGCGCGATGTCGTAGTCGTCGGCGAGATACTCCGCCGTCATACCCATCGGCTCGCCGAGGATCGCGCACGTGAACCCGTCCTGGTAGTTGCCGTCCAACACCTCGCGATGGCCCAGGCGATAGCCCTGCCGAAACCCGGGCAACAGGAACGGGATGGTCGTCATGCTCTCCATACCGCCAGCGACGACGACCTTGCGATCGTCGAGCTGGATCGCGGCCCTTGCGAGATGGATCGCCTCGAGACTGCTACCGCACGCCTTGTTGACCGTCGTCGCGACGCAGCCCTCGCCGCAGCCAGCGCGGATTGCGACCTGCCGCGCCGGGTTGGGACCCGAGCCGAGCTGACGCGCCTGTCCCATGTAGCATTCTTCGACAGCCTCGGGCTCGACGCCCGAACGCTCGAACAACGCCTGCACCGCCGCCGTGCCGAGATCGACGGCGGTCAGCGGCGAGAGACCACCCAGGAACTTGCCGATGGGAGTCCGGGCGGCGGCGACGATCGCGATGCGGTCCATGGCTCCTCCCTTAACCCAGTGTCCCCTCGGGTCCAAGCCATCGGCAACTTCGAGCCGACTTCACCCCCCCCGACGGGCACGCCGATAGTGCAGGAGCATGTCGTCGTCCCACCAAGCGCCGAGGACCGCCAGCGAACCGGCAACCGGGAGCCCGAGCGACCACGCTCCCACCCCGAGCCCAGCCGCCGGCGATCCGGACTTCCGGGCAGCCCTCGCCCAATGGCGGCTCCAGCTGCGCACGGAGGTCAAGAAGGTCAGCTCACTGCCGACCGCGATGTTCGACACCATCGATCCGATGCTCGAGATGCGCCTCGCCGAGTGCACCGAGACGATGCTGCATCAGCTGCAGGTTCCGGGGAATCACCTGCTGAGCACCAACAACGAGGACCTGCGCCTCGAAGAAGTCGACCAGGAAGCGATTCGCGCTCTGCCGAAGCGCTTCGCCAAGCACGACGCCACCCCCGTCGATCTGCTCTCGAACCTCAATGCCGAGTATTTCGGAGTGCTCGCGGACATGTGCCGCACGCAGGATGGCGCGATTCGCGAACGCGCAGTCGGCTTGATCTGCAGTGACTTCGGCATCACGAACGACGGGCTCGAGGAAGCCACCGAAGAACTCTGGCGCATGACCGTCGCAGCCAACATCGACGCCGGCAATGACCGCGACTCCGAACCCGAGCTACGGGCCGAGTTCGACCAGGTGACGAAAGTGATGCAGTCGTCTCTGCAGCCGAAGGTCGACCAGGACGAGTCCTCGAACGCCACCCCACGGCAGCCATGACAACCACGATGATCGGCCGCCATCGCGAAGTCGTCAAACGGTTCACGATCGAGCTCGTCGAGCTCACGCTTAATCGAGAGATGCACGATCGCGCCAGCAGCTACGTCGCCGATTCGCTGCACCAGCTGATCAGCACGCTCGGCGAATGCGAAGCGGCGGGCGTCGAGATGCCGCTGCAGCTGCAGTTCGGAGAACGCATCGTGTTCTACGACGGCGAGCCACTCGATTCGCCCAGCCTGCAGGCCGCGCGACTGCTGAAGGCGTGCAGCGATCGCAACGTGGCGATGCTGTCGTTCCGGCCCCAACTCACGGCGGAAGAACTCAACCGCGCGCTCGATCTGCTGCTGCACCCCAGGAACCGCGAGGCACTGCAGCGGGACAACCGCGATCGGGTTCTGAAGGCGTTCGGGGTCCGCAACGTCGACTTCACGCTGAACACGCCCGCAGACCCCGGCAATCGCCGGTCTGCCGTCGACGCGAATCCCGAACTCGACAAGGCCGTGGGTCAATACCAGGACCTCGCCGACGTGCTGCAGACGAATCACGCCCGGGCCTATCGCGACCTCGATCTTGCGATCGACGAAGCCGCCGGCGTGGTCGAGCGAACGATCGCCGAACTCGAAGAGCCGAGCACCCTGCTCTCACTCGCCACGCACGACGACGTCGACCGGTTCACGGTCGGCCACTCCGTCCGTGTCGCGCTGTTGACGTTGCAGGTCGCACGGCAACTCGGCCTGGCGCGCGAACAGCTCGTCAGCATCGGTACCGCGGCCCTGATGCACGACATCGGCAAGTCGAAGGTGCCCCAGGAGATCCTGTTCAAGTGCGGGCGGCTCGACGAGCACGAGTGGCATCTGATGTCGCAGCACCCGCGACTCGGTGCCGAGCTGCTGCTCGAGCAGCACTCCGAAGTCGATCCCTGCGCAATCGGCGCCGCGTTCTGCCACCACATGGGACCGCACGGTCACGGCTACCCGCGACCGAAGATGCCGATCCTGCCGAGCGGCACGAGCCACCTCGTCCGAGTCTCCGACGTCTTCGAAGCCCTGACGTCGGTGCGCCCCTACAAGCAGGCGCTGTCGCCGATGGAGGCGTTCGCGATCATGTTCGCGCACGAGTCCGACTTCGAACCCAACTGGCTGCGGGCGTTCGCGCGCACGATCGGACTGTTCCCGACCGGCACTCGCGTGATGCTCGACGACGGTTCTCACGGGATGGTGCTCGCCCAGGGGCAGGATCCGAGCCGCCCGATCGTTCGCCTGTTCGCCGGCGCCGAAGGCCGCGACCTGCTGCCCGACGAACCCGACAGCATCCTCATCGGCACCGAAGTCGAGGGCCGCCCCCGCCGCGTCCTCGCGATCAACACCCAGGATCGGGTCGTCGACGTTCCCGAGTTCGAAGAACTGCCGGTCCTCTCGACCCCGCATGCCTGCCTGTCCGAGGACCTCGCGCGCGCTGCCGCGAACGTCGGCCGCCCCCAGGACGAGTGATCCCGCAGCAGTTCGCGCCCGCGCCTTGCCGATAGCAGCGGCATGACCACGGCGACGCTCGTCTCCCTCGCGATCACGTTCGGCGCAGCCATCACGCTGGCCCAGGAACCGACGCCGCGACCCGTCCCCAGTGGCGAGACAGCCGGTGAGACGAACGGCCGGCAATCGGTCTGGCGCCCCCGCGAAGCAGCCGCGCTGGGCCACGCCCGCCGCCTGCTGGAGAATGCCCGGTCGGGCCGCGAGGTGCGCGCCCCGATCAACGGTCTCCACCTGCCGGGCTATCGCATCGTCTGCTTCGGACCGACGGCGAACGGCAACGTCGAGCCGCGCACCCGCGCCACGCTGGCCGACGGGCTCGCGCTGCTCGCGTGGCCGACCGGCGAAGACAGCCGCCGCGGCATCCTGCTGCACGGCGACGGCACGACGATGTGCTGCGAGATCGACACGGACGACCCCGTCGAAGCAGCACCGAACGTCATCCTCGGCCGCGGCGCAAACGGCCGGTTCGCGGACATCCTGCGACAGCCGGGCACCACCGAGTCCGGGCACTTCTGGCTCTGGCTCGATCAGGTGAGCACCCGCGCGAAGGTCTGCGTCGTCGACGGTGACGGCAAACCGCGCCCGAACTGTACGGTGAAGTTCCTGGCATCGCCTGCGTCACCCACACTGAACTCACAGGTCTCGCTACCGCCGGGTCCGTGGCCGCTCGGCGACGCGACGACCGACGACGACGGCGTAACCACGGTCGTCGGACCGCGCTGCGAAGGCCTGCGCGTGGTGCTGTTCCCGCAGCCCGGGCACCTGGCCAGGGTCGGGTTCAGCTGCCGACTGGTAGACGATCGAATCCTGATCGAGGTGGCCGATCGAGCCATCCGCAGCGTGGCTGCGGACCGCAACGAACAAGCTGCCGTCGCCACGCTCAGAAACATCGGCTCGGCGCAGGCCCAGTGCCAGGCGTCCGGCGTCATCGACGTGGATGGCGACGGCCGCGGCGAGTTCGGCTACTTCGCCGAACTCGCGGGCAAGCTCAACGTGCGCGGCGACGACGCGAAGAAGATCCAGCCACCCGTGATGTCCGTAGCGTTCGCGCGAGTGCAACAGGGTAGCGTCGAACGCTCGGGCTACCTCTACCGGATCTATCTGCCGGGCGCCGAGGACCAGCCACTGCCCGAAGCCACCACCGGCGGCGGCAAGGGGCGCGCAGTCGACCCGGACGCCGCCGAGTCGCGCTGGTGCGCCTACGCGTGGCCCGCGACCGCGACCTCGGGCACGCGGATGTTCTTCATCGATCAGCACGGCGACGTGCTGCAGTGCGAGAACGCCGACGACCAAGGCAACGCCCGCCAACACGGTCGTGATCGCGCCCCCGTCCCGAACGCGGCGCTCGTCGAAGCCGGGGGCATGAGCAAGCCGCGCGCAATCGGTCGCCGCGGCGGCAACAGCGAGATCTGGACCCGCAGCCGGTAGCTCCCGCGCGGCGCCTTCGCGTCAGCGATCGAGCCGCTGGATCAGCTGGTTGGCCTCTTCGGCCGCCTTCGACCGCGGGTACTTGTCGATCACCTTGAGCAGTCGATCGATGATCTTCCGGCGCTTGGCGCGCGACCGCGGCGGCTTCTTCGGGTCGTAGCGCTTCAGCACGCCCGCGAGCATCTTCGACGCCGCGATCTCCGCCGCGAAGACGGGGTTCTTCTCGAGCTCGGCGGCCGCCTTCGCCGCCAGCCCGCCGACCTCGTGCCCTGCATAGATGCCGGCGAGTTCGCCGAGTCGGGCGTACTGGATCGCCATGTCGGGGTAGCACTTTGCGATCTCCGCGACGGTGTACTCACAGTAGCGCGCGTGCAACCGGCAATACCAACCGATGCGCCGTTGCCGCGCCAGATCGGCAGCGTCGAGTTCCGCAACCGGTATCGCCGCGAGCGCGGCCATCGCCGCCCCCATCTCACCCTTCTGCCAGTGGAAGTGCACACGCCGGAACGGGTGCGCGTCGGGGATCATCGCTTCGAGATCGCCATGCGCGCGCCGATACGGACTCGAGAGCATCAGCACCCCGAGCGCCGTGCTGTAGACCCGACCACCGACGCGGCCCCAGGCGCAGTCGGAATCCCACGATCCGGCGAACGCGTCGTCGCCGCGCTGCCGGGCGAGCAGCACGCCGCGCAACAGCTTGAACCACTTGCGCTGCGCGGCCCGATCCGGCACCGCGGCCATCGCCTCGGTGGCGTGGAACCAGTAGTAGAAGTCGACCGCCGTGGCCTTCGACGACGGCGGCTTCTGCAGCAGCAACTCAGCGGCCCGGACGTTGATCCCGTCGTAGAGCACCAGGGAGGCCATCGCGCGGCTGTTGAGCGCAGCCGCGGTCATCGCCGCCCCGAGACGGACGGGGAACAAGTCTTTCTGATCGCCACGCATACGCGCCGAACTCTCGCCGCGTCGCGAGTAGCCGACGTGCCCCGTCGCATGGGTCGTCATGGACTCGAGCCACGACAACGCCTCGGCCACCGGCCCCGGCGACACCTCGATTCCCGCATCGTGCGCGGCGCAGTAGGCCCCGACGCACCACGACGTGATCGACGTATCATTGTCGCTATCGCGCGGCTGGTAGCGCCACGACTGGCCGGCATTGCGATGGCTGTCGAGGTAACGGATTCCCGCCGCGGCCGCCTCGCGGTACTTGCTGGTGCCGAGCATCGCCGCGGCTTCCGCGATGGCCATGGTCGCGATCGCATGGCCGTAGACGAAGTCATGAGTCTTGCCGCCGAGCCGCCCTGAGCCGACCGCCTGCTGCCGCACGAGCCAGTCAGCGGCCCGCCGCACGGCATCGGCGTGGACCGCGTCGGCCTGCGCCAACAGCGCGAGCAGCGCGAGGCCCGTGACCCCGATGTCCTGGGTCGCGTTGCCCGCCCCGTCCGTGCGCCGCCCCTCGGGGTCGTTGGCCATGAAACTGTCGCAGTCCCAGTAGCCGCGCTCGTGCTGGTGGTCGAGCAACCACCGGATGCCCCGGTGAACGGCCTCCTGGCACTTCTTGTCGCGGAACGCCAACCGCCGCTCCGCGCGCTCCGCGAAAGCCGGCGATACCTCCTGCGCCCGGGTCACCGCGGTCGGCAAGACCGCGCCCGCGAGCAGCGCCAGGGCGCTGCCGACGACCGGGCCGGCGCAGACGTTCTTCATCGCAACTCCCTACTTCTACTGGCGTGCATCTCCTGGATCTCCTGAACGCAGCGTAAGGCGGCAACGACCGCGGCGCCATTCCCCGCCCGGCACGCGCTCTGGGCCGCGCCGCACCGCCGAATCGTCCACTCCGGAGTTGACCGGAACGGCCGCGCAGAGCACCCTTCACCGCTTGATGCCGAAGCCCAAGGGCACCCCGCTGAAAGCCTTTGCCATCTTCTTGTTGGCAGCGACGATCGGTGTCAGCGGCGGACTGCTCGGCTCGGCCTTCCAGCACGGCCTGACGGGGTTGCAACAGCTCCTGACGGGCATGGGGCCCGACGAGGCGCTCTCCGATGCCGTGCGCAACCTGGCCTGGTGGCAGGCGCTGCTCGTGCCAACCGTCGGCGGGCTCGCGGCCGGCTGCGTGATCCTCCTGCTGCGCGGCAAGTCGGGACCGTTCGGCATCTCCGACCTCGTCGTCCTCGTGCAGCTGCGCAAGGGCACGATCCGCCTACGGCAGAGCCTGGTGCAGATCGTCGCGTCGGCGTGCACGATCGGCAGCGGTGGCAGCATCGGCCGCGAGGGTGCCAACTCCCAGATCGCGGCGACCACCGCCGCGCTGCTCGCGCGCTGGACGCGCGTCGGCTCGCGCTCGCGTGCAGTACTCGTCGGCTGCGGCGTCGCGGCCGGCATGGCGACGTCCTACAACGCGCCGATCGCGGGCGCGATCTTCGTGATGGAGGTCGTGCTCGGCAACTTCGCGATGGACGTGTTCGCGCCGATCGTCGTCGCGTCCGTGCTCGCGACGATGGTGCGCGGCGAGTATCTCGGAACGCGCGCAATCTACGGCGAGAGCCTACCGCCGCAGCTGCTCACGGTGCCCTCGACTCTCGTCCTGACAGCCATCCTCCTCGGCGTGTTCTGCGGCTTTGGGGGTCTGATCTTCCGCTTTGCGCTCGATCACAGTCGGCGCACCTTCCAGGCCCTGCGACTGCCCGCGCCGGTCGCGCTCGCGCTCGGCGGTCTCGTGGTCGGTGCGATCGGCATCTGGGTGCCCGAGACCTGGGGCAACGGCTTCGAGGTCATCGACGAGATCGCGCACGGCCCAACCGGCATCCTGATCGTCACGCTGTTCTTCTGGAAGCTCGTGGCAACCTGTTCGACCGTCGGCTCGGGCGGCCTCGGCGGCATCTTCACGCCGAACCTCGTCATCGGCGCCGCGTTCGGCGCGTTCTTCGTCTACGGCCTCAACGCGATCCAGACCGGGGAAGCGGGCGACCCGTCCACCATGAGCGAAGAGCTCGCGGTATTCACGTTCGTGGGCATGGCCGGCCTGACATCGGCGACGATGCACGCGCCCGTGACCGCGGTCGTGCTGATCTTCGAACTCACCGGCCACTACGAGATCGTGCTGCCCGCGATGCTCTGCAGCATCGTCGCGAGCATCACCTCGTCTCTGGTCGACCACGACAGCTACTACACGGCGGCGATCAGAAAGCGCGGCGAAGAGGTCCCGAGCGGCATCGAGGACATGGCGATCCGCACGACCTACGTGCGGGACACGATGCGCACCGACTTCCTGACCGTGCGCGACAGCGCCGGCTTCGACGAAGTCATGGATCTGCTCGCCAAGCACCGCGGCGACACGCTCTACGTGCTCGACGCAGGCGACGCGCTGATCGGCCGCATCGAGCTGCAGGACGTGAAGAACTTCATCAACGACCCGACGCTGAGTTCGGTGGTGATCGCCGCCGACCTCACACGCCCGGCGATCACCGCGCATCCCGACGATTCGATCGCCGCGCTGATGCCGCGCTTCGACGATCCGGAACTGCGCGAGATCGCGATCGTGGACTCCCGGCGCCCCCACGGTTCCGAGCGCCCGCCACGCATCGTCGGCCGGGTCTGCCACCTCGACGTGATCACGACGATCGGCAGCGAGGTCCTCGGCCCGCAGCGCCGCAATACCCGACTCGAGGTCGCCGGTCGTGGCGCCCAGGACCTGCGACTGCCGGCCGGCCACCGATTCGCCAAGCTCGCGGTGCCCGACGCCTGGGTCGGCCTGGCGATCGACGCCCTGCCGACCGAAGGCCGCCGCGACGTCGTCGTACTGACCGCGATCCGCACGACCGCTGGCACCGACGTCTCGCATGCCGCTACGCCCGACCTCGTGCTCGAAGAGGGCGACCTGATCGTCGTGCTCGGCGAATCCGACGCCATTCGCCGCCTGCGCAACGGTACGCTGCAGGACGATTGAGCGGCGAGCCTGCCCGGCGCTGGCATTGCCCAACGCGGCGTCCTACCTTGCCGGCGCATGAAGCGTCGCACCGCTGCCGCCCTGTTGATCACCCGCGGAGCGGGTCAGAAGCTCGAAGTCTTCCTCGCCGAGCGCTCACCCGAACTGCGGTTCTTCGGCGGCTACTGGGCGCTACCCGGCGGCACTGTCGACCCGAGCGACTTCGCCGCCGGCGGCAGCGAGAACGAACCGGCCGCAATGCGGGAATGCGCGCGGCGCGAACTGTTCGAGGAGACCGGCCTGCTCTGGGGGCGGCTCACGAGTGGTCGTGACGCCGCGCAGCTGGCGGCCGTGCGTCGCGGCATGACCGAGGCGGACGCCGCCGCAGCGACTCCCGCACCGCCGAGCTGGGAGGGTCTCACGGCCGACCTCACGAGCGCGTCGCTGCGTGAAGTCGCGCGCATCGAAACCCCGCCGTTCGCGCCGGTGCGCTACGACACCGTCTTCTTCCACGTGCCGCTCGAGGATTGCACGAACGGCGAACCCGAGATTTGGCCCGGCGAGCTCATGCAGGGTCGTTTCCAACGACCGGCCGACGCACTCGAAGCCTGGCGCCGTGGCGACATCTACCTGGTGCCGCCCGTCGTCATCATGCTCGAACACCTCGCAGCCGCACCGGGCGTCGATGAGTTCGCTACGGCGATCGGCGAGACCGCGGCCGCCTACCAGAACGGTCGCCTGCAC
Source organism: bacterium (assembly GCA_024743115.1). Classification (GTDB taxonomy): domain Bacteria; phylum Planctomycetota; class UBA1135; order UBA1135; family UBA2386; genus JAGQRA01. The sequence goes on along the minus strand of JANSXC010000001.1, from coordinate 42,457 downwards.
CAGGTGCGGTTCTCGCCGGGCATCGTGCTCGCGCCGCTGAAGACCCCGACACTGCCGCCCGCCACGACGACGAACTGCTACGTCGTCGGCAACCGCGAGCTCTACGTCATCGACCCCGGATCGCCCGAGCTGAAGGAGCAGCAGCGACTCGACGCGCTGCTGACCGAGCTCACAGCCAACGGTGGCAAGGTCGCGGGCATCGTGCTCACCCACCACCATCCCGATCACGTCGGCGGCGTCCACGCGCTGAGCCAGCAGCGCGACCTGCCCGTCCACGGGCACCCGCTCACGTTGTCACGGCTGGCACCCGGGTTCCGCCGCGGGCGCGAACTCGAGGACGGTGACACGCTCGCGCTCGGCGACGCCCCGGACGGCGCGCCGGACTGGCAGCTCACCGCCGTGCACACACCGGGCCACGATCGCGGCCACCTGGCCTTCCGCGAGTCGCGCTACGGCACGGCAATCGTCGGCGACATGCTGTCGACGGTCAGCACGATCATCATCGATCCGCCCGAGGGCCATCTCGCCACGTACCTGAAGAGCCTCGAGCGCCTGGCCGAAGAACCGATCACGACGCTGTATCCCGCGCACGGCCCCGCGGTGCGCAACGGTCAGCGGCTCATCAACCAGTACACGCGCCACCGCCGACAGCGCGAGACCGCACTGGTCAAGTCGCTCGAAGAAGGCGGCGGCACGATCGCAACGCTACTGCCGAAGGTCTACTGGGACGCGGATCCGAAGCTCTACCCGTTCGCCACGCGCTCACTGCTCGCCGGGCTCGAGAAGCTTGCCGAAGAAGGGCGGGCCCGCTGCGACGGCGACGTCTGGACCATGACCGAGGCATGACCGACGCTGGCGGAAACAACGTCGCCCCGGGCCGCCATGCGCTGCTCGCGGCCACGATGTTCCTGCTGATGATGCCCGAGACGCTGCCCGTGCCCGTGCTGCGCGGACTCGTCATCGAACGCTTCGGCGTCGACGACTCGCTCGCGACGTTGTTCATGGTCGCGAACATGCTCGGCGCCCTGCTCGCCGCGCCGATCGCGGGCCTCTGGGTCGATCGGTCCGGCCGCCGCCGCCGCCTCTGCATCCTCGCGCTGCTCTGCGACGCAGTCGCGATGCAGGCCCTGGCCCATCCCCTGGACTACGGCGTCGTGCTCGCGCTACGCGTCGTCGAAGGCAGCTGCCACATCATCGCCCTGACGATGCTCATGAGCCTCGTGGCCGACAGTGCCGGCGAACGTCGCGGTCGCGCGCTCGGCTCGCTCGGGGTCGGCCTCACGCTCGGCGTCGCGACCGGCGCCGCGATCGGCGGCATCATCGGCAAGAACGAGCCGCTCGTGACGATTCACGCCGCGAGCGGTCTGCTGCTGCTCGCGACGCTCGCGGCGGCATGGCTGCTGCCGCCCGACATCACGCCCGAGAAACGCCCCGGCTGGCGCGAAGTGCTCGTCGCGTTCCGCGATTCGCCGACCGTTCGCACACCGCTGCTGCTCGCTTTCATCGACCGATTCACCGTCGGTTTCTTCACGACCGGCTTCCCGCTGCTGCTCGCCGGTGTGCACGGCGTCGACCGCCCGACGATCGGCATGCTGCTCGCCGCGTTCCTCTACCCGTTCGGGCTGCTGTCGTATCCGTTCGGGCGCCTCGCCGAACGCTGGTCACGTCGCCGCCTCGTCGGTTTCGGCAGCCTGATCTACGGCCTCGGCGTCATCAGCATCGGCACCCTGTCCCCGGCCACCATGTGGTTCGTGATGCCGTTGCTCGGAATCGGATCGGCCGTGATGTTCGTACCGACCCTGCTCTGGCTGCTCGAACGTTCGCCCGGCATCGGCCGCAGCACCGCCATGGCATCGTTCCACGCGGCAGGTTCCCTCGGCTTCCTGCTCGGACCGCTCGCGTGCGGCTTCCTCGTCCAGCTCGGCGACGAGCCGTCGACTGGCTACGTGATCGCGTTCGCCGTCGCGGGGCTCACGGAGATCGTCGGCGCCGCCCTCGTCGTGCGCGCCGTCCGGCGCACGGACGTCACGCCCCACTAGGGCGAACCGGGAGGCTCCCCGGCCGCCTCACCGGACCGTCGCGAGCGCGAGGTCGGCCACCGCGTTCGCCAGCCCCGCGAGTCGCCGGCGCTCGAGGTTGCACAGCAGCGCCACGACGATGCCGTCGTCGGGCAGCATCAGGAACATCGTGCTCACGCGCGACTGCGCACCCGAGTGCGCGATCGTCCGGCGACCGCCGCGCTTGCCGACCCGGAAGCCGAGCCCGTAGCCCGTGCCGTCGCCGCCTGCCGTGCGTTGCTCGGTCCACATCAGTTCGAGCGTCTCGCGCTGCAACAGTCGGTCCGCGAGCAAGGCCTGGCCGAAACGCACGAGATCGGGCGCCGAGCTGCAGAGCCCGCCGCCGCCGAGCTTGTAGGAGCCATCCATCAGCTGGCTGTTCTCGAGCACCGCGCCGCGTTCGCGGTAGCCCTGCGCGCGATGCTTGATGAGCCGCCGCACATCGTCGTCCTGCAGCGACGGCGCCCGACTCGGCTCGGCGATCCACTCGCGGACCACGCGCGGGAACGGCCGCGCGGCCTGCGCCTCGACGACGGCCGCCGCGAGGTTGTAGCCGAACGTGGTGTAACGGTACTTCGTTCCGGGCTCGTGAATGAGGGGATCGCTCGCGAACCGGACCAGGCCCTTCGTCTGGTCGGGGAAATGCGAAGTGCTCTCGCCCTCGCCGCGCTTGTAGTGCCGGACCCCGCCGAGGTGCCCGAGCAGCTGCCGTGTCGTCACGGGCCAACGTTTCTTCGGCCACTCTGATACGAGCGTGTGGACCGGTGCATCGAGATCGAGTTCACCGCGCTCGTGGAGCCGCAGCGCACAGATCGCCGTGATCGGTTTGCTGATCGACGCCAGGCGATAGACCGTGTGTTCGGTCGCCGGCACGTCGTTCTCCAAGTCCGCGAGCCCGAGGCCGAACGCGACCGGGATCTCGCCCGCGACGCCGACCGCCACCGAGATCCCGGGAATGCCCTGCTCTTTCCGAAACTCCTCCACGCGCTGCCGGACGGTGGCCTGCAGCCCGTTGGCGTCCGGTTCCTGGGCCGCAGCAAACGGGGCGGCGAGAACGAATCCGAGAACGAACGATCCGGCTGTGCGCATGACTGACTCCTGGAGCCGCGGGGGCTTCCGTTTCAGCAGTCGGAAGCCTAAGCCAGAGGCGTGTCGTTGCACTCCAAGTCCTGCTCGGGCACCGTAACTCCATGACGTCCGCGGTCGCCACTCCCACCGAACGACTCGCCCCGCGCGTGATCGTCTACTGGCTGCTCGCCGACGGGATCAGCGCCACGTTCCTGACCGGGCTGGCGTGGTTCATCGGTCGGCCGATCGCCGCCGAGTGGGACAAGTGGACGCCGACCTACGAGTGGCTGCTGCTGGCGGCCTGCATCGCGTTCCTGGCCGTGGCCGTGCTGTCGCCGCCGCTCGCGTTCGTGCGCTGGCGCTTCGGTTTCCTCGACGACCTGCTCCTGATGCGCTACGGCATCCTGTTCGTCGAAGAACGCGCCGTGCCCGTGCGCCGGATGCAGCACGTCGACATGACCCGCGGCCCCATCGAACGCCTCTTCGGGCTCGCGACACTCGTCGTGTTCACCGCGGGCAACGAAGGATCGGCGTTCCGCGTGCCGGGGCTCCGCCTGGCGCGCGCCCAGGAACTGCGAGATCGCATCGTCGAGGCCCGTGGTGACGGCCGACTCTGAAATCTCGGAACAACCGATCGAGCCCGCGACAGACGTGCGCCCGGTCGATAGCGAAGTCGTGCTGGCGCGCGGTCACCTGCACCCGGCGATCCTGCTGTTGCGCCTGCTCGACGCGATGCGCCAGTCCGTAGTCACCGTGGTCGCGGGCCTGGCGCTCGGGCTGCCGTGGCTCCTCGCCATCGCGGCCGGCATGTTCCTGCTGCAGCTCGGCTACGCACTCGCCCGCTACCTGACGCTCGAGTACCGCCTCACGGCCACCGAGCTGCGGGTGCGCGAAGGCCTGCTGCACCGCCAGGAACGCCGCATCCCGCTCGATCGCATCCAGGATCTCGGATTCGAGTCGACGATCCTGCGGCGCGCCCTCGGCCTCACCGTCGTGCTCGTCGAGACCGCGTCGGGCAGCGGCGTCGAAGCCCGCCTCGATGCGTTGAGCCGCAGCCACGCCGATCATCTGCGCGAGGTGCTGCTCGAAGCGCGGCGCGAGATCGTCGCGGCCCAGCAGGCCGAAGACGACGCGATCACGGGCCCGGGCACCGCGGACGCAAGCGCAGCCGATAATTCGACGGCCACGGCGTCGACCGCGGCCGACGAGCCCGAGTGGCTGGTCCACCGCAGCACGAGCAAGGAACTGTTCCTGCGCGGGCTCACGGATCTGCGGCTGTCCGCGTTCGTCGTCACGGGGTTCGCCCTGTTCGAGATGGCGGACTATCTCGGATTCTTGACCCAGATGTCGGGCGTCGCGCGCGGCGTCCGCGATTGGTTCGCACAATTCGATCCCGTGGTGCTCGGACTGCTGCTGCTCGTGCTGCTGCTCGTCGTGATCTCTTTCGGAGTCATCACGGGCACGGTGGGCAACCTCGTCCAGTTCCACGGCTTCCAGCTCACGTTGCGCGGCTCGGTGCTGCACCGGCGCTTCGGCCTGCTCACGACCCGCCAGAAGACCCTGCCCCGCGATCGCATCCAGCGCGTCACCATCGAACAGCCGTGGTTGCGGCGCGCGACGGGCTACGGCGTCGTCAAGGCCGACTCCGCCGGCGGCTCCCGCGCCCAGGGCGAGGACACGGCCGGCGGCTGGGACGTCGTGGTCCCACTGACCCGGCTCGAGAACGCGTTCGCACTGCTGCCGGCGCTGCTGCCCGGCCTCGAACGCGAACACCTGCCCTGGCAGCGCGGCTCGCGCCGCCTCGTCATGCGCACGACGATCGTGGGCGTGCTGATCGGCTTGGCGGGGGCAGCGGCCCTGTGGTCGACAGCCGGGTCGCTGGCGCTGCTCGCCCTGCTCACGATTCCGATCTGGGCGCTGCTCGGCATCCTCGCGTTCCGCAACCTCGCGTACGCGCTCGGCGACCGCTTCCTGGCGCTGCAGCACGGCATCGTCGGGCGCTACATCGCCTACCTGCCGACCGCGAAGATCCAGAGCGTCGTCGTGCGCCAGAGCCCGGTCGAACAACTCCTCGGACTCGCCGAACTGACCGTGCACGTGGCCGGTGGGTCGCCGACCCGCCTGCCCGATCTCACGATCGAGAACGCGCTCGAGCTGCGCGGCGAACTCGCTCGGATCGCCGCGATCGCCGCGGCGCGTGATTGGCAGACCCGGGCGAATGCGACGGCGACCAGGCCGCCGGCCGATCGGGTTGGCGAATCGCAGCTCGACCCCGCGGCCCCACCCGCTGGCGACCGGAGGCCATGGACCGAGCCTCGTGGCGATGGCCCTGCTGCGGACGAGGACCACGACCGGCCGGGTGGCGCCCCACCCGATTCTTCGCGCCCGCTGTAACGTCCTGGCCGGCCGGGGCACCTACCGACCGTGCAGGATTCCACGATCACGATCGGCTGCGGGCTCGTGCTCGGCGTCGCCGCCGTCCCGGTCACCGTCGAGGCCACGACGAAGCACGCCTCCGACGGCACCCCTCGCCTCCTCGGCCTCGTCGACGCGTGCGTGCGCGAGGCCTACCATCGCGTGCTGCAGGCGTTCTTCGCACTGGACCTGCCGCAACCGCGCGGGGTCACGACCGTGAACTTCGCGCCCGCGGCGCTGCGTAAACAGGGCAGCGGCTTCGATCTACCCCTCGCACTCGCACTCGCGGGCGCCGCCGGGCTGTTCCCCGCCGAACAGACCCGCGGCCTGTTCGCCTTCGGCGAGGTCAGCCTGCGCGGCCGGATCCTGCCCGCCAGGGGCGCCGTGAGCGTCGCACTCGCCGCGCAGACGGCCGGGGCCCGCACGATGCTCACCAGCCCGACCGATGCCGAGCACTGCGCCGCGGTCGACGGGGTCGAGTTGCGCGGCGCGGCCACACTCGCGGACGCGATCTACTGGCTCGCGGGCCGGCGCGAGCTGCCGCGCGCCGCGCCGCCGGCACCGCCCGCGCCCCGCGGTGGAGCAACCGCGGCGGATCTCGCCGACATCCGTGGCCATGCGACGCCGAAGCGTGCGCTCGCGGTCGCAGCCGCGGGCGGCCACAACCTGCTCTTCGTCGGACCACCCGGCACTGGCAAGAGCGCGCTGGTGCGCCGCCTGCCCGGCATCCTGACGCCGCCGAGCGAAGCAGAACGGCTGGAGATCCTGCAGGTACACGCCGCGGCCGGGCTGGAACTGCCGCCCCAGCGGCCACTGCGCGCCCCGCACCATTCGAGTTCGATGGCAAGCCTGCTCGGCGGCGGCCCTGATCTGCGCCCAGGCGAGGTCACCCTCGCGCACCGCGGCGTTCTGTTCCTCGACGAGGTCCCCGAGTTCCGCCGCGATGCGCTCGAAGCCTTGCGCCAACCACTCGAGGACGGCCGGGTCACCGTCGGGCGCGCACAACGAACGGTCACGATGCCGGCGCGCTTCCGCCTCGTGGCCGCGATGAACCCGTGCCCGTGCGGCTACCACGGCCACCCGACAAGGCCGTGCCTCTGCACCCCGACGACGCTGCAGCGCTACCGCCGCCGGCTCTCCGGCCCGCTACTGGACCGCCTCGATCTGCAGGTCGAGGTGCCCGCGCTCGACCCGAGCGAGTACGAGGCCGCGCCCGCTCCCGACGGGTGCACGGCAGCACTGCTGTCGAAGGTCACTGCCGCCGGCGAGCGGCGTGCCGCGCGCAACGCCCGGCTCGGGGTTCGCGGCTTCAACGCGGACCTCGACGATGCGGAGCTGCTCCCGGCGTGCCAGCCGGACGCAGCCGCGATCAGCGCGCTGTCCCAGGTGTTGCGGCGGCACCGAGGCAGTGGCCGGGCGCGCATCCGACTGCTGCGCGTCGCCCGCACACTCGCGGACCTGCGCGACGCCGATCGCATCCGCGACGAGGACGTCCTCGAAGCGGCCACGCTGCGACGACTCGACGCGCCGTGACTTCGTTCGGCTGCGCCCGAACGTGGGCGGTACCCACACTCACCGCGCGCTCGCGACCCTACTTGCGAACGGGAGGCTGGCGTGGGATCCGCACGGTCGGCAGCTCGCGCTTCGGCGGCATCGACCGCGATCGCCCGGCCGGCGTCGGGGAAAGGGTCTTGGACCGCGCCGGCGACCGAGTGCCGCGCGCCTCGCCGCGCGGCGTACCTCCCCGCCGTCGCAGTCGCTGCCCCGCCTCGCGCTCGGCCTCCTGCTCCCGCCGGCGCAACGGCCCCGACAACGGCGGCTCGACGCCCTCGGGCGCGAGCTCGATCGTCCGCTGCACGAAGTCGAAGTCCGGCAACAGCTCGCGCCAGGCCGACTCGGGCGCAACGCAGAGCAGCACGAGGAACGCGTCCTCGTGCGGGATCACGTCGACGATCGCCTTTTGCGCCCGCCGCGGGTGGCTGTCCTCGGCCCGCAGCCGGATCGCGATCCGATCGCGCACCGCATGACGTTCCCGGGCAACGACCTGCATACCGGGATGCAACAGGCGGAACCAATTCGTCACGGCCTCCGCCGCGGTCGCGATCGGCGTGCCGACCGCGAGGTGTTCGATGCGCGTCACACCGATCGACGCACCGTGCACGTCACACGCGAGCGCGATGCTGCCGGGGTCGGTGGTCTCGGCCACACGCCAGGCGGGATTCGGCACCCAGAGGCCGAAACGCCCGCCCGCTTCCCGCGCGAGCGCCGCCGGAATCCGGGCCCGGCCCACCTTGGCCTTCACGCCGCGCGCGGCACTCGGCAGCGCCACGAGCGCCGGCCCGGCGATCTCGCGCCGCAGCGTGCGCATCGACGCGTCGAGCCAGACGCTGTTCGAAGTGTCAGCGCCCGATTCGATGATCTCGGTGACGTTCTGGGTGCGACCACCGAGTTCGACGGCCCGTCGCCGCTGCTCGGCGATGCTGCGCACCGAGAACTCTTCGGTCGCGGGGTCGAACATCATCACGTCACGAATTGCTCGCCCCGTCGTGCGCGCGCTGAGCCGCGCGAGCAACGGGAACGTTGCCGCGGCATCCCAGCGGTACTCGCGTTCGCGACGCCCTTTCTGGTCCGCGTGCGTGACGAGCAGACGGTCGCCGGCACACTTGCAGTCGACGATACGTTCGCCCACGACGCGGTCCTGTTCGCCGGGAGCAATCGCGAGGATCGGCTCGCTGATGCGCTCGCGGAAGTAACAGCCGAGCGGGTCGAGGTTGGCGCTCGCCCGACACTGACTCGTGATCTGGTAGCGTCGCCGCCCCTCCACGAACTCGTATTCCTCGGTGATCGTCACCATGCCTTGCGCCGCGACGACCACCGCCACGTGCAGCCAACCGACCGCCACGCCCTCGGCGTCGTGCAACGCGAACCACTCGTCGCTGGGTTCGATCGCGCTGAGCACGGGTTGAATCAGGCGCCCCGCGCCGCGCTGGATCTGTTTCACGCGATTCCGACCGATGCCGACGACGGAGCCGGCCTCGATCTCGAACTCGACGTAGCCATCGAGTTCGGTCAGCACGCGCCCCTCAAAACGCTCCCCGTTCTTCAGCTCGATCACGTCGAGCCGCCGCTCGGCGGAGCTCTCAGGCGTCACACCCGGGGTCGGACTCTGCGCCATCGCGGTCGGCGCGACCGCCAGACACAGCAGCGACGCAAGGGACAGGGACAGCGGCAAGTGGATGCGGTTCATGGCCACCTCCGCTATCGAACCGCCCGTGGTATCGGCTTTACGGCTGTTGCGGATTCCGACGGCGGGCAGGTTGGCCTGCCGGAGCACCAAAGGCGGTCTCGGCAGGCTGGCCTGCCGGAGCGCCAACGACGGTCTCGGCAGGCTGGCCTGCCGGAGCGCCAAGGGTGATCTCGGCAGGCTAGCCGGCTGGCTGGCGCTGACCGAGCCACAGCAGCAGCGCCCCGCCCCCGAGCACGGGCAGGAGCAGCAGCCACGGGGAAATCCCGTAGAGCGCGCCCCAGAACACCCACCAGAGGTGCCGGCCGTCACGATCCTCCCAGTATTGCGGCGCCCAGACGTGGAACTGGGTCACCGCCGGGATTCCGAACAGCGGCTCGATCGTGTTCTCGCTGCCGTTGATCGGCTGCTCGCGGGCGTTCTCGAACTTGCCGCCGAACGACCGCCACGCGTAGGTCCAGTTGGCGTGCAAACCCGAGAACCGCGGCAGGAAGAAGAAATGGTCCGCCTCGTCGAGGTTCTCCCAGTCGAGCTTGCTGATCTGCCCGGCCTGGAACTCGCGCTGATACATCGCATGGACCGCCTGGCCCGCGAGCTGGTTGTGGCCGCGCGTCGGCGTGATGACGCCCGTGACGTTGACGAAGATGCCACACGCGAACAACAGCCAAAACGCCTTCGGCCAGGACTGCCACGGCCGCAGCTGCGGCAACGCGATCGCGAGCAACGCCACGACGCCCGGCGTCACGTAGCGGATGCCCCAGCACTGCCCGGACTGCCAGCCGTTCGTCGCGCTGAACAGCAGCAGCGGCAGCGCGAGCAGCAGCCACGCAAAGCCGCCGAGCTCGACCTGACGCCGGCGCGCGATCGCGAGCGGCACCGCGAGCCAGAGCAGCGGTGAGAACCACAGAATGCCCTTGCCCGCGGCGAACAGGATCTTCGTCGCACCGAACCACAGCGGGTAGTTGAACCAGCTGTCGGCCTTGGGATAGCCGGTCTCCGTGAGGTCGCCGTAGCGCAGCCAGTTCGTGAGCAACAGGAGCAGGAACGCGGGCAGGCCACCGAGTGCAAACACCAGCAGCCCGCGCCACGAACCGCGCCGCCAGCACGCGTGCGCGATCGCCGCCATGCAGACCAGCACGAGCACCGCATGCGGATAGCGCGTCAGTACGGCCGCGCCCGCCGCGAGCCCGCCGAGCAGCATCGTGCGGGTGCTCGCCGTGCCGCGCAACGCGTGCACCGTCGCGAGCAACGCGCCGAGCAGGAAGCAGAGCCCCGGCACGTCGGAGAAGTTCTCGCGTGTCAGTGGGAAGAACTGGGTCGTCAGCGCGATCGCCAGCGTCGCGAGTATTGCATCGCGTCGCGCGGCTCCGAGTGCGAGTGCGATCCGTAGCAACAGCAGAACCGAAGCAGCACCGAAGATCGCGGGCCACAACGCCGCGAGCGCCTGGATCCAAACGAAGTGGCCGTCGCGATACGACAGACTCGATGCCAGGTTGGCGTCCTTGACCCCGGGCGCGACGCGATCGCGAAACGTCTGCTCGACGTTCGGAAAGACGTCGTCGAGCCACTCACCGAGGGCCACGGGCGGCAGCATGAGCCAGACGTGACCGATCGGGAACCAGACGTAGATCCGCCCGTTCTGGCCCTCTTTGCCGTACCAGGCCTCGCCCACCGCGGCGCGCCGGCGCACCTCGTGCGCGAGCATGCCTTCACCGAGCGAGTCGGCGCCCTGCTCGAACGTCCGCAGACCGCTGTCGCCACGCAGCCAAATGCCGCGCGCAGCGTGCATCGTGGCCGTGGCATCGAGGTTCTCGATGTTGCTGTGGCCGAGCGAGAAGAACAGCAGGGTGAGCCCGAGCCACGACAGTACGAGGCGGCGCATCAGCCACCGCCCCCGAGCGCCGACGGATCGACGCCGAGCATCGGCAGACACCACCACCAGAGCATCGGCACCAAGAGCAGCGCCGCGAGCAGATCCAGCAAGACACCGGCACGCGCCATCTGACCGAAGGATACCAGCCGCGAGGCGAACACGATGGTGTTCGGCGGCGTCGCGATCGGCAGCATGAAGCCGCACGTCGAGGCGATCACCGCCGGCGCCATGAGAGCGACAGGATCGATGCCGGTCGCGATCGCGCCATCGCGCAGGATCGGCAGCAACATCGTCGCGCACGCGGTGTTGCTGGCGATCTCGGAGAGCGCGGTCACGCCGAGCACCATCACGGCGAACAACGCCCCCGGATGCCAGGCGCCGATCAGCGGTCGCAGCAGTTCGCCGAACGCCGCCGACAAGCCCGTCGGTCCGAAGGCGGTCGCCATCGCGATGCCGCCGCCGAGCAGGAGCAGCAGATCGAACGGCATCTTCTGCGCCGTCTCCCAATCGACGAGCCGTTCACCGGGCTCACGCCCGCTCGGCACGAGGAATGCGAGGATCGCCACGAGCACGGCGACGGAACCGTCGGCAATGAACCGATCGCGTTCGCCCGCTGGCACGAGATAGTGCGCCCAACCGTGGATGACGTCGCCCCCGCCGAGTTGGAAGTCACCCCGCGTGGTCCAAAGCAACACCGCGAGGCCGAACAGGATCGCGGTCCGCTTCTCGCCGGCACTCCACCGCGGCAGAGCCCGAGCCTCGGCCAGGAGTTCGTCCCCGCGTTCGAAGCGCCGTCCTGGCACCGGCAGGCCGAAGCGCGTCATCACCCAACCGGCGAGCACGGCGAACACGAGTGCGAACGGCACGAACGCGAGCATCCAGTCGAGGAAGCTCACGGGCCGGGCGCCGGCGGTGACGAGTGGTTCGTGCGCGGCGAAGAACAGCGCATTCGGCGCGGTGCCGATGGGGGTCGCCATGCCGCCGATGGATGCTCCGAATGCGATCGCGCACATCACGCCGGCGGCGAAGTTCGACTGCGCGCGCGGCTCGAGCTCGCCGAGCTGGGCGGCGCGCTGGCAGAGCACGATACCGATCGGCAGCAGGAGCAGCGCGGTCGCAGTGTTGCTGATCCACATCGACAGAACCGTCGCGGCGAGGAAGAAGCCCATCACGAGTCGGCGCGGATTCGGGCCGAGCGCCGCCACGACACGCAGCGCGAGTCGGCGATGGAGACCGCAGCGTTCGACGGCCTGCGCGAGCACGAACCCACCGCCGAAGAGCCAGAGGATCGGGTGGCCGTAACCGTCGGTCAGCGTCGCGGTCGACGCCACGCCGAACAGCGGCAGGAGCGCGAGCGGAATCAGCGAGGCCGCCGCGATCGGCATCGCGTTGAGCAGCCAGCAGGAAGTCGTCAGCCCGGTCACGAACAGCAGCCGGCAGGCCGGCCCCGGATCCGTGCCCGCCGGCAGCGGCAGGTAGACACCGAGCCAGGCGCAGAGACCACCGATCACGAGCGCGACGGCGACGCGCGGCAGTTGCACATCGCGGTGCCGCTTTGGCCGCGCGCGGGGCACCGGGTCCGGATCACTCGTGGACTCGCTCATTCGGCATTCGCCGCCGCGGTCAGCGGCCACGGTTCGTAGCCACGGTGGCAGCGGTTCACGATTCGACGGCGTCACGCAGCCAGGACAGATAGGCGGGCAGCCCCCCCGTCGCCGGCAACTCGAGCACCTCGGGCACGTCGTACGGATGCAGTTCGACGATGCGGGCGCGCAGCCGCGCCGCGGCGGCGACCGTCGTCTTGATCACGAGCAACGCCTCTTCGGCGCTTTCGACGCGCCCTTCCCACCGGAAAGTCGACAGCACGTTGTCGATCACGTTGACGCAGGCGCAAAGCCGTCCTTCGACGAGCGCCTTGGCAAGGTCACGTGCACCGGCGGGCGGCGCGGTACACAACACGACGACGGCTTCGGGAGCACTCATGGATGCACGACTCCGGGACCCTTGCTGTGCCAGACCACCTGCTGTGCCAGATCACTTGCCGCGCGCGAGGCGCTCGGCCAGGGCCGGGTGCAGACCCGCCGCGAGGATCTTGGCCTGCGCACGGCGGAAGTCGTAGGGCACCCGATGAATCTCGACCTTGCCGGCCCGCACGACACCGAAGCTGGCGCGCGGATCGCCATCGCGCGGTTGGCCGACGCTGCCGACATTGACGATGCAGGGTCCGTCGAGATCGAAGACGTTCTGCTCATCCGTCGCCTGGGTGAACCGGTAGTCCGCACGATGCACGCCGGGCCAGTGCGTGTGTCCGACGAAACACGGGCGGTCGATCATCGCGAAGATCTGCTGCAGCTTCTCGGGCTCGAGGAAGCCGTCGCTCTTGAGCACGTACTCCATCACGGGATCGCGCGGCGAACCGTGGTAGTACTGGTACTGCCCGTCGTCCATGCGCTCCGGCAACCCGCGCAAGAACTCCCAAACCGCGCGCCGGCGAGGCCGGAACAGCGAGGGCTTGAGCATGTTCCGCGTGTGCATCAGCGCTTCGCGCGCGAGCGGGTTGAAGTCGTCGAGGTCGTGGAACAGGCCCCAGTCGTGATTCCCGAGGATCGTCCACTTGCAGCGTTGCATGACGAGCTTCGCCACCGGCAGCGGATCGGCGCCGTATCCGACGACGTCCCCGAGACAGGCAACGTAGTCGACACCAAGAGCATCGATGCGCGCGAACACCGCCTCGACCGCCTCGAGGTTCGAGTGCAGATCGGAGATCAGCGCAAACGCGCTCATTTCGATTCGGCTCCGACTCCCGCGAGGGCCTTGGCCACGCCCGCAACGACGGCGGCGTCGGCATCCGCGAGGCTGCCCGGCAACGTCGCGCCGGCGGCCTTCGTGTGGCCGCCGCCCCCGAACGTCTTACAGATGGCCTGGACGTCCACGTCGGTGCGGGCCCGCAGCGACAGCTTGACCGAACCATCGAACCGTTCCTTGAGCAGCGCGACGACCTCGACGCCCGACAGCGAACGGAGCGGCTCCATGACGGCGTCCGTATCGAAGTCGATGCGCACCGCGCGCTCCATGATGCTCTTGTCGAGCGACACGATCGCGAGCCGCCCATCGCACTCGAAGCGGTGACGCTGGATGGCGGCCGTGAGCACCCCCGCCGATTCCGGATGGTTGCGCCGGTACAGGTTGTCGTAGATCGCACCGACGTCGACCCCGACTGCGACGAGTTCGCTCGCCATTGCGAAGACCTCGGCGTTGGTGTTCGAGTAGCGGAACCAGCCGGTGTCGGCGACCAGCGACAAGAACACGCCCTCTGCCGCGACGACATCGAGCGGCACATCGAACTCGCGGAACAGCCGACGGACGAGCGCCCCGGTCGCGGCCGCCGTCGTATCGACGTAGCTCACGTCCCCGTCGCCGGCTTCACTGCCGACGTGATGGTCGATGACGGCCAGCGGTTTGCCGGAGTCGCGCAGCCGGGGCCCGAGACTGCCGAGGCGCGAAAGTTGCGAGCAGTCGAGCAGGACCGCGACGTCGAACTCCGGCAGCGGCCGCTGGTCGCGGCGGCAGTGATCGAACTCGGTGTGCCGGCGGAGGAAGTCGAACGTCTTGCCGATCGGATCGGGATTGACGATCACGGGCTGCTTGCCGAGCGCCTGCAGCAAACGGCACAACGCGACCTCGGCACCGAGGCAATCGCCGTCGGGGTTCTCGTGGCCGGTCAACAGGAACCTGTCGTTCGCCCGAATCAGCTCATGAAACGTGGTCAAGGCCGGCGAACTCTAAGGCCGGCACGCCGGAGGCTCAACTTCGGGCCTGAGACGGCGTCGCGATGACGCCCTCAGGCGCCGGGCGCGAAGCGGGCCGCGCGATCATCGCGCGATACCCGCAGCGGACGCGCCAGCTGCGCGGGCGAGTTGAGGGCCACTTTGGGCCAGTGTAGGGCCAGCGCTGGGCCAGCCCCCACCGGCCGGCGCGATCAGGCGCGGCCCTTGACCCGCAACCCGACGATCCTCCAGGTCGGCAGGAAGAGCGCACGGTTGTAGGTGATGAGGAACCGGAAGCCGGTCGGCGAGTCGAGGCTGATGCCCTGGCCGGCGCCGGTGCCGATGCCATCGCGCCACGGACCGGCCGTGCCGGGCAGCGGCTCGAAGGGCGGGTTCTGCGTCAGGCGCGCGCCCTGGAACTGGATGCGCAGCGGGCCGCTCAGCGAGTTCGCCGCCTGCGTGCCGGGCGAACCCGTGTCGTCGAAGAAGAGATCAGCAACACCGTCGCCGTCCGTATCGATGTCCAGCTCGTAGTGCAGCCAGGTCGGCGGGAAGATCTCACCGGTCGCATACCACAGCGAGGTGCAGCCGACGAAGTCGTCGCGGTCGTTCAGCGGACCAGTGTGCTGCCCCGGGTCGAAGGCCGGCACGTTGCCCGTGCTGTTGAGCTGCACCGTGCCGCCCGCCTCCAGGCGATAGAAGCCCGACGAGCCCGCGCCCGCCTCGGCCCGGAAGGCCTGCAAGTTCGGCACGCCAATCTGGTCGTTGCGACTGCCGCCACCACCGCTCGTGTCGATCGTGGCACCGACGGTGAGATTCTCACCAGCCTGGAACAGGAACGACCCGCCCGAACCGCCGCCACCAGGCGACGCGAAGCCCCAGTCGGCGACACTCGCAGAACCGCCCGGTCGACGACCGTTGATCACCACACCGGTGCCACCCTTGGCTTCGAGCACCGAAGACGAGCTGATCGTGAGGTTGCCGCCGGCGCGGATCGCGCAGGCGCCACCGCCACCCGAACCGCCGGCGCCGGCAACGTAGGTGTCCTGGTTGCCCGTGAACAGCGTGCCGAACGCGTGGGTCGCGCCGCCACCACCGCCACTGCCACCGATGGTGAAGTGGTTGAGCGACAGCTCGGGGTCGTTGCTCGTCGGCAGCGGCAGCGGGTTGAACACCACGCCGCCGTTCGGAATCGTGCCGAACTGCAGGTTGACGAGTTGGACCGGCAACGGCGCCGGCGTGAGCAGCGACGCGGCACCGCCAGCCAGCAGGAAGCCACCACCACCGCCACCCGGCGAGTAGTAGGCCCGGTAGACGAAGCCGACCTGCGGCGTGTTCGGCGACGCGCCGCCGCCCGGCGGGTTCATCGCCGAACCCTTGCCACCGGTGTCGACGACCTGGGTCGCGTAGGCGTGGCCGGCGAGCAGCCGGACGTCCTCGCCGTTGGCGCCGTTGGTCAGCACCTCGCCGTTGACGATGATCGGGCCGGTGCCTTCGCACTCGTTGCCACCGCGACCGCCCCAGCCACCACCGGCGCCCGGCTCACCACCGGGCTGACCTGCGATGAATGGCAGCGGATTCTGCGTGCCGCCACGCGCGTCGAAAGTCTCCATCGCAGCGCCGTTGAGCTTGATCGAACCCTCGATCTCACAACGCCCGCGAACGCGGATCTGCGGCGGCACCGGGCCGACGAAGTTCACGGTGAAGCCCGTCGGGATGACCATCTCGGTGAAGTAGAACTTGCCGTCCGTGACGTCGTACGACTGCCCCGTCAGCGTGTTCGTCGACGGGATGATCACGCTGTTGGTGTCGAACACATACTCCGTCGAGCTGACCTGCGTGCCGTAGCTGAGGGCGAAGGGGCCGTGGCGGCCATCGCCACCGATCAGGCCTGCACTCGCGCCGTTGTTCCACGCCCCGCTCGAAGTGTTGGCTTCGAGCTGCGCGTCATTCGCGAACGTCTCCGTGACGGTGAAGTCGCGGATCGTGCCAGCCTCCGTGAAGAACTCGAAACGAGCCGGTGTCGCCGCACGCCCCGAGAGGTCGCGCAGGTCCGCCGTGACGGCGACCTCGACGCACGACAGGCTGGGCAGCAGCACGGTCGGTTTGAACTCGACCACGGTCACGGGGTTGTCGCCGATCGTTTCCGTGCTGAGGCGCGGGATGCCCTCGAGCACGAGGCCGGACGAGTCGCGGTTGCAAGTCAGCACACCGTTGACCTCGACCGCGGTCCGCAACGTGACACGCACCGGCGAGGACGCCGTCAACGTGCCCTGCAGCGGCGTGGTGTCGATCAGTTCGCTGAAGCGCACGATGATCGTGGGATCACGCGGCGCGTCGAACGTCACCCGCGGCGAGACCAGTTCGGCGCGCGGCGGCTGCTGGTCGGCATCCGTGATGCCGAGCGACGCGATGACCGTGCACGAGAACTCCTCACCCAGCGTGTCGCCCGAAGCCGACTGCACGCCGAAGGCCGACGACGGCCCACCGGCGATGGAGATGATGTAGGACTCGTTGCGCTGGAAGCCGAACGTGCTGACGCCGTTCGAGGTCCGGACACCCGGCACGAAGAACAGTTCGTTGCCCTCCACGACCAGATCGCCCTCGGGCGCGATGCCCGAAGCGGTCCGGATCGAGAAGCTCGAGCCGTTCACCGATTCCGCCGCGATCTGGTCGTTGAACGTGAACTTCAGACGCTGGTTCTCGGCGATCTCGGTGATCGCACAACCGGTCTGGGAGCAGCCGAGGTCGCAGCTGATGATGCAGAACGGCTGGCCATCACCACAACGGATCTTGAGGGTGGCCGAGTCGTTCGAACCGCCCGAGCATGCCGCCACGAATGCGAGGGGCAGCGCGAGAAGGACTTTCGGGAGTTGGGCGTAACGCATGGTCTGAAGGGATAGTGCGAACGATCAGATCTGGTAGACGATGACGACCTTCTCGATCACGACGGTCGGCTGGATGTCACGATCCTGAATGATGACGAAGCGGAAGGCGTTGCGGCCGTCCGATGCGATACCGATCTGCGACTGGTTGGTCGCGACGCCGGTGCGCCACGGCTGGATCTCGCTGACGACACCCGTCGAGAGATCCATCTGACCCGCCTGGATCTGGATCCGCACCGGCGCGCCGGGCCCCGCGAGCATTCCCTTCGCGGGATCGTCACTGAACACTTCGGGCTGGCCGTTGATCAGGGTGTGGATCTCGTAGCGCGCGAACTCGGGCCCGAAGACCAGGTTGGTCGAGTACCACAGCGAGCGGAAGCTCGAAAGGCGATCCTCTTCGGTCAACTCCGCGACGTTCTCGGCCTGCGCGGCCGGCATCGCGTTGGGCAGCATCTGCGGCGTCGGGGTGCCCGGCATCTCGAAGCGGATGAAGCCGTCCGAGCCGTCACCGGCCTTGGCCTCGACGCGCGCGCCGATGGGCGGGCCACCACCGGCCTGACGGGCGTAGCTGCCGCCGATACCACCGGCCACGTTGACCTCACCCTGGATGTCCGCGGCGCGACCCGACTGCAGCACGATCGAGCCGCCCGAGCCACCGCCACCCGGCATCGGGTTGGCCGTGCCGAACGAGGCTGCGACGCCGGCGGTCGAGCCGCCCTGGGCCCGAATCGCCGCCACCGGACCGACGACCAGGTTGTCCCCGGCGCGGAACGCGATGCCACCACCGCCACCGCCGCCGCCGCCGCCGCGCGTGAAGTTCGGCACGACGTCGAGCGCGAGCGCCGCGTTGGATGCGGCACCACCACCGCCGGAACCACCAAAGAGGAAGTGGATCGAGCTCTTGTCCGAACCCGACGGGTCGGGGAACGGGAAGAACTGCAGCGCATCCCCACCGACCGAGGGCGGGCCCATGTAAGCCGGGTTCGGCGCCTGGTTGGTCGACGGGTTGATGTGGTTGTTGAACGTGACCTCACCGGGCTGACCCGGGTTGCGGAGACCGCCACCGCCACCCGGCGCCGAGGCCGTCGGGGTGTAGGACACCGCGGTCGGCGACGGCGCGAAGAACAGCGCCGAGCTCTGGCCATTGGCCGGGAACATGGTCGAGCCCTTGCCGCCCGTGTTCGCGGCGGTGGTCAGATAGGCGCGTCCAGCGAGAACGTTGGCACTCTCGCCGTCCCTGCCCTGATGGCTCGGCAGCGCGCCGTTGCCGGGGCAACGATCGCCACCGTCACCGCCCGCGCCGGCGAAGATGCCACCCTCGCCGCCTTCCTGCCCGCCGAACGGCGACGACGACGGGAAGGGCAGCGACTCACCCGCGATGTCGATCTCGCCGAGGATGTCGCAGCGACCGGCGACCGTGATGACGGGCATCGAGGACCCGACGAACTTCAGGCGGACGTTGCCCGGCACGGTCATCGTATCGAAGAAGAACCGACCGTCCGTCACCGCGACCGGCGTGCCCGTGAAGGTGTTCTCCGGCGGGATGATCGTGTTGTCGGTGTTGATCTCGTACTCTTCCTTGCCGTTGATCGGGCCCTTGTAGGTGCCGAGATCGACCGAGAACGGACCGTGGCGGCCGTCACCGCCGACCTTGGCGAACGTCGCGACCCCGCCGCTCCACGTGCCGCCGGAGCGGTCGCGGTCGAGCTGGTTGTCGTTGTCGAACTCCTCGGTGACGTCGCGCTCCTCGAGCGGCAGGGTCAGGGTCGTGAAGCGGAACGTCTGCGGCTGCGCCGGCTTGCCGGCGAGATCGACGACCGCGCTCGTGACGTTGATCTCGATGCACGCGTTCGACGGCAGCGGCTGCGCCGACTGGAACGTCAGGACGGAGACCCGCCGCGCGGAATCGAACGTCAGGCGCGGCGTGCCCGGCAAGGGGAGCGCCGCGGAGTTGGGATCGCAAACGCGCACGTTGTTGCTGTTGACCGTCGTGCGGCGCACTTCGAACGTGACCGGCGAACCGTTCTGGAACGGCGTCACGTCGACCATCTCGTTGAAGTCGAGCTGGAGGATCGTGTCGAGATCGACACCGACCCGGTTACTGGCCGACGGCGACACGAGATCGGCGCTCGGCGGCACGCCGTTGAGATCCTGGATGCCCTGGCTCGTGACGAGCGAGCACGTGAAGGTCTCGGCGAACGCGAAGCCCGACGTGCTGGTGACCGTGTTGGGCTCGGTGCGCGAACCCGGAATCGTCAGCGTGTAGACCTCGCCCGGACGGAAACCGAAGAACGTCTGCCCACCCGAGATCAACAGCGTCGGCACGAACTCGACCTGCCTGCCGTTGACGAAGAACTCGCCCACCGGCAGCTCGCCCGACGCGGTGCGCAGGCGAATCGTCGAGGGGTTGACCGTGGCCGGATCGACCTCGTCGCTGAACTGCAGGATCAGGATTTCGTTCTGCGCGATATCGGAGCGCAGGCAGCCGGTCTGGCTGCAACCGAGACTGCAGTTGAACAGGCAGAGCGCCGTGACGTCGTCGCCATCGCAGGCGATTCGGCCCTCACCGACGCTGGCTTCGCCGCCGGAACAACCGGCCAGGCCAACGAGGGCAATGAGCAGCGCGACGGGAGCCGTGATACGGAACAACATGTGGCCTCGATTCAATGAAATTGGATCAGGAGGTGGAATCAGGACGCACCGGCAGTCGCCATCGCGCCTGCTGCCGCCGATCGGTGAGGGATCGGGCAGACGGCGGAACGGCGACCAGCGGGAGAGGGGACTGGCGGAGAGGGGCCAAGCCGGGGCTTGGATCCGTTAGAGAACCATACCGCACTCGTAGCCGCAAGGCCGGGCTCGAAACCGACGTAGCGCAGGTCGCCCGGGTTTCCAGGCCCTTTGGGGGGCCGTTCTCCGGCCGATTCCGACTGCCGGGGACCCGCGCGGATTCGCGCGGGGGTTCGGGTCGGCTTCGGCTGATGGGATCGGCGGTTCGAGGCACGGAACGGAGCGTCCGGAAGGGTGAGAATCGGCTCGTATTCCGAAACGCGGAACACGGACCGGGGACAGCGGGCCGGGGGCGGCCCGCCGGTCGCGGACAACTTCCATGCCGAACTGCCGAAGACGCGCTTCCCCGCTTCCGTATCGTCCGTCGTAACGCTATTCTATAGAGAACTTTATCTCCCACGAATCAACCTGCGCGACTTCGCTCACCCGAGCCGTTCGGGACCGCCCGGAGAGCACTAAGGCACGGCAAATGTTCGGGTTCGAACACGCCGTGACCGATCCGGACCCACCCACTACTCTCGAATCATGGCCACGACCCCCGCCACTTCCACCGGACCCCGCCTGGCGCTCGGCGCCCTCGCGACCCTGATCGCCCTCGGCTCCGGCTGGGCGGCGCTCGAACTGCGCTCCAGCAACGCCCGCCTGACCGCCGTCGAGGAGCAGCTCGCCGCGCGAGAGGCGACAATGCAGGAGATCCTCGGCGAGATCACCCGCATCCGGATCGAACAGCGCATGGATGGCCGCGGGCCGGCCGCGCTGCTGGCCGCGCTGAAGACCTACGCGCCGATGCTCGTCAGCGCCCGCACGCCGGAACCCGACTTCGAGGCCGCGATGAAGCAGATGAAGAGCATCCTGCGCGCGTTCGAGTCGGTCGGCGAGGACGCCTGGAAGCCGGTGATGGATCGCATCGCCGCACTCGAGGCGGCGAAGAACTTCGACGAACTCAAGTGGCTGCTCGAGGCCGCTCTCGTGATCGACCGCAAGCCCGCGCTCGAAATGGTGCGGCAGGTCGTGATGGGCCAGAAGCTGCCCTCACCCCGACTGCGGTGGTACGCGTCTGACATCCTGCTGCGCGAGGACCGGCCGCTGGCGCAGCGTTGCCTGCGCCAGGTGCTGCTCACCGAGTCGAGCCGCGGCGTCAATCCCGAGCGCGCCGCCGCCTACGGCCTGCCGATCCCCGACATCAGCGCGGTCGCCACCACGGGTTTCCACAACTTCGTGACCAAGTACGTGACCGCCGAGGATCCGGAGACCGAAGACACGCTCCTCATGGTCATGGGCCGCACCGACAGCGACATGATGACGGTGCAGACCTGCGTCAAGGAACTCGGCAAGCGCCGCACTGCGCGCGCCGCCGGCACGATCCGGAAGCTGTTCGAGCGCCCGCCCGGCCACTCCCACAACCCGCTGTTCCAGGTCCACTGCCTCGAAGCCATCGCCGCGATCGAAGGCGAGAAAGCCCGCCCGTTCTTCGAACAGGCCCTCGACAAGGCCACGACGGAAACCGTCGCCAAACAGCTCGAGACGTTGCTGAGCAAACCGCTGACGCCGCGCGCCGCGGGAATGACGGGAGC
This sequence comes from bacterium, assembly GCA_024743115.1. Lineage (GTDB taxonomy): Bacteria > Planctomycetota > UBA1135 > UBA1135 > UBA2386 > JAGQRA01. The sequence continues at coordinate 20,787 of JANSXC010000001.1, read as the reverse complement.
GGGACCGACGAACGCCGGCACACCGGCGAAGACCAACGGTAAGTAGCGCCCGGCGGTTGGTGACGTGACCTGGAAGTTGGCGATCGCCGAATAACGCGACCGGCGCGGCGTAGCCCTCGGTTCCCCCCGCTGCCAGCCGGCCCGAACCGCCGGCTCGAACCGATTGATCTCGCGCGAACCGTTTCCGAGCACCCGGTGGAGCGTCGTCGCCGGCACGGCTGCGGCCGATCCGACGACTCGCCGTGCCGCACTCGGCGAGCTCTGCGAGGCCTACTGGGGCGCGCTCTACGCGTACTCACGCAGCCGCGGCACGGACGAGCAGGAGGCGATGGACCAGGTGCAGGGGTTCATGGTCGAGCTGCTCGACCGCAACGCGATCACGGGCGCCGATCCCGACAAGGGCCGGTTCCGCAACTACCTGATCGGTGCGTTCCGACACTTCCTCGGCCGCCGGGCGCGGCACGCGCGCGCGCAGAAACGCGGCGGCGCGGTCCGGACCTGGTCCCTCGATGCCGCGGTCGTGGAACGGCGGTTCCAGGACGAGATCGCGACGACCGCGACCCCGCAACGCGCGTTCGACCGCCAGTTCGCCCTCGCCGCGCTCGATCGCTGTCTGACCAGGCTGCGCACCGACTACGCCGGCCGCGGCCGCGCCGACGTCTTCGACGAGCTCGCGCGCTTCCTGGGCACCCGCCCGGCCGCCGCCGAGTATCACGAGATCGCGACCCGCCTCGACCTGAACCCGACCGCGGTCAAGGTCGCGGTACATCGCCTGCGCGATCGCTTTCGCCGTCAACTACTCGACGAGGTCGCTCAGACCCTCACCGACCCGACGGCAACGGGCGCCGAACTCCGCGAGCTGCTCGACGCCCTGCAGAAAGATCCACCGCAGAAAGATCCTCCCGCCGTGTAACCCTGAGCGCGATTCGGGTCATGCCCTGACGCGATGCCCGCCATGGCCTCCGATCCCCGACCATGTCCGAGCTGTAACGAGCCGCTCGCCGCGACGCGCCACGGGTTGTGCTGCCGTTGCGCCGTTGCGACCGTGGCCGAGTCCGTCGGCGATCGGCCGCCCGCCAGCGACCTGCCGTCGGTAGCCGACCTCAGTCGCCGGTTCCCCGAGTTCACGATCGCCGGGCTCCTCGGACGCGGCGGCACGGGCGCCGTCTATCACGCGCAGCATCGCGAGATCGGGCGCTCGATCGCCCTCAAAGTCCTGCTCGGCGCGCACCTCGGCCACCCCGACTTCGAACGCCGCTTCCGTCGCGAAGCCCGCATTCTCGCGCAACTCGACCACCCCCACATCGTCACGTTGCTCGACTTCGGCTGTCGCGACGGCCTGCCATTCCTCGCCATCGAGTTCTGCGACGGCCTGAATCTCCGAGAACTCCTCGCCGCCGACCGGCTCACGATCGACGACGTCGTGCGATTGCTCCCCCAGCTGTGCGCGGCCCTGCAGTACGCCCACGATCGCGGCATCGTTCACCGTGACATCAAGCCCGAGAACGTCCTCGTCGACGAAGACCTGCGGCTTCGCATCACGGACTTCGGCCTCGCTCGGATCGCCCACGCCGAACCGCCGATGTCACAGCTCACGGGGTCACACGATCGACTCGGCACCCCGCACTATATGGCGCCCGAACAGCTCCGACCCGGCGCGCCCGTGGGCCCCGCCGCCGACCTCTACGCAGTCGGCGTCCTGCTCTACGAACTGCTGACCGGTGATCTGCCGCGTGGCAACTTCGCGCCGGCCTCGAGTCGGCCGGGCGTGCCGACGTGGATCGATCCCATCCTCGCCCGGTGCCTCGCCGTCGATCCGGCCGAACGTTTCGACTCGGCGCGCGAACTCGCGGCCGCGATCCTCGCGGGCGATTCGGCAACCCCACCGGACGGAACGGCCGGTGGCCCGGTCCGCCCGCGCCGCCCGACCGACCTGCTCTGGGTCGGGACGATCGGCGCGCTAACGACCGGCTACTGCCTGTTCCTGCCGTGGTACGACGGCCCACTGCGAGACCATGCAATCTACGGCCTGTTCGTGGACACTTCGGAGGGGCGCGTGATCGGCTGGCACCTGATCGCGCATCAGCTACCGACCGCGCTCCTCGCGGTCTACGCCGCGGCATTCGTCGCCGTCGCCGCCGCCGCGGTGCGCTGGCGACGACTGCGCGGTCGAGCGAGCGCGCTGCCCGCGCTGGCCGGCGTGCTGCACACCCTGGCACTGATCTTCGCCGTCGGCTCGCAAGGGCAACTGCCGCGCGCACCGACCCTCGCCACGTTCGGGACGTTCGCCGTTCTGCTGGTGCTCGCACTTCGCTGGCGCGCGCCAGCCCACGCCTGATCCAACCCCTGACCCCCCGCCGCCCGAACATCCCGAACATGCCGACCCTGCCTCGTATCCGGACCACTTCCTATGCCCTCGCGGTACTCATCGGCGGCTGCGTTGCGACGGCCGCGCAGGCCGCGACACCGACCGTTCGGGTCCTGCGACACCTGACGCTGATCGACGGTACCGGCACGCCACCCCGTGCCGACACGACGATCATCATGACGGGCGCCGAGATCACCGCGGTCCAACCGGACTCGACTTCGACCGACTGGCCTACGGCAGCCGAAGTGGTCGACCTCACCGGCTGCTTCGCCGTGCCCGGGCTGATCGAGGCGCACACCCACCTCGCCACAGCCCCGAGCCGCGACGGTTACCTCGCCGCAACGCGCGAACAACTACGACGCCTGCTCGGGCACGGCATCACGACGGTCCGCGACATGGGCGGCGACGGCCGTGTGCTGACGTTCCTCGCCCGCCAGACGCTCCTCGGCGAACTACCCGGACCGGACATCCACTACGCGGCCATCCTCGCGAGCCCACGCTTCTTCGCCGACCCGCGGGCCGCCTCCGCGTCGCGCGGCCGCGAAGTCGGGAGCGCACCGTGGGCCCACATCGTGCGCGCCGACACGGATCTCGATGCCCTGATGCTGCAGGTTCGCGGCTGCGGTGCGACGGGCGTCAAGCTCTATGCGGGCCTGGCCCCGGACCTCGTCGCTCGCATCGTCACCGCAGCCCAACAACACGGACTCGCCGTCTGGGGCCATTGGGTGATCGCTCCGCGGCGCACGACCGCGCTCGCCACGGTCGAGGCCGGCGTGCAAGTCGTGTCGCACGCGCACATGCTCATGCACGACGCATCGCCGCGCGAACGTGGCAGCGCCGCCGCCGTGCTGGCCGCAGCCGGCGGCGACGAACTCTTCCGAACGATGGCGCAGCGCGGCACGATCCTCGACGCCACGCTCGTCGCCGCCAGCGGACTGCGACCACCGCCCCAGTGGGTCGACCCGGCCGACTGCGCAATCGCGATCGTCAAGGCCGCCCGCGCAGCCGGTGTGCGCATCGCGACGGGCAGCGATCGCGGCAACCTCGACGGTCTGCCCGCGATCCACCGCGAGTACTCGCTCCTCGTCGAACGCGCCGGTCTCTCGCCGGTCGAACTCATCGAAGCCGCCACCCGCACCAGCGCCGCAGCCATCGGCATCGCGGACCGCACCGGATCGATCGAACCGGGCAAAGCTGCGACCCTGCTCGTGCTCGACGCCGACCCGACCGCCGATCTGGCGACGCTCACGTCCCCCCGCTATGTGATCCAACGCGGGGTCGCCTACGCGGGCCCGGCCCTCCGTGACCTCACGCAGACCGTGCAGCCCTTGGCGCGACTCTCGTCGCGATGAAGCGATCGGGCAAGGAACGACGGGCGCGCTCGTTCACCGCCGCACTACAGGAACTCGATCGCGCCGCCGGGCAGGAAGTACAGGATCAGCATCTCGCCGTCCGTGACGGTCGGGACGTGGGTCGTGTCCTGGCCGTAGACGACCCAGCCTTCGGGGTGGCCGTCGAAGCGGGCGTCACCGCTGGTCGTGAAGCAGAGGTCGATCTCGCCGTTCGGGTGGCGATGGCGCGGGCCCGGGGACGACATGAGCACGGCGTCGATCGAGAAGCCGTGCAGGTCCTTGGCCACGCGGCCGAAGCGGATGCCGCCAGCTTCCTTCGGCAGCAGCCAGTCGGAATCGACGTGCGCCATCGCGGCGGCGCGGATGCCCGTGACGAGGTCGCCAGCGAACGCGGCGCGCGCCTCGGCCTGGGCCGCGGCGTCCGCGCCGTCGACATCGAGGCCCTGCAAGGCGGCAGCGAGCGGGGCGAGCAGTTCGCCGAACTGTTCCTTCGTGAGTGATGCTGTCATGGGAATGCGAGCGGCTGCGGCTATTTGCCCTTGGGCCGGAACACCTGCACGACCTCGGGGTCGCCCTCGAGGCGCGGGCCACCGATCAAGTCGATGCAGTAGGGAATCGCAGGGAACACCGCGTCGAGGCAGACGCGGATTGAAGCCGGCTTGCCCGGCAGCGTCACGACGAGTGCGGAATCCAGGATCGCCGCGGTCTGGCGCGACAGGATCGCGGTGGGCACGCCGACCGCGAGCGACGCGGCGCGCATCTGCTCACCGAAGCCGGGCAGTTCCTTGTGGCAGACGTCGCGGATCGCCTCGGGCGTGACATCGCGCACCGCGGGCCCGGTGCCGCCCGTGGTGCAGATCAGGCAGCAGCCGCTCGTGGCGAGTTCGCGCAGCGCGGCGCCGATGCCCGCGCGTTCGTCAGGAATCACGCGCACCTCGAACTCGCAATCGGTCGCGAGGTAGTCCTGCAGCGCGGCGTGGATCGCGGGCCCGGACTGGTCCTCGTATTCGCCGCGACTGGCACGATCGCTGATCGTGACCACACCGATGCGCGGCCGCGGCTCGGTGGCGCTCACGCGTCCTTCCCCTCCGGGTCGGCCGACGTGCCGTCCGCGCTCGCATCCGTGCTCGGCGCGTCAGGCGCCGCCCCATCGGGAACGGCGGCATCGGGAACGGCAGCGTCGGGAACGGCAGCCGAAGGCGGCGTAACCGTTGTCGACGGCTCCGGCGCCGCGTCGGCCGCCGCCGGCTTCGAATCCGCTGGCGCATCGACCGCCGGGCCGCTCGCAGCGGCTGCCGCGTCGACCTCCGCGCGTTCGGCTTCGGCGCGGATCTGACGGCGGACCTGGATCCGAAACTCACCACGCTCTTCGGGATCCGCCGCGCGCCAGCGGCCGAGCTGCCGCCGACGATCGACCGCGGACCGCTGCATCACGACCGACGTGACGTGCTTGGCATCCGGTGTGAAGACGTGCACGCGGCCCTTCGCACCCAGCACGACGATCGTGCCCTGATCGAGATCCCAGAGGATCGCATCGTCGGCCGCTTCGCCGGCGTCCGGGTACGCGCGCGAGGTCGGGCGCTGGCCCTCCTCACTGCGCTCCAGCCCATGCTGCGTGCGGCGCCCGGCGTTGCGCGTGCGGTGCTGCAGCTGCTTCGCGAGGTCGTTGAGCAATGGCAGAACGAACTCTTCCTCGTCGGTCTCGCCGTTCTTCAAGCGGCCCTCGAGCCGCAGCGCCTCGGTATCGAGCCGCCGCTGGAACCGACTCAGGATCTGCATGATCGCCGGATCGACGAGCTCGAACATGTCGACCGCGCCGACCGGGTGCAGCCGCAGGCGCACGCGCCCTTCGAGCGTCGTGCCGCGCAGCAACTGGAACGAGAACGCGCACTTGCCGGCCGCGCCGAGCGTGCGGAACAGGCCCGCGTTGACCTGACCGAGGATCTTGTAGACCGGCGACTCACCGCCGAACTCGGCGAGCTGCTGGGTGCGCAGCACGCGCCCCATCGTGACCTGCGTCAGGATCACGTCCTCGCCCGCGAGCAGCCGATCGATGCCGGCGTCCTTGCGATCGATCGCCATCGTGACGAAGTCGACGAACTCGGGCTTCCCGGTCGAACTATAGCCCTCGAAGACGTGACGCGGCTCGGTCGGCCGGCAGCCGTCCGCTTCGGACGATCCGGCGAAGTACGAGAACACGGCGCCGGGTCGCAGCGCGCGTTCGTGCTCGCGCACTTCGCGGACGCGCTTCAAGATCTGGTCCACGGCCGTGCCGGCCGCCTGGCGCAGATCCTTGCCGCCGCGGCCGGACTCGAGCGGCACGCGCAGCTCCAGGTCGAGGTACCGCGGCATCGCGAGCGGATCGACGCCCTCGACTCGCAACAGCTGCTGCGCCATCTCCGACAGCGCGCGCACGGCCTGCGTCGCGAGGTGCGCGGTGTCACGCTGGCCACTCCCGCCCGCACCGGGACCGCGACCGCCGCCCTTGCGGGGGTTCGGGTTGCCACCGGAGCCGGCCGCAGCACCGCTGCCGGAACGTCCGCGCCGCCGCCGCTTGCCGCGACCGCCGCCAGGAGTGCCATCGCCTTCAGCCGGGGCTGCCGCGAACTCGGCGGCCTCGCCGCCAGTGCCAGCGGGCGTTTCACCGGCGGTGCCCGCGCCGGCCTCCGGGCTGGCGGAATCGCCCGCCCGCGGCTTGCGCCGCCGCCGACGCCGCTTGCGCGCCGGCTTGTCACCGCCGGCGTCATCACCCGCCTGGCCGTCCTGGGGCGCGGCGCCGGCGGACTCCGGGGGCGGGTTCGAGCCGGCCGGGGATTCGCCTCCCGCCGAAGAGTCGGGCGCGGCGGCGGGCGGCGACTCCGGCGGGGAATCGGCCGTCGCCGGCACCGGCGGGCTCGCCGGCGCGGTTTCGGGGCGATCGGCCGGGGAGGGGCTCTCGGACTCGTTCACGGGCCGAACAACGATGCAGACGCAGGGCTCCGGCGACAAGCTCGAACGCCTATTTCCCTTTTCCGCGGGTCATTGCTTCAATCAAAGGTGCATGGCGCAGATTCACGACTCGATCCTGACCGTGGTCGGCAACACGCCGATCGTCCGACTCTCCCGCATCGCGCGTCACCTCGACGTCGAGTTGCTCGCCAAGTGTGAGTACCTCAACCCGGGTGGTTCCGTGAAGGACCGCATCGGCGTCCGGATGCTGCTCGACGCGGAGAAGTCGGGCCGCATCAAGCCCGGCGACACGCTCATCGAACCGACCTCGGGCAACACGGGCATCGGCATGGCGCTGACCGCCGCCGTGCGCGGCTATCGCGTCATCATCACGATGCCGGAGAAGATGTCGCGCGAGAAGCAGGTGGTGCTCGAGGCCCTCGGCGCGGAAATCATCCGCACCCCCACCGAGGCCGCGTGGGACGATCCCGAGAGCCACATCGGGGTCGCGAAGCGCCTGCAGCAAGTCATTCCCAACTCGCACATCCTCGACCAGTACGGCAACCCGTCCAATCCACAGGCGCACGTCGACGGCACGGGCACGGAGATCTGCGACCAGACGGACAACCGGATCGACGCCGTCGTGATGACCGCCGGCACCGGCGGCACGATCACGGGCGTCGCGCGCACCGTCAAGGAGCGCGTGCCGAGCTGCAAGATCATCGGCGTCGACCCCGAGGGTTCGATCCTCGCCGGGCCGTCCGAGATCAAGAGCTACAAGGTCGAAGGCATCGGCTACGACTTCATCCCCGACGTGCTCGACCGCGACCTCGTCGATCAGTGGATCAAGTCCAACGACAAGGACAGCTTCCGCGTCGCGCGCCAGCTCATCCGCCAGGAGGGCATGCTCGTCGGCGGCTCGTGCGGTGCTTCGGTCTGGGCCGCGATGCAGGTCGCGAAGGACTTCGGCAAGGGCGCGCGCATCGTCTGCGTGCTCGCGGACAGTATCCGCAACTACCTGACGAAGTTCGTCGACGATCGCTGGATGCGGGAGAACGGGTTCCTCGAGGAGGACTGGGCGATCGGCACGCTCGCAGAGCTGCTGCGCGCGATGCCCAACCGCGAGGTCATTACGATCGACATCGCCGAACCGTTGAGCGCCGCGGTCGCACTGTTCAAGGAACGTGGCTTCTCACAGGTGCCCGTGACCGATGATGGCAAGCTCGCGGGCATCCTCACCGAAGCGGACACGCTGCGCGTGCTCGTCGAGGGGCAGGCCAGCCAGGACACGCGCGTCGCCGAGGCGATGGTACGTCAGGTCGCGACGATCGGCCTGCAGACGCCCACGAGCGAGCTGCCCGACATCTTCGAGCGCGGGGAAGTCGCACTCGTGGTTGACGGGGATCGCCGGGTTCGGGGTATCGTGACGAAACTCGATCTGATCGAGCATCTGACGAGGAGACCCGCAGTATGAGCATGAACTTCGGTCGCGAAATGTCGCTGCTGCGCGTCCGGTTCACGGAGGCCGGATCCGAGGAACGGGCAGCCGCGAGAAAAGAGGAGACCGGCAGCGCCGCTCGGTTCCTCGGCGCGACGGATGAAGAGGTCGCAACCGCCGCCGCCGAGCTCGTCGAGAACTATCCGCAGATGGGCCGCGCACAGATGACGGCATTCGTGCGGACTCTCTGGCAGAGTGACGTGCACGAACTGCAGTCCGCGGCCGCGCAGATCCTCGCAGCGCGCGCTGAACTGCTCGAACCGGCGGACTTCGCGTTCGTCGAGGGGCTGCTCAAGAAGTGCGACGTCGACGCCCTCGCCGAGCGGCTCGCGGACGACGCACTCGGTCAGCTCGTCAGCAAGAACAAGAAGGTCTGGCGCGACCTCAAGAAGCTCGCGGGCCACAAGGACGATCGGTTGAAGCGCGCTGCGATCCGCGCGTGCCGACGCCCGGTACTCGCGGACGAAGGCGTGTTCTCACGCCTGACCGAGATCGTCGAACCGATCCTCGGCGGCGACGACACCGAGCTGATGGCAGTCGTCGACGAACTGCTCGCGGGCGTGGCAGCCGAACACTCGGGCGCCGTACAGGAACTCGCCGAGCGTCACGGTCGCAAGCTGCAGAAGTGATCCGACAGATCCCGACCGCGACGGGTAATGACCGCGATGGGGAACTCCCCGCGGTCAGTTATTGATCTTGTTGCGCAGCTCTTCGTTGTTGGGGTGGCGCGTCGCACCGCGCTGCCACATCTCGCGCGCGCGCTTCGGATCCTTCTCCTCGAGCAGGTTGCCGAGATAGAGATACGTCTGCGCCTGGCTGTCCTGAACGGGCGAACTCTCCTGCTGCTCGACCAGGATCTCGAAGTGCGAGATCGCGGCCTTGTCCTTGCCGAGGAACTTCGGCCAGAACGTGTAGCTCACAGCCTTGGTGAAGCGCGCTTCCCAATGCCGCTCGTCGAGCTTCAACACCTTGTCGTACATCTCGTCGGCCTTCATCGACAAGTTCCACTTGGTGTTGTCCAGCTGCATGTAGGCCATGTAGGCGCTCGCCAGCGCCATCTGCTTGTCGACGTCGTTGGGGTTGGCCTCGGCCGCCTCTTCGAACATGTCGATGAGCTCATCCATGCGACCGGCGGCGAACGCCTTGCGCCACGCCTCCGAGTTGTCCCAGAAGTTGGAGCCGTTGACGGCTGCGAACATCGCCTCGGTCGATTCGGGTTCGAGCGCGGCCTCGGCCGGCTTGCCGCCACCTTGCCGGCGATCCTCGAGGTAGGCCTCGACCGCGACCGCCACCTGTTCGGGACTGACGGTCGGCACCGCGACGCGATCGACGCTCGGCGCCGCAGTCGACTCGGAACGCGCGACCGCGACCTCCTCGAGCCGGGACGACAGCGTCGCGAGCTGTTCGCGCAACTGGCCGACCTCGTGCTGGGCCGCTACCGCATTCGGATCGGGCTCGGAGTCGCTCGCCGGTCGACCGACGTAGACGATGGTGCCGGCGACGGCCGACGACAGCAGAAGAGACGTGATGACGGTTGGTGCGTGCATGGGCGGATGGACTACGGCCGAGGCCGGGACTATTCGCGTTGGAAACTATTTGCCGCCGGACTTGCCAGCAGCACGGGAATCCGCGGCGGCGAGCAACCGTTCGACGATGGCCTCGAACGACTTGCACTGCGCCGCATGGATCGGCCCGGTCGCCGGACCGGCAAACCCCTGGTGGACGGCCCGCACCCTGCCCCTGTCGTCGAGAAACAGGGTCGTCGGATACGATCGCACGGCGTCGACGGCGGGAAGAGCCTGACTCGCGAGGCGCTTGCTCGAAGAGCCCGCGAGCAGGATCGGCCAGTCCACCGCGTAGCGCTCGCGGTACGCGGCGACGACGCGCTGATGGCGCGCGCGGTCGGTGCCGTGTTCGAACGCAAGGCCGATCACGCGCAGACCACGCGCGCCGAAACGCGTTCGGAGCCGCTTGAGATAGGCGCCCGAGTCGCCGCAGTTGGGACACCACGTGCCGAACAGGACGATCAGCGTGACACGTCCGAAGTGGTCGCCGAGTCGCGTCGACTCGCCGGTGACGACGTCGGGGTAGCTCAGCGCCGCGACATCGACATCGGACCGGGCCTTGGTGAGCGTGAACGCATCGGGCAACGCCGCATCGTCGTCGCGCACCGCGGTCCACGTGTCGTGCCACTTCGAGCCGCTGTAGAAGTCGCCGCGCAACGAACCATCGTCGCGGCGCTTGCCCGTGAACAAGAACGCGTGCGCCCCGTCGAACACCGCGAGCCCGAGGTCGTCGCCGCGCGCGGTACCAGCGAGGAAGCGATAGTCTCCCGTGACCGTCAGGAACGTACCCGTGATCTCCCCCGGCACGTGGGTCAGTCCACCGCGTGCGGGACCGAAGATCGCGACCGCGTCGTGCGTCGGGTCGCTCGCGAAGCGTACGCGCCAACGCCCGGCCACGGCCATCGGCGCCCCCTTGAAGTCGAACGTGGAACGGCGTCGCCCCTGCTCGTCGCGCGGCCATGGGCGAAGCTCGCATGCCAGTGAATCCGTGCCGCTGCCGCGAACCTTCTGCCACTTGCCGCGCCAGAACGGCCCCGTCTCGCGACGTTCGTGGTCGGCGCTCCAACCGTCGATCGACGCATCGTATGGCGGGAACCGCAACGCGGTCGGGGCCACCGTTTCGGCTCTGCTCAGCGCCGGCAGGTTTCCCGTGATGACCCGCTCTTCGACGCCATGATGCAGCGTCAGCCGCGCGCCGTTCTGCTGCAGCGCGAACGGCAACCGACCGCCCGGGCTCTCGAGCTGTCCCTGCCACCAGACCGCCTCGTCCTGAGCGAGGACCGGCCCCGGGATGCCGACCAGGCTCGCCAGCGCAAGGCCGACCAGAACCGGTAACTGCGACAACAGACCACGGGTGGATCGCGTGTCCATCGCGTTAGCGTAGCGGCGCTCGGCGCGCGGTTGCACGCCACGCACGGTTCGGACCCGGCGGCGACCCGTCAGCGCCCGGGTCGGGCCGCGCGCAACGCCCGCATCACCGCGGGCTCCGTCGGGTTCTGCCGCGCGGCCTGCAGTCGCTCGCGCTGCGACTCCGACCCGCGACCGAGTTGATCGAGCACTTCCGCCCGCATCAATCGCACCGTGAAGTGATCGCGCCCCGCCGCGAGGCTCGCGTCCAGGTGCGCGAGCGCTCCCGCCGGATCCTCGAGCCGGAGCCGTGCCGTCGCGGCCATGCGATAGACCAGGCCTTTGGGCTCGGCGACATCGAGGCACGACAGCGCGACGCGTTCGGCTTCTTCGTACCATCGCGGCTCGGCCGTAGCGGCTCCGGCCACGAGGCACGCCTGCGCCGACAGCGTGCGCGCCCACGGATCGTCGGGCCGCGCTCGCAGGTAGTAGTCGGTGAGCGCGAGCGCACGCCACGGCCGCGCGCGATCGGCCGGCAGGAACGTCAGCGCTTCGGCGTAGTTGCGCAGCACGCCGCCGTGCCGCGGATTGCGCCGGTACGCCTCATGCAAGGGTTCGACCGCACGGACGTAGTCCTGCGCGCGCAGGTGGGCAGCACCGAGTCCCCACCACGTGCGCCAGGTCGACGCATTCTCGATCTCGCGCCGCCACAGCCCGGTCTCGCTGCGGAAGTCGAGCGCGCGCGCGGTCGAAAGCATGATCCCGAGCAGCAGAAGTCCGACGAGCGGCAACGCGCGCCGGCTGCGGCGCGGCAGCCACGGCGCCGCTGCAAGCAGCACACCGAGCAGCGGACCGTAGAGCCGATGCTCCGCGAGCGGCATGTTGAGCGGGATCACGATCCACGGCAGCGCGGTGGCACCGGCGAGCGCGAGTCCGAAGCGGCGGACGCCGGCACCCGGCCCCGGTAGCAGACCGACGACGGCGAGCAGCAGCACCGCGCCCCAGCCGACGGCAACGAGCGGGTCGACCGCGAATCGGAAGGGCACGTGGGGATCGAGCACGAGCCCCGTCGGCACGACCATCGTGAGCAGCGCCCGCGGCAGCAGCAGCCCCATCGTCGAAAGCTGGGTGACCATGTCACGGCCGTAGCCGGTGAGCGGATCCTCGCCCGTCCGACCCGACAGCGTCACGGTGGCCTCTCCGAGCATCGCCTTGCGCAGCAACAGGTAGCCGAACACGAACACGACCGCGGGCCCGATCGTGACGAGCGCACGCCGCCAGTTCCCACTCGCGCTCGCGAACGAGCCACGGCGTACGAACCACGATTGCGCCACGAGCAACGCCGGTAGCACGACCCCGGTTTCCTTGCTGCCACACGCGATCACACCGCCGGTCAGCACGAGCGCGAGCGCCGGCGCGAGTCGACCGCCGCGACACCACGACAGGTGCCCGCGCAGCCCCAGCAGCAGACCGAGCAGCAGCAGCACCTCGCTGCGCGCGGACACGAGGTTCATGTTCTCACTGACGAGTGGATGGACGGCGAACAGACCCGCAACCGCGAACGCGATCGCCGAACCGGCGCCGACCCGCCGCAGCCAACCGAAGCCGAGCCCGACCACGACCGCATGCAGCAGCACGTTCGTGAGTTTGAACAGCCACGGATCGGTGTCGATCGCGAACGTGAGCCCGAGGCTCAACAGCACGACGGGGCGGAACATCGCGCCGGCGTCCGATAACGCCGTCGGGTCGCTGACCCATCGCCACCATTGCGAGGCGTCCTGCAGAGTCCAGTTGGCCGCCACCGAGTGGATGTCGTCGAATACGAAGACGCCCGCCGTCGCCGCGCCGTGCGCGAGCACCGCGAGCGCGCACACGATCGCGAGCTGCCAGCGCCCAATTACGACCGCGGCGCGGCGCCGGGCCGCGAACGTCACGCGCCGACTCCAGCCGGCTCGACGCTGGCCGGATCGCTGGCCCGATCGCGAGAGACCTGGGCGAGCAGGTCGGGCCATCGTTCCGCCGCCCTGGCGGTCGCGAAGTGACGATCGTAGGTCGGACGTGCGGCCGCAGTCGCGACCGCGAGCGCTGCGCGATCGGCCGCGAGACGAGCCAGTGTCTCGGCCAGAGCCACGACGTCTCCCGCGGGTGTCAGGTGCACGGCGTCGGAGCCTTCGAGCCAGCCGCACACGGCCGGCGTGTCGGCGGTGACGACGGGCCGACCGGCACCGAGCGCGATGACGACCTTCCACGGCACGACGCGCTGCGCCTTGCTCGTGGTGCCGAACACGCCCGCGACCACGTCGCAGGCCCGCAGGTAGTTCGCGAGTTCGGACCGCGCGACGAACTCGGGCGCGAGGGTCACACGGTCACCGAGCTGCTCTGTTGCATGCGCGCGGTCGTCGGCGGTGCCGCCGACCAACGTCAGTTCGAGGGTCGGTTGCCGTCTCACCGCGGCGACGAGTACATCGAGACCGTGTAGCGGCACCCCGGTGCCGAAGAACAGCACGCGCAGACAATCGCTCGAACCGGCACTCGAACCGGCTTCGTCCTCGAATGGCGAGGCGCTCACGCGATCGACCTCGGGATCGCTGAGCGGCAGCCACGCGAAGCGTTCCGCGGGCAGCTCCGTGAGTTCGGCGACGTAGGCCGCATTCTCGGGCGTGTCGACGAGCACGAGATCGGCCGCGGCGCACGCCTGCCGATCGAGTTCCTGCATCGCCCACGCGCCGATCGAACCCGGTTCGCACAACCGCCGATCCTCGACGACCGTGTCATACGCGGACAGGAACAGGTCGAGTACGACCGGCACCTTGCCCGCAGTTGCACGCTGCGTGTTGGTGCGGATCGCGGACGCGAGGTGATGGCCGGGGTATGGCACGAGCACGCACTGCGGTTCGTGGTCCTGGAGCTCCGCGCGGAGCTGCCGCCGCAGTCGCCGGCGATCGGCAACGGCCCGCCACATCGCCCCAGGCCACCGCCACGGTTGCCGCAACAGCTTCTGCTTGCTGCGACCGAGCCCGGGCACGCGACACTCGCGCACCTCGTAGCCCGCGCGTTCGAGACCCTGCCGCAACGCAGCCGTGCGCGGATAGCCGTCGCCGTCGTCCCACGCGCCGCAGAGCAGCACGTTCGGCCGGCTCTTCGCTTCGCGCCCGGTCACTTGCCGTCCCGCGAGAGGTTCTGGAAGCGCAGCGCGGCGATCTGTTCGGCGATGAGTCCGAGCGCAAACAGCAGCGTCGCTTGCCCGAGCAGCATCACGGCCATGTTCGTAAAGCGCCCGGTCGTGGCCCACGTGTAGGCGTACCAGCCGAGCCCGAGCGCCGCGAACGCGAGCGCCGTCGGCAGGAAGACCCGCAGCGGCGCGAACATCGTCGCGATGCGCAGGATGATCAGGAAGAAGCGGCTGCCATCCGAGAACAGTCGGATGTGGCTCTTGCCCTTACGCTCACGCACCTGGAACGGATGGAACGCCACGGACCACCCGCCGCGCAGCATCGACATCGTGATCGTCGTAGGGTAGCTGAACGTGTTGGGCAGCAGCCAGACGAGATCCTTCGCGATGCTCGCGCGCACGAGCCGGAAACCGCTCGTGAGATCGGGGATGTGGCGCCCGGAGACGTAGCTCGCAAACTTGCTGTAGATCCGGTTTGCGAGGTTGCGATGCACGCTGCCGCCACGACCGCCGCGCGAAGCGACGACCATGTCGTGGCCGCGCGCGAGTTCGATCATCGCCGATAGCTCACGGGGCGGATGCTGACCGTCGCCGTCGAGCAGCAGAATCCACTCGCCCTTGGCCTCGCGGATCCCGCGCTTCACCGCCGCACCGTTGCCGAGGCTGTGTGGATGCGTGATCGCACGGGCTCCGCCCTCGGCGGCGAGCCGCGCGGTGTCGTCGGTCGAGCCGTCGTCGATCACCAGCACCTCGGCGAACTCGAGGTCGGCGCGGTCGAGTTCGTCGCGGACCTCCGCGAGGAGTGTTCGCAGGTTGAGCGCTTCGTTCCGCGCCGGCATCACGATCGTGAGGCTCGTGATCCGCTCGCGCGGGTCGTCGACGACGATCGCCGGCGTCTGCCGCGCCCGCGATCCGGGCGCCGGTGACGCGACGGGCAGATCGCCCGTCGCCATCAGGCCCACGATCACGTCCCGATCGTCCGTGCCCGGGGTGGTGCCGTGGACGAGCTTGGACTGCGAGTTCTCGGTGGCTGCCGACATCCCCGGTGATATCGGCAGTTCGCGGACGCGGCCCTGAACCCGATCGTCGGATCCGGGCCGGATAGGCGAAAACCCCTGCTATCCGGTCACCGTCAGTTGATGTCGAACTGCAGCTGCACGCCGTTGCTCGTCAACGCCCCGAACGGGTTGACGCCCGCCACGAGCACGAGCGACTGCGTGTTGATCCGGACCCCGGCGAGCCCGGCGGAGTTGGGCGAGGTCAGCGGCCAGGTCGTGGAGCCGCCGACGGGCACCATGAACCCGTTCGTGTCCGTGCTGAGGTATTGGCGGCATCCGGCCATACCCAGCGCCCCGAGATCCGTCCCGGGGTTGATCTGACCGAGACCGAAGACCTGCACGCCGAGGCCGGACGCGGCGGGCACGTTGCTGGTCACGAGGTCGAACGTCGTGCCGAGGATCGGGCGATCGGAGGCTTCGAGCACCAGCTCGAGCGAGTCGTCGGCCTGGACCGAGAACGTCGCGGGCACTGCCGTACTGATGTCGGTCGGCGCGGGCTGCAACGACGGACCGCCCGGCGAGTAGCCGATCATGTGGCCGTTGCCGCCGCCGCCGCCGCCCGTGAGACTCATCTGGAGGAACACGAACGTGATGGCTCCGCTCGACGTGTCGAACTGCATCTGGAACGTGCTGGAGCTGTTCGGGACGTTCCAGTCGGGCACGTTGGTCCACGTGCAGTAGACCACCGGGCCGACCTCTTCGAACGTGACCTGGCCGCCCGACCCAGGATCGTAGTCGTGCCAGTTACGCCAGGCGGTGTCCGGCTCGTTGAAGAAGTTCGCCGGGACGATGGTGCCGATCGACGCGTTGTTCGTGCCCGTCGCGACGAACCCGTTCGAGTAGACCACGAGCACGGGCGTGCTCCCGGTGCCGATCGGGAACGGGTTGGTGAGGCTCTGGAGCGAGGACGTGTCGTCACCCAGGGCCAGAATCGCCGCGTTCGGGCCGGGAGTCACGAAGCCGGTCAGGCCGGGAACGATCGTGTAGCCGCCCGCGTTGGGCAGCATCGTGAAGCTGGTGTTGGAGAGGTCGAAGTTCGCCGGGTCGGAGATGAGTTCGTAGAACGACGCGCGGTTGTCGTAGCAACCGCTGCCGTAGTTGGTCGCCGCGGCGAAGCCCGTCGCCGGGCCGATGTCACCCGCGACGTTGAACTGCAGGATGCCCTGACTGCCGTTCCAGCCGCCGGCGCGCACGTAAAGCAGCTGGCCATTGGTGACGTTCACCGTGACGCTCGACTGCCGGCCGCAGGAATCGTCGTTGCACAGCAGGCTCGTCAGGTTGGTGCAGCCACCCGTACCGTCGAGCACCTCGATGCAGGTATCGAAGTTGCTGCCGCAGGTGTCGAACGTGGCCGTGCCGTTGGCATTGGCGACCGCGACGAACCAGACGTCGTTGCCGCCGCTCGCGCACGGCCACGGGAACGACGTGCTGGCGTTGCCGGTCGAGAAGGGGCCGTAGGCGCCGACGGTGACCGGCAGCGCCCCCGCGCACTCGTCGCCTTGTGCAGCGGCGACGCCGGTGACGAGGGACAGCGCGAGCAGGGAGGGGATGGAGAGCTTCATGGAGGTCCTCAGGTGTGGGTTGGCCGTGAGCACTTGCGGGAGACCATCGCATTCGATGACCCGCCAGTAGGCTCGATCATAGGGCAGCCCCCCCGAAGTCCGCACCGCACGCCCCGGATACGCAAAACGCCCGCGACTCGACTTGCGAGTCGCGGGCGTTTCGCCGATCGAACCAGTTGGTTCAGATCACTGGACGACGATCCAGGTGTTGCCGTCGCGGGCAACCGTGTTGCCGGCGATCTGCTCGCTCATCGAGTTGCTGCCGCCGGCGACGAAGGCCGCGCCGTAGACCGGCGCATCGCCGGTGCCGTCGTACTCATCGACCGCGCCGTTCGTCGCGAGGACGTCACCGCCCTGGTTGATGAAGAACGTGCGCTTGCCCGAGTTGCCCATGACGCTCGGCCAGGCGTAGCAGCACCACATGGTCTCGGCCGACGGCGCGTCGACGTTCTGGCCGTTGTCCGGGTCACCACCCGTGGCGTCTTCCGAGACACCGGCGCCCGTGGCGAGGGGCAGGTACATCTGGAAGAGGTAGCCCGAGCGCGTGACGCGCGAGCCCGTGACGTTGCCGAACGCCGAGCTCAGGACCGGCGGCTGGATGCGCAGCGTGCTGCCGCGAACCAGCTGGGCGCCCGACAGCTCACCGAAGAAGCCGTATTCGCCCTGGCCGTTGGTGTTGGTGTCGATGATGCCGGACGCCTGGCACTGGGCCTGGGCCGACGAGATGTTCTTGAGCGTGGCGATCGCCGCCGACTCGTTGGCGTTGAGACGCGCGCTCAGAAGGTTCGGAATCGCGATCGACGCGATGATGGCGATGATCGCCACGACGATCATCAGCTCGATGAGCGTAAAGCCCTGTTCCCGCTTGGACATTGAGTTTCTCCCTAGCAACCTGACAACTGCGACGACCACCATGGCCGGCGCGGTGTTTCCCTTGTGTGACTCTTCCTTGTGCTCGCGAACGCGAGTGCCGGTCAGCGACCAGGACTCGCGGGCACGTGCCCGGTGAGTTCCTGGAACCGCTCATCGCCGGCCAACCGCTGCCAGGCATCCGGATCTTCCCGAACCAGACGCCGAACATCGGCTGGAGCCCCCGCGACTGCGCGCTCCAAGCTCTCGAAAGCGCTATCGACTTCCCCGGCCGCCAACTTGAGCTGCGCGAGGTAGTAGTCGGCGAGTGGCGCCTGCTCAACCGCCTGTCGGAAAGCGGTTTCCGCGCCCGCGGTGTCGCCGAGCAGCATCAGCTCCTGGCCGGCTTGCACCCATGCCATCGGCTCGACGGTCGTGTCCGCGAGCACGCTCGCGAGCACCTGCGAGGCCTCGGCGTGGCGCTCGGTTTCCCGTAGGACCGCCGCCTGTTCGATTCGACGCTGCGCCCCGAAACGAGAATCCAGCGCTACGGCGTGCTCTTCGAACGTGGCGAGCGCGGCTTCGTGGCGACCCGCACGCCGCAGCATGCGCGCCTCGTTGAACGCCAGCACATCGCGCTGCTCGTCACCGCAATCATCGCAGTCGCGGGCGCGTGCGTAGCACACCGCAGCCTCGGCGAACTCGCCCTGCAGCATGTGCGCGAACCCGCGGAACTCCGCGGTGACCGCCATCCCGGGCGTCGCCTTCTCAGCCCGCTCGAGTAGGTCGATCGACTCCCGGATCATCTGCTCCCGCGCGGGCATCGGCTGACCGTTCTTGTCCGTGGCCGGAATGCCGTAGGCGAGCCGCAGCTGCACGTCGGCGCTGCTGAGCATCGTCATCGTGTCGGCTTCCGACTCGACGACCGCCATCCCGATCCCGATCCCTGCGAGTGCAGCAACTGCGCCGCCGTACAGCAGCGCCCGTGAAACCGTCTGGTTCATCCTTCTCCCCTGGCCTTGCCGTCACTCTGAACGGCATCGCTGACTGCCGGCCGCTAGCCGCCCGACAGCTTCTCTTGCAGCTTGAAGATCGGCAGGAACACCGCGAGGACGATGCCGCCCACGATGATGCCCATGACCGCGATCATGATCGGCTCGATCATCGACGTGAGTCCCTTGACCTCGGCCTCGACCTGCTGGTCGTAGAACTCGGCGATCTTCTCGAGCAGCGCATCGAGTGCGCCCGCGCGTTCACCGATCGCCATCATCTTGGTGACCATCGGTGGGAAGACCTTCGACTTGTTGAACGGCTCGCTGAGGCTCTCGCCGTTTCGCACGCTGTCCTTGGCGTCGTCGACGATGTTCGAGATCACGAGGTTGCCCGACGTGTCGGACACGATCTCCATCGCACCGAGAATCGGCACACCGCTCTTGACCAACGTCGAGAACGTGCGCGCGAAACGCGACAGCGCGACCTTCTTGAACAGCACTCCGAAGACCGGCAGCCGCAGCATCACGTGATCCTTGATCAACGCGCCACGTTTGGTCTTGGCCCCGGCCTTGATGCCGACGAACGCGGCTGCGGCCCCGCCGAAGATCAGATACCAGTAGTCGCGCATGAAGAACGCGATGTCCATGATCACGACCGTCAGCGCCGGCAACTCGACCTCGAGAGACTCGAAGACGGGCTTGAACGACGGCACGATGCCGATCATCAGGAACGACGCGATGCCGATGACGAGGAACAGCGAGATGACCGGGTAGGTCATCGCCGACTTGATCTCGTTGCGCAGGTGCGCCGCGGCTTCGAGATACTCCGCGAGGCGCTGGAGGATCGTGTCGCTCTGACCGGCCGCTTCACCGGCGCGCGCCATGCTGACGTAGATGTGCGAGAACACCTTGGGGTGCTGCTCGAGCGCCTTGCTGAGGTCGGAGCCCGACCGGATGTCGTCGACGACCTTGTCGAGGCAGAACCGGAAACCCGGCGACTCGGCCTGATCCGCGAGGATCTCGAGCGCCTCGAGCATCGGGATGCCCGCGCTCAGCATCGTCGACAACTGGCGCGTGAAGACCTCGAGCTCGCCCTTCTTGACCGACGACTTGGTCGCCGTCTTGTTGTTGGCTTTCGCCCAGAGCTCCGCGAGCCCGCCGGCCTTCTTGACCCCGACCGGCGTCAGGTTGCGGCGCCGCAGATCGGACATCACCTCGGCCTGCGACTTCGCCGCGACCGAGCCCTTCACGGTCTTGCCGGCCGCGTCCTTGGCTTCGAACTTGAACTTCGTAGTCATTGGTATGCCCTTCCCCTGCCGTTCACTGCGCCCCTGCCCTTCCCCGACTAGTCAGCCATCGTCACCGACTCGACTTCCTGGAGGCTCGTCTTGCCGCGTGCAGCGTTGAGCAGGCCGCAGCGCCGCAGCGTGAGCATCCCTTCAGAGAGTGCGAGCTTCTTGACGTCGGCGATGTGTGCGCCGTCGACGACCATGCGTTTGACGCCCTCGCTCATGCGCATCGTCTCGAGCAGCGCGAAGCGGCCCTTGTAGCCCTGGTTACAACGCGGGCAGCCGACCGGCTCGTAGATCTCCATCTCCTCCTGCTTCTCGAGGTCCTCCTCGGTGTACCCGAGGCGGACGAGCGCGTCCTTGTTGAGTTCGACGCGCTTCTTGCAGTTCGGACAGAGCTTGCGGCCGAGTCGCTGCGCGCAGATCAACAGCGCGGAGCTCGCGACCATGAACGGGTCCATGCCCATGTCGACCATGCGAGTGATCGTCGAGGGCGCATCGTTCGTATGGAGCGTGCTGAGCACGAGGTGACCCGTGAGCGCGGCCTTGACGCCGATCTCGAGGGTCTCGTGGTCACGAATCTCACCGATCAGACAGACATCGGGGTCCTGACGCAGGATCGAGCGCAGCGCCGCCGCGAACGTCAGCCCCGCCTTGGGATTGACCGGCACCTGATTGATGCCCTCGAGCTGGTATTCAACCGGGTCCTCGATCCAGGCTTTGCAATTTGGTAAATGCCACGCCTTTAAGGTAGTGGTCAAATGCCACAGGGTCTTTTGTGGGAGTCGTCGCAATCCTACGTTGTTC
>JANSXC010000038.1 GCA_024743115.1 bacterium | reverse complement strand
GGTCGACATGGTGCTCCTTCTGCACCCGCTTGACGACGTCGAGCACGTAGCGGTCGACGGGGTAGCGCATCTTCTTCACCCTCGCCGCATCGTATGGCCAGACGATCTTCTGCGCGTCGGTCCACTTCGGGGCCGTGACCATCACGCCGAGCGTGTCCTTCGGGGCCGCGCCGAGGATGCCGTTCTCGACGAACGGCAGGAAGTCGCGCGTGCCGGGCCCGCCCGGCATCACGACGAGCAGCGCGGGACGCTTCGTGGTGTCGTCGCGCGGCGGGATCACGAAGTAGGGTCCGTGATCGGTCGACTTCAGGGTGTGCTCGGTCGCGCGGGACTGCGCGGATGCAGCCGCCGCCATGACCAGCCCGAACCCGGCCACCAACGTGGCAGAGACGAGGACGCGAAACGTCGATCGCATCGTGCCGAGGATACCCGGACCCGGCAGACCGCGCCGGTCCGAAGAACCCGAACTGGAGCAGCGGCGCACTGCCGCTATGCTGCCCGCCCGATGCCCCCAGCCCCACCCGAGCCCGAAACCCAGCCCGAGTCAGAGCCGGAGCCCGACCGCTCGTCCGACTACAACCCGCGGATGCACCAGGGCGGCAAGCTGTCGTTTCGTGGCCGTGTTCAGGGCGGCGAGGACGATCCGGGAGAGTTCCTCGCGATCGGCGGCGACAACCCGCCGGGTCTGCGCGACCTCGCCCCGGCCGACATGCCTGTCGAGATCGAGATCGGCCCGGGCAAGGGCGCGTTCGTGCTCGCCGCAGTCGCTGCCAAACCGGAAACGTTCATCCTCGGCATCGAAGCCGCCGTCGGCTACGCGAGTCTCGCGGCCACGAAGCTCAAGGCCAGCGGCCACGACAACGGTCTGCTGCTCGTCGACAACGGTAAGCTGTTCCTGCAGGATCGCGTCGAACCGGGAGCTCTGCACGCGCTGCACGTCTACTTCCCCGATCCGTGGCCCAAGCGCCGCCATCGCGGCCGGCGCTTCTTCACCGACGACGTCACGCCCGTGGTCACGCGCGCTCTGCGCGACGACGGCTACTGCTACGTCGCGACCGACAACGCCGCCTACGCTGGTCAGATCGCCCGGGTTCTCGGCGCCTGCCCCGAGCTCGTGCGCGACCCCGACGAGGAAGCGCGGGTGATCGCGGCCGGCCCCGGCCACGCGTTCTCGCCGACCAACTTCGAACGCAAGTACATCGAAGAGGGTCGGGTGATTCGCCGCTACGCGTTCCGGCGGATCGCGCGATGAGCCACTGGCTCGACATCGGCGCGATCGCCGAGATGAAGTTCGAACCGGGAGCGGCGGTCAAGGCCGGCGAGCATTGGCTCGCGGTCTTCCGCGTCGACGACGGCTTCCGCGTCATCGACAACGCCTGCCCGCATGCCGGCGCTCCGCTCGCCGACGGCTCCGTGCTCGAGAGCCGCAAGGTCGCGTGCTTCCTGCACTGCTGGGAGTTCGACCTCGACACCGGGCAATGCGACGTCGGTGAGGAATGGAACGTGCGGACCTACCCGTCGCGCGTCGTGGACGGTCGCCTCGAGGTCGAGCTGCCGGACCCGGAATAGCGCCGGCACAAAAGAACCGACCTGTTGGCTCGGGTCTCGGCAGCACGCGCGCTATCGTCCTGCGCTCCCGATCTCTCCAGGACCCTCGCTAGCTGGGAAGCTGAACTTTGACCGACGGCATTCACAAGGATCGACTCGACAAGCTCGAAGCGCTGCGCGCGGACGGGCAGGACCCGTTCCCGCCCCGCGTTCCGCGTGGCACACCGGTCGCGGAACTACTGGACGGTTTCGACGATCGACATGGTGAAGTGGCGACCGTCGCCGGTCGACTCGGCGTCGTGCGGGATTTCGGCAAGCTGCGCTTCGCGCATCTGACCGACCGTTCGGGCTCGCTGCAGATCGGCTTCCAGCGCGATCGCCTGCCCGACTTCTGGCCCACCAGGAAGCGCATCGAGAGCAACGACCTCGTCAGCATCAAGGGCGAGCTCGGCGTCACGAAGAAGGGCGAGCCGACGCTCTGGGCAAGCGAGGTAACGCTCGCGGGCAAGGCACTGCGGCCCGCGCCCGAAAAGTGGCACGGCCTGGTCGACACCGAGCAGCGCTATCGCATGCGCTACGTCGACCTGTTCGCCAACCCCGAGGTCCGACGCGACTTCATGACGCGCAGTCGCATCGTGCGCGAGGTCCGCGCCTACTTCGACTCACTCGACTACCTCGAGGTCGAGACGCCGATGCTGCAGCCGCTGTTCGGCGGCGCGGCGGCGCGGCCGTTCACCACGCATCACAACGCGCTCGACATGCCGCTCTTCCTGCGCATCGCGCCCGAGCTGTATCTCAAGCGGCTCATCGTCGGCGGCATGGAGCGCGTCTACGAGATCGGCCGGGTGTTCCGCAACGAGGGCATCAGCACGCGCCACAATCCCGAGTTCACGATGCTCGAGAGCTACGAGGCGTGGGCCGACTACCGCGACATCATGGCGCGCGTCGAGGGCTTGTTCGCGCACCTGTGCAAGACCGTGCTCGATGGCCGCACCAAGGTCACGTTCCGCGATCAGGAATACGATCTCGCGCCGCCTTTCCAAAAGCAGGCCTACCTCGATCTGTTCGCCGAACACAACCCCGGCGTCGACTGGTTCGACGTCGATTCGGTCACGCGCCGCGCCAAGGAACTCAACCTTCCGATCGATGGTATCGAGGCTGGCAAACTCGCCAACGACGTGTTCGAAGCGACGGTCGAGGACCAGCTCACCGGCCCGGTGTTCGTCTACGACTATCCCGTGGCGATCAGCCCGCTGGCGAAGCGTAAGCCGGAGGACCCGCGCGTCACGGAGCGCTTCGAGCTGTTCCTTGCCGGCATGGAGCTCGGCAACGCGTTCAGCGAACTCAACGACCCCATCGACCAGGAGCAGCGCTTCCTCGCGCAGGTCGACGACAAGGACGACGAGACCCCGGGTGAGGTCGACATCGACTACGTGACCGCGCTCGAGTACGGCATGCCCCCCGCCGGCGGTCTCGGCATCGGCATCGACCGACTCTGCATGCTGTTCTCCGGCAGCGCATCGATCCGCGACGTCGTGCTCTTTCCGCTGCTGCGGCGCATCGATCCGGCGGCGGCGAGTGCGGACCCTGACGCGGCGGCGGACGCCACGAACGACAACGGCGGCGCCGCGAACGAGTCGAGTCAGTGATTCCGGCATTCAGCCCGTTCCTCGCGCTGCGCTATCTGCTGCGCCGACCGATCATGTTGATCGGCGTGTTCGGGGTGACGTTCGCCGTCTGGTCACTGCTCGTCGTCGACGGCATCTTCACGGGATTCGTCACGGAGATCCGCGCCGACGTCCGGCGGTCGACGCCCGACGTGCTCGTCACGGACCTGCCGCACGACACCAGCTACGAGCGACTGCGCGCCGTGATCGCGGCCGACCCCGCGGTGCGCGCCACGGCCCCGCGACTGCGCCATCAGGGCATCCTGCAGCCGCGCCCCGCGCCGCGCGGCAGCAGCAGTCCGACGATCGGCACCAACGCGGTCAACTTCGAGGACATGACGATGGACAGCGGCTTCGCGCTGCTGCTCGGCGTCGACCCACTGCGCGAACCGGAGGTCACCCCTCTCGGTGAGTGGCTCGACCGCAGCGTCGAGGTGCTGCACGCGCACAGCATCACGCGCGCGCGCCGCTCCGAGGTGCTCGAAGACCCGGACCCCGACCGTCGGTCCTTCCTGCTGACGGCCGACCACGTCGAATGGGACATGCGTCGCATCTTCGACCTGCCGCGGCCCGAACGCGTCGAGGACCACCGCAGCGAATGGCCCGGCATGATCGCGGGCTGGCGGCGCCTGACCTCGCTCAAGCTGATCGAACAGGGATATCCCATCGACCTCATGACGGCGAGCTTCGACGTCGCGGGCGACGGTTCGGCCCAGGTCAATACGCGCCGGATCCCGATGGCGTTCGGCGGCTACTTCGCGACGAGCCACCGCATGTTCGACCAGAGCATGGTGCTCGTGCCCATCGAGACCCTGCGCACGCTGCTGGGCCACGACATCGAAGACGACGAAGCGATC
The DNA here is from genome assembly GCA_024743115.1 of bacterium. Lineage (GTDB taxonomy): Bacteria > Planctomycetota > UBA1135 > UBA1135 > UBA2386 > JAGQRA01. The sequence goes on along the minus strand of JANSXC010000038.1, from coordinate 36,991 downwards.
GACATCGTGACCGACGTCGCGGTCGCGATGCAGCCCGGGCTGTCGGCCGGCGAACTGTCGGCGGCGAAGTCGCGAATCCGCACGGCCGTCGCCAGTGAAATCGGCGACGAGTGCGCCGTGATCGACTGGCGCGAACAGAACTCGGTGTTCCTGCGCGCGATCGCGCAAGAACACTCGATGATGCAGTTCGTGCTCTTCGTCGTCATGATCGTCGCGGCGTTCGTGATCTACGCGACGCTGCACATGATGGTCGTGCAGAAGTGGAAGGACATCGGCATCCTCGCGGCGATCGGCGGCACCCGCCGCGGGATCGGCGCGGTGTTCGTGTTCTGCGGCCTCGTCGTCGGCAGCGTGGGCGCCACGATCGGGTCGGTGCTCGGCTGGCTATCGGTGCACTACCTCAACGACATCAACGACTGGTTCCATCGCACGACCGGCGCCTCGCTGTTCCCGCGTCACCTGTTCGACCTGCCGGTGATTCCCGTTCATCTCGAGCTGTCCTGGGTCATCCAGGTCGCGCTCGGCGCCGTGTTGCTCGCGCTGCTCGTCGCGCTGCTGCCCGCCCGCAAGGCCGCGCGCATGGAGCCCGTCGCCGCGCTGTCCTACGAGTGACGCCGCCCACGCAGTGAGTCCGTAACCCGAACTATTCATGACCTCGCCCGTCCTCACCGCCCGCTGTGTGCACAAGTCCTACCGGCTCGGCAAGACCGAGATCCCGGTCCTGCGCGGCGTCGATCTCGAAGTGCAGAGCGGCGAGATCGTGGCGCTGCTCGGCGCATCCGGCGCCGGCAAGTCGACGCTGCTGCACGTTCTCGGCCTGCTCGACCCACCGAGCGAGGGCGAGATCCTCTACGACGGCCGGTCCGTGCACGGCCTGTCGATTCGCGAACGGGCCCGGCTGCGACACGACCACACGGGGTTCGTGTTCCAGTTCTACCACCTGATCCCGGAACTAACCGCGCTGCAGAACGTGCTGCTCGCCGGCATGATGACGGACTCGGTGTTGCGCTACTGGTCGCGACGGCAGGAGGCGAAGAAGGCGGCGACGGCGTTGCTCGAACGCGTCGGCCTCGGCGACCGCCTCAAGCACCGCCCGGCCGAGCTCTCGGGCGGCGAACGCCAGCGCGTCGCGATCGCGCGCGCGCTGCTGGCCGAGCCGCGCGTTATCCTCGCTGACGAACCGACGGGCAACCTCGATTCAAACACGGCCGAGGGCGTGATCGAACTCATGTTCGAGCTGCAGCGCGAACGCGACGCCGCGTTCGTGCTCGTCACCCACGACGAAGGACTCGCGGTGCGCGCCAACCGCATCATCCGCCTCCGCGACGGGGTCGTCGTCGGCTGAACCGATCCGACCAGGCCGACCATGTATCGCTTCTACCTCGCGATCCGCTACCTCGTCACGCGGCCGATCAATTTGCTCGGCATGCTCGGCATCACGCTGAGCGTCTGGGCGCTCGTCGTGGTCGTGTCCCTGTTCTCGGGGTTCATGGTCGTCATCGAGGAACACGTCCGCGAAACCAGCGCCGACGTCGCGGTGACCAACCTGCCGCTCTGGGCCGACGCCAACAAGCTCGGTCGCGCGCTCACCGACGACCCCAACGTCGCGGCAACGGCGCCGCGCCTGGTGCACTTCGGCCTGCTCCACGAAGCTGGCAAGCGGCCGCCGCCCCCGCCGCTGCCGGGCCGGAGCGCGCTGCACGGCGGCGACCAGCCGTTCCTGTTCGTCTACGGTGTCGACCCAGCACAAGAACGGCAGGTCTCGGCCTTCGATGCCTGGCTCACCTCCGAGGAGATCCCCGCGGCCATGCGGGTCGCGGATCCGTCGCGACCATTCGCGACCGCGAACGACCGCGCCCAGGTGCTCGTCGGCCTCGAGCGTATGAAGCGGGAGGGCCTCGCGCGCGGCGACGAACTCGTGCTGACCACGGGCATCCGACGGGGCGGGGAGGGCCGCGGCGAGTTCCAGCAGGTTGCAATCGAGCTCGAGATCGCCGGCGCGTTCAAGACGCGTCACGGCGGCTTCGACGGCAACATCCTGTTCATGGGTATCGGTGAACTCGGTCGCCGCCTCGCTGCCAGCGACGAACCAGGCCCCGCCGAGCCGAGTCCGACTCCAGGCACGGGCAACGAACCGGCGCAGGGGCAACAGCGAGTCCAGGAGATCGCGATCCGCCTGCACGACCCCACGGCCGTCGACGACACGGCCCGCCGCCTCCAGGAGGCCGTGTTCCGCACGCTCCAGCGCCGACACTACGGCTATGGCCTCGTCGAGACCTGGCGGGCGCGCAACGCGGACTTCCTCGGCTCGATCGAACACCAGCGCTGGCTGCTCAAGATCGTGCTGTTCGTGATCCTCGTGATCGCCGCGTTCCTGATGCTTGCGACGCTGTCGATGATGGTCACCGAGAAAACCGGTGACATCGGCATCCTCACGTCGATGGGCGGCACGCCGGGCGGCGTTACGATGACGTTCCTGGCGTGCGGTCTGACCGTCACCGCGCTCGGTGTCGCGCTCGGCATCGCGACCGGCACGGTGACGTCGATCTACCTGGAGGAGATCCGCCAGTTCCTGATCTGGGCCACGGGCGTCGATCTGTTCCCGCTCGACGTCTACAACCTCGATCGCGTGCCGTGCAACATCGACGGCTGGTGGCTGCTGCAGGTCACAGGTATGGCGTTCGGCACCGGCCTGCTCGCTTCGGCGCTCCCGGCGTGGCGCGCGGCCCGCCACGACCCGCTGATCTCACTGCGTGGCAACTGAGCCGCGAGCCGCCGGCACCGCCAATCGCGGCGCCGGCGCTGTCAACAGCGGTCACCCGGCATACACTGGCGCTCGATGACGGCACCCGCTCACGACGATCGGACCGCGGCGAGGCCCACCCCAGCCCATAGGTGGCTGCTCGGCATCGGACTCCTGCTCCCACTCACGGCGTGTTCGTCGATGTCCGACAACGAGCGCGCCCGCACCCCCCTCGCCAAGCTCGAGCAGTTGCTCGCGATCGACTTCTCGCCCGCCAAGTTCGCACGCCGCCAACAGTCGTTTCGCCGCCTGGTCGGGATCCCGAACGCCAGCGCTCGACGCCTCGAGCGCTTCAAGAACACCGCCCTGCGGCTACCCCGCAAGGTCGAAGCTCGCGCACTCGACTTGCCCGGCAAGCTCGAACGGGCGACCCGCGCCGAGGCCCGGCGCAGCGTCACGATGCTCGATCCGAGCCCGCTCGTCCGCGCGTTCGCCCCGGATCTCGATTCCGTCGCGAGCACGACGGCGCGCGACCTCGAACGGCTCGCGTTCCTGCTGGGACTCGAGCGCCGCCCGATGGGCGAACCCGACGATCGCCGGCATCGCACGAGCCCCTACGACGACCGGCCCGAGAGGTCGCTCTGGTATCGGCTCGCACGGCGGCTGTTTCCCTGACCCGCCCCCGAGCCGGGCGCTACCGGCCCGAACCGTGTCACGAATGCGTCTGCTCTCGCCGCCGCCCGCGTGACACCGTAGAACCCCCAATCCCCCTGTCCGAACGCCGGTCACCGGCATTGAATCGCTCCGTCATGATCCGATCCGCGCCCCGACTCCTACTCGCCCTGGCACCCATCGCGAGCCTCGCACTGGGACCGCTGGCAATCGCGCCGGCGCAATCGGCCTTCCCGGCACCCCACGACCTGCCGGACGATCGCTCGACGGGCGCACAGTCGGTCGATGTCGCGGGCTGCAAGGACTGGCTCTATACGCTCGCTTCACCCGAGTTCGCCGGCCGCCAGACCGGTCACCCGGGGTTCGCCAAGGCGGCCGAGTTCGTGTCCGCCCACTTCCGGGAACTCGGACTGCGACCGATGGGCCAGAACGGCTCGTTCTACCAGCGCGTACCGTGGTCGCGAACCGCGGTCGATGCGGAGGCCACGTACTTCACTCTCGAGAAGGACGGCAAGGAGGTGCTGCGCATCCCGGCCGACCGACTCGGCGGCACCGCCTCGGCCACCGTCTCGGCAGCGGGCGAGGTCGTGCTGCTCGTCGTGACGCCGCCCGAACGCCCGCAGAACCCGCGGGGCGGCCGGCGATTCAGCATTCCCAAGATCGAAGGGCTCGCGGATCTCGACCTCGAAGGCAAGATCGTGCTCGCGCACATCAAGCCCGGCGGCGACCGCATGAGCAACGCGCTGATGCGTTTCGCCCTGCGCCGCGGCCTCTCCGGTACTCAGCCGGCCGCCGTGCTGTTCGCGAACACGGAGCAACCCACCGGGTTGCGCGACGCCTCGAGCAGCCGACGTTCGACCAACCCCGCCGCCGCTGGCCGTCGGCGCCGGCCTGGGGAAACCTCGTTCGGGGGCGAGGACCTCGACCGGATCCTGACGTTTGCCGGGCTACATCGGGACGTGCTCGAAGGCACGGAACTCGCACCCGAGATTCCGAAGTTCACGGCCAAGCTCGAAATTGCGGTCAAGGAAGCCGACGCGCCGGCGATGAATGTCGTCGCCGTGCTACCCGGCAGCGACCCCGAGTTCGCGGACGAATACGTCGTGATCGGCAGCCACCTCGACCACGTCGGAATGGGCGGCGGCCTGCACCCGGGCGCGGACGACGATGCTTCGGGCACGACGGGTGTCATGGCGATCGCGAAGATGTTCGCCACCAACCCGATCAAGCCGCGCCGCAGCATCCTGTTCGTATGCTTCGCGGGTGAAGAGGACGGCCTCGTCGGCTCCCGGTTCTTCGTCCGCAACCCACCCATCCCGCTCGCTGCGATCGTGGCGGAGTTGCAGATGGACATGATCGGCCGTGACGAAGAAGCCAACCGCGAGAGCAAGACGCCCGAAGAACGCAACGAGAAGGCCGAAGACAACCGCACATCGCTGCATCTCGTCGGCACCAAGCAGCTCGCGCCCGCGCTGCACGAACTCTGCCTGGCGAAGAACTCGGCAGCCGGCTTCTCGATCGAGTACGACCAGGAAGGGATGTTCGGACGCAGTGACCACGCGAACTTCGCGCGCATGGGCGTGCCCGTAGCGTTTTTCTTCACGGGGCTGCATCGCGACTACCACGAGACCACGGACACCCCGGACAAGATTCACTACGAGAAGCTGCTGCGAGTCGCGACCTACGTCTACGACATCGCGTTCGATCTCGCGCGCCAGGACGGCCGCCCGGAGATCGACGCGAAACTGTGGGCGAAGATGCGCAACAAGAGCGCGCAGCAACCGGCCGCGCCGGTCATGACGGAAGAGTCGAAAGACGCGCCCACCGACGAGAAGAGCAAGGGTGGAGCCCGCGGCAAGTAGCCGCTCGGCTCGGATCCCACGAACCGATTCTGGTCCGTCACGCCCGGCCGCTCGCAGCTGGCCGGGCCGGGTCAGATCATCCGTTCCTGACCCGGGTCGCGTAGCGCGATCGGCGGCCCGAGGATCTCCGCCCCGAGGATCACGCGCTTGATGTCGGACAGGTCGACGTGCCGGTCGATGCCGCCGCGCGCCAGCTCGACCGCACTGTCCGCGCGGTGCCGGCCACCGAGAGAGCCCCAGCTGGCGTCGTGCTGCCCGACGCGGCTGCGCGGCGACTTGCGCTGACTGATGCCCTCCCCGACGTGGGGATCGATGCGCTTCTCGAGCATGCGCGTCGCCGCCGCGGCAGACAACGGCACCGGCCGTTCGACGATCGGGCCGCTGCGCTCACGAACAATCGGTTCGGAACGCGGCATGACCTCGGGCGCGCGGGTCGGCTGCAGGTCGGGCCGCCGTCCTTGGGACGGCTCGGGCCGCACGACCTCGACGTCGTCGAGACCGAGGATCCGACGCATCTCCGCCGCGACGTCGTCGGGAGCCCGCCGACCCGACTCCGACGTCAGCGGTGGCGGGCCCGAGGCACTGGCCCGACGGGGCTCGACGGGCCGCGCCGCACTGGAGGTCGTACTGGAGGTCGTACTGGAGGTCGTACTGGATGTCGGTCGGGGCCGCGGCGACGAAGAGGACTCGGAACTCGGAGCCGAAGCCCGCCGCCGTTCGCGTTCTTCCTGCCGCCGCGCGGTACCGCGTGACTTCAGCACCTGCCCGATGCCGCCCGCGATCCACGCCGCCAGGACGAAGAACAGGATCGGGTTGGCGATCAGGATTTCCCAGAGCCCGCGCATCAGTCGTTCTCGCCTGGCATCTTCTTCTTCTGGCTCTCGCTCTTCAGATGAGCCTCTTCTCCAGCCGCGATCTGCGACCGCATCTTGGTGTCGGCCTCGATGTTGCGAATGCGCTGGAAGTCGAGCACGCCAAGGTTGCCGGAACGGAACGCGTCGGCCATGGCCTTCGGCACCTCGGCCTCGGCGAGCACGAGCTTGGCCCGGTTGGCCGCGATGTCCGCGACGTTCTCCTGCTCGGCCGCGACGGCCATTGCACGCCGGGACTCGGCCGCCGCCTGCGCAACGCGCTTGTCGGCCTCGGCCTGATCGGCCTGCAGCCGCGCGCCGATGTTGTCACCGATGTCGACGTCCGCGATGTCGATCGAGAGGATCTCGAACGCGGTGCCCGCATCGAGCCCCTTCTGCAGCACACCCTTGCTGATCAGGTCGGGGTTCTCGAGCACGTCTTTGTGCGAGCCCGACGAACCGATCGTCGAAACGATGCCCTCACCGACACGCGCGACGATCGTGTCCTCGGTCGCGCCACCGACGAGGCGCTGGATGTTGGTTCGCACGGTCACGCGCGCCTTGGCCAGCACCTGAATGCCGTCCTTGGCCATTGCAGCGACCTTGGACGCGGCCGGGCAATCGATGACCTTGGGGTTCACGCAGGTTTGCACGGCGTCGAGCACGTCGCGGCCGGCGAGGTCGATCGCGGCCGCCTGCCGGAAATCGAGGCCGAGGTTCGCGCGGTCCGCCGCGATCAGCGCACGCACGACGTTGATCACGTTGCCGCCCGCGAGGTAGTGCGCCTCGAGATCGTTGACGTTGAGCGGCAACCCGGCCTGCGTCGCCGAGATCGCGCCGCGCACGATCACGGTCGGATTGACCTTGCGGAGCGACATGCCGACGAGCTGGAACAGGCCGATCTTCGTCCCCGACATGTAGGCCTGGATCCACAACGTGACGAAGCGGAGCAGGAAGATGACGACGATGACGAACAGCAGCAGAACGCCGCCGATCGCCCAGGGCACATAATCGGAAATATCGAGAAGCATCACGAAGGTCTCTGAGGAGCGGTCTCGTCGAGAACGAAGTCTCGGCGGAGGGGTGGGGAAGCAGTCATTGGCGCTCGGCCACGAGCACCCGATTGGCACTCACGTCGATTACGACGACATCGCGCCCCGCAACGATGAGCTCACCGCGGGTCGTGACGTCGACCTTGCGACCGTCGATGCGGGCGAATCCAGCCGGCCGCAGGTCGGACAGGGTCACGCCGGTCTTGTCCAGCAGCTCACCGAGTCCCGGATCGCCGGCACTACTACGACTCGTGTTCTCGGGTCGTGAAAGGATCAGCTGCCGACCGAACGGAGTCTTGGGCAGGATGCGGAACGCCGCGAACAACGCGGCCGGCGCGGCGATGGCCTCGACGACCAACATCGTGACACCGAAGGACACGGAATCCTGGAACGCCACGAGGATGGCGCCCACCAGACTGGCGCCCGCAAGGATCGCGATGACGCCGAAGGACACGAAGAACACCTCGGCGACGATCAGCGCAAGGCCGACGATCGCCAGCAGCACCGCCACACCGGCGCTCCCCGCTTCGCCGCCGCGATCGCCCCCGGCCACTCGGCCCGCCGCGTCACTGTCGCTCTGAATGTCCGGCGGTGGCTGATGCGCGCCGACCACCACCCGGTTGCCCTGGACGTAGAGCACGCGCAGCTCGGTGCCAATCTCGTGGAACTCGCCCTCCGTCACGACGTCGTAGCGCTGCCCATCGAGATCCATCGTCCCGGTGGGACGCAGCACGGTCACCGATCGGCCGACCCGTCCGACGAGCTGGGCGAGCTGTTCGGTCGCGATGCCCAGCCCACTCGGCTCCGCGCGATCCTGGGAATCGCCCTTCGGGGGCGGCAGGAACAGCCGGTTGAACATCGGCACCTTCGGCAACAGTCGCCACAGCAACATGCCGAGCGCCACGACGAGCACGAACATCACCGTGAGGTTGATGAGGTTGCCCAGCAGGATGGCCTCCTCGATCTCGTTGCTCGGGAAGATGAACGACTGCTTCGACAGCAGCAGCGAGAGCACCAGGCACAAGAACCCGATCGCCCCGAAGATCAGCATGCCGGGCAGCAGGAAGATCTCGACGGCCAGCGCCGCGATACCGAGGAAGAACAGCAGGATCTCGGTGATCTCCGCGAGCCCCACCAGGTAGCTGTGGAACATCGACAGGCCGAGGAAGGCAATGCCGAGGATTCCCGGCAAGCCGAATCCCGGCGCCTTGACCTCGACGAGGATCAACAAGAACCCACCGATCAGCAGGAACGGCGAGAGGATCTCGAGCCAGGCGATCATGTCCTCGGCCCAGTTGACTTCCAGTTCCTTGACGACCGCGGGGTCGACGAGCAGAACGTCGCGGGCGAGATGCTCGAGCCCATCGACCGTGCCCACCGAGATGCCGGCCTCCTCGGCTTCCGCCGCCGTCACGAACAACGGCCGCGTCAACGGCTGCTGGTCGATGACTTTGGCACCGCCACCCTGGAGCGCCACGATCTCGCGTTCTTCGAGCAACCGCGTCCGCTCGAGTCCGGACTCCCGCACCACCGCGCGATAGAGCTGCATGCGCGGGTCGGCCATCGCCATCGCCATCTTGATCGCGTCGGGCCGCAGCTTCGTCTTGCGCCCATCGAGCCTGTCCTTCAGGGCGGCCTTCACGGCGTCGAGACGCTGCGCCATCGCGCTGTCGGGGTTCATCGCGAAGAAGTCCCCAAAGTCCTTCTCCGGCTTCGTGATCTCGCCGATCTGCGCACCGCGCTCGAAGAACGTGCGATCCGTGAGCAGCGCGAGGTAGCAGGCCCCCTGCGTCGCGCGGCCGCGGACGAGCGTGATCGTCTCGACCTCCGTCCCCTGAACCCGATCGAACAGGCTCTGCAGGTCCTCCTGGTCCTCGGTGAACGCACCGGTGTCGCGATCGAGGACGAACACGACGCTGCGGGCGCCACTGTCCTCGGCCTCACGCAGGGTCCGGGTGCAGCGCGCGAGTTCCTGGGTGCCGAGCTTGCCGCTCAGCGTGACGACCAGCACCTGCGGCTCGGGCCCGCCGGGCTCCTGCCAGTCGGTCAGGGCGGACGGCGCCACGTCCCCTTCGGCTGCCGCGACCGCCGCAGCTGCCACCCCACGCGCCGTGGCAACCAACGTGAGCAGGCCGGGCAGCAGCGCCAGCAACAGCCAATGCCATCGCGGGTGCCGGCAGATCGGTGAAAGCGTCCTCACGAGGGTCATGGTTTAACGTGGTGGCTGAAGATTGGCATTCGTAGTTCGGCCGCCCCGAAGAAAGAAGCCGGGGAAGAACCCACGAAGCGAGGCGGACCGAGCCCGCGGGAGCACGCGCCGAGCCGAGTCCGATCCAGGCGGCCTGCCCGGGATTCCGATAGGCGCCAGGTGGCCGCAACAAAAGAAGCCGATACCCGCCGGGCCGCCGCCGCGATCGTGCTCTGGGCGCGAACCGTGCGGACACTGCGCCAACACGGCACGGTAGCGCGCCTCGCCGAAGACTCGCTGGCACAGTGCCGCAGCGAACTCGCGAAGGTCGTGGCGGAACGGGAACTCGTCGTGGAGCTGCGGGGCGACGAGGTCCTGCACGACGATCGCTGCGTCCTGCGCTTCGATCCGACGGACGTCCCATTCGGCCGGCTCGCCGACGCCGGTGTCGGTTCGATCACCATCGCTCGGGGCACCGACGAAGCCCAGCTCGGGCGCCTCCTGCGCACCTGTGCGGCAGCCCCGGCCGTAGCGACCGCCGACAGCGATCTCGCCCGGGCCCTGCGAGGCGCCGATCTGCCGGCCGTCGCACTGCGCGCGCCACGTGGTCCGCAGGTCGGCGCCCGCCAACAACGCGTCGACTGGTGGCTGCTCCCCGAACCGCAGCCGAGCCCGGAACTCACGGGCGCGGTCGAACGGGAACTCACGGTCAATCGCCCGATCCGCGCCCTGGAACTGCTGCTCGGCAACGCCGCGATCGCAGCCGAAGTCGACCTCGAAACGGCTCTCACCGTGTTGCTCGATGCCATGCTCGCCCGCCATGACGGCGCCGGCGCTGCCGAGTTCCTGCAGCGCACCGACCAGGGCCACGCCGTCAACGACGCCGTGGCGGCACGGCTTCGCGAACGCGCGATGCAAGCGTTCGCGGGCGCCTGGCTCCGTGACGGGCTCGCGACGCTCGACGACCATCAGGGCCTAGTCGCCCTCGCGATGCAGCTCGGCGACACGGCGCTCGATCGACTCGTCGGGGCGGCAAACTCACACTCTGTCGAGCTACCGGCCTGGGTCGTCGCGATGCGCGGCGGCCCGGGTTCCTGACCAGCCGTCAGGCCAGCGACTCAGCGCGTAACCCGATCGAGCGTGTCGAGCACGAGCAGGGCCATTGCCGTGCCGTAGGTCCGGCCGAGTTCGTGGCTGTCGACGAAACAGCCGTCGAACTCCGGCAGATCGAGCACGATCGCCCGCAGTTCACCCGCGACCTTCGCCCGCAGCTGCGCGTCGGCAAGGTGCGTCACGGCTTCCGCGCGCCCCAACATGTCGAACCAGAAGAAGAACCCGCCGTAGCCGTGCCGATCGGCGTGGTCGTCGTACTTCCGGACCGCGGCGAGCAGCTCGTGGTGGCGCTGCCCGGCCGTAACGGCGGCGGTCAAACGCTCCTGGTCGCTCTTGTCGAACAGGTAGAGCGCCAGTTCGCAGAGCGGCATTCGGCCAGCCGCACCCGCGACCGAGGCGCGCGGCTTCCGCCCGGCTCGCGTAGCGCCGTAGGAATACGCGCCCTCCGGCGTCCGACTGCGCGCCAGCGCGGCGAGCCCGCGCGTGATCTTGTCCGCGTCCATCTCACAGCCCAAACGCTTCGCATCGTGCAGCGCCTGCAGTGCCGTCGCCGTCGCGAACGGGTTGCCGTACTCGTGGAACCAGGCGCCGGTCTCGGGCTGCAAGGCGAACAGCGCCGAGGCACCGCGCGAGAGTTCCGGTTGGAGTGCCTCACGGTCGCGCTCGTGCAGTCGGGACCAAGCCGCCAGGAAGCGCAGTGCATACGCTCGCGCCCAGAGAATCTCGTCGCTGTCCGACAGCGCGAGCCACGCGCCGCGTTCGGCGTTGCCGCGAATCCCGAGCAGCAACTCTCGCAGCTGCGTCGTCGCCTTCTGCGCGAGCTGCAGCCGGCCGTCACGCTGCCGCGCGTCCGCGGCCAACAGCGCCATTCCGGCCAGGCACGAGGTCGCAGCCCAGACGTTGGGCAGACTGTCGGAGCCACCGAAGTCGTAGTTGCTGTCGCGGTAGACGCCCGTGCCGTCGTGCATGCGCAATAGGAAGTGCACGGACCGCCGCCAGAGCTCCGCCTCGTCGTAGACCCCGGGTAGGCGTGAGCCGTCGACGGGCGCCGCGGTCAACGCGGCGGCGGGCAACTCCAGGTAGTCCTCGAAGCCGCGCACGAACGGGCCGTGGCCCTCGGTCTCGAGCTTCGCCTTGCTCGCGAGCGGATGCTCGGGATACCGCTGCGCAAGTTCACGCCACGTCGCGTGCGCCGCATCGGGCTGCGTCGCGCGCAACTCCGCCGCTCCGCGCAACCAGAGCGCTTCCGCCGCGACGCCGTCCGCGGGCTCGAGCGCCAGGGTCTGCCCCACTCGCGTCGCGACGCCCGGGAAGTCCCCCGCGCGATAACTTTCCCAGGCCTCGCGCAGCGCCGGCGCGCCGGGGAATCCTTCCTGCGGCGCCTGCACGAGCCGCCGCAGCGGCGCCTCGAACCACTCCGGATGCAGTGTCGTGATCTGATCGAGCTGGAACAGCACCTCGCCGGCGCCGTCGAGAATCACGTAACCGGGTTCGATGAAGCGCTGGCGCAGCAGCCCGTAACGCTTCTGCAGTTCGCCGCGCGGCACCTCGCGCACGGGCACGAAGTGGTTCTCGAGCAGGGCGATCGTCGACGGCCACGAGAACGGCCCACCGAGCAGGTAGCGCTCGACCACGTCCTTGCGGTCCATCGGCGAACGCGCGACCGTCGGAACGAACCAGAACACGGGACGACCCGACTCCTTCGACTCGGCGAGTGCTGCGGTCAGGTCCTTGCGCCAGGGTACGTGCGAACCGGCGCGCGCCGCCTGCTCACTCGGCGGCACCCGCAGATCCTTGCGCGTCGAGTTCTGACCGAGGAGCAGGCTGCAGAGGCCTGCGAACACGAGGATCGAACAACCGCGCATCGGGCCAGCGTGCCTGACCGTGCAGCCAGCGTCAAAGTGTGACCGGCAAAGACTCGGCGGCGGCGGGGCCTCCGGGCACGTCGGCTGCGCCAACCGGTGCCGCCGGCCAGATCGTGGCCTCGAGCCAGGCGCGCACCCAGCGCCGCGCTACCGGTGGCAGCCAACTGCCGAACACGAGCGTGCGGGTAGCAGCCCGCACGGCGACCCCCGGCACCACGTGGGTCGACGTCGCGCCGCCGTTTTCCGCGCGCGCCTGCTGCACGCGAACGCGTTCGATCGCCGGCAACGTGATCCGGCGCCGCCGCAACGGTACTCCCGACCAGTGCCAGTCGACCCGCAGTTCTTCGTCCACGACTGCGAGGGTCACCGTGAGCCCGAACCAACGCCGCAACGTCACGAACTCACCATGCACCGGGTCGGGGGTCACGACGACACCTGGCGGCGGCGGCGCATCCGGTCGCGGCAATCGGGTCGACGGCGGACCACCGAGCGCGGCAACATCACACACCTCGGTCGAATCGCCCGTCTCATCGTGCAGCGGCAGTTGCGCCGCGCGGCACAGCGCCAGCGCGTAATCTCGCGCCCGCGCTTCGCGCCGATGCTCGAAGGCGAGCACGGTCGACGGCAGCGGCTCGGCAGCCATGAGCTCGACTGTGTGACGCGGCCGCGGCGCGCGATCGTGCGGCGCCGATCCCGACACCACCCGGGAGCCGAGTCGCACGCCGACGACGGCCGACCGCGGCAGACGCAGACGCCGCACGCCGAACCCCAACCGCCCGCGACGGCTCCACGTCACCGCGGTCGGCCAGATCTCGATCTCGACGAACCAGCGCACGGCGACGAAGCCGCCCAGCAGCAGGAGCAGCCCGAGTGCCGCGGCGAGGACCGGTGCGCGCGCGAAGTCGAGGCGAATCGCCGTATCGATCGCGTACCAGCTCAGCAACGCCCCGAGCGCGAGCAGCACCCAGCGCAGGGCCGGGCGATGCCGCAACTGCACGTGTCCGGGGGCGACGCTGCGCATTCGCATGCCCCACCATCGGCAACCCCGGTGCCGGCGCTGTGGAAACTTGCGTTCTGGGCCGCGCAATGCCGCCGTTCTGCCCGTATAGAACCGCCATGACTCCCAGGCTTCTGCTCGCGTTCCTCGCCGCTGTCTGCCTCCTGCCCGACGAAGGGCAATGGCTGCCGACCCAGATCCGCGACATGGACTGGGCCGCGCTCGAGAAGCGCGGCATGAAGCTCAGCAAGGACGAGTTCTGGCACCCGGAGAACGGCGGTGTGCTGTCGAGCACCGTCCAGATCAACGGCTGCACCGCATCATTCTGCTCGCCGACCGGTCTCCTCGTCACCAACCATCACTGTGGCTTCGGCGCCGTGACGGCGCTGAGCACGCCCGAGGCCAATCACCTCGAGAACGGTTTCGCGGCGCAAAAGCTCGCCGACGAACTGCCGGCCCCGGACGTGACCGCGTTCGTGCTCAAGCGCATCGAGAACGTCACGGCCAAGGTTCACGCCGCTCAGAAGAAGGCGACGAGCGACCTCGAACGGTGGGCAATCACGCAGCAGACGATCGCAGATCTCGTCAAAGAGGGCGAAGCGAGCGAGGCCAACACGGAGTGCTCCGTCGCGAGCTTCCTCGAGGGTAAGGAGTACCACCTCTACTACCGCACGAAGATCACCGACGTGCGGCTGGTCTACGCACCGCCGCGCGCGGTCGGTGAGTACGGCGGTGACATCGACAACTGGGAGTGGCCGCGGCACACGGGCGACTTCACGTTCTTCCGCGCCTACGTCGCGCCGGACGGCACCGTGCGGAACTACAACGAAGGCAACGTCCCGTACGAACCGAAGCACTTCCTGAAGGTCTCCACGGAAGGCGTCGTCGAGAACGACCTCGCGATCATCATGGGCTACCCGGGCAGCACGCAGCGCTACAAGTCGAGCGTCGCGGTCGGCATCCAGGAGACCTACGTCTACCCCAAGCGTGACATCATCCTGAGCCAGGCGATCGACGTCATGCAGAAGGCCAGCGCGGCGAGCGCCGAGATGAACCTGCGCTACGTCGATCGCATCAAGAGCCTCGCCAATGTCGAGAAGAACGCGCGCGGCATGATCTTCGGGCTCGCCAACAACGCAACGGTTGCGAAGAAGCTGCGTGAGGAAGAGCAGCTGCGCCGCTGGATCGATGCGGATGCCGAGCGCAAGACGCAGTTCGGCTCGGTACTCGACGAGGTCATGGCGATGGACGAGGCCGAGGTCAAGACGATCGAGCGCGACACGATGATGTGGTTCACGCTCGTCGTCGGCCGCGAGGCGCCACTGCTCATGGTGCTGATGCAGGCCTGCGCGACGGCCGACCGTGGCGGCAACGTCAGCGGCATCGCGCGCGCACTCGCGAACGATCGCTTCGACGAGAACTGGGACGCCATCCAGCGGCCGTTGCTCGAGATCCTCATCAACGAGTACGCCGCGATGAGCCAGGAGCAGTGCATACCTGGGCTCGAGTTCCTCGCGTCCGACGAGTACGCCAACGACGCGGCCGCGAAGGTGCTCGCAAACACCAAGATGACCGATCCGAAGGCCCGCGCCACCGTGTTCGGCGACGGCAAGGACGGCCTTGGCGCCTCGGAAGATCCGTTGCTGAAGATCGCGCGCGCTCTCGGCAACGAGCGCACGGCCTGGACCGACCGCCGCCGTGAACGCGGCGGCAAGCAGCTCGACGTCGGTCGGCGCTGGATCGCGGCGCAGGAGGCGTTCCGCGGCAAGTCGTTCTACCCGGACGCCAACAGCACGCTGCGCGTCTCGATCGCCGAGGTGAAGGGGTACGTGCCGCGCGACGGCGTGCAGTACACCCCGCACACCACGGTCGGTGGCATCCTCGCCAAGGAGACCGGCAAGTCGCCGTTCGCCAACCCGAAGGCGCTGCTGGCGGCGGCCGAGAAGCGCATGGACAGCCGCTGGGTCGATCCCCGACTCGGTGACGTGCCGGTTTGCTTCCTCGCCAACGGCGACACGACGGGCGGCAACTCGGGTTCGCCCGTGATCGACGGCCAGGGCCGCCTGATCGGCCTCAACTTCGATCGCGTGTTCGAGGCGGTCGCCGGCGACTTCGGCTGGCATCCGGCACGCTCGCGTAACGTGATCGTCGACATCCGCTACGCGCTGTGGATCATCGAAGACGTATTCGCGTGCGAGCGCCTGCTGACGGAACTCGGCTGCCCCAAGGGCAGCGGCCGCTGACCGGCTCCAGGTCGAGCCATCGCGGCACGGCGGGTCTCAGCTCCGCCCGTGAAACACCGCGGTGAGCACCCCGACCGTTCGCGCATAGATCGCAGGATCTTTGCTCGCGCGTGGCCCGGCCACGTTCAACGTGGCCGGCGTCACCGCGAGCAACCAGTCGACGACGACCTGCGCCGCCGCGGCATCGTCGTGCCGCGCAACGTCGATGTGCAGGCAAGGGCGCCCCAGTGCGTCGGCCTTGCGTTCCGTGAGCAGAGAACCGCCCGCGAGCGGTCCATGCGACAGGATCAGCGTGGCGTCGGAGTCGCGCACGTTCCACGCGGTCCGCTGCGCCGGGTTGCGACTCGTGGCTTCGACGAGGTCGGCGTAGTGCGCGGGGATCGTCCCGTTCTCGGCCTGGCGACCTTTCGGCACCCAACCACCACACGGGATGCCGAGCGCGCGCGCGACATCGAGCGCGGCGCGGTCCGCACCGGTCTGGGCACCGGAGACGATCCGGGTCACGGCCAGCGGCGGCATTGAGCGAGTGCAGTCGAGCCGCGACCGCCGACTACTCCGCCGCGGCCGCGCGCTGGTGCGCGCGTTCGATGTCGGCGTCGTAGATCACGACGTCCTCGAGCTCGCGGTAACGGCCGTCGATATCCATCCCGAAACCGATCACGAACTCGTCCGGGATCTCGAAACCGATGTGGTCCGCGACGACGTCCACGACGCGCCGCGACGGCTTGTCGAGCAGGGTCACGACCCGACACTCCTTGGCGCCTGCGCCGAGGAAGTGCTCCTTCAGCCGCGCGATCGTGCGCCCCGTATCCACGATGTCCTCGATGAGCAGCACGACGCGCCCCTCACAGGGAATCTCTGCCCCACCGCTGACGCTCACCTGGCCACTGCTGGTCGTGCCGCCACCGTACGAGCTCGCACGGATCTCGTGCACGGGGAGCCCGCCCGGAATCAGACGCTGCAGGTGACGGGCGAGCGGCCGCGCGCCTTCGACCACGGCCACCAGGCACGGCGGCTCGTCGGTCGTACCGGCAGTGAGGTCGCGCACGAGCTCGTGGATCCGGCGCACGATGTCGTCGCGCGACAACAGGACGCGAAACGGCGGGTTGGTGTTCGACATGGCAGACAGTTGGGCGCGGTCGCTTTTGACGGGTGTCTTCGCGGGTTACGGCATCTGGAACGGCATCGCCGTCGACAGCGCCGGAATCGTGAACGTGTTGAGGTCAACGATCACGTGCGCCGCGTAGAGCGTCGCGCCCGTGAACACGTTGGGCGTCGGCAGATCCAGCCGCATGGAGCGGTAACCGGCCGCCGGCATGGCCTGGAACGCTCCGGGAACGCCGAGCCAGAGTTGCAGGAACGGGTCGAGGTTGAGTGGCACCGTCGCGTTGAGGAACGGGAATCCGGGCACGCTGCCATAGGCCACGCCGAGCACGCTCCATCGCGCGCCACCGCCGTGATCCAGCGCCGTGCCGTGCACGGTGATGCCGTCGCTGTCCGTCGTGACACAGACCTCGACCGGATGCACGGTCGTATCCGTCGGGTTGATCGCGCCTGGTGAACCGCGATCGCCGTTGCCGAACGACAGCGGCGCCGAGGTCCAGTTCGTGGAGAAGTTGGCGCCGCGCAGATCGCGACGTTCGGCCGCCGTGCCGGAGCCCCCCGGCCACGAACTGGTGTAGGCCACCGAATCGAGCAACTGCGAACCGTGCCGCAACTGGATCGTCTCACCGCCGTTGCCGAGCGTCATGGTGTTGTAGGGCACGGTCATGCCGAGCGGCTGGTTGCCGTTCCGCGTGGGCGCACCGTCACGCTGGAACACCATGGGGCGCCCCGGCACGAGCATGAAGTTGCTCGCGAGCGTGATCGACGAGCTGTTGTCCTGGATGCGCAGCCCCATCAAGCCGACCGGTTTGCTGCCGATGTTGACGACCTCGATGTACTCCCCGTTGGTATCGGGCACGACGCTGGGATCGCGGTGCAGTTCGCTGATCTTGAGGTCTCCGACGGTCGGCGTCGGCACCGTGACCTCGTCACAGTAGAAGTCCAGGAAGTCACCGTTCTCCGCCGAGGCACGGTAGCGCCGACCATCCGTGTCGATCCGGATGTTACCCGTCACACCGAAGCCGATCGTGTTGGAGCTGCCCCGCGTCGTGCTGAGCATCGCGCGGGTCGCCGCGGCCTGGACGATGCGGTTGGTGACCGTGATCGTCGGGTGTCCGTAGGGATTGCCCGTCCCACAGCTGACGACGCAGAGCTCGGGGTCGAGCCGCGTGATCAGGTTGGTGCTGCTCGACGTGTTCGAACCGTGATGGTTCAGCATGTAGACGTCGACGTCACCGCAGGCCAGCGACGCCGGGCTCTCGACGTCCGACGTGTTGTTGCCGCCCCCGGTCAGGTCACCGCCGAGCCACATCGAGAAGTCGCCGTAGTCGAGCCGGAACGCCAGGGACCGCGAGTTCTCCTCCTGCGCCGAGCTCGTCGGATTGACGAACGCTCCGCCCAGTACGTTCCCATCCCGCGTGAGGCAGGTCAGCGTCGCGCCGCCGCCGAGCGGGTACACCCCACCGACCACCGCCGTGCGCCGCCGCGAACCCGCGGCGTTGAGGTAGTTGGCCATGTTGGGGCTCTGGCTGGTGCGCCGCAGATCGCCGCGGTCGTACGCGAACTGGAATGGCCGCGTGATCAACAGCTCGTCGAGCCCGCCCTGGTGGTCGTCGTGGAAATGGGTCAGGAACGTGAAGCCGTAGCCCGTCGGCTGTAGCTGCGCGATGACCGGATTCACCGAGGACGAACCCTGGCCATTGGGACCGCCGTCGAGACAGTGGATCGTGCCGTTGGGCGCCCGAATCACGACGCCGTCGCCTTGGCCGACATCAACGAGAACGACCGTGAGGCCGACGGGTGGATCGGCCTCGCCATTCTGGGGCAGAGCGAGGACAGCGAGGGTGGCAAGCGACGCGAGCATGGGCGGCAGAACATACCAGAACGAGTCGAAACTCCGCCGCTCGACCGCGGTGAGGTGACGCTATAACCACGCCCTGTGCTG
Source organism: bacterium (assembly GCA_024743115.1). Lineage (GTDB taxonomy): Bacteria > Planctomycetota > UBA1135 > UBA1135 > UBA2386 > JAGQRA01. The sequence goes on along the minus strand of JANSXC010000038.1, from coordinate 18,356 downwards.
CCCCTTGCCACGAGCCGGACCCACCGCCGCGCCGCCCTGCACGCGCTGTGTGCCGGCCTCGCCCTTGGCATCGCCGGGTGCCGCGGAGAGCCGGGCCTCGGTCCGATCGACAGCGCCAGCCTCGCTGGACTTTCCGATCCGGCAGATTGGGAACACCTCGACGGCATGGAGCCGCCACGACGCCTGCGCGATCCACGAACCGGCATCGTGTTCGTGCGGATTCCGGCCGGTGAGTTCCGCTACTCCCCTCCAGGAGTGGCCGCCACCGTCACGGTCGCCGTGACGCGGCCGTTCCTGCTGGCCGAGACCGAAGTCACAGCGGCCCAGTTCCGCCGGTTCGCCGACCGGGCGGCCAAGAACTCCGGCCTGCCGGTGCCGCCGACGACGGAGCTGCCGATGCCGCTGTCCTGGGACGACTCCCGCGAGTTCTGTCGGGCACTCGGCTACCGACTGCCGACCGAAGCCGAGTGGGAGCTCGCCTGCCGCGCCGATCACGAACGGACAGGCAGCGCACCGGCGCCGTGGTCGAGCGCGGCTTCAGTGCGGGAGTTCGCCTGGTTCAACGCCACGGCCGGCACAGGACCGCGGCCCGTCGCAACCCGCGCCGCCAACGGCTACGGCCTCCACGACATGCTCGGCAACGTCTGGGAGTGGTGCGCCGACTGCTATGCACCCGTGCCGTTCCTCACCGAGGCCGCCGCAACCGTCACGGATCCGGTCATCAAGAACGATGAGCCCGGCCGCAGCCTGCGCGGCGCGTCCTGGTTCACGCCCGGCAACCCGCGGCCGACGGATCGAACGCAGGACTTCCCGAACACGCGCAACGCGTTCTACGGCCTGCGACCCGCGCGCGATCTGTGACGGGCGTCATCGCGGCAGCAACTGCCGCTGACGCAGGAAAGCATGGATCTGCTCGGCCTGGATCGCGTGGCCGATGTCGTTGGCGTGCTGGTCGCTCGAGTGCACCCAGAGCCCCTGCTCGTCGCCCTCGTACGCGAGGAACGCCGGCAGCAGATCCAGCGTCTGGATCCCTTCGCGCTCACAGAAGTCGGTCACCATCGCGTGGACCGGGGTCAACGGATACAGCTCGGGCTCGAGCTGGCTCAGCATCGGAAACACGCAGACGAGGAAGCGCACGTTCGCCGCAGTGAGCGTGTCACGCATCGCAATCAAACCGTCGCGCGTCGCCCGCCACACCGGCGAGTCGTCGGTGATCGCCGAGCGGAAGTCCTTCCGAGTCTGCCGCGCCTCGGACTGCCGCACCAGCTGGACCATCCGGTCGAGCAGCAGCGACCAGCCACCGAGCACCGGCTTCAGCGGCACGCTGGGATAGGTCAGCATCCCGATGCCGTGATCGACATCGTTGAGGCAGAGCCCGACGATCACGAGATCCGGCTCGAAGTGGATCCCGTTGGCCGCCAGCCACGTGTGATAGAACGACGGGTCGTAACCGCCCGCCGCGAAGCCGGCGTTGATGACCTCGACCGGCCGCGCGAGCTCGCCTCGCAACCGCTGCTCCAGCACCTGCGGCCAGGTCATAGCCAGCGGCACACCGAGCCCATAGGTCATCGAATCGCCGAGCGCGAGCACGCGGAACTCGCGCGGCGCCTTCGCCACCTCGAACTCCTCGTCCCGCAGCCCGAGGCTGTTGGTGTCGATCGCGACGCAACCGTTGTCGTCGAAGTAGTCGAGCGTCGGCATCGGCCGGTAGCCCCACCGCAGCTTCAGGTTCGCAAGCAGCAGACCGTAGGGCGGCGCGGTGTGACCGTTCTCCGCGGAGTGGTCACTCCGCGCCATCTTCGGCATGTACGCGATCACTTCACCGAGCGGCGCCTCGATCCCGATCTCGGTGAAGATGACCGGGCGCGGCTTCTCGGGACTCCCGACGCTCCGAACGACCACTTCGGCGCCAACGAGCGCGAACACCAGAGCCCCGAGCGTGAGAAGCAACTTGCGAACGAGGCTTGGTGAACGCGAACGGGTCACGCCGGGATGGTTGCGGGTTCTGGCGCGGATCGCAACCGCGATGGCCGACGCTCACCCACCGGGACCAGCGAGCCCTCTCCCCGTTTCCGCAATCGCGACCCTCGGGGCAGCGATCACGCGGAAGTAAACCTCGACTCAACCAGCCAAGGACCCGTGAGCGATCCCCCCTCGACCCAGTCGTGGTCGCGGCACGTGTCCCCTGGCAGCGAGGAGCGGAAAGTGCACTCAGACACGTTGCAGGACCACAACTCAAGTTCCGTGACCACGCCGCGAGCGATACGACTGATATCCAACGCGGAAAGCACGACTTCCCACCCGGGTCGCCTGCTCGAGCCCGGAAAGTAGGTGAAACCGAACTCACCATCTCCACCCAGGCACAAGCCGCCATCGGCGCAATCACACTGGAGTAGATCGTCGGACTCGATCTGCGTGGCTTCATCGCCCGCCTCGATCTGATCGTGCACCTCGACCAGGAACGCTTGCAGATCGGCAGGGATCGCCGTCTGCCTCCGCGTCTTGGTCCTGGGAACTCTCCGGAGCATGGCAGTGCGACTCGAGACCGAACGCTACCTGACAGCATCTTGAGTCGCTTTCTTTCGCAAGCGCCCGCGGTCGGGCCTCAGACATCTTCTCGATCGTGGGTGCCGCGCCACGATCGGATGAAGCGCACGCTCGGCCACCATGACGCCGCGCGAAACTCATCCAGGTAGCCGATTCGCGCGCCCTCCTCGACGGCGCAACTGACCACTCGCTCCTCGACAATGTCGTCGATGAACCGCTCGGACGCGCGAAGCTCGAAATCCGCATCACCGGGGTTCGCCCAAGGACCGCCATGGCTATGCGCGTGACCGAAGCCGATCACGATTTCGTCGAGGTCGACATCCGCTGAGATCCAGAGGGCTTCGCCGTCGTCGCGGTGTGGCGAGGGATAGTTGACAACAAGATCGCCCAGCTCGTTGATCTCTGCGCAATCCAGGAACTCGGGCCATCGTCGACGAAGAACGGCAACAAGCGCGCGACAGATCGGGGCAAGGCTGGACGTCTCCATACCCTCAGCCTACCCGCGGTCGAATCAGGTGAGGCTGGCTGGCTGGCGCACTGCGCCCTCGAATCTGTGGCCGATCGCAACCGCGATGGCCATCGATCGCGCTACCATGCCGCGCATGACCGCGCCACCCGAACGCCCCGCCATCCGACCGCTCGACGTGCAGCGGATCGACGAGCCGGATGACGCCGGGTCCGACCGGCGCGGCATCGTGCTGACCGATCGCCTCGGTCTCAGCGAGCCGACGTTCGTGCCCGAAGCGCTGCTGCCGATCGTCGGACGCTGCACGGGCGAGTACACGGTGAGTGAGATCCTCGCCGCCGCGGCGCCGCAGTTCGAAGAACCGCCGCCGCGCGAGTTCGTCGAACAGCTCGTGCGCGACCTCGACGACCGCGGCCTGCTGGTCGGCCCGCGATTCGACACGCTCGTCGCCGAACGGGCCGACGAGTTCCTCGCCCAGGGCACGCGACCCGCGACTCATGCGGGTTCCGCCGGTTACCCGGCGAGCGCCGACGCATTGCGCACCGCGCTGCGCGCGCTCGTCCCGGGCCCGGCTGCGAAGGCCCGGCCGTTGCGCGGACTGATCGCCCCGCACATCGACCTCGGCCGCGGCCGCGCCGGCTACCAGGCCGCCTACGAACGGCTGCTCGCGGCCCCACCCGCCGATCTCTATGTAATCTTCGGCACGGGCCACGCCGGCCCGTCCGCGCCCGTGACCGGCCTGCCGCTCGACTGGCAGACGCCGCTCGGCACCGCGCCGACCGACCGCGAGTTCCTCGCCCGGATCCACGACGCGCTCGGCGCACCCGACCCCGGCGACCTGTTGATCCATCGTGACGAGCACAGCATCGAGTTCCAGGTACTCTTCCTGCAACACGTGCACGCGCTGCGCGACCTGCCCCCGCCCCGTGTCGCGGGCTTTCTCTGCGGCAGCCTGCCGTCCGTGAGCGGCGACCCACTCGCCGAAGAGTACGGCGAACAGATCGTCGCGGCGTTCCACGCGGCCGCCGAAGCGCACACGGGCACCGTCTGCTGGATCGCGGGCGCAGACCTCGCCCACATCGGCCCGTTCTTCGGTGACCAAACCGCCATCGACGACGACCGCCTGACCACGCTCGCAACGGCCGAGCACGACCGCCTCGCGCACCTGCAGGCCGGTCGACCCGGCGCGTTCCATGCGGCGGTCGAAGCGACCGGCAACCCCGACCGCGTGTGCTCCGCGCCCGCGATCGCGCTCACGGCCGCGCTCGCGACCGGCCCCGGCGAACTGCTGCACTACGGTCAGGCGCGGGCAGAGGACGACTCGCAAACGGTGTCGTTCTGCGCGATGGCATTCGCGTAGCCCGACAGCCTACGCGTAGCGTTCGAGCAACTCGCCCGCGGCGACGGCGACCTCGTCGACCGTGATCTGCTTCATGCACTCGTGATGCCCGAGCGGGCAGATCTTGCGCTGGCACGGCGAGCACTCGAGCTCTTTGCGGATCAGGATCTGCCGGTCCATGCAGTAGTCGGTGTAGTTGGGATCGTTGGGCCCCATCAGGCACACGACCGAACGATCGAATGCGACGCCGAGGTGACGTGGGCCGGTGTCGCCGGTGATGATCAGCGCACCGCGCTTGACCAGCGCGGCGAGCCGGTCGAGCCGTAGCACGGGATCGGTCATCGCGATCGCGTCGCCGCCGGCAGCGATCTGTTCGCCGAGTTCGATCTCCTTGGGACCGACGAGGACGAGCGCGCGCATGCCACGTTCTTCCTGCAGGCGTTTGCCGATCGCAGAGAACCGATCCGGCATCCAGAGCTTGCTCGCGCCAAAATTCGCGCCGACGACGAGCAACAGGATCGGCGTGCCCGGCGCGATGCCAAGCTTCTCGAGGTGTTCGTCGACCCACTGCTCGGCTTCGTCCGTGACGAACAGCTCGGGGTGGATCCCGCCGTCCGGCCCCGCGGGAATCCCGAGTTCGTCGAGCAGGTCGCGGTAGTACATCGGCATCGGCGTCGGCCAGCGCCGCGGCCCCTGGCGCTTCTGGAACCACCGCCGCCGCACGTCCGCCTTGCGCCCGAGGTTCATGAGCCCGGGCCGGCCCTGACGGTAGCCGAGCCGCCACGGCACCCGGGCGAGGAACGGCACGAGCCCCGTCGCGGGTGAGTTCGGCAGCACGACGGCGAGATCGAATCGCCGCGCCCGCATCTCACGGACCTGCCGCCACAGCGCCGCCGGGCTGCGGAACGACGGTGTGTCGACGACCTCGTCGAACCAGTCCGAGCCGCGCAGGAGATCACGCAGGAACGGCCGCATTCCGACGGTGATATGGGCGTCAGGGAAGGCGTTTCGCAGCCTCCGGAAGCTCGCGGTCGCCATCACGAAATCCCCGAGCCAGTTGGGAGACCGCACCCAGATTCGGCGGATCGTCGCGGGGTCGAACGGACTCGGCATGGGACGGCAGGGATCTTGCGGAACCTGCCGACGCAGGACAATCGTCAAAACCCCGTGCCGTGCATGCTATCTTGCGGCGCGCACTCTCTCGCCGACATCCCACGCCGTAACCCCCAGAAGACCGCGGCAACCGCGCCGCCCGTCACCCACGCCGCCGTCCCCGTTCGGGACCGCCTCCAACCATGGCATCCGAAGCCACCCTCGATCGTCTGTTCGCCGAGTTCGACAGCCCGCCGGAGACCATCCGGACCGTTGTGGGCCTGCTCGAAGAAAACGCCTCGCCGGCCTTCCTGGCACGCTATCGCCGCTGGGCGATCGGCGGCCTGCCAGAGGAGCGGGTCCAGGCCATCGCGGACCGGCTGCACGCGCTCGAAGAACTCGAGCAGCGCAAGACCGCCATCCAGCAGCAGGCTGAAGAGCGCGGCAGCTGGACGCCCGAACTCGAAGCGACTGTGCGCGATTCGGTCGACCAGGATCTGATCGACGACCTCTACCAGTCGATGCGACCGCGCCGCCGCGGCCCCGCGATGCAGATGGAGGAAAAGGGCCTCGCGCCGCTCGCGCTCGCGATCCAGCATCGCCAGCTCGGCGAGAAGACGTTGCAGGACGTCGCGACCGAGTACCTCGCGCCGGAGCAGGACCTCGACACCGTCGAGAAGGTGCTCGAGGGCGCGCTCCTGATCCTGTCGGACCGCATCTCGCACGACCCCAAGACCCGTGCGAAGTGCCGCGACGAACTCAAGCGCGGGGTGCTGCAGGCGCGCGCGGTCGACCCGAGCAAGGGCGCGAAGAAGTACCAGGACTTCTTCGACTTCGCCGAGCCGATCCAGCGCATCCCGACCGGTCGCATGCTCGCGTTGCGCCGCGCGGAGCGCGAGAAGATCCTCAAGCTCACGTTGACGCTGCCCGACGACCGCCACCGGGCCGTCCTGCGCGAACTGCACGCCAAGGACCTCGCCGACGACTCGCCGCTGCTCGACTACTACCACGTCGTCTTCGACCACGCCTGGCAGGCGCTGCAGGAGACCTGTGGTCGCGACGTGCGCCGGCGCATCAAGGAAAAGGCCGACCGCGAGGCCGTGCGCACCTACGCCCGCAACCTGCGATCGCAGCTCATGGCGCCACCGCTCGGCCCCAAGAAGGTGCTCGCGATCCGCGCGAGCGGCAAGGGCGCCTGGGGCGTTTTGCTCGGGGAGGACGGCTCGGTATCCGAGTACAAGACGCTGCCGCTGAGCAACGACGAACAGCGCGACGGCGCGCTGACCTGGCTCGCGGAGCTGATCGCCAAGACCGAGCCCGCCGCGATCGCCGTGCCGCACGGCCGCCGCCAGGCCGCGACGGAGAAGCTGCTGACCGACCTGCGCGCCAAGGCCGAGAAGCTGCCGATGGTCGTGCCGGTCGACGAGGCCGCCTCGACGATCTTCGCGTCGGGCAACGCCGGCAAGAAGGCGATGCCCGGCATCGAAGTCGGCGTGCGCACGACGGTATCGCTCGGGCGCCGGCTGCAGGATCCGCTGATCGAACTCGTGCGTATGGACGTGCGAGCGCTCGGCCTCGGCCACGTCGACGACGTTCACCAGGGCATGCTGCAGCGCGAGCTGTCGCACGCCGTCAGTTCGTGCCTCGCGGCGGTCGGCATCGACCTCAATCTCTGCGACAAGGATCTGCTCCAGCAGCTGCCGGGCGTATCAGCCGAACAGGCCGCAGCGACCCTCGAGCACCGTCGCAAGAATGGCGGCTTCAAGACCCGGATGCAGCTGCTCGAGGTCGAGGGGCTCGACCCCGTGACCGTGCGCAACATCCTCGGGTTCCTACGTCTCACGGGCGGCGACGAACCGCTCGACGAAACCGGCATCCACCCGGACGACTACGCGCTCGTTCAGGCCGTCGCGGAGAAGCGGGGCAAGGCGCCGCGCGAGCTCGTCGGCGAGAACCTGCGCGACGTCCCGGCGGCGGACTTCGTGACCGACGACGTGACCAAGGAACGCGTCATCGGCGTGCTGCAGCAGCTCTCCCGCGAAGCCGAAGATCCGCGCGGCCGGCTCGTCGCGACGCACAACGAGGGCCTGCACACGTTCGCAGACCTGCGGCTCGACTCGGAGCTCAAGGGGCGCGTCACGAGTCTTACCGAGTTCGGCGCGTTCATCGACCTCGGAATCGGCCAGGACGGCCTGGTTCACATCTCCCAGATCCCCGCAGGCCGGCTGCGCGACGCCGACAACACGCTGCGTGTCGGCGAGGTCGTCACGGTGTGGGTGCTCAACATCGACCAGGAGAAGAAGAAGATCTCGCTGGCGATGATGAAGCCGCGCCACATCCAGGAAGGGCGACTTGCGACGATCGGCGAGCGCATGGCGCTGCAGAGTGGTCGACGGCAGCGCCGCGGCCCAGGCGGCGAAGGCGGCGGCCGTGGCGGTCGCGGCGAAGGTCAGGGTCGTGGCGGGCCCGGCCGGGGCGGCCAGGGGCGTGGCGGCGAAGGTCGCGGTGGCGACAGCCGCGGTCGCGGTGGACCGCGGCGGCGCGGCCCCGGTGAAGGCGGCCGCGATGGCGGGCGGTTCGGCGGCGGCGGCGGTGGGTTCGGTGGCCGCGGGCGTGGCCCGCGCGATCGCGGACCGCAGCGACAGCGCGTCTACACCGTCGAGCCCGGCCAGGAAGTCGCTGCGGGTCCGAACAGCAAGGGCGAGGTGACCTCGCTCGGCAACCTCGGCGCGCTCTTCGGCGGCGGCGGCAGTGGCGGCACCGGTGGTTCCGGCGTCGGCAAGACAGCCAAGGACAAGGCCGAGCCAGCGGGTGGCAAGGCCATCGAGAAGCCGGCCGAGCAGGCCGCGCCGCCGGTGGCGAGCGAACCACCGGCGACCCCCTCTTCTCCACCGGCGCCGACCGACAACCCCGCCGCGACGACCGAGGGCGAACCCAAGACCGGCGACCAGGCCTGAGTCGGGGGCGACTCGTGTCCGAGGTCTTCGTCGTCGACCGCGCCGCGATGTTCGCGGGGCGGTGGCCCCAGGGTTACCAGCCCATCGCGCCGGCCGACCGCGCCGAGTTCCTGGCCCAGGCCGCTGCCGGCCGTTTCGAACCCCGCGCGGTCGCGGAGGAGACCCCGGCCTGGAAACAGTGGATCCCCTACTGCGTGATCCGCTGCGTCGAGCCCGACCCGGCTGGCGAGCCAGAATCACCGCCCGAACCAACCGGGGTCTTGCTCGTTCAGCGCACCACGGGCCAGTCGGAAGCCCGCCTCCACGGCTCCTGGTCGATCGGTCTGGGTGGCCACATCGAGCCCGTCGACGGCCACGGCAAAGAGGCCCAGGCACGCCCGGAGTCCTTTTTTCTCAACGCCTTACGACGCGAACTCGAGGAAGAACTGGTGCTTCCCGCGGACGCCGCAACCGTCACGCCGCAGCTCGTCGGCCTACTCAACGACGACGCCACGGCCGTCGGCTCCGTCCACGCCGGACTGGTCTACGTCCTCGACCTACCGCTGCCCCTGGCGGCCGCCAAGGCGAGCACCAAAGTCCGTGAAATCTCGAAGATGCGCGGGGGTTTCGGGGCCCTTGTCGAGTTGGCGAAGCTCTGGCAAACTCGCTCGCAATTCGAGTCGTGGTCACGGTTCCTGATCCACGCCGGAGTCGCCGGTCCTATGGGCGATTCCTGTGCAGAGGAATCAAACGACGGCTCGATCTAGGCGCCTCTCACACCTATCCCAAACAGGGTTATTCCCAACCTGGCCACCCTCCAACGGCCAGACCAACAATCTTGGCACTGCGTTACCCCATGCTTCACGCGGTGCACTGGAGAAATTGACATGAGCAACCGCACCACCGCACGCCCCACGCGCGACGAAGTCTACGACCTGCTGATGAACGCTCGGCAAGCCGACTGGGTCGAGCTGTCCCTCGAGGACGGCCGCGCGCTTGCCGGCGCCATCATCTTCAACGAGTTCAAGGGCACCGGCCGCTTGATCAACGTCGACGAAGAGTTCAGCTTCGACTTCCACGTCGACCAGGTCGTCAACGTCAAGATCTGAGACGACAGACCCGCTGACTGCCACACGGCGCGCGATGGTGACATCGCGCGCCGTGTGCGATTTTGGGCGACGGCGAAACACCCGCCGCCGACTTTGACCTGACTTCGAGCGTTGCTCAGCCACGCTCGAGCCAGAGTGCCGCAGCCCGTATCCGGTAGGAGGCCGCTCAGCGGACTCGGTCGATTGCTCGACGGACATGCCAGGCGTGCTGTTTCACGATTTCGTAGGCGTACCGGCGGTACGCGTTGACCTGCCGCTCCGAGAAGAACTGATCAGTAATCACCCGATTCGGAAACTCCTGATCGTGCTCGCTCTTCTGCCGATCGATGAACGTGGCGGAGGTTCGCATGGCCCGCTCGAAGTCGTAGGCGGCCTTGATGTAGACGATTCCGACGTCGCGAAGTGCATCCGGATCCTTGGGTGGGCTTGCGCCCGTCAGAAGCTCGACCGGCAGATTCCGAATACGCCCAACCATTACGACAGCCGGCACGTGATTCGTGAAGCCACGACGCGTCGGCTGAGAACGTGGATCAAAGCTCTCCCATTCCATCTCCAGTACTGCACCGAAGTCGGTGAAGATCTTCGTCTCGAGCCGGCGCAAGTCTTCGAAGGCTCGAGCCCTGCTGGTGCTATCGGGGTTGCGCCCCCACGCGTTCACGCTGGGATCTGTGCCTGCATCGCAAATGATGATCGTCCTGCAGCCCCGACGAACGAGCGCATATGCACCCAGGTTGTCGAAATGCCCGCCATCGGTGAGCGCGAATCGCTTGCCGTCCACCGTCAGGTTGTGATCGCGGAAGCCAGATTCCCAGACGTGCCGCAGTAGCGACAACGGGAACACGGACTTCGCCAGGTAGAGGGCGTTCGGCACGACGCTAGGTAGTCCGCCGCGCCATGCCTCTCCCCAACTCGGCACAAAGTACCCAAGGTCCGCGTTCGCTAGGTATGACGCCAGTGAGGCGAAGTAGCCCTGCTCCCAACTCGTCGAATCCAAAGCAGCTCCCGAGATCGCGACCGCGTATGCAGGTTTCATCCACCAGGTATCGCGATTCGTTCGGCCCGGAGTCTTGACGTAGCTCACGGACCCCGACCCGGCTCGCAACGGTGTAATCTCGAAGGCGTCACCGCTGCGGTTCTTGGTGATGGGGTTGTCCGAGTCACTGAGACTCTGGTGAACATTGACGACCCAGAATGGTTTGTCCTGCGTTGGCCCGAACGTGGCGAGCGTGTCAGACTTCTCGCACGCAAGCTCTCCCCCCGGAGAGAGTGGCGACTTGTAGAGGAACGCCCGCTCGATGCCCTTCCGATACTCGTTGCGGATGCCGTAGACGTTCTGCTGCCAATGGAAAGGAATCTCATTTAGCAACGCCGCCACTGGCCATGTGCCGATGTGCTTGACCAAGTTCCACGCCCCCTCCTTCCAGGAGGCCGCGGCGTTACCGACCGTCAGATAGTGGCCGTATTGCGAGAGGTGCTTCAGGTGATCCGATCCAGGACGGAGCAACGCGTCCGAGTCTGCGTGGACCATGTACCACGCCCCAGCGAAGCCGCCCCCCGAAACGGTCGACAAGTACCCAACCTCCTTCAGAAGCTCTTCCTCGTGAAGAGCCTGCAGAACCCCCGAGGCAAATGAAGCAGCACGGATTCCGCCTCCTGACAGCGCGAGCCCAACCCGGTGCTGGAAGTTGTCCGACTTCGCTCTCCAGATTCGTTCGTGCTCGTCGCCGTACATGAGTTCCAGGCGGAACCTGTTCTCACTCGCAGTTTGAGCATCGAACTCACCCTCCTGCGCCGAGATCGAGGGCACAGCCTTGATCTTCAGTGACTCATACGCCGCGTAGTTGCTCAAGCCCGCCGGCTTCCACTGCAGGCGCGCAGTTTCCGCCATGGCGTCGACGAGCGACCCCAGAGTCGGGTCTGTCACCACCTCGGGATGGGTCGCTCTGGCGAGATTCTCGGACGGATCCCAAGGCTCGTAGAGCGGACAACAGCTTCCGAGGCTCAGGGCAACCAGAAATGCGACCAGACAATGCCTCATGATCCTTCCTCTCAGGTGCCAGTGACGCGAGGTCGACTGGGCGCCACCGAGGATACGGGATGACGCGAGACCGAGAGGCACCGGATTGCGCAACAGTCTTCGAGCGGCCACACCTGCGATGCTTCGGCGACTTCGTCGAGCGCGGCGTTGCCGTCTCCGGCACGTAGTCTCGGACTCACACGGCCGGGCCGTTCTCCTACCCAACCACCCGCCAAAAGAAAGGAGCGCCGCCAGTCCGAGGACCAACGGCGCTCCGAGTCTCCAACCAGTATCCCACGACCGCAGTCTCCGGCGTCAGTCGAGGACTTGCCGCGGCAGGCAGGAGGTCGGGCCGGGCGTCTGGCGCCTAGTTCCGGACGTCCGGCCCATGCTGTCGGTCCCTCCCAAGGTGACCGCCCAACACTTGCCAGAACCTAGGGTCGCATCCATGACGGCGCCAGCGTTTTCTTGACGCCACCACCAGCTATTGGGGTGGAGAACTTCCCCCAACCCCAAGGTGATCCGTCGTCACGAGTCTCGGCTACGCGAGCGGCAAGACGACATGGAACGTTGTGCCGCGCCCGGGTTGGCTGTCGATCTCGATCCGACCACCGTGCCGTTCGACGATGCCGTGGCTGATCGCCAGGCCCAGGCCCGTGCCCTTGTCGACGTCCTTGGTGGTGAAGAACGGATCGAACACCTTCGCGAGGTTGTCGAGCTCGATGCCTGCCCCGGCGTCGATGACGCGGAGGTGCAGCTCGCCGCCACTGAGCTCGTTCTCGAGCCGCACGAACGCGCCGGCCGGCGAGGCGTCCTTGGCGTTCAACAGCATGTTGATGAGGACCTGCAACAGGTGGTTCGACGACCCTTGGATCGTTGCCTCACCAATCGGTCGCGGTTCGCAGACGAGCGCCACTCCCGCCGTGCGGAACGGTACCTTGACGAGGTCGGCGGCCTCGCGCAGCAACGCATCGACGTCGAGCGGTCGCATCTCGAAGGGCGTATCGCGCGAGAACGTGAGCAGGCCCGCGGTGATCTTCGCGATGCGGCGCGTGTGCTTGTCGATGACGTCGAGTTCGGCACAGAGTTGTTCCGGCTCGTCGCCGTCGGCGACGCGATAGCGCAGGATCTGCACCTTGTTGGCGATGACCCCGATCGGATTGTTGATCTCGTGACTGACACCAGCCGCGAGCGTGCCGACGGATGCGAGCTTCTCGCTGGTCGCGAGCTGGCGCGTCAAACGCAACAGCTGACGTTCGCGCTCCCCCAGCCGCGAGAGCACGTTGGCGACGAAGTAGATCGAGAAGATCAGCGTGCCGCCGTAGGCAAACGTCAGCAGCAGGAACCCGAGCGGCTCGATCGAGTCCAGCTCCGCGAGGCCGAGCGGCAGCGGATGATGCGCGAGCCAGCCGAAGTGCTCCGCGAACCCGAGTCCGGCGAGCAGGATCAGGCTCGAGAACCCGACGATCACCGCCGCCCGCACCGACAGCACGAGCGCTGCGATGAATGCGTGGAACAGATAGAACAGTGCAACCGGATTCGTGACGCCGCCACTCCAGTGCAGCAGCGCGGTCAGCAGCAGCAGGTCGACGCCGATCTGCAGGTAGACATGCTGCCGAACGCTCGCGAGTGACCAACGCGCAAGGCGCCTGTAGACGGCGATGTAACCAAAGTCGACGACCGCGATCAGGCCGCCCACGACGTAGAGCGGCCAAGGATTCGGCAGGATCGCGAACCCATGCGCCGCGAGCGCCGTGAGCCAGATCACGCTCGCGGCAACGACGAGGCGCAGACGGTTGAACCACAGCACCTGCGCCCGCAGCGCCGCGACCTCGTGCGAGTCGCCCGGCAGAAGCGTGGCGGTTGCCTCGCGCGTCGGGGCCTCGCCGGTCGAAGCTTGCCCTGCGTCGGTTTCGGTCATGCGGCGTCGGGATTCATCGGCATCAGGATCATCGCAGTCGAACGGCGAGTGCCGGCCCGCGACGGGCTGGATCGATCATTCGCGATCCCGGGCATCGTACTCGGCGCGGCGGTAGCGATAGAGCGCCAAGGCGAGGAGAACGGTCGTGAGGATCGCGAGCGCCAACACCGGGTTGCCGATCACTTCGTCGCGCAGCGCACGATCACCGGGCCAGAGGATGCGTTCGAGCCGCGAATCAGGCTCGACGTGCGCGATCAGGAGACGGCGTAGCGGGTCCGACACCGTCAGCGCGCGGACGCCCGCCGCGACGGGCAGCAACGCCGCGATCATCTGACTGACGACGAACACCGCCGCCCACACCAGCGGACGCCGGAACGTCGCCGAGAACCAGCAGCCGAACGCGCCGTACGCGAGTGCACCGCACAACGTGAGCCAGAGGTACGTTCCCAGCGATGCGAACTCGATGCCGTCGCCCCAGATGTCCGGCACCGCCGCGACCCCGACGAACAGCACCGCGACCCCTGCGCCGACCAGGGTTGCCGCGAGCACCGACGCCGCCAGCCACTTGCCGAGCAGCAGCGCGCCGCGCGAAACCGGACGCAGGAACAGGTACTGCACGGTGCGGTCCTCGACATCACCGTGGATCGCCTGCACGACGAGATACATCGTCGCCCACGGCAACACGACCCAGCTCTGGAACCACCACGCGAGCAGGCAGAACAGGTCGTGGCCCGCGAGACGATTGCGGTCGAACCCAGCGAGCCCGAACGCGATGACGCCCGTGATCAGTTCGCCGAGCAGCAGCAGCCAGAGCAGACGGTTTCGCGCGAGCAGCAACAGCGTCTGCGAGAACGCGGTCGCCATGGCGCCCGCGAACCCGAGCCCCGGAAGCGACGCCTGCGATGCGGGCGGGTGCGCGGCGACGTCGGAGTTGCCCGCGCGGGTGTCTTCGGCCACCGTCATCCGATGAGCCGCCCGAACACGTAGTCGAGGTCTTCGTCGAGCGGCTCGAGTACGGTGACACCCGGTTGCCACCCGGCTGCGAGCTCCGTGAATCGCAGCGTGAACTCCGCGACATCCTCGACGGTGACGCGTAGTTCTTCTTCGCCGAGCAGCTCGACACCCAGAACCGGCGCGAGCGCGAGCGTCGCGGCGGCGAGTTCACGCCGCTGACCTCCGACGATACGGAACCGTCGCGGCTGCCCCGGCAGGCAGTCGCGCAGTTCGCTCACGCGCCCCTCCGCGAGCAGCCGGCCCTGATGGACCATGACGACCCGACCGGCCACCGACTCGAGTTCGTGCAGCACGTGGCTGCTGACGACGACGCCGACGCCACGCCCAGGCAACTCGGCGATGATCCCCCCGAGATCGCGCCGCGCGATCGGGTCGAGGCCCGTCATCGGCTCGTCGAGCAGCACGACACGCGGGCGATGCGCGAGCGCCTGGGCCAGACGCACACGCTGCCGCATACCCTTGCTGTATTCGCGAATGGCGCGATCCATGTCCGCGCCGAGACCGAGTTCGTCGAGCACCTCGCCCGCACGTTGCCGGGCGACCCGGCGTGAGAGGCCGTGGTAGCGCAACATCCAGGCCACGAATGCGCGGCCGGTGAGCGGCTCGTACAGCCGTTCCGTGTCCGGGCAGAATCCGAGGCTCGCGCGCGCGGCTCGGCTCGTCGCCGGTTGCCCGAGCACGGCGACCTCGCCCTGGCTCGGCGACAGCAGCCCCGCCGCGAGCCGCAGCAGACTCGACTTGCCGGCGCCGTTCTTGCCGACGAGCCCGAGCACTTCGGTGCCGACCGCGAACGACACGCCCATCAACGCGGTGATCGAGCCGTACCATTTGCTGACGTCGCGATACTCGAGGAGCGGCGCGTTCATCCGAGCGCCCCCCGAACGGACAACCGCCGGCTGGCAACGATCACGAGCACGAGGACGAGTCCACCGAGCACGAGCGTCGCCGGCACGAATGGCGCTCCCCGCGTCGAGACACCGGCCATCTCACGCGCAACGACGGCGCCGGCGTCCCAGACGCTGGCCCACGACTTCATGTCCGGCGAACGGAACACCGCGGCAGTCACGTTCGCGACCGCCGAACTACCGACCATCAGGATGCACCAGGTCACGATCGCCTGGCTCGAGTTCGCTGCAAGACTGGAAATCAGCACGCAAATTGCAGTCCAGGCCGCAGTCACCGCCAGGAGGCCGAGGAGCAGCCCGGGCAGGAAAGCCACCGTATCGCCAAGCAGTTGCCAGTCCTCGGCCACGAGGGTCGCGAACAGCCACAAGACGAGCGGCGTGCCGACCGTCACCGAGGCGAGCACGGCGAACGCTCCCACGAACTTCGCCGTCAGGTAGCCGAGCGGTGTGATGCCGCGCGTCCACAGTAGTTCGAGTGCGTTCGTCGTGCGGTCGCGGGCAATCGCACCCGCGGTCACCGTTGCCGTGAGCAGGACGAGGAGCGGCAACCCCGGGAACGTCTGCACGACCGCTTCGACGTAGAAGTGCGGCTGCGTCGGATTCCAGCGCAGGAACATCTCGGCTCGACCCGCGAGGTGACTGCGAAGCCCGCCGAACTCGACCACCCCGAACCAGATCATCAGCACGAACATGCGGACCACGAACGGCAGCAGACAAACGCAGAAGACCGCGACGCCCCACTTGCTGCGGAACAGGTGCAGGAACTCGGAGACCGCGAGCGGCCACCAGCGACGCCAGGTCGCGATGGTCGTGAAGTGCGTCGCGCGATAGCCGAGCCGCTCACTCACGAGTCGGACTCCTGCCGCGAGGGCCGGTCGCCGAGCGACTCGCCGACCGTGGGAGCTGCCGCCCCGCGCGCTGCGGCGTGACCCGCCACGCTCGCCAGGAACGTGGACTCGAGGCTGCGTCGCACCTGGCCAAAACGCCGCACCGCACCGCCGAGGGCGGCGCCGGCCGCAAAAACGCACCCGGGTGCGACCCCCGGTTCGAGAGTGGCAGTGTATCGCCCCTCACTGTGCTCTCGGACCACAACGCCATCGCCGAACTTCGCGGGCAGGGTCAGGTCCACCGGAGCGACCTCGAACCCGAACTCCTGCCCTGCGCTGCGCGTCACATCGGCGAGCGCGCCCCGTACGACCACACGCCCGGCCTCGAGGACGATGACGTGGTCGCAGACCGACTCGACGTCCTGCAGGATATGCGTCGACAACACGATCGACTTCCCGTGCTCCTTACCGAGCTGCCGAATGAGCTCGAGCATCTCTGACCGCCCAGCCGGATCGAGACCGTTCGTCGGTTCGTCCAGGAACAGCACCTCGGGATCGTGCACGAGGGCCGCCGCGAGCTTCGCCTTCTGCCGCATCCCGGCGCTGTAGGTCGCCACGCTGCGATAGCGCTCCTCTTCGAGCCCGACCAGGTAGAGCGCCTCGTGTGCCCGTCGCCAGGCGTCGCGCCGCGGCATCCCGCTGAGCCGACCGAGCAACGCCACCATCTCGAAACCCGACGCCCGCGGCAGGTGGGCATCCCGTTCCGGCATGTAGCCGACGCGTTCACGAAGCACGGTCCCGGGCGCATCGGCGGGAACGTCGAGCACCTGGACGCGTCCGGCCGCGGGCCTCACCAGCCCGAGCATCGCTTTGAGAATCGAACTCTTGCCCGCGCCATTCCGCCCGAGCAGACCACAGATACCGACCGGGAAATCGAGATCGATGTCCGCCACCGCGACCCGTTCGCCGTAACGAACCGTCACACCGTCGAGTCGAGCGGTCATTCAGGCCTCCGGGATGCCCGACCGCACACGTCCGCGACTGCGCGCGCTTCCGCCCCGACCGCCGCGACGAGGACATCGCGCCGCGCACTGCGCTGCCCCGCCACGACCAACCGAACCCGCGTCGCTTTGTCCTCATGGCGAACCGTGCGAACCACACCGAATTGACCCCAGCTGCCAGGCAATCGCTCGAGGAAGCGAGTCGAGTCCGCCCGCTCCGGATCGGCGTGAAGCACGACGGTGTCCGATGCAGCAACCGACTCAACGAGCCGCAGTAGCTCGTCGTGAGCTGGGACGTGGTAGCTCACGTCCGCCATCACGATCACGTCGAACCCGATCGACCGACCCGATGCCGAGGCGTCGACCCGCCCGAGCCAGTCCAAGGTCTGGTCCACCGTCGCCGTGTCGCCCCAAGCCCCCTCGACCGCGCCGAGTACGCTCACGTCCGCGCCAACCCGCCGCGCATTCCACAGCGCGAAGGCAAGCGCATCCGCCGAACGATCCTGGAACAGCACACTTGCCCCACAGCGGGCAGCCCCGATCCCCGGCACCCCGAGGCCACATCCCAGATCGAGCACACGCAGTCCCCGAAGAGGAGACCTGCTCGGATCACCGACACCGGCCCCGGCCTCGCCCACCTTCGCTTCCTTCGACCCGACCCCGCTCCAGCGTGCCAGCGCCCACACCGCGGCCCGTGCGGACGGCCAGACCTCGACCCAGTACGGCGGCTCCCAATCAGGAGATTCATGTTCCGGCCCGACCCAGGCACCCCGCCCGCCCGATCGCATCCGCTGACGCTTCGAGCGCGCCCAATCGCCCCGCCGCAGAAACTCGCGCGCCGCTGGAACTACCAACCGCAGGCCAGAAGACCCGAACGGGATGCTCAGATTTCGAGGGTCGTAGCGCCGCAGCTGGGCATTCGCACGAGCCTCGGGAACAGTCACCCGCTGGTTGTAGCACTCACGAATCACCGAGCAAACACGAGCCCGATCCATGCACGCACGAGACGAACCCAAACTAGCGGAACCGGCGAAGAAGGCCGTACATGCAAACGCCCGCCTGGGGTAACCAGACGGGCGTTCGGAAGAATGACCCGGCGCTAACCTACTTTCGCACAAAGCACTATCATCGGCCCTGGCTGCTTGACTGCCGTGTTCGGAATGGGAACGGGTATTTCCAGCC